>JBJMGM010000202.1:0-27037 GCA_045807905.1 Bryobacteraceae bacterium | reverse complement strand
GATTGAAACATACAGCCATTTGTGAGGATTCAGAATCAACGAATGGGCGCGCTGCACTCCGTTGAGAATATGCCGCATCTCCGGTACAACTGCGGCAGATCCGCCGTAAGCAGCATCTACATGTAGCCAGACGTTGTAGCGCTCTGCAATCTCCGCAATGGCCGGGATGGGATCGATGGCTGTGGTCGATGTGGAACCAACAGAGGCAACAATGCAGCAGGGCCGCTTCCCGGCCGCGCTATCGGCTTCAATCGCTTTATTGAGCAGGCCGGCACGCATGCGGAATTCAGAATCAACCGGAATCTTGCGGACGTTTTCCTGACCGAAGCCTAGGAGAATTGCCGCCTTTTCGGAGGACGAGTGCGTATGATCGGATACGTACACCGTCAGATCTCGACGCATGCCTTTCAGATGGCACGATGGGTCGATCCATTCGCGCGCCGCGGCAATGGCTTGCATCACCCCGACGGAGGCAGTGTCATAGATAACGCCGAAGAATGTTTGGTCGAGTGCAAGCCACTGTCGCAACCAGCTCAATGTCACGTGCTCAAGCTCGGTTGCAGCCGGCGCGGACTTCCACAACATCCCGTTCACATTCAGAGTTGCGGTCAGAAACTCGGCGAGTATGGATGGAGGAGTAGACGAAACGGAAAACCAGGCAAAGAAGCGCGGGTGATTCCAAAGCGTGAGTGCGGGGAAGATCGATGATTCGAAGTCCTGAAAAATCCTCTCAATTGGCTCACCTCGTTCAGGCGCCACTTTGGGGAGGCTGGCCGTTAATTCTGTAGGACGTGCCTGAGTGGTGACTCGAAAATCGCGGACGTGCTCGAAATAGTGCGAGATCCAATCGGCGTGCTGATAAGCTGCTTGCCGGAATGCTTCAGGGCTCATATGCGGGGAATCACATTCCTCGCGGCTCCGCTCCGCAGGTGACAGTTCTGATTTCACAATGTTCCTAGTTCAATTTCAGCACTATTGCACGTTGTCAGGTGCCTTTATGGCTGCACTCCGAAAGAACAGCTGGTAACCAGCTGCGAAGCCACTGCCGAAAGATGTTCAAGAGCGCTGTTGTTTGTTCATCCAATGGCACAGCAAACTGCTCGTGTTTCCATCCACGCTCGGTAGCCGTTTGCTTGATCGCGACGATTGTTGGAATCTTGTCTAACCGACCAACAAACTGTTGCAATCGGACGTTCAGATGCTCGGCACGTTCGAGCTTGGCATTCCGAAATGCCTCATCTATAGCGACGAGAAGTTCCGGGACAGCCGCCGCAACTCCGGAGATAATGCCGTGCGCGCCGGCAATGCGCGCCTGAAGATACAAAGTCTCATTGCCGATAAGGAGCTGGAATGGCCGCTTCGCCTGGAGGGCATTCAGAGTTTCAAACATTGGCCAGTCCCCACTTGAATCCTTGATGCCCGCGAAGGCACCTGAGCTGAGCAACGCCTCAGCGAGTTGTCTGGAAATCCGATTAGTGAAGGACGGCAGGTTGTAAATATATAGAGAAATTTTACCGCCCAGAAGGCGCACAAAGTCTTCATAGAAACGGGCCAGCTGACCGTCCTCATACGTGTAAAAATAGGGTGGCATCAGCAAAACTCCGGCCGCGCCAACTTCAACCGCGTGTTCTGCCAGATCAACTGCGCCCATGAGCGTTGAATGCGAAACGTTCACCAGAACTGGTACGCGGCTACGGCGCACGGCGAACGTAAGCAATCGCATGCGCTCACCTACATCGAAGTGGACGAATTCTCCCGTCGCGCCAAATAGAGCCAACCCATCTACGCCGGTACGAACGATGGCATCCAAGTACTCGAGCAGCGCGGCTGCATCGCCTTCGAGGGAGCTGGATCTTCGAGGCGTGGCAAGGGCTGCATAGACGCCGGTCGCGGGAAGTGGTTGCTTGCTGTCGCCCATGCAATGCCCGAGGCAGATACATCTTACGCCGAGCTGAGTGCGGCGCAGGCGGCTTTATGGATTTTACTTCGGCAACCCCGATTGGGCTGATTCGGACTAAACCTGGTGAAGACGCGGCATCTGCTCTTGCGGTTCGCCCTTCGAACGCGCGCGGCTTCCCGAGGTTTTGACAAGTTGCTGCAGATCGAGTAAATGGCGGGGCCGGAAATCTTTGCGCGACCAACGGCAGTCCGGATCAAATTCGATACCCAGGAAGTAGCCTATACCCTGATACAGGCAATAACGAACGGTGCCGCTTAGCCGGCCGTCGCCGTAACGGATCGAAACAGGCGTGCCGCACGACATCGCACTCTCGACCTGCACGCATGCGCCGCAGTGCGAGATGTCTTCCAGATTCGCAATTCGCCGGCGTTGACGCCCATCCTGATCAGCCCAGATCAATTCGACCAGTTCCGCACATAGCAGCCTGGAATCTATTCGCCGTTCTTGCATATAATTCTCATCGGACGCAAGTCGCCCGGAAATGAGCGTCTTCTTCCAGTAAGACACGGTTTTAGGATGAAACTAGGCGTCCAAATTGGAGCTGGAACGCATAGTACCAGCAGATTGGGGCCTCTACCACCTCCGTAAAGCGCATTCACTATGGGCCCATCGCCTCGAATTTCCAATCCGCCCGCCGCAACGCCAGAAACTCGAATGGGCATAGTCCTTCGCGTTGCGTTCTTCGTCGCTACCGTTTTTATAGGCTTGCGATTACTCACGCCTCTTTTGCTGGTGGTTTTCGGAACTGTGGTGGCGGGCACGATCGGGCTGCTCGGTACGGGGCTGTTTGCCAATCTGTTGACCATGCGGATTTTTGATCGCCGCCCGCTCAGCGACATAGGATTGGGGGGGCGACAGGGCTCGGGACGCAATTTTCTGATCGGCTTAGGATTTGGAGGAGGGGCTGCCGCGCTCATGCTGACAGCTCCTTTGCTTGCGGGTACCGGACACCTTGTTACTCGCGAAAATGCCACGTTCGCTTGGTCAAGCCTGCTCTTTTATTTAGCGGCACTACTGTTTGGAGCAGCCGGGGAAGAGATGATGTTCCGCGGATACGCGTTCCAACTGCTGGTTGAGAAACTCGGTCCCTACGCCACGGTATTACCCGTCGGCGTTATCTTCGGACTGGCACACAGCGCAAACCCCAACATCACACAGCTGGGAGTGCTCAACACCATCTTGTGGGGCATCCTGCTCGGATACGCATTTCTGCGCAGTCATGATTTATGGCTTCCGATAGGATTGCATTACGGCTGGAACACCGTGCTGCCGTTGTTCGGTGTCAACCTGAGCGGGCTTACAATCGAGGTGACGAGGTATTTTTACCGATGGGATCTGACATCTCTCTGGAGTGGCGGAGATTATGGACCCGAAGGCGGTCTTCTGGCAACGATGTTTGTTATAGCTCTGTTTTTTGCATTGGCGCGGGCGCCCATCGTACCGCAGCCCGCACTTATCGCTCAAATCCTGGACGAACCGCTCTGACCGCACTTTTGATTACGGTTTTCTCGCTCGGCTTGTGCCGGGATTTGCGGGCAGATAAGTTAAGCTTTGACGAGCGAATGGAGATCGAACGAGGTTTGACGGCGGAATTTGCAAAGTCCAAGATTTTGCTACCGCGATCGAAGAAAGCGCTCGTTTTCCACAGCGATGGAAACTACGATAAGAACTCGTGGGACAACGCGCTCCGAGAGGGTGGACCAGCGGCGCGGCTCGGTGATGAAATCCAGATCACTCGTGTCGTCATTGAATCGAACAAGATTCTGCTCGAGATCAACGGAGGCACGAAATCAGGGCATTGGTATGACCATGTCCAGGTTGGAATGGGGGGGAACACTTCGCCCGTGAGCCGGAACCAGAACGGGCCGCCAGCAAACGGTTCCCACATTGCGCTCGTATTCCCCGGTAGCATCCCGCCTTTAAACTCTGCGGATATCCGGCAGATGCTTTTACCGATTTTCGATTTTGAAAAGCATTCGGCTACCGAACAATACATGGATAAACTGCCGGAGCCCGTGAAAAAGGCGATCAAAGAGCAGCGCGCCATAGAGGGGATGGATCGAGACCAGGTGCTGCTGGCCCTAGGAAAGCCGCACAACAAGAGCCGCGAGACCAATAAAGACGGCGATGAACTGGAAGACTGGATCTACGGAGAGCCTCCGGGAAAGGTGACTTTTATCACCTTCAATGAAGGCAAAGTGGTGAAGATCCAGGAGTCCTACGCCAATATTGGCGGCACAACTTCTCCCCCTTTACCACCCGCGCGTTAATGGGCGTTCCAAAATCCCTGTATTCATTCCTGTAATTTGGTTCGTCTGAGGTCATTTTCTGCCGCGTCAGTAATATAAAACTGTATGCCAATCAAAGTAGGTGTTAACGGCTTCGGCCGGATCGGGAGAAATGTTGTGCGCGCAGGACTTCACAATCCTGATATCGAGTTCGTTGCTGCCAATGACCTCACGGATACAAAGACATTAGCTCACCTATTCAAGTACGATTCGATTCTCGGTCACCTTGAGGAAGAGATCCAGGCCCACGGAGAGCATATCCATGTGGGCGATAAGAAGATTAAGATTTTTGCGATTAAAGATCCGGCCGAAATCGACTGGTCCAGCCTTGGCGTGGAAATCGTTGTGGAATCCACGGGCCGTTTTACTGACGCGAACGATGCCAGAAAGCACTTGCACGGATCGGTCAAAAAAGTGATCATTTCAGCCCCCGCCAAAAATGAGGACGTCACGATCGTCTTGGGCGTGAACGATGACATGTACGATCCCGCTAAGCACGACATCATTTCGAACGCTTCATGCACGACAAACTGCTTGGCGCCGCTGGTGAAGGTATTGAATGAGTCGTTCGGCATTGAAAAAGGCTCCATGACGACGATTCATAGCTATACGAACGATCAAACCGTGCTCGACTTTCCGCACAAGGATCTTCGTCGCGCCCGCGCAGCTGCGGTCAACATGATTCCAACCACTACTGGCGCAGCCAAAGCGATAGGCCTGGTGGTTCCGGAACTACGCGGCAAGCTGGACGGTTATTCGATGCGCGTGCCAACACCTGACGTGTCGGTGGTTGACTTCGTTGCCGTCCTGAAGAAAGACACAACGACGGAATCGGTTAATGCGGCGCTAAAGGAAGCGGCTGAAGGTCCACTTAAAGGCATTCTTGCGTATACGGAAGATCCGGTTGTCTCGAGCGATCTACTGCACAACCCTAACAGCTCCATTGTCGATGCCGAGCTGACGAAGGTTCTTGATGGTAATCTCGCGAAAGTAGTGTCTTGGTATGACAACGAATGGGGATATTCGAACCGCATCGTGGATCTGATCGAATTTTTGGGGAAGAAAGGGCTTCAGGCTAGTTTCGCTGAAGCGTCTTGATTACCGCGTCCGTGAACTCCTGCGTGGAGGCTGTGCCGCCTACGTCCCCGGTTAGATGCTTGCCTTCGCGATAAACACTTTCCACTGCATCTTGCAGTTTCTGCGCGGGCTCTGCCTCGCCTAGGTGAATGAGCAGCATGACGGCCGACAGCATCAGGGCCGTGGGGTTCGCTTTCCCCTGGCCGGCAATATCGGGCGCGCTGCCATGCACGGCCTCAAATACGGCATGGCTTTCGCCCATGTTTGCTCCTGGCACGATACCGATTCCGCCGACAAGCCCGGCAGCGAGGTCGGAAACGATATCGCCATAGAGATTGGGTAGCAACAAAATATCGAATGTTTCCGGCCGAAGTACGAGCTGCATCGACGCGTTATCCACAATCAGTTCTTTGTACTGAATCTCCGGATACTGCTTCGACACCTCGCGGGCGCAGCGTAGGAAGAGACCGTCGGCCAGCTTCATGATATTGGCTTTATGGATTGCGGTTACCTGCTTCCGCCGATTCTTTCGCGCGTACCTAAACGCGTATTGCGCAATCCGCTCGGAGGCGCTCCGGGTGATCACTTTGAGGCTGGTGACGACGTCTTTCACAATCTCGTGCTCCAGACCCGAATAGAGGTCTTCGGTGTTCTCGCGGAAAATGATCATGTCGATCTGTACGTCTTGGAAACGCGTTTTGATTCCGGGGAGCGTCCTGACCGGCCGCACGTTGGCAAAGAGGTCGAGCGCCTTTCGCAAGGCGACATTCACGCTGTGAAAGCCTTCCGCAATCGGTGTGGTTACAGGGCCTTTCAGCCCTACGCGTGTTTCGTTCAGGGAATCGACCACGTATTCAGGAAGCGTTTTGCCTGCTTCAAGAATAATGGCCTCATTGAGTTCTGCCCGGCGCCAGCAAATATCGACCCCCGTTGCGTGAACGGCACGAAGCGTGGCCTCAGCGACCTCGGGGCCGATTCCGTCGCCTGGGATGAGCGTACAGCAGTGTGCCACACCTCGATTCTAAGTTGGGGGATGAGAGAAGCCGGAACCTATGGCTGGGAGGCAGGGACTCGAACCCCGATACGCAGATCCAGAGTCTGCAGTCTTACCATTAGACGACCTCCCAATGGGACGCCATCCGGCAGTATAACAACGTGCGCGTCACAGATGCGAAGTGCCTAATTCTGCTGCCGGGCGGATCTTTCGGGTTCTTCAAGCCCTTCGACTAACCTTGATTGCACAACGCACCGCTCGGTGCGTAACCTGAGTGATAAGGGCATAGCACTGATCACCGTAAGAAGTTTATTGGTCCTTGAGGCTGAACAACACTTAGGTCCGATGGCTTCACGATCTAAGTTGAAGTTACTTCATATATGTAAGTTCCGCCCGCCGATTGCAAGCTAATTCGATTCAAAAATTGAATCCCTTAAGAATGTGTCTCTATTCGCGGCGATTGCGAAGTTGCCGATATGGCCGGGCAAGGCAGTATACGGCAGGTGCCCGACAGCGCGGCTCAATGTCCACTCATCAACGCCTACATGCACGATAGCCGAGGAGTTTAGTTGCGTAGTTTGAACTTGGCCGAGGATAGACTCGTTAATATGTCGTGAAATTGTTGGCTGAAGTTGGCAAGCTGCGCCGATCCCGTGGTCGCCAGGTGAGGTGTCGATGTGAGTCCGAGAGTAAGAAATCCAAGGCTGCTCGAGAGTCGAGCTTGCAGACATAGGTACCAGGATCCAGTACCTTGTTATTGGCGCTTATCCGCTCATTCACATTCACGACCGTCATCTTGTCGCGGCCGTTTGCGTGCGCCCGGGGAATCAAGGCACTTCCGAGCACTCCCACCCCGGTGATTGCCAGTGCGCTGATGTAAAAGGAAAGAAGTTGGCGGCTCATCCTTTTTCTAACTCCTCCGAAGAATTTGAGTTCACTGTTTTTGGGTCGCGTCATCTTATGCGCGCTACATAGGCGCCAACAGCTTCGCGTTAGCGCTCCCCCAATAGACGAGACAGGAGACTAGATTGGTTCCAATGGAAACGGCCCAGGAAAAAAGTGCCCGATGCATTCGAAAATTCGCCACTAACGGGATGCAGAGATGGGAACACCAGGCGAAGATCTGATTACCTGACCTTAACGATGGACGCTTTTCGCCGGTCAGGGGGTAAAGTGGCGATATGATTCAGCGACAGCAAAACCTTACAACTGCAGCTATAGATATCGGCGGAACGGGCATAAAAGGCATGTTGCTCGATGTCGCTGGAAAGCCTATCAGTGAGAGGGAACGTGAGCCGACTCCGAACCCTGCTACTCCCGAAGCAATGCTGCGGGTGATGGACGCAGTTGTGAATAGACTTGGAAAATTCGACCGCGTATCGGTCGGGTTCCCCGGTGTAGTGAAGCGCGGGGCTACTCTAACTGCGCACAATCTTCATCCGAAGTGGATTGGATTCGACTTACAAAAGATTCTCGCGAGACGTTGGAAAAAGCCAGTGCGGGTTGCAAACGACGCGGCCGTGCAAGGGTTCGGTGCTATTCGAGGAAAGGGCGTTGAACTGGTGATCACATTGGGCACAGGGTTCGGCTCCTCTCTGTTTACGAATGGCTATCTGGTACCGGGCCTCGAGCTAGCGCATCATCCTTGGCTCAAAAACAGGACTTATGAGGACTTCCTCGGCATACGCGGGCTCAAGAAATACGGTCGAAAGCGCTGGAATAAGTTGCTGGAGAAAGCGATCAGTCGACTGGAGGCGCTCTTTAATTATGATCACCTCTACATAGGTGGCGGTAATGCTCACAAGGTTGATATCGCTCTCCCAAAGAACGTTACGCGCGTGCCGAATGAAGACGGGCTACTTGGCGGAGTCGCTCTATGGCGCCATTCAGAAGGAGGTGATGGACTCACGGTCTAGTGATGCGCGTTCGTCTGACTCTTCTCATCTGCTCCCTCCTCGTCATCCTGGTACTGGCATTGCTCGCCTGGCATTTTAGAATCGCAAAGCGGGCCCCCGAATCGTCATCAGCGCCCCCTGGGCCATCGGGCACATCACCTGCGACACCTGGAACAGGGACATCCTCCGACGCGGCTCCGACGAACGTCTACGCGCATAATCTGATGCTGCGAAAAGGCCCGAGTTTCCGGGTCTACGTCCGTTGGCTTCGCGGGCAATTGGCCCCCGCTCACCGTGGCGTCAACCCGTCGTTCGATGATCCCGAGTCTTTCTTTCTCGACATCAAAACCGGAGTTCTCCGTGCCAATATCGGCGATATCAGCAACTTTCTCAATTCTGGTGGAATGCCGAAGTCGCCGCTGAAGAACATTACTGTATCCGGCAACGGAGATCAGATAAAGCTGCACGCTACACTGCGCAAGATTGTCCCACTACCCATCGAATTGACCGGTACCGTGGCCGCTGCGCCCGGTAACCGTATTCATCTACACCTAACGAAATTGAACGTCCTGAAAATTCCTTTTAAGGCTCTGCTTGGTGGTCTTCAGATCACCATCTCTGACCTCTTCCCCTCACAGGACATTCCGGGCATTGAAGTTTCAGAGAACGATATCTTCTTCGATACGCAAAAGCTTTTACCCCCGCCGCATATCCGTGGACAGTTGACGAAGGTGCATATCGTCAACCCTGACCTGGAAGAGATTTACGGGAATGCCCAGAGTGATGTAGAGCGTGTCGAGCAATGGCGGAATTTTATACGTCTCCGTGACGGCACGATCGACTTCGGCAAGTTGACGATGCACCACGTAGATCTAATTATGATTGACATTTCGAAGGACCCTTGGTTCGATATCGACCTCGCTCACTATCAGGAACAGCTTGTCAACGGCTATACCCGCATGACTCCGCAGGCCGGGGTCCAAATTTTCATGCCTGATCTCCGAGAGATTCCGCAGGATAAGGCGTCCCATAATATAAGCATCGAGTGGCTCAAAAATCGCAACATTCCGCCGCCTCCTGATGTCGTTTCTAAATAGAGGTTCCGCAGATGGGCCGGAACTTCGCTTTGAAATGGCGGAGGTATTTCGGTTCGGATACGATCTCGAATCCACGTAATTGTTGCCGGCGCTCATTGATTTCGAGGATGGCCTCAACCAGATAATCGATGTGGCTTTGTGTATAAACCCGCCGTGGGATCGCCAGACGAAGCAATTCGTGGCGAGCATTGTCCCCGAACATCACGGATCCGATTTCGACGGAGCGGACGCTGGCATGTCGATACAGCTCGACTGCCAGAGATTGTCCGGGAAATTGCTGGCGTGGGATGTGTGGCAGCATACGTCCTGCATCGATGTAAATGGCGTGGCCGCCGGGCGGCTCGACAATCGGGACACCGCGGTCTGCAATGTGGCGGCCCAGGTAGGCGGTCGACGCGATCCGGTATTCGAGATACTCAGGCTGTAGCACCTCTTCGAGCCCCACCGCCATTGCGTCCAGATCGCGGCCCGCAAGGCCACCGTAAGTTGGGAAGCCTTCCGTCAGCGTCAGCAGATCTTTCTCTTGCTCGGCCAGACGGTCGTCGTTTGTGCATAAAAACCCACCGATATTAGCAAAGGCGTCCTTTTTGGCCGAAAAAGTACATCCATCGGCAAGGGAGAACATCTTCTTCGCAATCTGTTTCGGAGTCCATGCCTCGTATCCGGGTTCGCGCTGCTTGATAAACCAAGCGTTCTCGGCGAAGCGGCACGCATCGAGATAGAACGGAATACCGTGGCGCGAAGCGATCGCGCGTACTTGCTCCATGTTCGCGATCGAGACTGGCTGGCCGCCACCCGAATTGTTGGTAACCGTGATCATGATCAGCGGAATGTTACCTGCACCTTCGGTTTCAATCAGGCGTTCGAGCGCTTCCATGTCAAGGTTTCCTTTGAAGGGAAGGACTGCCTGCGTGTCAACCGCGACCGGCAAATCTACCGCCCGCGCTCCGTAATATTCGATATTCGCGCGTGTGGTGTCGAAATGAGTGTTGTTCGGAACTGTGGCGCCGGGACGGCACGTAATGCCAAACAAGATGCGCTCGGCAGCACGTCCCTGATGGGTAGGAATGATATGGCGGAAGCCCGTGAGCGATTGAACTGCGTCTTGTAGGCGATAGAAGCTATCGCTGCCAGCGTACGATTCATCGCCGCGCATCAGCGCCGCCCATTGCTCGGTAGACATGGCGCTGGTTCCTGAATCCGTAAGCAGATCGAGGAGAATGTCGCGGGCCCGGAGCAGGAATAGGTTGTAGCCTGCCTCGTCAAGAAGCAATTCACGTTCACGCGAGGTGGTTCGGCGAAGCGGTTCGACGCTTTTGATGCGAAACGGCTCGATAATCGTCTTCACCGTATCCTTATAGATAGCAAGTAAGGCCCACTGCACGCTGATGGAAATGCAAACATTTAACGCGACCGCACAGGTGACGCCGCCCACCCTCAATCTGATCGGTAACACGCCGTTGGTTCAATTGACCGGATTTGATACGGGGGTGTGTGAGGTTTATCTAAAACTCGAATCGCAGAATCCCGGCGGATCGATCAAGGACCGGATGGCCGTCGCTATGATCGAAGCAGCCGAACAAAATGGCGTACTGACTCCAGGCGACACGATTATCGAGGCAACGGCAGGGAACACGGGCATCGGACTGGCGCTGGTTGCCGCCGTCAAGGGGTATCGCCTCATTCTGGTGATTCCCGACAAGATGTCTCCGGAAAAAATTGCACACGCGAAGGCGTTGGGTGCGGATATCCGACTGACGCGCTCAGATGTCGGTCCTGGAGATCCCGCGTATTACCAGGACATGGCGGCGCGAATTGCAACGGAGACTCCCCGCTGTTACCACATAAACCAGTTTGGCAACCCGGCGAATCCGTTGGCGCACGAAGTGACCACGGGGCCCGAACTCTGGCATCAAATGGATCACCGGGTGGATGCAGTTGTATGCGGGATTGGTTCTGGTGGAACGATGGCCGGTCTTAGTCGTTTTTTCGCGCGCGTTCAGCCGGATACGGAAATGGTACTTGCGGATCCGATCGGTTCGTCAATCGCTGAATACGTGCGTACCGGCACGCATGTGCCCTCCGGCAATTATGCCGTTGAAGGAATCGGGGGCAGTTGCGTACCTGATATCGCAGATTTGTCGCGCATCCGGGCGGCGTATAGCATCAGTGATGCCGAAAGTTTCCTAATGGCGCGCAATCTCTTGAAGCGGACCGGCATCTTCGCAGGCCCGTCCTCTGGAACATTGTTAGCTGCGGGGCTTCGTTACTGCGCTGAGCAGACATCGCCGAAACGCGTAGTGACGTTCGCTTGCGACACCGGATCGAAATATTTATCTAAGATGTACAACGATTATTGGATGCTGGATCAGGGGTATCTCGAACGTCCATCGACTGGTACACTCCGGGAGCTTATCGCGCGCCGCTACGAAGAAGGCGCAGTGATCACGGTGGCGCCCCACGATACACTGCTGACTGCATTCCAGCGTATGCGAATGGCGGACGTTTCACAGGTGCCTGTCGTTGAGCAAGGCCGTTGTGTGGGCGTATTGGATGAATCGGATTTGCTCGTCGCGGTTCATGGCGATCCGGGCAAGTTTCACTCCGCAGTGCGACGCGCCATGACAAGCCGTCTCGAAACGATCTCGTGCGAAGCGGGCATCGAGGCTGTCTACGATATCCTTAATCGCGGACTTGTCGCTCTGGTTACGGATGCCGATGTTTTCTTAGGCTTGATCACTCGCTCCGATTTGTTGAGCCACTTGCGACGGAAACTACAGTAGCCTTCACCGATATTTTTCATGCCTCATCGCTTCGGAACACGCGCCATCCACGCCGGCCAGACACCTGACCCCTCGACCGGCGCTATCATGACGCCAATCTACGCTACGTCGACGTACGTTCAGCAGAGTCCAGGCGTTCACCAAGGGTTCGAATATTCCCGTTCTCAAAATCCAACCAGGTTCGCTTATGAGCGATGCGTGGCTGATCTCGAACGCGGGACTCACGGCTTTGCCTTTGCTTCGGGCCTCGCTGCCATGGCGACGACCTTGGATTTGCTCGATTCTGGCGATCATGTGATTGCTAGCGACGATCTCTATGGGGGCACGTTCCGGTTATTCGAAGGAGTGCGAAAGAGATCAGCCGGCCTTGAATTCAGCTTCGTCGACATGTCCGACGCTGCATCGATTGCACGGTCATTACGCCCAAACACACGCATGATCTGGGTCGAGACACCCTCGAACCCGCTTCTCAAGATCGTTGACCTTGGAGCGGTTGCGGCACTGGCGAAAGATCGCACTTTGCTTGCGGTTGCTGATAACACGTTTGCCAGCCCGTATTTGCAGCGTCCGTTGGAATTTGGATTCGATATCGTCGTGCATTCGGCGACTAAGTACTTGAACGGTCACTCGGACATTGTTGGGGGCGTTATCGTCGTTTCCAGTCCAGATCTGGGAGAGCGTTTGAGCTTCCTTCAGAATGCAGTGGGAGCAATCGCAAGTCCATTCGATTCCTTCCTCGCTCTCCGAGGTTTAAAGACCTTGCATTTACGTATGGAGCGCCATTGTACAAATGCACAAGCGCTAGCTGAGTGGCTTGTGCAGCATCCCGCGGTCGACCGTGTTATGTATCCCGGTCTCGACTCACATCCACAGCACGCGCTTGCACGGCGGCAAATGGACGCGTTCGGCGGCATGATCTCAGCTGTCTTGAAAGGTGACATTTCGTACACTCGCAGAATGCTCGAGCGGTGCCGGGTCTTTGCGCTGGCCGAGAGTCTTGGTGGTGTAGAAAGCCTGATCGAGCACCCGGCTATCATGACCCACTCGTCCGTGTCGGCTGAACAGCGAGGTTCGGCGATATCCGATAGCCTAATTCGACTTTCAGTTGGAGTCGAAGAGCTGGAGGATCTGAAAGAAGATCTGGAGCAGGCGCTTGCCGCATAAAGCCGTACTTGCGGAGATTTGAATACGGAGGTTTGAATGAACAGACGTCGTTTACTAAAACAGATTGCCGTTCCTATAGCTGGCCTAATGACAGGATCCAGTAATAAGCCGTTACTAAGCGCCACAGAACCCGTCGGCCCGGCTACGGAGAAGACGCCGTTATTAGCTGAATACGAGCGGCTGCGTTTCGGCGTGTCATTTCACTTCAGCATGAATACGTTTACAGGCGACGATTACGAAACGGGGAAAGTGCCCGCGACGACGTACAACCCCAGTAACCTCGACGTGCGGCAATGGATCAGCGTGGCACATGAGCTCGGTGCGAAATATGCAGTTCTGACCGCCAAGCACATGTCAGGTTTCTGCTTGTGGGACTCAGAAGCGTACGACTACGACGTGGGCGCAAGCGCGAACAAGACCGACGTGGTCGCAGCTTTCATCGCCGCTTGCAAGGAATTCAATATACGTCCAGGATTCTATTACTGCATTCTGGACCCTCACAATGAGGGCGGTAAGTTTGATTGGAACGCGCCAGTTTTGCCGGATTATTACAAACTCATCCAGCATCACGTAACGGAACTGCACACGCGATATCCCGGTGCAATCTATCAGCTTTTCGACATTACGTGGAAGATTTCCCAAGAGCAGCGCTGGGACCTATACAGACTCGTAAAAAAGCTGAATCCAAACTGCGTTATCGTGGACAACCAGGGCTTTAAGCAGAGCCGGCGAAACCAAGGACGAATCTGCGAACCACCGAGCTGGCCTTCGGACGTGATCAACGCCGAGGATACTTTGCCGCCTGCGGAAGGGCATGATCCGCATATCAAATTCGAAGGCAAAACGTACTACATGCCGATGGAGACCTGGTTGCCAACCGGCCCGATCTATGCGCCGATGCCGACTATGCATAGCTGGTTTTGGCGCGAAGGTTTTAAAACGCAAAGTGCGGAAGTGATCGCAAATGCATATCACGCTTGCATGACACGCAATGCCAACTTGCTTCTTAATCTCGGACCAGACAAAACGGGACGCATACCGGATGAAGCCGTCAACACCATGCATGCGGTTGCGAAGCTAATTCGGTCCTGAAGTAGGTCTGCCTCCTGTGTGGGCATTGAAAGCTGTCCCCGCTGTTCTCATCCTGGCGTTCGCGTTTCGAGAGATTTTCCAGGACCTGTTTCACCCGACTCGCAGGGGATCACGCGGCGATTTCGTAGGGCGGACGCTGTTTCGGCTTTTACGTTCCCGCGCCTCGACACTCTCCCTGGCAGGCCCGCTTTCGCTGGTCCTCGTCATTCTACGTTGGACGTCTGCGCAGGCTGTTGTTTTGCGCTGATCTATTGGACAGGCGGTCCGGGGCGCTGGATGTAATTCGAACGCGCGTGGACCTGATTCACTTCCCGATCATCTACTACTTTCGGTCGAGAGCGCCTGCGCCTCTCCACCGGAGTCGCTACCGTATCTGGTCGCGTTGCGGACGCGGCATTGGAACTCCGGATCGCCTCCACTTGGCTGGCGCCGCACTCCGCGCAGCTTTGGACGATCTCGCCCGAACGCTTAGCGACCGCTTACTCCACAAGGCAGGGTCTGATCCTGAGGGCGTGTTTCGAATGTATGCAGAGGATCATCTCACTCGTACCGCAAGGCCCTGACAGGCTCAATTCGCATCGCTCGAACAGCGGGCAGAAAGCATGCGGCGACGGTGGCGAGCATTAACATAAGCGCCGTCAACGCGGCTGAAGGCAGATCAAACTGCGAGACTCCGAACACTAGGCCCTCGAGTGATCGCGTTAAAACCAGTGCGCCCACGATCCCGACGCCCACTCCGATAACTCCCATTACCAGACCTTGGTTGATCACGCTTAGGAGTAACTGTCCCGGTTCTGCGCCGAGCGCCATCTTGATGCCGAATTCGGTCGTGCGCTGCTCGACTGAATACGAAATCACGCCATAAATGCCCACCGTTGCAAGTCCAAGGGCGAGGACAGAAAACATGGTGAGGATGAGCGTGAGGAACCGAGGGCGGGAACTTGCGGCGGCCATTACGTCGTCCATTGTGCGAATTCTGGCAAGCGGCAAGCTGGGATCAATCGACGCAATAATCCGCCGAACTTGGCTCGTCGCCGAGAGGGGATCGCCGGTTGTCTTTACGGCGATGATCGGAGTAGAAGTCGGAGCGAGCCGGTATGGTATGAACAATTCGGTTCCTGTCGGCTTGTCGAGACCGGCATTCTTCATATCAGCCACGACACCCACAACCGTGCACCAGGGTTCACCAGGCGCGCTTGGGCGTATGCGCCTGCCAGTTGCCCGCTGATGCGGCCAGAAGGTCCGGGCCATAGTTTCATTGATCACGATGCCAGGCGTATTTTTATTGCCGTCCCGTTGCTCCAAAAATCGTCCTTCGATCAAACGCGCGCCGAGCGTTTCAAAAAAGCGATCTCCGGCGATCTGATAGTAAGCGACATTTTGAATGGGCCCGTTGGGCACGCGAACGAAACCTTCAATATCAGTGTCGTTGTCGTTTTCAGCGCGCAGCGGCGGTAATCCATCCATTGCCGTCGCAGAAATAACACCAGGTAATTGATTCAGCTGCTCCTGGGCCAGTGCCCAAAAATTCCTACGAGCATTGTCGTCTTTGTAGGTGGTTTGCGGAAGAGTGATATCAAACGTCAATATTCGTTGCGTATTGAACCCAGGATTTACTTGTTGCAGGTTCCAGAAACCACGAACCATTAGGCCAGCACCAGCCACCAGTAAGAACGCCATTGCCACTTGAGCTACCACCAAGGCGCGCCGGAAGCGATTCGATGCAATAGTAGAGGACGCGCGGCCGCTTGAGGACTTCAACGTGTCATAAACGCGAATCGCGGAGACATGTATGAAGGGTGCCAGGCCAAAAAGGATCGCAGTGAGCAGCGATACAGCGAGCGTAAAGAACAGAACGGACCAATCCAGCTGGATTTCCTCGATTCGTGGAATGCTGCCTGAGTTTGTCGCCTCTATTAGGTTTAGGCTCTGGAAGGCGAGCACCACTCCGAGCACGGCACCCGATAGAGAAAGAAATGCACCCTCGGTGACGAACTGTTTCAAAAGATCGCCCGTCGATGCGCCCATTGCCCTGCGGACTGCGATTTCGCGCTGCCGTGCTTCACTGCGAGCCAGCAGCAAATTGGCTACGTTGACGCACGCGATGAGCAATACGAAGACTACGGCACCCAGCAACATCAGCATGGCCTTTTTCACGCCACCGATTACTTCGTCATAGAAAGGATAGATGGAAACGGGATGATGCTTTGGACTGAACACGTGATGGTTGGGCGATTCGGCTTCACCCCAGCGAGCAACCAAGCGTGACATCTCATCGCGTGCTTGAGCCAGAGTGAGGCCAGGACGGAGGCGACCCAGAACATTATAGTTGTGGCTACCCCGACTCGTGCTCTTTGGGTTCAGTTGCAAGGCGGACCATGCTTCGGTTTGGTCGACTGCACCGGGTGGAAATACAAAACCCTTCGGCATAACACCTATGATCGTGGCCTTTGCGCTGTTCAGGTATGTGTCTTTTCCAATAATGTTCGGATTGCCTCCGAAGACGCGCTTCCATAAACCGTACGACAAAATGACAACGGGTGCTGCGCCTGGTACATCATCTTCCCGCGTGATCGTATGGCCAAGCAGAGGCCTGACACCGAGAAGCGGTAGCAGATCAGCATTAACGAAGCTGGTGGTCACCCGGACGGGTCGGCTAAGCGCCGCGATATTGCTACCGCTCGTTGCCCATGCACCGATCGATTCAAAAGACCTCGCTGCCCTGAGATCAAAGACTTCCGGCTCCGAAACCCAGAACTTGTGAAGACCCCCGTTGGGAAAAGTAGGAAATTCCGTATAGATACGGACGAGGCGATTCGAGTTCGAGTAGGGGAGCGGTCGCAGGATTACCGCGTTCACAATGCTGAAGATTGCAGAAGTGGCCCCGATGCCCAATGCCAGACAGATCAGCGCGGCGATGGTGAAGCTGGGGGTACGAATCAGACTACGAACCGTGTAGCGCAAACTTTGCAGCATGCCGGGATTCAGTGCACGAAGCGGGCCGCTGTCCGCAAAACGCGAGATCAACGGGTTGCGCGCGGTTGCGAGAAGGCTGAATGTTCGGAAATGGGACGAGAAATTACCGGCCCGGACGGGAGCCAGAAGGGCTCGGAAGCGGGAACGAATTCGATCGGCACATCCGGGATGAAGGTTTTGAGCCAACCCGCACATTCCTCCATCCCCGCTTGCTCGGAGGGAATGTGGCCGAGGATTACGAGCGCCTTCCGCTTCTGCTCGGTGACCGCATCGGCCACGTATTCGACGGTCTCCCATTCAGGTGTTTCACCGATCAGCAAAACTTCGACGTCTTTACGCTCGAGCAGCCAGATCTGTTTGGCGGAACCGGCAGCACCCGGGAGGAATGCCACTCCTGTCACTTTCATCTTCGGATCACCGATGACACGCAGCGCGCGGATGCTGAGCCGTGTTTTAATGCGTTGGGCCATGTCGTCCAGTGTGGTTGCGGGAAGCACAAAGAGATTCTCTAGCGCCGGGTTTTGGAACTTTTCCCATCCGAGTGCGTGTGTCATACCGAGCAGAATGCCATCCGGCTTTCGCGCGTGCCAGTGGTCGTGGAATCGCCAAACCACCAGACCATGCTTTTGGATGAAGGTTTCCTTGGCGGCGAGCACCGGATCATTTTGCTTCTTCAGATTGTCTGTTACATCCAGGTGATTGTAAAACGTAGGCTCGTGCGTGATGATCAGGTTTTTGCCTGATCCAGCGGCGCGCTCGAGTACGTCGAGCGTAGCCATCATCGTGACAGCAATGCCCGTCACAGCGGTATCAGGATTGCCGGCTTTGAACGTATCGACGGTTTCGGTTCGCCAAGGCACCCCGATGTTCTTTTGAATTCGCTCTATGATTTCGCGTGCAGTGGGCCGCTCATTCTGAGCAAATGCCGCCATATGTATTAACCCCAGCAGCCAAAGGGTCGCAACCGATTTCACGGTCATTCTCAATGCCGTCCGGTTCGAGTTAGCTGATCCCTGAACATCGCCGAGTAGGGTTGCCATGGCGATGAGCGGAGTTCTTCGATTTTTGCCTTCATCTTACGCTGCCAATTGGGGTATTGAGCCGTGCTACCGGGCAAATTCTGCTGCTCTGTCTCCTTGGTGAAGTCTTCGTGATTGAGGAGCAAGATCATGGACGGAACTTGCGCCAGGAACCCGATGATTGCGTTGTGGAGGTCGCCGTCAATTTCCGGGACGTGCTCGGCATTGCGTGCGTAATATTGCGGAAGCAAGTATTCGGAGTGAAGCATGTCGAGCATCTTTTGCTTTTCACGCTTCCGATCCTCCCATTGAGCGTCGTACTCTCGTTCGTTTGCTAATCCAGCGGCCTTGCGGCTTTCAATATCACGGCCTTGCCAGAACCCTGCAATCGTCGGAAGATCGTGCGTGGTCGAAGATACTAGGGCCTGCCCTGGGTATTCGTAGCTGTGCTTAAACGATCTGTCAGAGTGCCTCTCGAAATAAAAAAGACGGTAGCTTAAGATGCCGAAACTGCTGAGCATATGCCGAATCTCATCGGTCACGGTACCCAGGTCTTCGCCGATAATGATGTTCTTACTGCGCACACTCTCGAGCGCCAAGATCCGCATCAGATCCGTGGCATTATCTCGGACATAGATGCCCTGTGCCGCATTGACGCCGTCAGGAATCCAAAACAGACGAAACAGCCGCATCACATGGTCAATTCTCAGTGCGCCGCCGCGGCTGACAATTTTGCCAATGCTCTCGCGATAAAGTCGATATCCATTTTCGCGGTGAGCGCTGGAACGGGGAGGCGGGAACGCCCAATCCTGACCATTGGGCGAGAAATCATCAGGCGGTGCGCCGACTCGGCAGCCATTCACGTAAAAGTCCCGATGAGCCCACAGATCTGACCCAGCATTGTCGGTTGCTAATGCCAGATCGTGGTAAAGGCCGATCGGAAGCCGCTGCTTCGCGTAGGCATCGGCTGCCGAGAGCTGCTCGTCGGCGACAAACTGAACGTATTTATAGAAGTTGACAAGATCTGAATGCCGTTCAGCAAATTGGCGGCAAGCCTGCGAATCAGGCGATTGGTAATCGACAGGCCAATCGCGCCATGTCCAGCGGTTGCGATCCTGCTTATGTAGCACTTCATCGAGCGCGCAGTATAAGGCGAACTTTTGCAGCAGGTTACCTTCGCGCTTCAAGTACTCCGAAAACTCTTTCGCGCGGGGAAGGTTTTGTTCCCGATTGCGCCGAAACTCGCGAAACAAGGTCTTCAGAAATATTCGTTTCAACCGGTCGATTTCTTGGTACTGGACGAATTCGGTTTCGCGAAGCTTACGAATGGTGTCCTGTACCTCGGGAGATCGCAGCAAACGCTGTGCACAACGTGATGAGCTACATTCGGGAACGCTTTCGATATCGATGTAGATGAGATTTTTATAGAAAATTGATAAGGGCAGATAAGGGCTCGTGTTGTACGGAACTCGATTGTGAAGCGCATGCAGCGGATTCAGGCCTATAAAGCTGACCCCGATCTCCGCCGCAGCCCAATCGATCAAACGGCGCAAATCCGTGAAATCCCCACAGCCCCAGTTTCGATCAGAGCGCAAACCGTACAGCGTGACGTTTAAGCCTGCCGTTCGACCACCCGCATTCAAGTTCTCCGGAACGTAAGCCCGATCCGGACATACGATTAGATGGCTTTCTCCTGTCAATCTTCCATCGACTAAAAGTTTTAGTTCGTGATAACCAAGCGGGAGTTCTGCCGGAAGAGGCAGATTGTACGTCGACCACCTCCGATCGCCCTTGATCATCTGGTGTACCGGATTCAGCTGGGAAGTATCGAGGGTACCCGAGAGGCGATTGCCATCCTCCAGCAATATTTCATAAGAAACCGGTCCGGCCAAAGAAGCAGAAAGCGTGAGTGGAACGGCTTTTTCAGATACGCTGATTACCAAAGTCGTCGGCGTCACAGACGTCGCATTCTGTTCGAAACGCCGGGCGCGTTCCCGCTCAAGACTTTGGAAGCTTGAAACATCCCAGTCTAACGCGGCTAAGATGCGACGCTGGACCTCGCTCGATACCTCGTGTTTTTTATGCAGAACATCCCAGTATTCGCGATCAATGCTGGTTTCATTGGCGGCTCGTGCCAGCGCATCGTCGTAGCTCGAGGCTGGCTCAAATACGATTTCCTGGGAAGGCACTGTAATTTAGATGCCGGATCGAGTTTCTCATTTCGAAGCACCTTACCAATCATCTACCGCACAGTTGGCGCATGGGATAATTTGTACGTGGGCGATTCAGAAAGCTTCGAAATCAGCCAGCCACCTGAACTCTTCGCGCGGATGGATCAGGACGAAGGTGCGGAATTCCGCGAGAGCATTATCACGACAACGTTAGATAATGCCCTGAATTGGGCGCGCAAGAACTCCCTTTGGCCGATGACCTTCGGCCTTGCCTGTTGTGCGATCGAAATGATGTCGATGATGGCTTCAAGATATGATGCGGCTCGCTTCGGTGCAGAGGTATTCAGGGGATCGCCCCGGCAGTCGGACCTGATGATCATTGCCGGCAGGGTTTCGAACAAAATGGCGCCGGTGATTCGCCAGCTGTACCGCCAAATGCCTGAACCCAAGTGGGTCATCTCTATGGGCGCGTGCGCAACCTCAACAGGCGTGTTTAGCAACTATGCACTGGTGCCGGTTAACCAAGTGATCCCAGTCGACATTTACGTGCCCGGATGCCCGCCCCGGCCCGAGCAATTAATCTACGCGATCATGATGCTGCAGCAGAAGATTCAGGCTGAACGCGGCACGCTGATGAAAACGTTGAATCTTGCCTAGTTGTCTTCACCGATGCAGCGGATCCTCGACCCAGGGCGGAGTGGCTTGAACCAGGGCTCCAAGTGCCGGGTCTAGGCGCTCCAGAGCTTGCTTCATCTCCCAGGCGATCTTCCGATAGGAGAAATGTCCTTTGACACCGCTGCGCAGACGGGAGATGTACTCCAGCTCGGCGAAGTCCATTTTAAAGAGAAAGCGTGATTTTGAAGCGAGCGGAAGCAAGTATTGCGCCGCTGGCTGGGGGAGTGCTCGAATTACCTCATCGGCATGCTGTAGGGCTTGCTGATATGGCTCGACCGCTCCGCACCTCGACAGCAACTCGGGCTGCTCGTAACCGAGATGATTTGTGTATGGCTGCCGGAACTGCTGGCAACGGCGGTGGCGGTGCAGGTCGCGGTATGCGCCAATATCCATGACGAAATCGAACACGTATGGCGTGGCCCGAAAGTGACGGGGCAGTTCGTCCCGACGGCTCCGGGTTCCGAGCGCAACCGCTAAGATGTCCTGCCTACGACTGAGGGGCCATTCACAAGCCAGCTCGTACAACTCACGATACGGCCGGTCAGTAACGGGATACAGAAGCGTTGCGCAGATATCGGCTAGGTGATCCGCCGGCTGCAGCAGGTCGACTGGTATTTGAGTTGCGCTTTGGCCGGCGGATTTTGGTAAATGGTGCACTGCCCATTCCGTCAGGTCCGCACGCAGTCGCCCGCTGTATTCATCAGAATCGGCGTGACGCGCCAAGGTGGGGGCGAGCGATTCGGGCGTATCGTTGGAGTGCCACACGCAATCGGGAGTAGCTGCGCACGCTCTCGTCAGTTCCTCAGCTAATTCCCTGACCTCCTGGAACTCCGAAGCTTTCAGCCGGCGTATTTGCTTCTCGAGCGTTCGTATGCTGGTCACTTGCCCAACTCCGGTCGGGGTACCCATCGGTAGCAGATAGCGCGCTGCATCGAACGCTCGTGCCGCAATATTGCGGCGATATGCCTCGGCATTCATTTCGCTTGGCTTGGGCCATTGCTCCTCAAGCGATGAGAATGCACGTTTGTGCACCAGACCGTAGGCGCTCAGCAGATTTTGCGCGGCCTGCTGGTAGGCGTCTGACTCGGCGGCCATGAGCTCTGGAGGAACCACGCTGCTGGCCGTGGAGAAGTCCTGATACCGCGAGCTTCGGGCCTGCCCGTCCCAAAGTTGTTCATCTTCAATTTCGGTTGCTGCTAACTCGGAAATTCCCTCAAAACAGACCGTCACATGTCCAAGGTCAGCAATTGAGGCATGCCCGTATTGAAAGTAGAAATTCTCCAGAAACTTGGCTGAGTCGTGCGAACGAACCCATTCGATTGAGTCGCTAATCGAATCCGGCGAGCGGCTATATCGAGCAAGCGCGTAGGCCAACTTCTCAGGAGGCATCGGGGCAACGGTGAGCACGCGCTTTTTGGAAGAGTTGCGAACCCCCGCTACCCCTGACATGAAGTCGCTATCATAGCGGATTCCTCATGCGAATCAGAATCAAAAAGCTGCATCCGGCCGCTCACCTTCCCGACTATGCGCACGGGCCGACCGAAGATGCAGGAATGGACGTCCGGTGCGTGGAAGGAGTGCTGCTCGAGCCGGGTATCCCGCAGGCCGTGGCGACCGGGCTCGCTCTTGAAATTCCTTGCGGATTCGAGGTGCAGATTCGGCCGCGGAGCGGGTTAGCGCTGAAGCACGGGATAACGCTGCCAAACTCGCCTGCAACCATCGACCCCGGATACCGCGGGGAATTGAAAGTCATCATGCTGAATCTCGGAAAAACAGCATACGACATTAGCGCCGGCGATCGAATCGCGCAATTGGTAGTCGCCAAGTACGAGCCAGTGGAGTGGGAGGAAGGTGATCTGGCTGAGTCCACCCGCGGTATCGCAGGATTCGGTTCCTCAGGCCGGTAGAACCGGCTTCTAATCTCTGTTTTCGACAACTTCCGCAGTTAACTTGCTCGCCATGGGTTGGGTCTGGCCTGCGTATTTGTTGCCAGCCTTTTTGTAATACGGTACTGACACGGGCGACGAGAGTTGCTCAAATGTGAAGGAGCAGATTCGCATACCTGGATACAGCGCAACAGGCATAATGCCCAGATTACTGAGCTCCAATGTGGCCCGACCGCGCCACCCTGGATCGAAGAGGCCCGCCGTTCCGTGCACGATGATGCCAATTCGCCCGAGGCTGGACCGGCCTTCGAGCCGTCCCAGAACATCGTCGTCCAGTTCGAGAGTTTCTTCCGTAATCGCAAGCGCGAATTCCCGGGGCTGCAGAATGAATGCGTCCCCAGGCTTGACGTGAATGGTACGCATGATGTCCTGAATTGCTCCTTTTTCGCGGACATCAATGTAGGGGTGGCGGCTGTGTTCGAACACGCTAAATTCAGTGCCTAGGCGGAAGTCTACCGAGCAGCTTCCAATTTGCTCGTGCGGAAGTTCGGGGGTGATGCGGATCTTGCCCTGTAGGAAGTAACGGCGGATATCGACATCGGAAAGAACCATAAAGGCAGGCGGCGTGAACAGTCATCCTAGCATGGGGGGTGGCGTGCGGTGTTATATTGAGGATCGTGGTCACGACCATTGCACGCAGAATGCACTGCATTCCGTCGCGTGCATTAGAGAGTGGGCGGCTAGCTCAGCTGGGAGAGCACCACGTTCGCAACGTGGGGGTCGTGGGTTCGAACCCCATGCCGTCCACCAGGAAAAGCTCTTTTTATTCGTTTACACGCTTCTTTTCAGTTCCCCACAAAACCGCGTGATTCCACACATCCGATGGCAAGCTGGATTTGGTTGTTGGGGTTGAACAAAAGAGTGACTCTCGCCCGAAGATGCGCGCGGCGACGTCGGATCCGCTAGGAAACACAAAGATCAAGCGGCCGTTATTAGACGTACATCCCCTCGGACATGTCCGACCACGTATCACCCGCGCCAGATTGTCCGATACGTCGCCTTTCCTTACAATCCAAAATGGAATGAAGTCTCTTCTCGCCTTTGCGGTCCTCTCTGCTTTGCTTTTTAGTGCAGGGTGTACCCAGAGCTCCCAAAAGCTCTTGGCCAGCGGCAACAATTACCACCAGAACAAAAAATATAGGGAAGCTTCCATCCTATATAGGAAAGCCATTGCGAAAGACAAAACGAATGCTGAGGCCTATTATCGCGAAGGCCTGAACCTGCTCGATCAAAAAGATCCGTTTGAGGCCTCGAAGTTCTTGCGGCGAGCCGTCGACCTGAAGCCGAATAATACCGACGCGGAGGGCAAGCTCGCCGAGATCTACCTTTTAATTTACTCGAGCAATCCCAAAAAGTTCAAGACGCTTCTGGCAGACGTTCGCGAGTTGACGTCAAAAATCCTGCAACACGAACCGAATTCTTTCGACGGGATTCGGCTGCAAGGCTTTTTAAATTTGGCTGACCGGAACATCGATAAGGCGCTCGCAAGCTTCGCCGAAGCGAATCGCATAAAGCCCTATTCTCGCGAGATCGTCGGCTGGTATGCCGAAACGCTTGCGGGGGCTGGGAAACGCCCAGACGAAGCCGAAACGCTCACGCAGAACATGATTGCCCACGACAAAACGTGGGGCCCGGGCTACGATTTCCTATTTCTGCTATACAAACACCAGAACAATCCTGAAAAAGCCGAGGCTGTGCTTCGCGAACGTGTCGCGAACGATCCTTCTAATCCCAAAGCGGTAACGAACCTTGCAAACTATCTTCTCGCAGTTAACCGCTTTGCTGAAGCCGACGCCCTCATCGGGCAAGTCATCGGTAACAATAGCTTTCCCGCAAGAAGAGACATGGCGGGCGATTTCTACGTTCGCGCGGGAAACCTAGATCAAGCTCTCGAACAGTACCAGCACGGCACCGAAGAAGACCCGAAGAACGCTTTGCATTACGATCAGCGAATTGTCACGACCTATGCCATGCTCGGCCGGCGTGATGACGCGATTCGTTTAGCAAAAGCGCTGGCTGAAAAGAACCCGAAAGACAATTTTACAAACCGAATGTACGCATCGCTCCTTCTCGAAACGGGCCTGAAGACTGACGCGACGAAATCGCTAACCGAGCTAAAAGGTCTGGTTCAGAAGAATCCTGCCGATCCCACACTCCACCTCGACCTTGCGCGCGCTTATCTCAGCTTGAATGAAAACGACAAATCCTTGACTGAAGCGCTGGAAGCGATCCGACAGCAGCCGACACTGACGTTTGCGCGCTTAATCGCCGCGCACATATATCAAGATCGCGGACAGCAAGCTAAGGCGCTGGAGCAGACGGAGGTGATTCTCGCATCTGAGTCCGGCAATGCGGATGCCCGCTTAGTACGGGATGCCCGCTTAGTACGGTGTCGCGCTTTGATTGGACTCAACTCAGCTGACCGAGCACTTCCGGAGCTTGAGGCGCTGTTACGGCAGTATCCACAAATGAATGATGCTCGTCTCACGCTTGCAAATGTGTATTTAAGCCAAAACCAACTGGTAAAGGCTTCGAGCGAATTTGGGCGCATGTGGACCTCCAATCCACCCGATAATCGCGGGTTTTTCGGATTGCAAAGTGTGAAATTGACGCAAGGAAAAGGTGATGAGGCTGTCCGGGCCCTCCAGGAATTCGTTGAAAAGAACCCCACAATCCCTTCCTATCGTTATCAGCTGGCAAACATCGAAGCGGCCGTGGGAATCGCCTCCATGAAGTCCGATCCGGAACACGCGAGAATTCTGTTTCGGCAAGCCACGAACAACTATAAACGCGTGCTCACGAGGATGCAAAACTCCAGCGATGTGTGGCTGCGGCTCGGCGTCATGCAGCGGCAACTCGGAGAACATGAACCCGCGCTCGCGTCCTTCGAGCAAGCGTGCAGCACCAACCCTAGCAGCGCCGAGGCTTTTCTCAATCAAGCCATGCTCTTGGAGGCCCTAAACAGGAAGAAAGAAGCTGTCGACATTTACAACAAGGTGTTGGGCATCGATCCCGAAAATGCGCTCGCCCTCAATAATCTCGCCTTTCTTAGCGCTCAAACAGGAACAAATCTCGATCAGGCCATGACGTTTGCTGAGCGCGCGAAAAAGAAATATCCCAATAATCCGGACATCTCTGACACCCTCGGGTTCATTTACTTTCAGAAGAATTTGAATCCTGAAGCAGTGCGCATGTTCCGCCAGGTAGTCCAAGAAGAGCCTAAGAACGCGACCTTCCATTTGCACCTGGCGATGGCGCTCTTGAAGCAAGGCGATAAGCAGGGGGCGCGGGAGGAAGCCGGGAAAGCATTGAAGAATGCTTCACAGCCAGATGAGCAAGACAAGATTCGTTTTTTCGTGAATCAGATCGGCTAGCCTCTGCGTGGCCGTTCATCTGCACGTACGTGGTTGGGATCAAAATTATCCGTCCATAAGCTATGTGGCCCCGTTTGCGCTGTTCGTCATCTTTCTAGAGGTTTTCCAGCGGTGGCCTATCACTCTCCGGTTCGAAGCGCCCATTCGTGTCCTCATCATGGCTGCGCTATGCGTCTTTTTTTGGCCTCCCGACATTCCGATCAGACCGTGTCACGCGCTCGCAAGCATCGCTGTCGGTCTCGCCGTCTTCTGCATCTGGATCACTCCCGATCTCCTGTTTCCCGGGTATCGCGCCACCTCGCTTTTCTCGAATGCGATTGTCGGCCGCGCTCATTCCTCCATACCGGCAGCGGAACTTCGGAGCATGTGGGTACTGAGCTGGCGGGCTCTGCGAGCTATCGCCATCGTGCCCGTCATCGAGGAACTCTTCTGGCGAGCTTGGCTCATGCGTTGGCTCATCAATTCTGATTTTCGGAAAGTTACGCTCGGAACGTATGCTCCGCTTGCCTTTTGGATAACGACCATT
>JBJMGM010000201.1:0-8839 GCA_045807905.1 Bryobacteraceae bacterium | reverse complement strand
GGCGAATTTGATGTTGGTCGCCGCCGCGCCGGATGCAAACGAGTCGAGTCCCGGTAAAGCTGAAAAAGCCGAGAACGTCGTAAAGGTGATCGATTTCGGCGTGGCGAAAGCGCTTGCGGAAAAGCCGGATGCGATGGGCTTAACGCAAGGAGGATTTGTCGGCACACCAGCCTTCGCGAGTCCGGAGCAATTCACTGATGCGCGGGTCGACGTTCGCTCGGACATTTATTCGTTAGGCGCAACTCTCTGGTATCTGCTTACCGGAAATAGGCTTTTCCGAGGCACGACCATCGAACAGATTCGCGCGAGCCAGCACTCGCGAGCTCTGCCGATCGAACAGCTGAAGACGGCACGCGTTCCAAGCCGCCTTATTTCGCTGCTCGTGTCGATGCTTGCACCCGAGCCCGCTGCGCGGCCCGGTGTCCGCGCGCTCACCTCGAAATTGCAAGACTGCCGCGAGCAGTTTCTCGATCGCTGGAAGACCCCGCGTCGTCTGGCACTGGCTGCTGCGGTCATCGCGCTGGCCAGCGCAGTTGCGCTCCCGGTATTCCGACGATCGCAGGAACACGCATTGCCCGCGAATGTCCCTGCCAAAAGCATCGCGGTCCTCCCATTCGAAAACCTAAACGCCGACCAAGGCAACCCCCACTTCGCCGAAGGTATTCAGGACCAGATCCTGACCAAGCTCGCGAGTGTGGCAGACCTGAAGGTCATCTCGCGGATTTCCACCGAGAAGTATGGGAGCAAGCCCAGGGACTTGAGGAGCGTCTCGAAAGAACTCGGTGTCGCCACGGTTCTGCAAGGAACCGTGCAAAAGGATGGCGAGCGAGTGCGTGTAAACGTTGAGCTCATTGATGCACGTTCGGACAGGCGCGTTTGGACAAAAAACTACGACAGCGACTTGAGAGACGTCTTCGCCATCCAAAGCGAAATCTCGCAGGAAATCGGCAATGCTTTGCGCGCGAAGTTCTCGGCGAGTGAAGCGGTCGTGCTGGCAGCGGCAGCCACACGCGATCCAGAGGCTTACGACTTATTTTTGAGAGGGGAGTATGAACAGCGACGGGGCGAAAGCCTGGTAACTGCAGAACCGCTTGATCGTGCTGCCGACTTCTACCGGCGGGCCTTGAGTCTCGACCCGAGTTTCGCTGTCGCGGCCGCACGCCTCGCCCGCAACCGGCTCTGGTGGCATTGGGTGGTGACCCCGCTAACGCCAGTCGAACTGGAGGAGGTGAAGACGCTCGTGGATGGAGCGCTCGCGATCGCGCCCGATTTCGCAGAATCGCACGTCTCACTCGCCTTGTTTTATTATATGGGCCACCGGGATTATGAGCAGGCTCTTCCGGCCTTTCAGCGTGCCCTCGAACTCCAGCCGAATCACGCGGATGCACGAAAGTTTTCCGGCTACGTTTATCGGCGGATGGGGCAGTGGGAACGCTCGCTGGTCGAGATGGCCAGGGCCGAAGAACTGAACCCTCTGGACGACACCATTCCGGCAAATATAGCCGCCAGCTACGTCAATCTGCGCCAGTGGAACGACGCAAAGCGGGCTGCGTCCCGTTCAATCACGCTACATCCCCACAATCAGGGTGCCCTGCGCAATTTGTTCCTCAGCTGTGTCAATGGGGACGGGCGGACCAACGCCGCCAGGCGTGTCATTGGCTCCCTGCCGTCCGGCGTCACCCTTACGACAAACGCGGTCCGCGGGAGCGTGTCGAATATCATCGAAGACTTCGGTTATCTTCACGTCCTGGAACGAGACTTCCCCGGCGCCTTGCAGCATGCGAAGAACGAGAACGATGATCCGAGGGAGCGTGTTTCGCGACTTGTGGCGCGGGTGGCGATTCGTGTGCTGGCGGGGGATGCGGCGGGCGAAAAAGCCGAGAGCGAAGAAGCCTGCGCACTGATGGAGGCGAGATTGCGCGAGCGGCCGGACGATGGCTTTGCGATGACACAATTAAGCTGGGTTTATCTCGCCCTTGGGCGCAAGGCTGACGCCCTGCGGATGGCGTATCAGGCGGCTGAATGGTTGCCGATCGAGAAGGATGCTTTCGGCGGCCCCTCCTTCGCCGTCGGACTGGCGCAAATCCAGGCGCGCACCGGCGAGGCACCCGAAGCTGTCAAAACCCTGCGCCATTTGCTCTCCATTCCCGCAGGCATCGCCGTATCCCTGAACCGACTCAAAATCGATCCGGTGTGGGACCCAGTTCGTAGCGTTCCGGAATTCCAACAACTGCTCGCAGGCAGGGAAGAGATCGGCGGATACCCGGGCTACGGTCAGTTGAAACTGGGCGACCTGCGCGTCGACAAGATCATCGGCTCACGCGCGCCGAAATGATTGGCGGCGCGAACGCGCGCGAGATTCCAACTTTCTTTGCAACGGGGCGCAAACTTTCGGGAAGGAATGGGAAACGGTCTGCGTCTCCGGATTGCCCAGAACGAGACCAGAACCATGAAAGTGATAGAAAACGTAGTCAGTGACTTCTCATGACGGGAAGTCATTGAAACCCAAAACGAGAAACGAATGAAAAAGAAATCCTCTTCGCAATCAGCCTTCTTTAATCTTCGTGTTTTAATTGGCCTGTTTGTTGTTCTGGCCGGCGTCTTCCTGGCGCTGCTGGCTCTTGGCACGTTCTCGAACGCGTCTGCCCAGGCAAACGCAACTCAGGCGCAAGCTCAAGAACCCAAAGCACAACACCCAGGCCAAATGATCGTGATCCCCGCCTCGCACGCCGACGCGTCGCGGCCGCTGCGGGAGCAGCTCCTGGAATGGCCGCCGCGCGAAAAATTAGGCGAAGAGCACAAAGCGAACCTTAGCCCAAAGATCCCACATAAGCATCAAGACGGCCCTGACCCAGTGGTTCAAGACAGTTTCTTCCAGCGCCTGGTCAATACGCCGGCTGTTCCCGGCCCAATCCTTACTTGGGACGGCATTCCTTTCCCCGGCGTCGTCTGCAACTGTGCGCCGCCCGATACAAATGGCCAGGTGGGTAAGACGCAGTACGTGCAGACGGTGAATCAGGGCATCCAGGTTTGGGATAAAGTTACAGGTGTATCCGTATTTGGCCCCGTTGCCATCCGCTCATTGTGGGGTGGGTTTGGCGGGGTCTGTGAGACTGCCGGCAGCGGCCACCCGGTAGTGAACTATGATCGGCTCGCGGACCGCTGGGTCGTGAGCCAGTCTGCCATTCCTACCGGCGCCAGCGTCCCGATGGATGAGTGTATCGCCGTTTCTCAGACGGGCGACGCCACCGGCGCTTACTATCGTTACCAATTTCATCTCACCAACGACTACCTCGATTATCCGAAGATAGGCGTGTGGCCGGACGGCTATTATATGGCTGCCAATATTTTCGACCCGGCACACACAGCGTTTCTTGGGCCGCAGGCGTTTGTGTTCGACCGCATGAAAATGCTTGTGGGTGATCCATCCGCCACGGGGCAAACCGTCGGGATCACAGGCGGGCCGACTGAGGCGACCTTCCTGCCTTCCGATCTGGATAGCAGCCGTCCGCCGCCAATCAGCGATCCGAACCATTTCGTGGCATGGCCCCAGGGCGACCCTCTCGTCTATAAGGTCTGGGCGTTTCATGCGGACTTTATCAATCCGGCGAACACGACTTTCACATTGGAGGCCACAGTGCCGGCGTCGGCCTTTACCGTGCTTTGCCCAAGTACCCGCAATTGCGTGCCCCAACTTGGCTCAGCCACCAATCTGGACGCCGTCGCCGATCGGTTGATGTTCCGGAACGCCTATCGCATGAGGGCCGACGGTGTCGAAACGCTGCTCGACAACTACACGGTCAGTGCCAACGCCGTGGCGGGGATTCGATGGCTCGAAGTGCACCGCACGAATGGGGGAAACTGGACGCGCCCCCAGGAAGCCACCTATCAGCCCGATACCACCTGGCGGTGGATGGGCAGCATCACGTCGGATCACTTGGGGAACCTTGTACTTGGGTTCAGCGCCTCCAGCAGCACGATTAACCCGCAACTCCGCTATGCAGGACGTCTGGTGACCGATCCCCCAAACATTTTGACAGGTGAACAACACCTTTTTGATGGCACCGGCAGCCAGACTGGCACCGACAGCCGATGGGGCGACTACAGCGACTTAACCATTGATCCGGTGGGCGAGTGCAACTTCTATTACACGAACGAGTACTACGACACGACGTCCAGCTTCAACTGGCGCACGCGTATTGGCTACTTCAAGTTTACCGAGTGCACCCCGGCGCCACGAGGCACTGCGCACTTTGTGGTGACCATCTGTGAGGGAGGCGCACCTCTGGCTAATGCATGGGTTTCGGTCGACCAGAGGCTTTATGGTGCTACGATCGCCAATGGCACTTACGATGCCATTTTGACGCAGGGCAGCCACAGCTACTCGGTGTCGAAACCGAGCTTTGATACTGCTACAGGTAATTTCACTATTACCAATGGCCAGACCACAGACGTCCCGGTCTGCTTGTCGGGCGCAACTCCGACTCCGACGCCAACACCAACGCCAACCGCCACGCCTTCACAAAGGCCTACTCCCACACCGAGACCTCGTCCGACTCCACGGTCTCGGCCGTAATAAAGTTGCACCCTCTTATGCGGGACCTCGCGCAAGCGTATTCGATGCCGCGAACGTCTACGAAATCAGCGCCAAGCCATCCGGACCGAAGGCAATCCCGCGGAGCGTGCGCTACGATCAGGTGAACGCGATGTTGCTCAATGAGTTCCTCAAAGAGCATCGCAAAGTCCAGGAACTGGGGGAAGGGAATGGAAGTTCTCACGGCGCAGCAAAAAGCTCAGGCAGCGCAAATTCAGAAGGTGAGCGCGCAACTGGAAGTCAGCAGACCAGCGCCGCAAACCGTTCTGAACAATCAGTAAAGCACCCGAGCCAATAACACAGCCTAATCTCGGACTCAGCCGTCACGCCTCACCGCGTGGCGGCTTTTTGTTTCGCCTCACTAGCACAAAAATAGTTCCCGCGGCTCTAGCCGCTTCGCTCAGTCGGGGAGTTGCATCGCACTGCGACACGCAGAGCGCTGTGACTCCCGTCACTTTCTTTGCAACGTCGCGCAAAGTTTCGGGAAGGAATGGGAAACAACCTCACAATGAAAGGAAATTAAATAACATGAAAACAAAAATACAAAGGACAACACCTATGAAGCAAATATTCCTATATACATCGCTTGCTGTAATGGCACTCGCTGTGACGACGACTGGCGCGGCGCCCGAGCGCTGCGACGGGACGGTCCAGCTCACCAGCCAATCGAACTTTCAAGTGCGGCAAGCCGGCTCGCAAACATTCGTCGAGTTCGACTTCACCGGCCTGCACGACATCTGCCTGGCAGACGGTTCGGTCGTGACCGGCATCGTCGAAGGCCACCTGGCCCAGCGCAGTTCGGCCAACGGTGACTTTAGCCTTACCTTCGACGAGGTTCTGAGCTATAACGGCGGCACGCTCGGGTATCGTGGCGGAGGCAGCCTCACCGGGGACAATTGGCATAGCCACGTGACGACGGTGGGCTCCGGCACCGGCCCGCTGGCGGGAATCCACGGGCATGGGACGTTTGTGTTCACCGGCCCCACATCGCTGACAGACGTCATCTATTATGTGTACACGCCCTGACGCGGCGGGTAGCGACCAGAAATCTGTAAAGCACCCCAGCCAATAACACAGCCTAATCTTGAATCAGCCGTCACGCCTCACCGCGTGGCGGCTTTTGTTTCGCCTCGCTTGCACCGAAACAGGTTCCCGGCAGTAGCCGCCCCGCTCCAGTCGGAGCGTTGCATTGCACCGCGACACGCAGGAGCGCTGTGGCTCCCGTCAGTTTCTTTGCAACGCGGCGCAAACTTTCGGGAAGGAATCGGAAACGGTCTGCGTCTCTGGATTACCCAGAACGACGGCCACAAACCCAAAACAAGACAAGAAGGAAATCGAATTATGAAAAACAGAAAAAATATCCTGACTTATATCGTCGCCGCAGTCGCCACTCTCGTGACCTCGGCGAGTTCATCCCTTGGCGTGCCTCCGCTGCAGCCCCCTCAAAACTACACTGGCAGACTTACGCACGGCGAGTTCATCTCCTGTGAAGGTCAGATCCTGAATCCGCCAGCGTACTCGGTTGGTGGCACGTGGGTTCTGAACATCGATCGCATGACGCAACCACAGGTCCCGCCGCCGGCTCACCTCACAATGGTCGTCTTCCGCGACGGCAGCAGATACATAACGTTCCCGCAGATCGAGTTGACGCCCGTCTCGCTCCAGAACGGCATCTACACTTACACATGGGGAACTCAGGTGGTGGCGACGCTCGATACGAATACGACTCCCGCCACGTTCGCCTGGCAGGTCGAATTCGACGACAACTGCACTCTCCGCAGCTACGAATCGCTGACCTACTTCGGAGTAGCCAACAATTAGGACGTGACGAGGTCTCCGCATCGCACCTGGCGTCGTTCAGGTGCGATGCGTGACGACGAAGAGACCGGCCACTTCCCCCATTTGGACAGCGGCGTCGCGTCGCCGGAACAGAACCCAAGACAATGCCATTGGTAGTGAGATTCGTCTCGACTCACTAAGCCGAACACGTAGCGGCGCCCTGCGCGACACGGAGCATCGGTTTCAGACTCTCTTTGCAACGCAGCGAAAAGTTTCGGGAAGGAATGGGAAACGGTATGCGTCTCCGGATTATCCAGAACGACGGCCACAAACCCATAACAAGAAAAGGAAATCACATTATGCAAAATCGAAACAGTCAGTTCAAAGCAACAACAGGCGTTCTGATCCCGCTGCTGCTTGCCTGCTTTGCGGCAGTGTTTATCTCGGCACCCAATCCCGCGTCAGCAGGCGACCGGGTGCCGTTCAACGGGACTCTCGCAGGATGCGTTGAAACTCAGGAGCCTGTGGACCAGTGCACTATTCACACACACGCGGCTCTTTTTGGAAATGCGACCCATTTGGGAGCCTTCACCGGGACGGCGGAATTTTCTCCGCACCCTTGCGCGCCCGATCCGGATCTTGCGAAAATAACGTCCCCTACACTGGCACCTTTGACTGGTTTGCGGCCAACGGCGACGAAATCTACGGCACTTTCGAGGGATACCTGTGCCCGACAGAAACGCCGGGAGTGTTCGACAACCATGAAACCGCGGAGGTGACAGGCGGCACAGGTCGCTTCGCCAACGCCACCGGCCATTTTGAGTTGGGCGGGCAACTGGACTTCACCACGAACCCGCCGTCCTTTGTTCTCCCGTGGCAAGGGGTGATCTCAAGTGTCGGCTCGGGGAGGCGGCACTAGAGATTGTGCGGCTGATCTGCGCATCGCAGCTAGAGTTTGTCTAGGTGCGATGCGCTAGATCGACGAAGAGACCTGGCACCTCCCGGATTTAGCACGCGGCGTCGCATCGCCCGAGCAGAACCCAAAATAGTGCCATTGGTAGTGAGATTCGTCTCGACTCACTAAGCCAACACGTAGCGGCCAAGCTACGATCAGCGAAGCTGGTCGAATGAGCTCGGAATGATCTGATGCAGCGAACGCCGCGAGATTTTTCTGACATTCTAATATTCTCGCATTGACAACACGCGCCTGAATTTTAGACTCGCCATCCCCGAAGTGCTTCAGCTTGAAAAATTCTGAGCAAGCCTTAAAAAACCAAGATGCCATTGACTGAATTGATCCTAACCGAAAATGTTCCCGGGCTCGGCGCCGAAGCGGACTTGGTCAAGGTGCGTCGCGGTTATGCGCGCAATTATCTTCTGCCGCGCAAAATGGCGCACGAAGTCACACCGGCAGCTTTGCGCCAACTTAATACGCTGAAGCAGAAGCGCGCTGAACGCGAAGCACGCGAGTTGAACGAGGCTCAGGAACTGGCGCGCCGTATTGGCAAGGCGCGGTTTGTTTTCACATTGGAGACTGGCGAGACCGGCAAAGCATTTGGATCAGTGACGGCACAGGACATCGTGAACCGCTTGAAAAACGAAGTCGGCGCAGAGATTGACCGACACAAAATTGCTCTGGAGCGCCCGATCAAAGACACCGGCGAGCACGAGGTCGCCATTAAGCTGCATCACGATGTGGCCGCGCAACTTGTTTTTCAGGTGAAATCGGCAGCAGAACCAAAGGTCGATGCGACGACCGCCGCTGCGCCAGAAGAACCTGACAAGAAGCAACGACGAATTTTCCGCAGGAAAAAGGAACAGTCAAAACAAGAAAAGAAATAGATGGCAACTCCACCGTCCGCCTGGACAGGAGAGAAGCCTCGTAAAGCGGGAAATGGCGCTGGCCGAGGTTCGGCGGCGCGAAGCGGCGAAAAAGTTGTTCCCATTTCGCCAACAGGTTCTGCGCAGGATGTTCACCGGACGCCGCCGCACAGCGTAGAAGCGGAACAGGGTGTTCTCGGTTCAATGCTCATTTCTCCGCGTGAAACGATCGCGGAATGCGTCGAGAAGATTAATGAAGAATATTTTTACGTCCCTGCGCATCGCACAACCTACGACGTTCTGGTCGATCTTTGGAACGGCGGACAAGGCATTGACCTGATCACGTTCACACAGGTGCTCCGCGATCGGAACCTTTTAGACAGTGTCGGCGGTGCGGCATTCGTCACGAATCTGTTCACCTTCGTTCCGACCGCAGCCAACGTGCAGTACTATCTGGAGATCGTTCGCGATAAATACATTCTGCGCCAGATCATTTCCGCCGCCACCGAGAGTGTGCGCCGGGCGTACGAAGAGCAGGACGAGGTCGACAGTCTTCTGGACGAAGTGGAACAGAGGATTTTCGACGTCGGGGAAGATCGGTTCAAAGGCCAGATGCTCTCGATGAAAGATCACGCCATGCAGGCC
>JBJMGM010000200.1:0-7012 GCA_045807905.1 Bryobacteraceae bacterium | reverse complement strand
TTATCTCAATAACATCGTCGAGCAGGATCACCGCTCAATTAAGCGACGAGTCAACGCTAGTCTGGGATTCCATTCCTTTGATGGCGCACAACGCACGATCCAAGGCTATGAAGCAATGCACATGATTCGCACGCCGGACGGCCACGGCCGACTTGAACTCTCACGCTTCCTCTCGCCGCCTCCCGCGGCGGATCACCGCGACGCCCCAGTGAACGCTCTAGGCTACCTCCGCGTCATGTTCGCCGTGGACGACATCGACGAGACGCTTGAAACGCTCCGGAAGCGCGGCGCCCAGCTCGTAGGCGAAGTAGTCCAGTATAAAAACGCATATCGGCTCTGCTACATCCGCGGACCTGAAGGGCTTCTCATCGGACTCGCCCAAGAACTCAGCTGAGCGCAATATTAAGACAATGACGAAGACCGACCAATGTCAGCCAGCGCGTCTCGCGAAGCGTAAGTTTTGCAACCGCACGGGAGCTCAATGAAATCAGCGGTTCGGATGTCGCGGATGTCAATTGCGAGTTGATCGTGACGGTTTAACCTGGGGCGAACTCCGCGAACCATTCACGGCCCGTTTGCGGACTCGGGACATGACTGAGCGAAATCCCAAATGTCTGTTGCAAAGGGCACTGTCAATTTGCATCGTTGATAGGCCGGCAGCACTGGTTGGCAGAACGGCCGACTGGCGGGAAACATCGTTCGTCGGAGAGACGCCGCTCTCAACTACCGAGTGGATTGTTTGAATGTAAGTCGAGCGAGGAGACATCTGAGTTGGTAAATCAAGTGTTAATTGCTGGGATTTTCGAAAAGCCGGCGGTCGTTTTCCAGACGATTTCAACGGGAGTGGGGACTGCTGACCTGGTACGCAGCTTGGTTAAGTAAGTAGCTTCCTGGTACGGAGTATGGTTCTGCCAGCAGCGGTAAAGGATGCGAATCCATTTAAACGCAAGGCTACGAATGATGGCATGATGCTGTTTGCCGCGCGCACGGTGCTGGTCGTAATACGCGCGAGCCCATTCGCAACGAGGTAGAGAGTGCTGTGCCCATTCCTGAAACGTTTGCCGCACAAACTTGGGACAAGCCCTACGCACATGGATCCAACGCTGTTTACCGCTGGACTCCTGTACGGGTGCAATGCCGGTATAGCTCTGTAGTTCATTTGCGCTGCTAAACCGGTCGCGCTGCGTACCCAGTGCGGCGATCAGGCGCGGCGCGAGCGCCTTCCCCACACCGGGAAACGAACGCATAAGCGGGAAGTCTGGATGCGTTTCGGTCATTTGCTCAATGTGTCTGTCATATTCCCGAATAGCCTCATGCAAGAGCTGCAGCTGCCGCACTATCGCCTTCACGAAGAGAATCGAACTTGTGATCACGGCCGCATCTAGCGTTGCCGGAATGGCATCCCGAATGGTCGGCCAGAGTTCTTCGATCTCTGGAGGCGAACACCGGCCATCGCGTTCCAGAAAGCTTTTCACCGTGCTGCGCCGCGCTTTGCGCAGAGATCCCAGGTCAGGCCATTGCTCGAGGAATCTCCATACCAACACCGAATCCACGGAGCCGAACCAAGACAGCACCTGCGGAAAGTACATCTTTAAACGCTGCGTCAGCCGGTTCAGGGCCCGCGTCTTTTCGTTCACCATGCAACGGCGGTCTTCCACCAGGAATTGCAACTCACGAGTCTGCTCAGTATCGGGCCGCCAGAGCCGTAAGCGGTCGCGGTGAGTGAGCAAAAAATCCAGCAGTACATCTGCGTCCACTGGGTCACTTTTGTTCCCAGAGGGATACACGGCTTTGCGGAAATCGTTCGCTGTGGCTGGGTGGATCGGATAAAGAACGAGATTGCCGTACTTACTCAAGGTAAACAGTAGGGCGCCGCGCGACTGTTCTACGCAGACCGCAATCGGCCGACCTGCGAAACGTGCTGTCAGTTGGCTGATCCAGATATGAATCGCTTCCGGAGAATGCTCAATCTCCCCGTGTTCACGCTTGGCAGCATCCGGGAAATACAAACTCCAGGAGTGCTTCTTATCGGCCCAGTCAATCGCAAGAAAGGCAGCCCATTTCGGTTCCGGACTACCCGAAGATTGATCCATCATATTATTCGCTCCCAAGAAAAGATTTGTGACAGCAGGCGGGCTGGTCTCCTTGCGAAAGGCTTATAGTAGAGCCTGAACTCAACTGGGATCCAGACGACATCTGAGAATTCGTTTGGAAACCAGGCAACCCTGTGGCTCGAAACTCTCCTCGAAGACATCGCCTGTTCACGCGTGAGTGAATTCGTAGCCGCAGGGCAGCCTGCGCCGCGTTTCAGCATCTCGCAGATCCATGCTTTTCCACAACCCGCCGGTCCGACGACGGTGGAAATCTCTTATCTGCTAAGTCGCGGCTGCAGCAACTATAAGCGCGTGGTGTACAAAAAGCTGAACTCAGCGGGGGCGTTGATTCAGAGAACAACCAGCAAGTATCTTCAGGAGCTGGGTCTACGAGCATCTGCTTCCGCATGCTGCACAGGTGAAGGTGGCTCGAGATAGCACCCACACTGTTGCTCTGGCCAACGGAACGTTGGCTGAACAATCATCGCGAAGCTATTGCCGCCTTCGACTTCTTCACCGTTCCCGACCTTTATTTCTGCGCCTTGTACTACTTCGTCCTTATCGAAGATGCCCGCCGCGGCATTGTTTCCGTCATCGCAAACCCGCATGATCGCTGGCAGCACGATTCTCCGTCTACTTCACGGCAAAAAGTTGAAAGCTGGTTACCGGTTTCGGCCGCCGGTGTCGCGGATTGACATCACGGCAACCCCCACCAACAGGACACGGAAGAAAAAGTCAATTTTTCAAAGCGGATGGAAAGATTCTCAGCCGGCTTTCTCTCAGGCTTGGTGAGTGGGCGCGGCGGCGCCGTTCTGCGGGGGATCAGCTTTCAGCCTCGTACTTTTCTAGGGCGCGAACTTATACATCACACTCGGCAAAGAACTGGCCGACTTACCCGAGAGTCCCACCAAGGAAGACAAGCTTCTCGAAATCCTGAAGTGTTTTCACGGCTATGTGCTCAAGTACGTCTCGATGATTCTGCACGGGCACTTACCGATGCAGCGCAAGGGCGCGCGGCCGGTCGGCGAAGTCAATAAAGACACGCACTTACTTTTGCGGCATTTCGTCCCTAGGGAAAAAAGCTTCTAACCGGGCTACTCTCGGCGCCGCGTGCCGGACGCTGCACTTAGCGTTCAAGGGCATGAATGCAGATGAAATTATGACGAGAATATCGGAGCTCGAGGCTAAAGAAGGAGTGTTCCAATTACATACCTCGAGTAACTTAGTCGAGAGAATGAAAACCTCCGCACGAGCGACCGCGGCATTCCCCACAGGTTCGGGAATTACACGAACCCCCGGACGGGACAATCTGCCGCGACCGATTTAACTCTGAGCCGTATGCCTATCGACATCGGCTCCATGACCCTCGCTTGGGTCTCTGGGCCCCAATCGGGGCTCTTGGCGCATCTCTCAAAGAGAGATCGCCATTTACTTTTACTGTGTTTTTGGCGCGTTCCATCGATTCGGAGTCGATTGCCCAGACCTTTGATATCAGCGTGCGGTAGGCAAAACGCTGGTATGACGAGACTCTTATTTCCGGCGCCTTCCGTTCAGCGCTCCGGTCGCAGGCTACAGTGCCCAGGTTTAATCGCCGGCCGGCTTGAAAAGAGAATCGATCTTGACCCGGCGCTCGGAACGGCCTTCACCTTAGTTTTATATTATGTGCCGGCACCCCCGCGATTGTCCGCGCGGTCAGCAGGACCCTGAGCAAAATGACTAGCAACCGCGTTGCCGCTGCGCGATCTGCTGGGACCAAGCTTCACATGTACCGTTTGCGCGTTTTCCGTCCAATGTGCACCCACACTGGATTGCGGGATGCTGGCCGACTTTTCATTCCTAATCCGGCCAATTAGCTTGACGGTGATCGAGCCGTTGAAAAAAGAGTACAAATGAGTCATTCTTTCGCGAGCGCACGCACCGGCGAAAGCGCTGCCGCCCTCTGTGCAGGCAACAAACATGCTGCTAGCACGACCACGGCGATCAAACCGGTTGCTTCCCCCAGCGCCGCCACGCTATGCCCCGAAACATGAAACAGAACTGCCTCCATTGTCCGTCCCATAATCCACGCTCCGCTCAATCCGATTACGACTCCGGCAACCAGCAGCCGCAAACCGAGTGACAAAAACTGCCCCCGTATGTCCACTGGCCGCGCCCCCAGCGCTATCCTAATGCCGATTTCCCGCTGTCTCTGCGCTACCGCATAACTCAACACGCCGTAAATCCCAATCGCAATCAGCAGCATCGCAATCCCCGAAAATATTCCGCCTAACAACGCCGGCGACCGCCGGAGGAGCAAGCTCTCCGCGATCCGCTCATCCATCGATTCCGTTCCAGTCACCGCCACAGCCGGGTCAACCTGCCGCACCGCGCTTTGCAAATCCATTTTCAGCGGCTCCACGCCTACGCTCCCACGCACGACGACAAAGATATTGTTGTCCGCTCGATAGGTGTATGGATAATAAACCGCGCCTTGTGTCGTATCATCCGTAAGCCCCGTCTGTTTGACGCTCCCAACCACTCCGACCACGGTAAACGCCTCGGCATCACCGCGTGCCTGCGATCCTTGAAACAATTTTTGTCCGAGCGCCTTTCCTTTCGGCCAGTGATACCGGGCGAAATCTTCATCCACTACGCAAGTCCGTTCTTTTCGTTGCGAATCTTCCGCAGTGAGAAACCGACCCGCGCGCAAAGGCAATCCCATCGCTTGGAAATACTCGCCGCTCACGCCGTACGAGTAGTACCCGCGCGGTGATTCACCAGGCCGCACCACTTCGCCCTTGACCGTCGCCGCGCTCTTTCCATTGCGAGCGCTAAACGGAATGTTGGTCGTAATTCCGGCAAACAATACGCCCGGCCGCCGTTCCAGCTCGTGCACCAATTTGCCGGTAAACACCAATCCCGCCTTAGGTGACGGGTATCGGTTCCCTATCAGTGAAACCTGCCCTGCAACCGCATGATCCGCGCGAAATCCCGGAGAAACCGCCACTGCCCGTTTCAAACTCAACCCGAGCAATCCCGAACTTGCCAGCAGCACAAACCCAAGTGCAATCTGCGCCACGATGAATGCGTGCCGCAGGGCTTGGGCCGCGCGTCCGGTTGTTGCTCCCCTCGATTCCGCCTGCAGCCCATGCGCCGGAAGGGATCGCAAGTTAAACCACGTCACGGGCACAGCCAGCGCCAGACCCAACCCAATCGCGACCACAAAACCGACCAGTGCCAACCGGGCGTCAAAAACAATAAAGGCACTCAGCGGCAACCGCTGTGCGCCCAACGCATTCAGTAGCCGCACGCCTCCCGCTCCCATCGCCATTGCGAGCAGTCCGCCCGCGAGCGTCAATACGAATGTCTCTACGAAAATCTCGATCACCACATGCCGCCGGCTGGCGCCCAGTGCTTGCCGCACGGCAATCTCCTTCAATCGCCCACTCGCCCGAATCAAAAGCAAATTCTCCAGGTTCACTGCACCAATCAGCAGCAACGCCAGCACTCCGGCCTGCAGCAGCAACAAAATCGGCCGCACCGCCGCCACTTGATCCCCATGTAGCGAAACGACCAGCGATCGAAACCCCGCGTCCGCCATCATCTTCGCTTCCGGATCGTCACGCTCCAGGGCCGTATTCTGCGCATCAATCTCTGCCTGCGCTTGCTCAATCGTCGTGCCCGGTTTTAGCCGCGCAATCATCTGCCTCACATTTCCGCCTGAATGCCGCTCCTGTGGCATCCTCTGTTCCAAGCTTGACGAAAGCGGCAAATAGATCTGCGCCGTCGACGAAAGAAAGCGAATCCCGCGCGGCAGGACACCAATCACGGTTTTCGGGGATCCGTCGATCCAAACCTCTCGCCCGATCACGCCCGCATCGGCCGCAAAATGGTTACGCCAATATTCATAAGTCAAGATCGCCGCCTGATCGGTCTGCGGATTCATCTCCGCATCGGTGAACTCACGTCCGAGCGCCGGACCCGCGCCGAGTGTCGCAAAGAACTTCGGTGCTATCCGCGTTACCTCCAACACCACTGTCGATCCGGGTTCACCCACAACGGCGGTCCCAAATCCATACATGGATACCGAGCTAAGTGCCGCAATCTTGCCTCGCCGCTCGTAATAGTTGGTGATCGACGAGCCATCCCGTTCTACGCCTGCTTTTGGATACGTATTGAAAATCGTGACCAACCGGCCAGCCTCGGGAAACGGCAGCGGCCGGACCAGTATCGCGTCGATTACCGCAAAAATGGTCAGATTTGCGCCCAGGCAAAGCGCCAGCGTCAGTAATGCTGCCGTCGTAAATGCTGGCGATTTCCGTAGCAACCGGGCCGCAAACCGCGCATCGCGCCCAATCTCATCGATGAACAGCAACCCGCGAGCTTCCCGGCAATTTTCTTTCACGCTATTCAACGCACCCAGCTCCATTCGCGCACGCCGGTACGCCTCTTGCTTACTCGCACCTGATCTCACCAGATCTTCTGCATATTGCTCAATATGAAACCGGAGCTCGGCGGACATATTGCTCTCGAACTCCCGCCGCCCCGTCGCCGCTCGCCACCAGGAACGCACTCGTGCAAACATGGCGTTTAGTTCTCCCCTACAGAGGTCGTATTCAGCGCTGCATCAATCGCCGAGGTCAGGCGCTTCCACCCGGCCGTCTCCTCCCGCAAGCGCCGCCGTCCCGCCGTCGTCAGCGTGTAATACTTCGCTTTCCGGTTATTCTCGCTCTGTCCCCATTCCGCCGCGATGAGTGCCTGATGTTCCAACCGATAGAGTGCCGGATATAGCGATCCCTGCGGAATGTCAATTGCATCTCGGGAAATCTGCCGTATCCGCAGGAGTACTCCATAGCCGTGCAACGGATTCAGGGATACTGCTTTTAAAATCAACATATCCAGCGTGCCCGGTAGAATTTCCGCCGCCTTGGGCATAGATC
>JBJMGM010000199.1:0-30947 GCA_045807905.1 Bryobacteraceae bacterium | reverse complement strand
TTTCACTGAAGATTTTCCAGCCGTCGACCCGATTGCGCCGGAAAGTCACTTCTTCTGGCACGTCGGACACGGTTTCAGGGACTTCGCCCGCATCCACCCACTGGGCGCGCTTTCGCCCGCGTGGCGGCACAAACAGGTACAGAAATGCAGGAACGCCAAAGGCTACGAAAATCGCCATCGTAAGCGTGTAAATCAGGGCGACTAAGAAGTTACGGCGTTGGAAATCTTGCTCTGATTCTGATGGAGTTATGTTCGATGTTGCTTGCAATCCGAACTAATGATAATGCTGCGAAAAACGGTTTGGAAGCCCATGGGACAAGAGTTTACAAGCGTTTTACTAACTGGAAACACATGTAATTTAGGCATGCATTCTCCTGCAAATATTTCGTAAAAACTTCTGAGAAATATGAGGTGAGTCCGAACAAACGACTGCCTTACATTTTAAAATTGCTGCATACGTATTTCCGGTGCCTGCTTACAGAAGTGCTATGGGTTGAAGCGCCTGACCCGCCAGTCTATCCGCCACATTTGCATCGTGTTAACGTTTGTGCTCATAGGTACCGCACAGACGGCCTTACCGTCCCGGGGCGGCGAGCGCTGGAAACGTCTGCGTTACGGAACGACCGCAACCGGATCGACTTATGTGCCATTGGATAGCTGGATTTACTCTGCGCTCGGTCGACTCATCGCGCTGGGATACATTGATTCGGCATACCTCGCCCTACGTCCATGGACGCGGCTATCTTGCGTCCGCATGCTAGCGCGGGCGGAGGATGTTGAACCGGACCGAGAAGACCCAGAAGCACAAAGGATTTTTCGTGCTCTCCGAAAGGAATTCGAACCAGACTACCGAGCGGCGACCAACGAGCCACCCCAATTGCACGTGGAGTTGGACTCGCTCTACGAGCGCTCACTTGGGATCGTAGGGCCTCCGCTCAACGATAGCTTCCACTTCGGCCAGACCCTTACAAATGACTACGGAAGACCATTCCAGGAGGGCTGGAATCAAATAGCGGGGTTCGGCGGGCGCGCCGAATATGGACGTTTCAGCCTTTCGGTGCGTGGTGAATACCAATATTCGCCTGGTCGCTCAGCCTATCCAGATTCAGTAAGGGAGGCGATTGCGGTGATGGACACCAATCCGGTGCTTCCGGCGACCTCGATCCCCGCAACGAACACCTTTCGACTTATTGATGCAAATTTATCTGCGAATCTGGCTGGGAACGAAATTTCCGTCGGCAAGAGCCAGCTCTGGTGGGGACCGGCCGAAGGCGGCGCTTTCGCTTACAGCGACAATTCCGAACCGATCTATATGTTCCGAATCAACCGGGCGGAGCCGTTGCTGATCCCATGGGTATCGAAGGTGCTCGGCCCTATCCGTTACGATTTGTTTGTGGGCAGTCTGAAGGGTCACATCTCTCCACGCGGTGCGTGGATCCAAGGCCAAAAGCTCAGTTTCAAACCCACTCCCAATTTTGAATTTGGGGTTTCACGCACGATCATCTTCGCAGGGAAAAACCACGTTCCTCTTACATTCGGCTCTTTTTGGAACAGTTTCACTAGCTTCAGCAACGTCCCTGAGAACATAAAAGTCTCAAGGAATGATCCCGGTGCTCGGTATAGTAGCTTCGACTTCTCTTACCGGCTGCCATTCGTGCGCAATTGGCTCACTCTTTATACAGATGCGCTCGTGCATGACGATGTGTCTCCGTTGAGTGCACCACGACGGGCCGCCTTTCGACCCGGCATTTATTTGTCGCACTTTCCTAAGTTTTCACGCCTTGATTTCCGCGGGGAAGCCGCATACACTGACTTTCCCACGTCGCGTAGCATTGGTGGGCAGTTCTTCTTTTATGAAAATCAGTACCACGATGCTTACACGAATAAGCAATTCATCCTGGGGGATTGGATCGGCCGAGAAGGGAAGGGCGGACAAGCGTGGCTTACGTATCATCTCTCTCCCCAAGAGATGGTGCAAGCTATGTATCGGAATGCGAAGAGCGCGAAGGATTTCGTACCGGGCGGGACAACCCAGAATGACTTCTCGGTTCGGCTTGTCCGTCGATTCCGGGAAAAATTTGAAGTGAACACGTTCGCACAGATCGAATTTTGGAAGGCTCCTATTCTGGCGCAAGGGCTTCAGCGTGATCTTGCGCTAGGACTGCAGGTCACGTATTTCACGGGACACGGATGGTCCTCTGCCAAGTAGCGGGTCTGTGCGTCAGGGGTTCAGAATCGATGAGGGCGTCTATCTAAGTACATTGATTGCAGCTGCCCCGAGCCCGAAATTGCTCAACACCTGAGACCAATCGAGCAAGCCGCGCAGAAAAGTCGTTTTATTGACATGGGTGGGTACAACCAAAGTATCGCCGGGATACATGTGTAGCGAATCGAAATTGCTATTGAAAAGACCGGGGCGCCCCTCGCGTGCAATAACCGAACCATCGGCGCGAATCACAAAAAGGTGAGATTTGTCGGCGAAGCGCGTCGGACCGCCTGCCTCATGAAGATAATCGCCAAGGCGGTAGTCTTCGGAATGCAAAAACGCAGACTGGTTGTATACGGTGCCAACCACGTTGACGGTCTGGGGTACGCTCGGTACATAAAGTCGATCACCATTGTCGAGCGGAATCTTGGGCAATGCGTCAACACCCTTGCTGTCGTGTTCGAGGTCGAGCACGATGCGCCCCGTCGCGGGGATCTGTCGCAGCTTTTCAACCATCGAGCGTTGCCCCGTAATAGACGTTTGAGCTGTCGCGGCTTGCTCGACCGAGATGACGCGCCCTGCTAGATTGGCGGTGTTCTGATCTATGTCGCGTTCCAACTGATCAAGGAACTCGTTATAACGTTTCTGCTGCTCGTGACGAGTGGATTCACGAGTGAACTGTGCTCCGAATAGATAGGCGTTCGGCGTGAGGCCGCCAGCGCGGATCACGAGTTGATGCAACGTCTCGCCAGGGCGCACCGAATACACTCCTGCCATTTTGACTTCGCCTTCCAGACGCACGAATTTGGTTTGTTGAGCGCGTGGAACGGAGAGATCGGCATGCGAAAAAACAGTGACAATATCGCCTCGCTCCAGCCTCAGATCCGCTGTTGGCTCGTGATCAATAACGGCCTTTCCGAGACTGAACGGGACAAGGTGCGTTGTTAGGTTTCTGCGGTCGAGACGTTCGATGACGGCATAATCCCAGTCGATATCGGGCGCCGAAGGTTGCACATCGTTGCGGGCCATAAACTGCCGCACCGGCAACGCGTTCTCTCCTGAGACTGCCGCAGCGAGCGAGGTGTCCCCGGTGGTGTTGCGAGTTTCTTCCCGGTAATTCCGGGACGTTGCAAGCACATTAGCGGTAGGCTGCAGTCCCGCGAATTCCATGCCGCCGCGCGGGGGCGCAGTCCTTGCTGGCTGTAGTTCGCCAGGAACTCCGGACGAAGTTGCGGTTACGGTATTATCTGCTGGATTAGGACGGTCTGGTTGTCCAGTGGGTTCGAGCTTGTTGCGTTCGCGCCAGTAATCCCTGGTCAACAGCGACTCCCGGTCCGGGATCAAGTCGCTGATCTTCATGCCCACGTGCCACGGGAACCGGCCTGCATCTGCAACATTGCCGCGTAGAACCACGGTATTTTCAAAGCGGGGAACCACGGGCAGTAATCGGATGATGTCTCCGTTTCGAAGCGGAGTTGTTAAGCCCTGTTGCGTGAGTTGAACGTTTTGCGCCTCGAGTGCAGCGTTTTGATTGACTCGTTCCAAAATCGCCTGTTGTCCGGCAGAGATCGGTGATAGACCGCCGGCGCATTCGAGCGCCTCGGCTAAAATCGTCGTATTGCCTTTTAGTTCGTAAATTGCAGCGTACTCGACACTGCCGGAAATCGCGATCTGCGGCCCGATACTCGGAATGAAGATGACATCGCCGGGCAGCAGGCGAACGTCTTTCGATTTGTCACCGTGCAGTAAAAGGTCATAGAAGTCAAAATGAGTGATCAGGTTCCCGGCACGTTTCAGTTGAATGTCCCGTAACGATCCGCGGCTGGAAGGGCCGCCTGAAGCAAATAGCGCATTGACGAGCGTGCTCAACGAGCTCACAGTGTAGGCTCCAGGACGCCGCGCCTGGCCAACCACGAAAACTTGAATGGATCGGAGTTGGCCCATGTTCACGTTCAAGTCAAAATTTCGATAGACATGACCGATAGCGGACCGAACGGCATTCTGCAACTCAGAAAATCTCAGGCCTGACACAGTGACAGAGCCGACTTGCGACATGAAAATCGCGCCTGCTCGATCAACTGTTAGGCGCCTTCTGAAGTTCAGTTGCCCCCAAACCTGAAGATCAATCTCATCGCCAGGCCCCACGACGTAATCGGATGTTACCGGAACGAGATCCGCCGGCGCGAAAGTGGACGGAACCCGATCGAATAGTCGAGCGCCATAGATGGGCAGCAGGCGTCCAACGGAAGACTGAACGTAGAGCTGAAATTCGGTTGCTGGTTCGGTGACGCGGTATTCAGGGGTGCTGCTCCGAGAATCTTTACGTCTTGGATAAGAGTCAGATATCGAGTCCGCATTTTGATCGAATGCCGGATATGGAAGGGCATTGCGCATCCCGTTAGGCAAATCGCCTTGCGCAGGCCCTTCCAGAAGCGGTCTTTGGGCGCCTTGCCGAAATCCCGCGCATTCGGGTGACGTAGCGGTTTCGGGCGCCGTGCAGTAGTCCGATTCGGAACTTGACGACGAGGGCTGGGACTGCGAGGGGCGCTGCGGTTGGCCCTCACCTTGAGGAAGCTGATACATCTGAGTCTGGGCGTTCAAGTTTGGGAGACCGGCGCCGGTGAGTAACCAAATCATGAGTGCGGATAAAACGCGCCGAGGGGAACGCCGAGTCTCCCCTTGCGTAGTGAATATACGAATCATTTTCAATTGCTCATATCATCGTGACTCGAAAAGGAACGACTAAATGCTTCCAGCACGACATTTTACGAATCCTTTACAGGAGAGTAACGAGTGACGCTCAGCAGGCGAGAATGGCTTGGATACAGGCTTAAACGAAAACGGGATTGGTGGAGGCGGCGGGAGTTGAACCCGCGTCCGAGAAAGTCCGACGTGCAAAGCCTACGTGTGTATCCAGTTCTGGCATTTCAGCGACTCCCTAAAGAACCGGCAAAAGCGAGAGCCGCCTAGTCCGATTAATCTCGGCGCCTCGGCTACGGACGGAAGCCGGACGCCCATCCTGCAAAATGACGCCCGATGGCTGACGCGCAGGCTCGTCAGCCGGAGCGGCTACCTAATTAATTAAGCAGCGTATGCAAACTGCGTGTTATTGGCAGTTGTTGTTTTCCGATCGTTTTACGGGAGCTCGGAACCCGACACGCCTTCACACAACGATTCAATCCCGTCGAAACCGTTGCGCCCCCAAGTTTGAGGAATCAAAGCTATTTTAGCAGGGTTGGACGCACCCCGTGGCGGGCTTCATTCCACGTTGCATCGCGTTCGCCTCAAGTGTTTCAATTAGATATTCCTGCGATTATGCAGAATGCCGTAGTTGTCCCGACCGCCAAACCTTTGACCAAAGATGATCGGGAGGAACAGCATGGACGGTTGTTTCACGTCGTGCTCCTCGACGACGATGAGCATACCTATGACTACGTCGTCGAGATGCTCCAAAAGCTGTTTTTATTGCCGGCTCACGTTGCCCTGCAGCACGCCGTCGAAGTAGACACTACAGGTAGAACCATCGTCATTACCTGCGAACGGCCTGAAGCTGAATTTGCCCGCGATCAGATTCACGCCTACGGGGCCGATCCACGCATGCCCAAGTCAAAGGGACCCATGTCCGCTGTAATTATTCCCGCCGGCGATACGGCCTTAGCGTGATTGGCACCGTGGTCAGTTGCGTGGAGCATAACCGGGGGTAGCCTACGTTTCAGAGCTGATGGTCGGAAACGTGTTAGAGATGTGATCGTGCCATGTCAGGCAGTCCTGATCAAGAAAAACCCAAATTAGCCCCAGGCCCCCAGCCAACACACTGATCATGCTTCCAATCAGGCGCTGGTACCGGCGCTCATGAGACGGCGGGTTTCCGTCGAAATCTACCAGTCGCAGTCCGGCCCTGCGCATGCCGATCGTATCGAGGCCGGCAAAGGTCCACAGCAACTTGTAAAAGAGGGGAATCGTAAGCAACGCAAGCGCAAGAAAAACTAAGGAGTGTTTTTCGAGTGAAATCTGCCCATCGAAATATCTGAATATCGCCATTCCAAGGCCTGCGCCGATCGCCATCAGGAGTCCATCGATCATACCGGCTTCCATTCGCAACCCTGTGGGAGCCACGGGAGCATCACAGATGATGCTCGATTGTGGTTGCTTCAAGACTTCATTCTGACCCAACAAATCCAGATGTCGTTGATCCGCAGAGCGCCTTTTTCGTGCGCCGATGTGCCGTAGCTGTACTCTTTCAGCCTTGAGTGGCGCGGGCCGCACAAATTCCGCCGGGCGCGCCCGAATTGATTCACGAGCCGCTTGTGTATTGAGAGAGTCGAACGGAATGACCCGCGAATCGTGCGAGCGTGCTGAAAATAGCGGCTGCTGCGTGTCCTGCGGCACAGAATCCGGAACCACGGCTATTTCCTTCGTACCCTCGATCGGCCCGAGCTCGGAATCGTACGCCGGTGCCGTCGCCGTTGCAGCAATTGGATAGGTTTGAGGAGAAATACGACTCGCGGCGACCTTAACGCGACGACCGCAACGGCGACACCGATGATCCTCGTCTAAAACCCAAGTCTGACAATGCTGACAGGTCATTTTGCCTTAATTGCAATCATCTTCGGTTCGCTTCTAAAACGCTTGCGGCAGCTTAACCGACCATGCTACGGTTTTCGGTTGAAGCTTTTCGTCCGGCCACACCTTCCCCTCGCTTCTCTATCTAACAAAAACAGTCGGGTTTGTCCAGAAGATTTCTCGATGGCAGTGCTTTCTTTAGTAGCACTTGCGTTTTTTGCCTCAGTCCCTAGCGCCTCAGCACAAGAAGCCGTTCGGCAGAAAAGAGCCGATCTCCCGGCCGAAGACGAGATACGTTTTCACGCTGTAACAGAAGATTCAAACGGGCCCTGGAGATACCTGCATCACGCAGCTAAGATCGAAACGTCCGACATGGTCATCAGTGGCGATGAGGTTAAATACAACTCGGACACCAATTGGGCTTATGCGGAGGGGCACGTCCACTTGGAGCACTTCAACACTGGAGACAAACTGGAAGCGGACCACGGTGAGTACAACCTAAAGACTGAAGAAGGCAAGTTTTATGGTGTTTCGGGCACATCTCCACCGAAGATCATGACCAGTCCAGGGCTGCTGACCACAACGAATCCGTTTTACTTTCACGCCTTATGGGCTGAGCGGATAAAAAACCGCTACATCCTTCACCATGGCTTCCTGACAGACTGCAGAATGCCCAAACCATGGTGGACTTTCAACGCTCCGGTGTTCGATATCATTCCAGGCGACCGGGCCATCGCCCGCCACACGGTGTTTCGCCTCAGACGCGTTCCCATTTTGTATTTGCCTTACTTTTACAGGCCGCTTGGGAGGAACCCGCGTCAGAGCGGATTCTTGACGCCGAATTTCGGCCACACGACCGTACGTGGCTGGATGTATGGCGCGGGGTATTACTGGGCGATTAACAGAAGCTATGATGCGACCTATGTTCTGCAGTACTTCACATTGCGTGGGCCAGCACATAATTTCGATTTCCGAGGCAAGCCAAACGAGGTTACAGATTTCAACTTCAGCCTTTATGGAGTCCAAGACCGGGGAGTCCCGATACCCGGCGCTCCCAGCTCGACCCCGCCTTTGAAGGAGGGCGGCGTTGAATTTGAACTCAACGCGAAGACTGAAATCTGGGGCTTCACAGGACGGCTCGACTATCAGTACCTCAGCTCTTTTCTTTTCCGCCTGGCCTTCGCGAATACGTTTAGTTCAGCTGTTCTTTCCGGAGTTAACTCCATCGGTTATCTCCAACGACATTTTGAAAACGATAAATACGCTCTCAATCTGGTCGCGCAACGCGACCAGTTGTTCGAGACCGTGACGTTACACGGCGAACCCCCTAACGAGGTAATCACCCAGAAGCTCCCTTCTGTAGAATTCTCGCGTCGCGACGACCAAATCGTGAAAGGACCAGTGCCAGTCTGGTTTTCGTTTGGCTCAAGCGCGGGGCTCGTCAGCCGCCAGGAACCCACGTTCTTAACGGGTCTGGGGCTGGAACGTGTTGACGTGGAGCCTCGTGTCATGACAGCTTTCAACTTCAGGGGCTTTTCTTTGGTCCCGAGCATCACGTTGGGGGTGACAGATTACGGGAAATCGTACGCCGTGAATACCACAACCTATACACCAGTGAGCTCATGCGGGCCGTATTCCTCTTGCCCGCCGATTCCCACAGTAAACGTTCTTCTGTCGAATTCCAACCTCTTTCGTAAGAACGCGGACTTCACTCTTGAGCTCGGCCTGCCTACAGTTGAGAAGGTTTACACTCCCCCCAAATGGCTTCACCTCGGAAAAAAATTAAAGCACGTCGTTGAGGGACAGGCGGCCTATGAGTACGTCACGGGCATCAACCAGTTCCAGAAAACAATCCATTTCGATGCGACCGACATCATTTCAAATACCAACCAGCTAACGCTTTCGCTGACGAACCGGCTATACAAAAAGGACAAGGACGGCAACATCAGTGAGATCCTCACGTGGCAGATACTTCAGGCCCGTTACTTTGACCCGACCTTTGGGGGCGCCGTGCTGCCCAACCAGCGAAACGTTGTACTGGCTCAGGAGGAAATTACGCCGTTCACCTTCCTGGACGGGCCGCGCAGCTATTCACCCGTTGTGTCCTTGCTTCGAGTGAATTTATTTCCGGTTCTGACCCTGGATTGGAGAGCCGATTACGATCCTATACGCCGCAAGTTTGTAGACAACAGCCTCAGTGCGGGCATCCGGCATGGTCAATACGCCGCGACTGTGGGAGAGAATGCGATCAGCACGAATCCCGTACTAATCCCACAAGCTAACCAGCTGGTTTTTGGCGGATCATACGGCAGCAGTAACCGGAAAGGCTGGAATGCCGCCGGTCTTGTCGATTATGATTTGCTTCTGAACCGGCGTTTGTTCTATGTAGCTACCGTCTCCTACAACACCGATTGCTGTGGCTTTGCCTTCCAAATTCGGCGCTTTAACCTTGGAGTAATAAACGGCATACAAAAGAACGAGACTCAGTATTTGTTTTCGTTCGCGGTTGCGAATATAGGGAGCTTCGGTAACCTGCAGAAGCAGGCACGAGTATTCTAAGCAGATTTCGAAGTTAATCGGGCTCGGGTGCGGTGAAGGCCCGATCCAAAAGGGTGGCAAAGTCGCGGCTTTTGTGGTTCACAGAGTCACGCAGCATACCTAGTTGACGCTCGGCAGTACGAAGCCGGTCAGCGAGATGAAGGCAGGCGAGAACTGCTGTTCGGGTGGCATCAAGGTTACCTGCGCGGCGGGCTATCGCGGACATCAGTTCGTCAATCTCTTGCGCCAGCTCTTCGGTATCACGAGGGTCGCCCGATGTCGATACGCTATACGTCTGATTGAAGATGGTGACCCGGACAATCTCTTTGGGTTCACCCGCTGAATCCATGCTCCGCCCCGGCTCAGCTCGCGCTCACCAGATCCATTTGGCCGAGCAGCTTTTCGATGCGAGCTTTTACCTGTTTCCGTTCGCTGCGTAGCTCGTCCATCTCTTGGGAAATCCGGCTCATCTTTTGTTCGAGATCGCCGTTTTCCTTTTGGAACGAGGTCGCCTGGGATTGCGCCTCGTCACGAGCGCTTTTCACTGAATTCAGCTCTTCTTGAGCTGCGTTCAAGTGCCCTCGAAGCTGCTCGTTTTCGCTTCGAAGGTTAGTTAGCAACTCGATAGCCCGCGTGATCCGCTGCTCAAGACTCGCCAGGGTGTCAAGGCTCTCTTCTTGAACTGCTTGCATTTGAACTGCTGCTTCCATCTGTCCCACAACCCAATTATCGACTATTGAACCTGGGCCTGATGCGCCGCTTTCGCCGCAGCCACAAGCGACAGAAAGCCACTCGCATCATTGACTGCGATATCTGCGAGAACCTTGCGATTCAAGTCGACTCCTGCGCGCTTCAAACCGCTGACGAACTTACTGTATGAAATATCTGCGACGCGGCACGCCGCGTTGATGCGCACAATCCACAAAGAGCGAAAGTTCCGCTTCTTGAGCCGCCGCCCAACGTACCCGTATCGAAGCGCTTTCTCAACTGCCTCTTGAGCAGACCGGTTCAGCTTCGATTTGGTAAGAAAATAACCCTTCGCCCGGCGCAGCGTCTTATGACGATAATCCCGCCTATGGGTACCTCGTTTAACTCTTGGCACGTTTTCTCCTTTTGCAATTTGGAACCAATGATTCAGCCTTCCGAGAGGATGCAGGCACGTGCGGCGCCATGCTCCTACTCGCTCATTCTGTTATCTCCTAAGACGCTAATACGGAAGCATGCTTCGGAGCTTCGGCTGGTCGGTTGCGTCTGCGACAACGCCTTCACGAAGCTTTCGTTTTCGTGATCGGGGTTTTGATGTGAGGATGTGCCGCGCAAACGCATGATGCCGGACTACTTTCCCGGTACCTGTCTTCTTGAATCGCTTGGACGCACCCTTATGTGTCTTCAACTTGGGCATAATCTGTCCTTGAAATTTACACAGGCCACTACGGCGTGAGCTGAGGTGGGAACTGCTCAACGAAGTATAACATGAGATCGGCGCGTGAAATCGAGGTTTACTGATTGCTGCCAACGACGGTCAGATCCAGGCCGTCTTTGGCGATCTCATAGACCGGCGATAGTTCACGTAGCTTTTTTACAACTTCGACGACTCTATCGCCGACGTATTCAACTTCTTCCTCAGTGTTGAAACGTCCGATTCCGAACCGTATGGATGAGTGCGCGAGATCGTCGCCTGCTCCGAGAGCCTTCAGCACGTAACTCGGCTCGAGCGTTGCCGAAGTACAGGCCGAACCGCTCGATACGGCGACATCATTGATCCCCATTAGCAAACTCTCACCCTCGACATATGCAAAGCTGACGTTCAGATTATGAGGTAAACGGTGCGCCAGGGAACCATTAACGTACACTTCATCCAGCTCCGCGTTCAGCTTCTTATATAATCTGTCCCGAAAAAAGCTCAGGCGCTTCGATTCGTCCGCCATTTCTCGGTTCGCGATGTCGCAGGCTGCGCCGAGACCAACAATACTGGGCACATTCAGTGTCCCAGAGCGCATGCCCCGTTCGTGTCCGCCGCCATCGATTTGCGCGGTGATCTGCACGCGAGGATTTCTCCGCCGTACGTATAAAGCCCCGCACCCTTTGGGTCCGTAAAGCTTGTGAGCACTCAGCGATAGAACATCAATCCCGTCGCTCATTACGTTCACCGGAATTTTCCCCACAGCCTGGGTTGCATCACTGTGGAAAAGCACACCCTTCTCTTTCGCGATCTTGCCGATCTCCTGTAACGGCTGGAGCACGCCAATTTCGTTATTGGCATACATGATTGAGATCAGAATGGTCTTATCGGTGATCGCATCGCGCAATTGGTCCAGGTCGATGAGCCCATCCCGATTAACTGGAAGATAGGTCAGACGCGCGCCTTGCCTCTCCAGCCGTCTGCAGGGATCAAGCACCGCCTTGTGCTCGGTCACCTGCGTAATGACGTGATCGCCCCGTTCCGCGTACATCTCCACGATGCCCTTCAACGCCAGATTGTTCGATTCAGTTGCGCCGCTGGTAAAAACAATCTCCTTAGCTGTTGCTCCGATCAAATCTGCTATTTGCCTTCGGGCCGTCTCGGTTGCCTCTTCAGCTTCCCATCCAAAACTGTGGTTCCGCGAAGCTGCGTTTCCAAACACATCGACGAAGTACGGCTTCATGGCTTCAAACACACGAGGGTCCATCGGCGTTGTAGCGTGATTGTCCATGTATATCGGCAACTTCATGACTCTCACTTCCGCAGCAAACTATGGAAATCGGAAGAGTTCGTTGCACTCCGAAGAGCTATCAGCGGGGTGACCACCGTTTCACTCTGCTGATCATCAGAATCCTGCAGCATGTCGTGGATGCTGACGCTCTCTAACAGTCGCAGAATGCCCTCGTGGATGCGCCGTAGAGGGCGCTTCACGGTACATCGGGTCGAATGATCGCACAGCACCTCTTCGGTGAAACAATCTGCCAGTACGATCGGGCCGTCGATAGCGCGAATCACCTCAAGAGCTGAGATGAGCCGTGGATCTCGCGCCAACCGGTATCCGCCATTGGTCCCGAATTCCGAAACGAGAAATCCGCTTTTCCCCAGCTTTTGCAGCAACTTAGACGTAACCGGCAGCGGGATACCACACTCTTCAGCGACGTCTTTAGCGCTTACAGCTGACCCGCTCTCCCGCTGACGCAACGCAAAATGCTTGAGAGCAATGAGACTGTAATCCGCCTTTTTTGTGAGTCGAAGCATTTCGAATGCGGTTCAGCGGTTGGGCACAAACAATCTGCGACCAGCGCGATCTTACTTCATTTATAGCACGGGCAAGAAACGTCGTGAGCAAGTTTATCTTGCGCAAAATCAGTCGTTTGTGACGATATCGCGAGGGAAATCGAGGGTACGCTCTCTGGCTGCGGTCAGCGCCGGTAAGCGGCTGCCGTGATCCGTTTATTCCGCGTATTCATTCCGGCTACCGTCGTTGCGTTGCTGTTTTCTGAAATCATTCTGGTCTTGGCCTGCTATTCCGTAAGTTCGCTCTTTACGCTCGGCACGGATCCACTCTTTTACTTGTTTGCAGAGGGCAACTACTGGAAGATTCTGCTCGTCGCGGGTTGCATCATCCTCGCCCTGTATTTTCAAGATCTGTACACCGATCTTCGGGTCATCTCACGAATCCTCCTGACGCAACAAATCTCTCTGGCCGTCGGTTGCGCTTTACTGCTGATGGCCTTTCTTGGATACCTGGATCCGGATCTTCTCATTGCGCGATGGCTCATGGTGACCGGCAGCTTGGCGGTGATCGTGGTTCTCCCTTTGTGGCGGATCTTTTATTGGAGATGCGTGATAGTAACGCTTCGCTCCGAGCGTGTCCTCCTGCTAGGAAATTCAAACATACTTGATGAAGTCATAACGCATCTTCTACAACGACCGCATTTCGGATACTCGATTCTCGGGTACCTTTCTGAAAAGCCGCATCGCGATGCCGAAACGGCCGCTCGCGTTTCCCAAATTCCTTGCTTGGGTCCTATCGACCATCTGCGCAAAGTCTGTGAGGAACGCAGACCGACAAGAATCGTCGTGGGTATGGCTGAGCGCCGCAACCGTTTACCGGTCCAGGATTTGCTTGAGCTCCGTTTTGGAGGGGTGATCATTGAAGACGCCGCGGATACGTACGAAATGGCGATGCGCCGTGTATCTAGCCGTAGCATTCAGCCGTCTCAGCTCATCTTCTCGTCAGAATTGGGGCCACGTGCACATGCGATAGCCATTCAAAATTTTTACTCGTTTGTGATTGGCATTGCCGGTCTGGTTGTATTTTCACCATTTATGCTGATAGCAGCTTTAGCGGTGAAGCTATCTTCCCCTGGGCCGGTGTTCTACCGGCAACGCCGAGTTGGGATGAATGGCCGCACCTTCACCTTATACAAAGTCCGCTCAATGCACGCTGATGCTGAGGCACGAACCGGTGCGGTGTGGGCCAAGGTAGGTGATCCCCGCATTACACCTCTCGGTCGCTGGCTTCGGAAGCTTAGACTCGACGAGCTACCGCAGCTTTGGAACGTGGTGAAGGGTGACATGGCAATTGTGGGCCCACGACCAGAACGTCCGGAGTTTGTGGACTTGCTGAGCCATCAGATCCCGTATTACCGCCAACGTCTCGCCGTCAAGCCAGGCATTACCGGATGGGCCCAGATCAACCACAAGTATGGTGACACGCAATTAGACGCGATGATCAAACTTGAGTACGACCTTTATTACATCAAGAACGTTGCGCCTGCGCTCGATTTCTACATCATCTTTCATACGCTTAAAGTGATGATCCTGAGCCGTGGCGCACAATAAGTGGACCGGCATTTGCCATCAAAAGCGCTTGCAATCCTGAGCGAAGTCGAGAGCCGGACGCCGGTCGTCCGACGCCCTCGGGGTGGACCGGCTAAAGAAGCTACTTACTTTCGAATTGCAACGCGACCTCCGAACCATATCGGTGATAGTCGGAGAAGGTCATCAGGTTCCACTCGCGCCGGTGTGACTCCTCATAAATCACCTCGTACTCGCCTGTGTTCGGTAGCAGCCAAGTGTTCCCATTCAGCTCGACTGTATGCAGACTGACGCTCCATCGCACTTCTGAAATTCTGGTCTCCAACGGAATAGCCGTAGAGGTTCGCTCAATCTTCAAAATCTGACCAGACGATAGCGAAACCCAAACGTCCGTACGAAACGGAACGTGATAGTGCGAAGCCTCGACCTCGAGGTCCCATGGGCTCTCTTGTTCGGAAACTTCGAACCGATAGAGCGCCGTGGCAACTCCATTTAGCTGCGTCTTGGCCCTGAGGAGTACTACGTGTGAACCAAGAAGAGCCTGCGTTTGGCGCAGCAGAGTCCCGTATTCGCCTTCCGACCAAGCGCCAGAAAGGCTGGCAATGCCCAGTAACGATTTACTGTTTCGACGAATGTTTGTGTAGTGTTCAATGCCATTCTCAAAAGACACCTGAGTTAGCACGGTATCGATCCGACGTCCCTCAACCCCGCCCAGCGCTCCTTTATATCGTTCAATCGTTTCATCACAGACGAAATTTTGAAGATCTGAATAGAGCAGCTCATTCGCCAGTCTCACTTGCGCCAGTGACTCTGGTCCCGAGATTGTCAACTTCTGCGGCGCATTCGTCGGATTGGATCCACCCGCGTTTGATTCGGAACGGGTTGACGCCAGTGCACGCGATTCGCTCCCAGCCTCTATCCATTCAGCCTGAGCCGAGTGTGCCGACCAAGTCAAAGTGCTCAAAACGGCAGCGGTACATAAGCTCGCGCGAATTCTCATTTCTCCTCGATCGCGGGCTGCTTCCCGAATTTGCTAAATCTTTGCACGACCAATAAGCGCATCGGTAACGCTTGCCCGACACCCAGTTGATCGGTCAAGTTGGCAGGAAGCTTTAGAGGTGTGCGGGTGTTGTCAGGCAAACAAAGAACGTCGCTGCTGCCGACCCGAATAAGACATTTCGTGCTGCACTACTCTGTATTGAGGACTTGTTCGAGTATTCACGTCCGATTGGAGGGGAAAAAGGAAATTGCATCGCGGCAACGAGATTACAGCCGTAATCCTGGCTCTAACGGCTGGTGGCGTGGTGTGCGCTGCGGCTCAGGCACCACCGCCCAAGTACGACCCAACATCGGTCGAGCGCGGGCAAAAGACTTTTGTGGCGACCTGCGGTTTTTGCCACGGGACGCATGCAAAGGGCGGCGAAAAAGGGCCCGATCTGCTTCGCTCTGTGCTGGTTCTGGACGATGAAAATGGCAAGAGTATAGGGGAAATGATCTTGAAAGGTCGGCCCGATAAGGGTATGCCGAGGTTTATCATGACACCGCAGCAGATTTCGGATATTGCCAACTTCTTGCATGACGCTATCAGCGCAGCCGCGGAACGCGACACGTATAAGATTCTCAATATTGTGACGGGGGACGCGAAAGCAGGCCAGACGTATTTTGTTGGGGCCGGGAAGTGCAACTCCTGCCACTCGGTTAGCGGTGACCTGAAGGGAATCGGCTCGAAGTATGAACCAGTCAGCCTCCAGGACAAGTTCTTAATGCCGCGCGAGCGTTGGAGTGAGACCAGGTCCAGCTCATCCGCACAGAATAAATCTGCCGTGACCGTTACTGTCACACTTGCGTCCGGCGAATCGCTCAGTGGAAAGCTGATTCGCATCGATGACTTCACCGTCGCCCTACGCGATAGTAGCGGCCAATATCACTCCTTTACTCGAAACGGGGACACTCCAGGCGTAGAAGTGCATGATCCGTTGAAAGTCCACTCCGACATGCTGATGCACTATACCGATCGTGACATCCACAACCTCACCGCCTACCTGGTGACTCTGAAATGAAGAATTTTCTGACACTGAGACTCTCCGTTGGCCTGCTGCCCGTGGCCTTATTCGCGCAGATCCTCGACCCGGCACTATTGACAAAACCCGCGACGGACGCGTGGCCGACCTACAACGGGGATTACTCGGGCCGCCGTTTCAGCACGCTCAATCAGATCAATCAGTCGAACGTCAAACACCTGACGCTTGCGTGGATCTATCGAATAAAGGTCGGGCCTGACTCGGGCACGCTAGTCGGGGGTGAGGGACCAGAGGTGGCGGAGGGGACAGTCCCAACCGATCGTGATGTATCGACCATTAAGGCCACGCCGCTAATGGTGAACGGCATTCTCTACTTTGCTACTCCCGATAATGCTTGGGCTGTGGACGCGCGGTCCGGGCAAACCTTGTGGCATTACTTTTGGAAGACGAAAGGCGGCATTCATATTGGCAATCGCGGCATCGGCATGTACGGCAACTGGCTGTTCTTCGAGACACCCGACAATTACCTTGTCTCTCTTGATGCGAGCACCGGTAAAGAGCGCTGGCATGTGGAGATCGCTGATGTCAAGCAAGAGTATTTCTCGACTCCAGCGCCCGTTGTGATCGGCAATCATGTCCTGGTTGGCACCGGGGGCGATTCGCTGGACGTACCCGGCTTCCTGGAGTCACATGATCCGGAAACCGGCGCAATTCAATGGAAATGGTGGAGCGAACCGCTCAAAAAAGGGGACCCTGGCTCGGAGACTTGGCCCGATGAGTACTCGATGCGGCACGGAGGTGGCATGACCTGGTTGCCAGGAACCTATGATCCCGACTTGCACCTTTACTATTTGGGCACCGGCAATCCAAATCCTGTTTTGACGGGCCGCAGCCGAAAAGGAGACGACCTTTATACGTGCTCGATCGTCGCATTGAATATCGATACCGGGAAGTTGGCTTGGTATTTTCAAGCTTCGCCACACGATACGCACGATTGGGACGCAATACAAACGCCTGTGTTGATCGACGGAGAATTCGGTGGCAAGCCCCGCAAGCTGCTGGCGCAAGCGAACCGGAACGGGTATTTCTTTTTATTGGATCGAACCAATGGCAAAAACCTGCTGAGCGCTCCCATGATCCGGACAATGAACTGGTCCAAGGGCATTGATGCCAAGGGTCAACCGATTGCCGATCCTGCAAAGGAGGCTACGATCGACGGCGTGCTTGTTTCGCCGCCTTCCGACGGAGCCACCAACTGGCCACCGCCCAGTTTCGATCCTGAGACCGGCCTTCTTTATGTCGGTACTTCAGAGTCATTCAGCATGTTCTATCTCACCGACACCGACCCGCATCCGGAGGGGTATGGCGCCGCAGAGCGTGGCGTTGGCTCGTATGGAAGCAGTTTGCGCGCTATCGATTACAGGACAGGGAAGACGGTTTGGAACCATCGTTATCCGTCCGGGGGTGGGGGAACGGGTATTCTGACTACCGCGGGAAAACTCCTGTTTGCCGGGGACGGCGCACGGCACCTGGTTGCATTCGATCCTGCCAACGGAAGCATTCTCTGGCATTCCGGCCTTGCCGATAATATAAGTAACGGACCGGAAACTTACATGCTGGATGGACAACAGTATTTAGTGGTGGGTGCGGGCGATTCTCTATACGCGTTTACGCGTGAGTAGAAACGGTGGCCAGGGACGGAATCGGTTGCCTCACGCTCGTTGAAAGCACGTAGGTTGCTGAATCGTCGTTTGGCCTGTTCTGCTACAACCGGGTAGATCAGCAAATCTCTGGCACAGTTTTTGCACTGCCCTCACAATGACGTTCCGAGAGAGGCCCACTCCCTTGCCCAGGGCTGAAAGCGGTCCCAAATTCTGCCCGCAGGACGCAATTAGGAAGCCCCAGCCGAGGATGTACAGCATTCAGATCTATCGCGCACCGGCTCGTCAAATTTGGAAGAGAGGTGAAAGGCATGAGACGTCGGGAGTTTTTAATGGGTTCCATCGCTGCGGCGGCGACCGCTGCCAGTGGAGTTTCGCAGGACATCGTGATCAAGTCCAAGCTAGATCGCATCGGCGCAATGTCCGGGAATTTTTCTGACCTCCTAACGCAAGTAGGAGATTGGAGCCAGCCGGCGACGCCAGGGAAACTTGACATCATGGACTTTCCGGAGATGCTCGCGGATCGCTTTGGCATTCACAACGTGGAAGTTGAGGACAGGCATTTTCTTTCGCTCGAGCCCGCTTACTACGAGAAGTTTCACGAGCGACTACAAAAAGCCAAATCCCGGATGGTAAACATCGATCTCGAATTGGATAATATCGGCTATCGCGGAACGATCACCCCTTGTTCCCCCGACCCACAGATTCGCGCGCATGCGATTGAACTCACTAAGCAATGGATTGATCGAGCTGCATTGATCGAGTGTCCCGGCGTCATGATTAATCAAGGGAGGACATGGGGCAACGATCTTACCCCGATTGTCGATGCCCTAAAGTTACTGCGTGATTATGGCCAGCCGAAGAACGTCGCAATCATCATAGAAGAGCGGGGGCCCTCGATCCCTATCGACACGCTTGTAAAGGTAATCCAGGAGTCTGGCATTCACGCAAATCCCGATATGGGTAACTGGAAGGATGAACATAGCATGGAGCGCGGACTGCGTTTGATGTACCCACTTGCGCTGACAGTCAGCCATGTCAAATGGAATCCTGACAGATTCAGCCTTGCCACAGCCGTTGGGATCTCGAAAGAAATGGGTTTCAAAGGTATATATTCACTCGAGACCGGAGGTCCTGAGCCTTATGCCATGCAACAAACACTTTTGGACAAGTTAATGGCGTATCTGTGACAACAGCTGAGCTGCATGCGCGCGAAAGGATGTTGGCCTCGCCTGAGAATGCAGATCAAGAGATGCAAATCGTCCCCAAAGATTCCGATCACCCCACAGGGAAGCAAATCTAGGCCGCACGGTAACTGATGGGAGATGAGAAGACGTGCAAAATGCTTCTTCGATGCCGATTCATGCTAGGTGCGCTGCTTGCGCTCATCGCTTTTACGCCGGGCGGCCGAGCTGCTGATACGGACTTCAATGGCCGATGGGATATTCAGGTCCACGCCAAACCCGCCGATTTTGCGCAGTTCACTACGACCGCCGCATGGTGGTTGGCTATCACTGGTGCGGGAACGCCCGATATGAAGATCCAGTTCGTTGGGTCTCCGGACGGCAGCCTGGATGACATAACGATCGCAAAAATCCAGAACGGGGTACTCCACTTCACGTGGCTCCCCAGAGCACGCCCCGGAGTCGCCCCGAATCCGAAGGACCGTGCCGAATACAAGGTGCAGTACGTCCACGGTCTCCTCCAGGGCACGATGACGAGTCCCACAATTACCTTGACGTTCACTGGATATCGCTCGCCAGGAATTGATGAACACGACGATGGCACTTGGGTTAAGGGAAAGCCAATCCAGCTATTTGACGGCAAAGACCTCAAAGGGTGGACCGGCGTGAATTCCAGCAAGCCGGAAGGCTGGAGCGCTCAGGACGGGATTCTAAAATGTTCCGGTCAAACGGATGATCTCAGGACTGTAGCGAAATATTGGAACTTTGAACTACATGTCGAATACAAGCTCCCCGCGAAGAGCAACAGCGGTATCGGTCTGCGCGGCCGGTATGAAGTTCAGATCGCGTCCGATTATGGAAAGCCCCCGGGCATGCACGGCACCGGTGCGCTATACACACGAATTTCAGCAGGAGTAAACGCGGGCAAGCCGCCGGGCGAGTGGCAAGCCTACGATATTCGCCTGGTGGGTCGTGAAGTTACTACGGTCCTGAATGGACAGAAGCTTTACGAGAAGGGAGTCATCGACGGCCTGACGGGGATCGCCATCGACCCGTTCGAAGGTCGGCCAGGGCCGATAGAGCTGCAGGGCGACCACGGTGGGGTCGAGTTCCGGAATATCGTACTGGTGCCCCTCACGAAGGGCACCGGCAAGTAGAGGACGCAAAGGGTCACACCCATTTTTTAGGAGAGGAACATGAAGTCCCGAGTGTTGGTGGTGTTTGCCTTACTGACGGGTTTGTTACGGGCGCAAGTCACCTTCGACCGCCTCGTTCACGCCAACCAGGAACCTCAGAATTGGCTCACCTACGGGGGAACGTACGCAAGCGATCGCTACAGCCTGTTGACGGAAATCAATCGGGAGAATGTCAAGAATCTGCAGCTAAAGTGGGTGTGGCAGCCGACCACCACACCCCCTGACGAAAAGATGGAGAACACGCCTATTGTTGTGAACGGCGTTTTGTATGCGACAAGCCTGACGTCAGTGGTGGCGCTCGATGCCGCCACCGGCCGGCAGTACTGGAAGCTGTCGCGTCCGTTCAATCCGGACGACTTCCATGGACAGCGCATGTATCTCGTTAACAAGGGCGTGGCGATCGAGGGGAACACGTTGTTTTGGACCACGGGATGGAGCGATCATCTGCTCGCCATCGATGCCAGAACCGGCCGGGTGAAATGGGAAGTCGAGGCTGCGGACTGGAGAAAGGGCTATCAGCTCGACGTCCCGCCGTTGGTGGTGAAGAACGTGGTCATCGTCGGACCTGCGACCGACGATATGGGCGCAAACTGCTTTCTCGCTGCGTTTGACATTCACACTGGTAAAGAAATTTGGAAAACCTACACAAGTCCGAATTCCGCGGATGATCCCGCTGCTAAGACATGGGCAGGCGATACCTGGAAGCACGGCGGCAGCCCCGTCTGGAACAGTGGTTCCTACGATCCTGAGACGAACCTAGTGTTCTGGGGCACCGGCAATCCGAATCCTGTCTCGAATGGCGATCAGCGAACACCCGGCAGCAAATTCGACAACCTCTACTCGAATTGCGTCATTGCGCTCGATGCCGACACGGGGAAGATTAAATGGTATTTCCAATTCACGCCAGGCGATGAGTACGACTATGACGCGACCCAGATTCCAGTATTAGCGGATATCACCTGGCAGGGCAAACCACGCAAAGTGATGCTTTGGGCTAATCGCAATGGGTTCTTCTATGTTCTCGACCGGGAGACCGGCCAGTTCCTTCTGGGTAAGCCTTTTGTCAAACTGACTTGGGCGGAAGGCATCGATAAGAATGGCCGGCCGATTAGAGTTCCAAAGTACTGGCCGAAACCGATGGGCGGAATTCTGGTGATGCCAGGTTCGCAAGGGGGCACAAACTATTACCCGCCATCTTACGACCCCCAAACAGGGTTCTTCTATGTGTCCGTCTGGGACAACTACGAAGGCTTTTCGGGTAAACGACCCATTCTTCCATGGAAGCAAATGCACATGTATACCGGAGACGGTTGGTGGCCCGGCTTTGGGGAAACGAAACCCCCGGCTGATTGGCCGCCCCCGCCCGTCCAGCCGCCCCCTCGAAGGCGTGCAAGTCCCAATTACAAGACGGAGGCCGAGGGGTACGGTGCGATCCGCGCCATCGATCCGAAGACGGGCGATAAAAAGTGGGACTTCAAGATGGTGAATTACACAGAATCCGGAGTGCTCTCGACTGCCGGCGGCTTGGTGTTCGGAGGTGGGATGGACGGCGACTTTGTCGCCCTCGATGCGACGACAGGCAAGCCGCTGTGGCATGCGTACTTGGGGGGCGCCAATGCGAGTGGCCCGATCAGTTACGCTGTAAATGGAAAACAATACATCATAGGCACAGGCGCGGACACAATGTATGCATTCGCTCTGCCAGATTAGGCCCGCAGCGTAGCACTTCAACTAGGCGCCATTACGCGACGCGAACATCGAAACCCTTGCTAACGATGGGGGCCCTCCTGCTCTGCCCCGGGCTCTACCGACGCAGAGCAGTACCAATACAGTTGCTTCCGAAACGCTATGCATAACACATATAGACTGAATCGTACGATTGTTCTGGGATTGTTCGGCACTGTTTTCAGCGTCCACACGCAGACGTTGCCTGAAGGAACAGGAAGGTCGGCATTTCAGCGGATCTGTAGCGTGTGCCACAGCGTGAATGTGGCCACCAGCCAAAGAATGACCCGGGCAGAGTGGAGCGGGGTGGTGAACGATATGGTGTCGAGGGGGGCCCAGGGGAGCTCGGGAGAGCTTGAAAGTATTGTCAATTACCTTAGCACCAACTTTGGCAAAGGAAATGTCTCACCGACAGGCGGCGGACAACGGTCGAAGCCGGCGGAACAACTGGCTCCGCTGAGTGGGCCGGAGATCGCCGCTGCAAGGAAGTTGATCCAGACAAATGGGTGTCTCTCGTGCCATCGTATCGGCGAGATGGGCTCATACATTGGACCGGACCTGAATGACGTAGGCTCGAACCTGTCACCCGACCAGATATTCCATGCCTTGGCATCTCCAAACGATACGGTCCAACCCGACAACCGCACGGTCCAGTTGATTACTCATGACGGACAGAGAGTTACCGGGAGAATTCTTAATCAGGATGGATTCAGCGTGCAACTTATCGATTCATCGGGTCAATTGAAATCCTTCGAAAGAGCAACTCTACGTCAGTTTTCGATCGTGACCACAAATCCGATGCCCTCTTATGCGAGTAAGCTCAATAACGAGGATATGAGAACTATCGTCCGTTATTTGGTCTCGTTAAGGGAACCCAGTGTCTAATGAAGGTTCCCATTCTCTTGCCTTCTATCGATCGTGTCATCAGCCTGCCCGGAGGTTACCTATGAACGAATGTCCCGCATCGACCAGGAGGAGTTGCTAACATACTCCGGCGATTATTTTACTTGCAAGAATTTGCTTCGGTTCGCGAGAAATGGTTTAATCTTCTCGCGGACTTCAGCGCTATCCACCAACTCATGCATCGAATGGCCATCCTTAAGTCGAACCAATTCGAAGCGCCAAGGATCGTCACAACGACTGTATCCATGGAATGCCCATTGACCGCTTGGGATTGATCCGGTTTGGAGCTTACTTTTTGCCGCATGAGGCGCCGAAGTAATCTCCGCCTTTGGCGCGGACGTCGTCGGTTCCCCAGGTGATTTCCTGGTCCTTCTTCTGCATCCTGGGGATGTGCTTAGCGCAGTGCACGAATGCGTCGACCACGGAAATCACTACCCAGCGCTCGACGCTTCCGCCATCGGTACTCATAAGCTTCGTGAGCACCGGATCTCCCAGCACTGCGGCTTCGGACCGGTGGTCTTTCAGCATGCCGCGGAGTTCATCCTTCTCAACGATCCGGGCGCGTCCGTTCACATGAAGCCCGATTCGGTCGGTTTGAAAATGAATGAACGTCAGCCCGACATGCGGATTCTCCGCTATGTTGCCAAGGGTCGACATCACTCCATTTCCCCGAAACTCGGGGTAGGCGAGCATTCGCTCGTCGAGGATTTTGACAAAACCAGCGTGCCCGGCTCGAAATGAGGAGTGCGCGTGCCCCCGGCGATCCGACGTTGCCACGAACATCATTTCCTGACGGGCGATGAAGTCTTGCATCGCGGGATTCACATAGTCGAGCATCCGGTGCTTATAAAATCCGAGAGCCTGCACGGTCGTGCCATATTTTTGCTGCAACTGATGTTCCCCATCCGAACCCGGCAACGCAAAGGAAGAGTGTACAGTCGCCCCGCCGCACGCCCAGCCGACGATGTCGCGGATCGCCGGCTCGCATGAGCCGCACACCTTCCCGGCGCGCGTGGCCTCCATTACAGCCTCCGCGGTACCTAGGCCCGTTTTGATGCATTCGAGCAGCGCGCCCATCCGGAGCCCGTGCAAGTGCAAATTTGCGTCTCGAGTGGGATCTCCTCGAATCCTCCCTGCGCGGCTGGTGCGCCGATATCGAATAGGAGACCGATGCGCTGTTCAGGGAGCAGCGTGCTGCTGTCAAAAGCGGAGAGTAAATTGGCTGCTCTGGCCGCGTCGCCCAGCAGGATGCCTCCGATCAGGCGTCCATTACGGATGATGAGCTTTTTGTAGGTACCCTTGCGCGGCTCGGCGAATTGCACCACTTCGTCGTGCTCCTCGCCGGGTTCAATCACGCCCATTGACGCTAGCTCCACGCCCGCCACCTTGAGCCGTGTGGCGATTTTCGTGCCATGGTAGGCGGCTTTCAGTTCCCGCCCGGTCAGATGCTCGGCGAGGACCTTGGCCTGTTCCCATGCCGGGGCGACCAGACCGTAAACTTGCCCCCGATACTGAACGCATTCGCCTACCGCATAGACGTTTGGATCGCCCGTGCGCAGCTGGTTGTCCACGACTATGGCCCGCGCGACAACCAAACCGCTCTGGACGGCCAACTCGGTATTGGGCGTCGTGCCGCTGGCAAACACTACGATGTCGCACTCGAGCGCCGGCCCTTCCGCGAACGCGACGCCGCTGACGCGCTCTGCGCCCAGTACGCCCGTGGTGCTCTTCCCGAGATGCACGTGGATCCCGAGCTTTTCCAAGAGCGATTTGAGGATCGCGCCAGCGGCCGAATCCAGCTGATGGTTCATCAGATGCTCGGAGCGGTGGATCACGTGCACTTCGATTCCAAGCGCCTGAAGCGCATGCGCGCATTCCAGACCCAGGAGTCCGCCGCCGATCACAGCGGCTCGCCGCCGGCCTCGAGCATACGCGGCAATCCGACGGCAATCTTCGAGCGAGCGAAAGCCGAAGATGCCGGGCTTGTGGCCGCCCTCGGAATCGACGCCCTCCATCGGCGGAATGTATGAGCGGCTGCCGGTGGCAAGGATCAGTGTGTCATAGGGTTCGGCGGTCCCATCGGCTGCGAGCACGTATTTGGCAAAGCGTTGGACCCGCACGGCGCGTACACCGGCGTGCAATGTGATTCCGTTTTTCGGCGTACCAACCCGGCGCATTCAGCAACGCGGTCTCTTCGCTCTGGGTGCCATCGAGAATGCTGGAGAGCAGAATGCGGTTGTAGTTGCCGCCGCGTTCGGCCCCAAACATTGCGATCCGGAACTGTTCGCCGCCGCCCGCGCCAGAATCTCTTCGACCGTGCGTGCCCCGGCCATACCATTGCCGATCACGACCAGGTTCCGTTTGCCGCGCATCAGACCTCCATCAGTCCGAAATCGACCATCACCATGCCATTGAGCCCCACGGGTGCGCCGATCAGGATCTCAATTTCGGTATCGGGTAGGATGTCCTCGATCACGAAGAGCGGAATGTTCATGCCCCCCGGGCGCCGACGGGGAAATAACGCATCGGCTTCTGATCGCGCGTGAGCAGGAGGTAGATCAGCTCGGCGTTGGGATTGCCGATGCGGCCGTAAATGAGCTGCGCGCGCCGGTCCGAGGGGACCCTGTACGTGATGGGCGGCTCAAGCCGGGCCGGGTTTTCCAGCCCGCAGCCATCGAACCAATAGATACCTTGCAGAAACCTGGGTGTCTCGACCATGAGCTTCCTATCTGATTACCTATGCGCTGGGATAGCCGTTTAACCCATCGATGGCGTGGAGTTTTCGAAAACCCGTTCGCAGCATCAGAGGGGAAATCGCTGAGCTGGTCAGCAAGGCCGGCGATGTCAGCGGTGGAAGCACATTGTCGATCAGATAACCGTTCTTCACAGGACTATCAACGGTCAGCATTGATGATTCTGTCGAGCGCTACTAGTTTACAGAAAATTCGCCAAACCATCCTTGCGACCGCTGAAGGAGGGTTTCTGTACCGGAATGGCGATGACGGATCTCGATCGCAGCGGCGGCCACATGCATAACGCTCTCCGCTTCCTTAGTGCCGAGACCCTGCGGGCACCACACTCGGCCGTATAACGCGCTAGCCTTCAATGCCCGACATGCCGAGCTATAGGACAAATGGATCACCGCGAGGCAGCAGCGTTAGCGGTACTAATCCGGCGCAGGTTGCGAACCCTCCGGTTTAGACTTCCACGTATAGAAATCCGAATGTTCCTGTCACGTGAGCACATATGCATTTGTGATAGCCTGTGGGCTTGCCACAGGAAGCACAGGTGGGCCAATCCAAACTCGATCTTTTGCAAGGGACGCTCGACGTGATGGTCCTGCAGACGCTCGAAGTCTTGGGTTCGCTGCACGGGTATGGTATCGCGCGCCGCATTGAACAGGTAAGCGGGAATCAAGTGCTATTGAACCAGGGAACGATTTACGCATCGCTGGTGCGATTGCAGCAGCGCGGCTGGATTGCGGCCAAGTGGGGCACTTCAGATAACAACCGTAAAGCGAAGTTCTACTCCATCACAAAGCCCGGCAAGAAGCAGTTGGCCCAGCACACGGTCCACTGGCAACGGCTCTCAGAAGTTATGGGGCGGGTTCTCGCGATGCACGGCGAAGGAGGCGATCAGTGAGGCATTCCCTTCGAGAAGTCTTCAACCGAATCCGCTCATCTTTCCGCGAAGATCCCCTTGATCAGGAACTCAAACAAGAGATGGCATCGCATCTGGAAATGGCGGCCGAAGAAAACATCAGGCGCGGTATGTCTGAAGAAGAAGCCCGACGAGGGGCCCTTGTACGATTTGGCGGCATCCAGCAATCAGTTGAGCTGCACCGCGAAAGACGCGGATTGCCTTGGCTCGACGTCTTGATGCAGGATTTACGTTTCACCTTCCGCACACTGAAGCGCGATTACGGCTTCACAATGGTCGCCGTGCTGATTCTCGCACTCGGCATAGCTGCCAATATCACCGTCTTTAGCGTAGTGAGTACGATTTTGCTGCGGCCGCTGCCATTTCACGATTCGCAGCAACTGGTGCGAATCGTGGAGAAAGATCCCAATGCCGGCGAATCCAGCAAAACCTATACTGCAGATGCGACTCAAGACTTTCAACAACGGAACCACTCTTTTCAGTCTGTCAGCGGTTACTTCGCTTTTACTGGGCCCGACAATTTCAAGCTGATCGGGAATAGCCAGCCCATACCTGCTACGGGCATCCTTGTCGCGGAAGGTTTTTTTCAGACATTAGGCGTAGAACCTTCGCTCGGACGGCTATTCAGGTCTGAAGAATTTGTGAAACACGCGTCGCCCGTTGCTCTGCTGAGTTATCCGTTCTGGGAAAGCCGGTTTCGCGGCGATCGCAGCGTGATCGGACGGACCATTGACCTGAGCAATACTTCGGTCACAATCATCGGAGTCTTGCCGAAAACCTTCGACTTCGGCTCGGTCTTTTCCCCTGGAGCCAAGATCGATCTATTCATGCCTTACATCATGGATGACTTCCGCGATGATGGAAATGACCTGGCGTTGATTGGCCGCTTGAAAAAACGAGTGACATTAGCGCAAGCACAGGCCGACGCCGATCGTCTCTTTCCGGAACTCCTTTTCGAGCATAAGCACCCGGAATACAAACCCGGCTACACAGGCCAGCTGACCCAACTGAAAGACTACGTGAGCGGAAAGTTGCGGCGATCTCTCATTGTGCTGTGGTGCGCGGTTGGGCTGATTCTGCTGATCGTTTGCGTGAATCTGTCGAATCTGCTGCTCGCCAGGCTGGCAGCGCGCAGCAAGGAATTTGCAATGCGCAGCGCTCTCGGGGCAAAACGAGGGCGGATCGTGCGTCAACTGCTAACCGAAAGCATGGTACTCGCCGCTGCGGGAGCTACGTTCGGGTTGGGACTCGCATATTTCACCGTCCGGTATCTCGCGCATCAGGGATCGATTGCTCTGCCGCTGCTCAGTATGGTGCGCGTGGACGGAACAGTATTGGGATGGACGCTGTTGATCGCAATAGGCGCAGCAGTTCTTTTCGGGCCAGCGCCGGGACTGCGCATGTCGGGTGGCAATCTGCAGGAGCTGCTGAAAGATAGTGGAGGACACGGGGCCAGTGACGGCAGAAAACATGGGCGCCTGCGCTCCACGCTGGTCGTAACGGAAATTGCGCTGGCTTGCGTTCTACTGGTCGGCGCCGGCTTGTTACTACGCAGCTTCCTCCGCGTTCTGAATGTCGACTTGGGCTTTGAGCCAAGTCGTGCAGCCGCTATCAGTATTGACTTCGATGATCGCGAAAAAGCGGCTAGGCGCATTGCGAAATGGCAGGACATTGTCGAGCGCACTTCTTTAATCCCGGGTGTCGAGGTCGCGGGCATATCCGATAACCTGCCCATGAGCCGTAACCGTAGTTGGGGCATCGCGGCAAAAGGCGAGCAGAAGCGCAATGATCGTGATTTCGTTCCGGTCTTCGTCTACATTGTGTCGCCAGGTTACGTGAAGGCAATGGGGATGCGCCTGCTGGAAGGTCGCGATATCAGTTGGCACGACATCGCGGACAACAGGAACGTAGTCATTATCAATGAGACGGTCGCCCGAAGACTTTGGCCGGGGCAGAGCCCGATCGGCCGTACAGCTCTTTCAGGCGGAGCAGAGGCGCAGGTCATCGGGGTAATCGCCGATGTTCGCGAAAGCAGTGCAGAAGACAATGCAGGAGCGCAAATGTACCTGCCCGCAACGCAACAGTTTGGGCCGGAGGGCGCGTATTTGGTACTTCGTTCGAATCTGCCTCTTACTTCCCTGGCAAGCAGCGTGATGAACACGCTACGGCGGATCAACCCTGGACAACCAGCAACAGAATTCAAATCAATTCAGCGACTGGTGGATCACGCCACATCTCCAAGACGCTTCTTTGTTCTACTCGTTGGAATCTTTGCGGGCCTCGGACTACTTTTGGCTTCGCTGGGAATTTATGGTGTTATCTCATACTCCGTTACGCGCCAGAGACCGGAGATCGGCATACGCATGGCTCTTGGTGCGACGGAGAGCCGTGTGCAGCTCGATGTGATCTGGAGGACAATGCGACTCGCGCTGGTTGGCATTTCTATCGGGGTTGTCGCATCGTTGGCGGTCTCGCGCCTGATCGCTTCTCTTTTGTTTCGGACTGCTCCCACCGATCTGGTTACCTTTATTGGCATGGTGGTTCTGCTTGGAGCTGTCGCGCTGCTGGCAGGATATTTTCCTGCACGGAGAGCTTCAAAGATCGATCCGATGATCGCGCTGCGGTCAAACTGAAAGCCGAGTGGCACGCTCCAGAAACCTGCGGGGCTTTACTCCGCAAGGCCGGAATTTGTCACTGCTCGTGCATATGTCCTTTTGAAGTGTAGAGGTTTGAGGTATATGCAGGCAAATCTAGGCTTCCAGCGATACTGGCAGGCACGGGTATAGATAACTTGCTAAACCGTAATATGACGGTGCACAAAAGGCTGCCATCCGGCGACGAATCGTTTTCATTAGACCTGGAGATTTCGAAGATAGGGCACGCTGGCCCTCATCTTCTCAAGGTCCATTTCGACGAAGTAATTCTTTATTCCACCTGCCTTAGCAGCTGTAAAAATTTCTTTCCAGTTGAGAGTGCCTTGCCCGACAGGAACAATTTGCCGAGTTTTCGCCGACCAGCCTTGCACGTGCATTGAGATGAAGCGGCCAGGGTATCTCGTGAAATAGTCCACGGCTTCGTAGCCGCGACTGATGGTCGAGATCTGAAACTGGAACTTGACCAGCTTCGGATGGAGCACGTCGAACAACACGTCATAGGTGCGTTTGCCGTTGACCGTTGAGAGCTCGAAATCTTCGTTGTGAAGGCCCTGTTGAATGCCCGCGCCAGCGGACTGCTCGGCGATTTTGTTGTATTCTTCGGCGACGCGCTTCACGTCGTCCATGGTTGGATGCCGCGGCCCCTCAAGGCTTGGCACCATCATCTGTGTCAGGCCAAGTTCCTTCGCCCACGTGATTCTGCCCGAGAGATTCTGCCTGAGCTCCGCCATCGAGAAATGAGAGCTTTTACATGTGACGCCGATATCGGTCAGTATCTTGCGCAGCTCCGAGCCTTTGTACTTGGCAAGGCTGGTGAAACCAGAATCGGCGTAGCCCACTGGTGAGCACAGCTCAATACTCTGAAATCCGGCGGCGGCAAGCTGCTTGATGGTACCGGGAAAGTCACGGCCGATCATGGCTCTCGCGGGATACGTCTGACATCCAATCGGCAGTCCAAGTGGATCGCCGCTAAGCTTCAACGCCCCGGCGCATAGCGCACCGATTCCCGCATTCTTGAAAAACTCTCTTCGCGAAGTTCCAGTCATTGACGCCCCTTAGTCGGTCAGTCGGTCTTGACACACGTTCAGTCATGTCTGCGGTATTCTCTCACGGCGCGCAAGCATTGCCGATAGCTGCAAGGCGGTGGAGAGACCACAAGGAGGTGTAAGCCAGCATACACCCAATTTCATGAAGGCGCTCAAGCGAGAATGGCCCTGAACTGAATACCGGGTGGGGTGCCGTCCGGGAACCATTTGATGCCTCTATATAAGGAGATAATTTGTTGTCTCGCGATTGAGGAGACGACAAAAACACATTCTTAATGGCTACCACGACTACCATGCCACCGGTGCGGTGTTCCTTCGCCACGCCAGTAAGGACTCCATGTGGACTCCGGCAAGCTACGTTGCAGCGCAGTAGGTTGAGGCGAAAAAGGCCGCAACTCCTTTGCACGGTACGGAGTTATGAATGGTGGCCAGGGACGGAATCGGTCGCCCGACGCCCCTTGAATCCACGTAGGTTGCTGAATCATCGTTTGGCCTGTTCCGCCAGAACCGCTAGATCAGCAAATCTCTGGCACAGTTTTGCACCCAGCGCAATCGCCCAAGTCCCGAGAGAAATAGAAAGGGCGCCAAGCGGCGCCCGGAAAGATTGTCTCTTTGGAGCGATACAACCGAAGTGTATTCAAAACTCCCCGAGATCGCAATAAGCAGATCCGCCGTTTTCGGTAGATCGCCGCCCTCACAATGACTCGGCGTTGCGAGAGAGGCCCACGCCGTTGTCCAGGGCTGAAAGCGCTCCCACGTTCTCGCCGAAGGACGCAATTAGGAAAGCCCAGCCGAGGGATGTAC
>JBJMGM010000198.1:0-40102 GCA_045807905.1 Bryobacteraceae bacterium | reverse complement strand
TCCAATGTCCGCGACGAAACCGCCAATGTTCTGAAGACGCTTTCGCCCAAAGAGGAGAAGGTCATCCGGCTCCGATTCGGAATCGGATGCGAACGTGAGCACACGCTCGAAGAAATCGGTCAGGAGTTCGACGTCACTCGCGAGCGCATCCGCCAAATTGAAGCCAAGGCGCTGCGACAACTGCGTTCACCTGACCGCGCACGCCACTTGAGAGCGCTGTTAGCGGCACGTTAGTTCCGTTGCAGATCGCCTGCCATCCGGCAATTCTCACCCAAACGTACGGATAATGGAAGTCTGCTACCAAATTGTACGGGAATCTGTATTACTCTGAGCTAACACGGCTAACGCCTTCCTTATATTCCAATAACTTACGTATGGCATGTTAATTGCCTCACTAACCGCAGATTCCTCGCGGGGAAGCCAAGGGCCAACTGCCAAAGGGAGTATAACCACATGAGATTTCTTCGATTTCAACTCGGGCTGCTTTTGGCAGCTTCATTATTTTTGACTTTGCCCATACTGGGGCAGCTCACGAGCGGAAACCTCACTGGCACCGTTTATGACCCCACCGGGGCCACGGTTCCAGGTGCGCCGATCGTTGCTCATAACAACGCAACCGGAGTAGACGTGAGCACGACCGCGACATCCGGCGGCGACTATAGGTTTGAAAACTTGCCCATAGGAACGTACACGGTTACCGTTAGCGCGCCCGGATTCACCAAGGCGGAAGTGGGCAACGTGACCGTTCGGCTCAACCAGACGGTAACTACGAATGTGCACTTGACCATCGGGCAAGCTACTGCGACGGTTCAAGTCACTGAAGCTGCCGCACCGATCGATACCAGCACGGCCCAGATCCAGACCACGTATGAGGCAAAACAGCTAGCTGACATGGGTGCCGCGAGCACCGGGAGCGGCGTGATTAACCTCTCTTTATTGAACGCGGGCGTCACGACCGCGGGCGGCTCGGGTTATGGGTCGGGACCCTCCGTTGGCGGACAGAGGCCGACCAACAACAGCTTTACCATCGAGGGTGTAGACAACAACCGCTTGGATGTTACAGGTCCGGCCGTAGTTCTTCCGAATGATGCTGTATCTGAGTTCAGTGTCCTGCAAAATCAGTTCTCTCCGGATTTCGGACATTCTTCTGGCGGCCAGTTCAATCAGGTCGTAAAGAGTGGAACCAACCAGTTCCATGGCACGGCATACGAATACTTCGAAAACCGGAATCTTGATGCGGCTGACAACCTCGATTTCGTTCAAGGCAATCCCCTACACCCACGATCTGACAACAACCGCTTCGGAGGAAATTTCGGGGGACCCATCAAGCGAAATAAGCTATTCTTCTTCGGGGATTATGAGTACAACCCGGTCGGCAGTGTGGCATCAACGTTCTACGATGCCCCGACGGCAGCGGGATACGCGACGTTGGGGGCACTCCCAGGTATTAACCAAACCAACCTTGCACAATTTCAGAAGTACTTAGGGACGGCAACCACCCCGGTAACAGATCCTTCCACTTTGCCCTTTGGCTCTCCGATCGTGGTCGCTCCGGGTCCCGGCAGCAATCAGAGTTTGGGAACCGGTGTTTTCGCGCCCGGCGGGCCCGGTGGCCTGACCATCCCGGTGGGACAGATCTCGCTTGCCCTACCTAACTTTTCAAATTTCGAGTATGGCGTCGGGTCAGTGGATTACACGATCTCCGACAAAGACTCACTGCGCGGCAGGTTCATTTTGAACCGAACGGGGTTCAGCGATGTCGCTGGCTTTCCAGCGGTCTTTTTCGGTATCGAGCCGGTGAACTCGTATGTTGCTACGTTATCCGAGTACCACAGTTTTACGCCGACTCTGATCAATGAATTCCGGTTTGGATACAACCGGTTCAACCAAAATGTCCCGGTTTTTGGAGATCAATCGTTTCCGGGGCTTGACCAGTTTCCAAACATCAATGTCTACGAATTGAACGCTGCTATAGGGCCCGATCCAAACGCGCCGCAATTTTCGATCCAAAACCTTTATCAGCTCACGGATAACGTGACCTGGACAAAGGGGGGCCATAGCTTCAAGTTTGGTTTTGATGGCTGGAACGCGATTTCGCCGACGAGCTTTACCCAGCGTGCGCGCGGCGACTACGAATGGAGCTTCCTTTCCGATTACCTTTACGACAACTATCCTGATGGAATCGCCCAGCGTTCATTCGGTAACGTCGTGTACTACCAGAATCAGAAACTGCTCGGGTTCTACGGGAACGACAGCTGGAAGGTCACGCCGAACCTGACAGTGAACCTTGGCTTACGGTATGAGTACCTTACTATTCCGCTTGGCGAGCAGGCGCAACCTCTGAACGCAAGTGCAAATGTTCCGGGTCTGATGGAATTCAATAAGCCGAAGACACAGAAGGATATTTTGATGCCGCGCATCGGTATCGCATACTCACCGGGGACTAGCGGTAGAACCTCCTTTCGCGCAGGGTTCGGTATCACCTACGACATCATCTATAACAATCTGGGCACCCTCAGTCTGCCTCCTCAGTTGAGCACGACAGCCGACGTAACTGGGTTGGATGCGACCGGCTTTTTAGCCACTGGAGGCATTCCTCCGGGGACTTCGGTTGCGGTTCCACAGGGCGCCGATGCTCGGGCTCTGACCTCGGGCTTCATTCCGGATCAGAAGCGCCCCGCGGCGTACAACTGGAACTTCGGCATCCAGCACCAGTTCGGGGGGAATTACGTCTTTGAGACTCGCTACCTCGGAACCCGCGGCCTGTTCCTTCCGGTTCAGGTCCAGTTGAACCGCCAGCCTACGGTCAACGCGTCAAACGCGCTGCCCATGTTCTTCACTGCCCCGAGTCAAGCCGCTCTAGACGCGCTGCCGAATACACTGACGAACTTGCAGGATGCGTTCGATAATGGCGCCTTTATCGTACCCGCTTACCTGAACGCCGGTTTCACTAGCCCGATTACGGCATTCATGCCCCAGGGCAATTCCATCTATCACGGATGGTCTAATCAGTTGACTCGTCGCTTTTCTAACGGGTTGCAGTTTCAGGGATCGTACACCTGGAGCCACAACATAGACGATTCGACTGCTGCGCTGAATTCAACCGTGCTGGCCCCGCGCCGCGCTATGGATTCGCAGGATCTGCGGATTGAGCGTGCGTCGTCGTTGCTCGATTACCGCAATCGGATTGTTCTTCAGATGATTTACGACGTTCCATTTTTCAAGAACCGCAATTGGCTACTGAAGAACATCGTCGGAAACTGGGAGATTGCACCTGCGTACACCTACCAGTCAGGCCAGCACGTAACGCCTCAGAGCGGTACCGATTCGAACTTGAACGGCGATAGCGCCCCTGACAGGGTCATGATCAACCCAACGGGCAATGTGAACGTGGGGTCTGACGCTACTCCACTCACGAACAGCGCGGGCGAGACGGTCGGTTATCTAGCCGATAACCCGAGCGCAAGATTTGTAGTGGCTCCGAAAGGAACGCTGCCAAATGCCGGCCGCAGCGTCTTGAATTTGAACCCGATCGACAACATTGATGTGAGTTTGCTGAAACGGTTCACGATGACCGAGCGCTTCAGGTTAGAGTTTTCTGCTCGCGTGAGCAACGTTCTTAATCATCCGCAGTATACAGGTGGATACCTCAACGATGTGGGTGCGTTCGGGGGTTCCGGCGGGATAGGAGCCGGCGGCGGATACGCCCAGGGGTCGATTGAGGGAACTATCGCGCGAACCGCGATAGAGCCTGGCAGCTCCATATTCGGGCGTTGGGATCAGGCGTTTTCGAGCAACCCACGCTCGATGCAGCTCGCTCTTAAGCTGATGTTCTAATAACGGTTGCTTCAGGGCGTCCGTTAGAAGAGGGGAGCCTACCCAGGCTCCCCTTTCTCTTTTATCCGGTAAAATAAAGATGAACGGCGAATTGAATGGTCACTGCCCCGACGCTCGCGGAAGAGATAGTTGAGCTAAAAGCGCTGCGTCGCGCCGTCATTCTCGCCCACCACTACCAGGAAGCTGAGATTCAAGAACTTGCCGACTTGGTAGGCGACAGTCTGGAGTTGGCCCGGAAAGCGCGGGACTTCGACGGCGATGTGATTGCGTTCTGCGGTGTCCGTTTTATGGCCGAGACGGCCAAAGTGTTGAACCCCGGAAGAATTGTCGTTGTCCCGGACATCAATGCCGGCTGCAGCTTGGTTGACAGTTGTCCAGTGGAGGCCGTGCGCGCCTATAAAAAGCGTAATCCTGACCACGTGATCGTCAGCTACATCAACACCTCGGTCGAAGTGAAAGCCGAAAGCGACATTCTGTGCACCTCCCGAAACGCGGTTGCGGTGGTAAATTCCATCGCGGCTGAGAAGCCCATCCTCTTTCTTCCCGACATCAACCTCGGCAACTACGTCAAAAAGCAAACTGGCCGCGAGAACATGAAAATCTGGCAGGGTGCATGCATTGTGCACGCCACCTTCCCGGCCCGCCGCGTAGCTGCAGCTCGAGCAAAGTACCCCAATGCGCTTGTAGCGGCGCACCCCGAGTGTCCCGGAGACGTGCTGCGGATGGCCGATTTCATCGGTTCCACCTCCGCCATCATCGATTGGTGTACAGCTCAGTCCGCGAACGAGTTTATTGTGATGACAGAAAGCGGTGTCCGCTACTCGCTCGAGAAGTTGTCGCCGGACAAAAAGTTCTATTTCGTTGCCAACGAGAACTGCAATTGCAGTGAGTGCCCGTACATGAAGCTCAATTCTCTCGAGAAGCTGCTTTCGTGTTTGGAAAGGCTGAACCCGCGGATCGAGCTTTCGCCCGATATCATGGACCGCGCTCTAGTCCCCCTCGAGCGTATGCTCGCGCTTAAATAAATGTCTCTCATCCAAGTGGCGGCGGGAACCGCCTGTCAGGCACCGATTGCAGGGCCTCTCGCGGATTCTTTCGGCCGCATCCACTCTGACCTGCGCGTTAGCGTAACGGATCGCTGCAATATCCGCTGTTTCTATTGCATGCCGGAGCAGGGCGCCACTTTCTCGCCCGTATCTTCGCTCTTAAATTTTCGGCAGATTGTCCATTTTGTCTCGGTTGTTCTGCCGCTGGGCATTCGGAAGATTCGCCTTACAGGCGGTGAGCCCCTTCTACGGCCTAAGCTGCCTGACTTGATAGCTGGCTTGAACCAGCTCACTGGTATAAAAGATCTCGCGCTGACCACGAATGCTGTCCTGCTTCGGGACGCTGCACGACCCCTTTACGATGCAGGGCTCCGCCGCTTAAACATCCATCTGGATACGATCGACCCGGGTCGTTTTCGAACTATTACGCGCCGGGACGATCTGGGCCGGGTCCTCGAAGGCATCGATGAGGCGGTTCGCGTCGGATTCAAAAAAATCAAGCTGAATGCCGTAGCGATCAAGGGGCTGACTGAACCGGACGTGATCTCGCTAGTGCATTTCGGGCGCGAACGCAATATTGAAGTTCGGTTTATTGAATTTATGCCGCTCGATGCGCAACACCTGTGGTCTCTGGATCGAGTATTAACGGCGGACGAGATGATCGGCCAACTCGAGCGAGAGTTCGGTCCGTTGACGCCGGTTCCCGATGCGGACCCGCGCGCGCCAGCAACCGAGTACCAGTTTGCAGACGGCCATCGCGTAGGTTTTGTGGCCTCTGTTAGCCGGCCATTCTGCGCGAATTGCAACCGACTGCGGCTGACTGCCGACGGGAAGTTGCGTTACTGCCTCTTTGCGAGGGAGGAAACGGACGTCAAGCCGCTGCTTGAGAACCCCGATTCGGAGTCCGCGCTGGTAGCTGCGATTCGAGGGACAGTTTGGCAAAAGTGGGCGGGGCACGAAATAAACCGGACGTCTTTCCTGGCACCGGAGCGGCCCATGTACTCCATCGGCGGTTAACGCGCGTACGCGTAAACCATCGCTAGCAGTCCGACCACGGTTGCCAGCAGAACGCTGTGTTTCAACGTAAACCGGAATAGCCTCGGCTCGTCTGCTGCGCCCAACCCTGCTGCTGCCGCCGCTACGGAGATGCTCTGCAGGCTGATCATTTTGCCCATCACGCCTCCTGCTGAGTTCGCTGAGGCCATCAGGGCGGGATTCAAGCCCAACCGATTTGCCGTCACCTGCTGCAAGCTGCCAAATAACGCGTTGGCAGATGTATCACTGCCCGTCAGAAACACGCCTAGCCAGCCGAGCATCGCGCTAAAAAATGGAAACAGACGCCCCGTGGCCGCAAAGGCCAGCCCCAGGGTTGCAGTCGCACCCGAGTAGTTCATCACAAATGCGAGCGCCAGCACGGCCGTGATGCTGATAAAAGAGAATTTCAGCTGTTGCGCGGCTTCAACTGCCAATCGACCGAAACGGCGCGGGCTGACCCGCAGCAACGCCGCCGCGCTAATGGACGCCAAAGCGCATGCTGTGCCGGATTCGCCGAGGAACCGCATGCGATAGAGCGCACCGTACTGCCGGGGCGTGTTCACCGCAGGCGGAATTTGTCGTATCACGTTGTGCAACCAGGGCCACATCAGCGTTACAGTTCCGTGATTCAAAACTGCCTTCACCGCATCGAGGCTCCACAGCAAAATAAAAACAATCAGCAAGAGATACGGGGACCAAGCCGATGCAATCTCCCAGAGCCGATACTGTGCTTTCCGTCGGACAGTACCAGCCGGGCTCCACACCCGCAGCAGGGCAAGCAGGGCGAGTATGGAAGTAAGCGAGCCTAAAATGTCTGTGAGATACGGACCAACGTAGTTCGAGATCACGAACTGCATGCCTGCGAAAGTGATTCCACAAACCATCGGGGCCGGCCAAACGCGCCGGATTGCGCTCCACCCGCCCATCACAAGCACGAGATAAGCCGGAATGATGAGCGATACGGGAGCGCACAAGCGGCCTACATCAGCGCTGAGCTGCTCGATGGGAAGTCCCGTGGTTGCGGCCAACGTAACGAGCGGGATGCCTATCGATCCAAATGCCACGGGGGCGGTGTTCGCGAGCAAACAAATTCCCGCAGCATAGAATGCTGGGAATCCCAGTCCGCCCAGGATTGCCGCAGCTACTGCGACCGGAGTGCCAAACCCCGCGGCTCCCTCTAGAAATGCGCCAAACGCGAATGCGATCAAAAGCGCTTGTAGATTTCGATCGGTCGTGAGATGCCCGATGGAGTTCTTGAGAACTTCGAACTTGCCGGTGTCGACGGTGAGCCGATACAGCACTATCGCCCAGTACACAACCCAAAAAATCGGGAATGCGCCGAAGGCCGCACCGTACAGTGCTGCGTTGACTACCAAGAGCGGTGGCATCCGGTACGCCACGAGAGCGACGATTGCTGCCGCAAGAAGTCCAAAAAGGGAGGCTTTCCAGGCGGCGACCCGCCGGATGCCGATTGCGTAAAGCAGCGCGGCCACGGGCAGGGCCGCAATGAGAGACGACCAGAGCAAACTTCCGCCAATGGGGGCGTAATTTTGCTCCCAGATCAATGCAATCGACCGGCACCTTGTGCCGGCTCGCAATCATAAAAAACAGGCATCTTGCCGAACCGCGTTTGGTAGGCACTCGCTAAGCGCTCACGGAACTCAGGGACCGCGTCGGGTGCAAGCAAGTTCACGGTGCAGCCGCCAAAACCGCCGCCAGTCATTCGGGACCCGTAAACTCCTGGTAGCTTGATCGCCGTATCAACCAAAAAGTCGATCTCCTCACAGCTGATTTCGTAATCGTACTGCATGCTGCGGTGCGAAGCGATGAACAGGCGGCCCATCTCAGCCGAGTTATTCGCGCGAGCGGCCGCCGCAAGATCAAGTACGCGCTGGTTATCCGAGATGACGTGGCGTGCGCGCCGCCGCGGTACCGGCGGAATGCTGTCTTGAATCTGTTCGAAAAAGCTTAACGATACGTCCCGTAGGCTCTCGACGCTTTTGTCGAAGGGCTGAATCGACATTACCGCAGCTTCACATTCGGCGACCCGTTCGCGGTAGGCGGAGGTGCCCAACTCATGCTTCACCATCGAGTTCACCGCAACAATTTTGACCTTTGCGGGAACCGTTACATATTCATGTTCCAAACTGCGGCAATCGATTTGGATCGCTGACCCTTTACGGCCAAAAACCGCAGCGTACTGGTCCATAATTCCGCATGGCATACCTACAAATTGCGTTTCGGCGCGCCGCCCCAATTGCGCGATTTCGAGTGGCGGCATACTCCGTGAACCCAGCAGTGCAAACGCGGTGGCGATCTCCAGTGCGGCCGATGAACTGAGGCCTGAGCCAACCGGTACCTCGCTTGCTATGTAGAGCTCGGAACTCTCGATTCCAATACCAGCGCCGGCGAGTTGTTGCGCAACGCCCACCACGTAATCGCTCCAATGGCCAATTGGTTTAGCGATTCGAATATCGTCGATACGGATCTCGAACTCCTGATCCAAATCGCGTGAGTAGATGTGGAGCTTATCGTGCTTGGCCGGGGCAATTGCGACATAACACGCCATCTCTAGCGCTATCGGAAAGACGAAACCGAGATTGTAGTCGGTGTGCTCGCCAATCAAGTTCACGCGGCCAGGCGCCCTATAAATCGCGGGCTCTGTCGGCGACTGGAGGTGTGCGCGGAATGCGGTTAGGATTTCGCTCGATAGGAGAGCCAAAGAAGACATCCTCCGAAAACGAGCAACGTCAAGCCGCACCACAGGTTGACGTTCACGTTGGAATCCATCGGCGCGCGCGCGGCTGGATTAATCGCGGCGTAAGCCAGAAGGATGAGCCCCAGAAGCGAAAATAAATATCCCGTGGGACGGCGTAAATCGTTCATCGTTTGGTTACCAGAAGATGATATTCATGACGATCAGCACAACAATCACTACCACAGCCAGTGGGCCTGGCCGTTTGTACCAGGGAGCTCCTGCTTCATGGGGTAGATCTGTCATTCCATAAACCAGGTTATGAAGCTCGGCCTGTGGCTTCGGCACGGTGAGCAGGCTTACCAGGATCGTCACAATGAAGCACGCGGACCAGGAGAAAATGGCGATCCAAAAATTCTGTGCCATCGCGGAGGGGAATTGGTGAACATGGGCGATCCATCCTCCCTTATTTTCAGCAACCGTCAGCGCCAGCGTGCTCCCGCCAGCCACTAGCCCCGTCAAAAGGCCCCAAAACGCACCGTCAGCTGTCGAGCGCTTCCAAAACATACCGAGTAAGAATGTGGCGAATAGCGGTGCATTCACAAACGCGAATACAAGCTGCAAAAAATCCATGATGTTGTTGAAGTACGTCGCCAGATACGCACAGGCAATCGAAAGCACAACTCCCGCAACCGTAGTGACCCGGCCGACCCACAGATAATGTCGGTCTGGCGCGTTTCGCCGGATATAACTCTGATAAATGTCGTATGTAAATACAGTGTTGAACGCCGTAACATTCCCCGCCATTCCCGACATAAAGGAGGCCATCAAGGCAGTCAGGCCGATGCCGAGCATGCCCGACGGATAGAATTGCGCCATGAGTGTCGTGAGTACCTGGTCATAGTCGTATCCGCCACTTGCTTTGAGCGGCAGTGTGTAGCCGCTCGACATGCTCATCAAGGCGACCGCAGCAATGCCTGGGAAAACGACCACAAACGGCATAAAAATTTTGGGAAATGCAGCGACCAACGGAGTCTGTCGCGCTCCTGCCATGGTTTCAGCAGCCAACGCGCGCTGCACAACTAAGAAGTTCGTGCACCAATACCCGAACGAAAGGACGAACCCCAGTCCGGCCACCAAGCCGAACAGCTCGACACCCATTGGATTTTCGCTCGCGTGACCGACATACCGCCAAGAGTGTGTCATGACCGGCTGTAGACGTGCTGAGATGCCTTGCCAGCCGCCAGCCTTCATGACCGCTAGGATGGAGAGCGGGGCGAAGCCCAGGATGATCAAAAAGAATTGAACCACCTCGTTGTAGATGGCGCTCGTAAGACCCCCAAGAAGTGTGTAGATCAAGACGATTGCGGCTGAAAGCAATACCGAGCTTGTAAAACTCCACCCCAGCACGAGCTCGAACAAGAGACCAAGCGCATACATGCTGATTCCGGAAGAAAATACAGTCATCACGGCAAACGTGATTGCGTTCAGCCCGCGTGTTTTCTCGTCGAAGCGCAGCTTCAGATACTCCGGAACGCTCCGGGCGCGACTGCCGTAATAGAACGGCATCATGAATACTCCGACAAAAACCATCGCCGGCACTGCGCCTAACCAATAGAAATGCACCGTCATGATGCCGTATTTCGCCCCTGAGGCGCACATCCCAATCATTTCCTGGGCACCCAGGTTTGCTGCAATAAATGCGAGGCTCGTGATCCACACTGGGACGGAGTGGCCGGAGGTGAGGAAGTCCTCACTGGTCGAGATTCTCCGGCGAACAATCCAGCCGATTCCGAGGACGAACGCGAAATACAGCGCGAGGATTAGGTAATCAATCGGTGTGAGTGTCAAGGCGGCGGTTCCGGTCCCGGGGCAATTGTATCGTAGCTCCGAAACCGCTCTGAGACGCCAGTAAACTTAAGGTAAACATTCTGGCCTGCCAGCAGCCACGGAAAGTATTGAATCCTAGAAACGTACTCCTAAAATGCACGGCCAGTGCTGGAAACGAGGGCTCAACACCTGTTCAAGTGGCTCAATTTAGAGCTACAATATGGCTCAGGTGTGGGGCGGGGGCGGGAACTATTTAGGGAGTCGCCGCATCCAACAGTTAGACAAAAGACTTATATAGAGTTGGATTCAAAGAGCAAAGAGGAGTTAAAAGTTATGAAACGCGTATGGCATACGTCGTCAAAGGTCCTTGCGGGACTTGTTCTAGTCGCCATGTACGCCATGCCCCAGGGCTACACGGTCTCCGCGAAGCCAGGAGCAGTCAACTACATTGACGGACACGCCAGCCTAAACGGCAATGAGATCTCTCAAAACACATTGGGGAAGACGTTCCTAAGTACAAATGACACGCTATCGACAGACCTCGGGAAAGCTGAGGTTCTGCTGACCCCAGGCGTGTTCTTGAGAATTGGACAGAACAGTCAAATCCGGATGGTTTCGGCTTCGTTGACCAATACCCAGGTGGAAGTAATCAAGGGTGAGGCGATGCTGGAAGTGGCCGATCTACTTAAAGACAACAACATCGAAATACTCGCCCGCGGAGGTTCACTACGGGTCGGGAAGCCTGGTCTATATCGTGTGACCGCTGACGATCCGCCCGTGGCAGCCGTGATGGAGGGTAAAGCCGAATTGAGCTACGGTGGCCGGACAGTCGATCTCGGTAAGGGAAAAGAGGCCGTGATCGCAGCAGACTTGAAACGTGAGAAGTTTGATTCAAAGAAGGAAGATGACCTGTACGCCTGGAGCAATGTGCGTTCCGAGTACAACGCGGGCGCTAGCTATGCAGCTGCGCGTAGCGTGACGACCAACAGCTATAACGGCTATAACAACGGCTATAACGGCTACAACAATGTGTACGGCGGTTGGGCGGGTTACCCGGGTGCTGGCATGGGTTACGGCTACGGACCTGGTTGGTATTACAGCGGGGCGTGGAATTCCTGGGCTTGGATGCCAGGAGACGGGTACTTCTTCAGCCCCTTCGGCTGGGGATTCTACTCACCTGCGTACATCGCGTACGCGCCCGTCGTTTACGTTCCAGTCGGTGGGCGCACAGCTCCAACAGCTGTCCCGATAAACACGAGACGGCCCCCAGCTGTGACCGTTCCAGGCTCTGTACCGCGTTCGCCTGCGGCACTCAGCGCCGCCCGCAGTCAGAGCGCCCGCACGCTTACAGTGGTTCAGCCCGCCGCTCGCATGCCCCAGGCGAATGGCACGGTGAACCAATCTAACGGCAGGGTCAGTCAGCCTAGCGCTCGTAGCGCTCAGTCGGGCCACGCCACTCAGCCCAGCGTTCGGATGTCAGCACCTGCTCCCTCAATGCGCGGAGGCGGGATGTCGGCTCCGAGTGCGCCTAGTGGTGCCTCGCGTTCGACCGGTAGCCGGCGTTAAACCAGAAACAGTCGAAAATCAGGGCGGTTCAAGCTTGTGCTTGGCCACCCTTTTTATTTGAATGAGTCTATGCCCTATCTGCTGAAATCTGAGCCCGAAGCATACTCGTTCGCCGATCTTGAACGTGAGGGCGAAACTCTCTGGGATGGCGTCACGAACCCCGTCGCCTTGAAGTACGTACGTGAAATGAAGGCGGGAGAGAAGCTGGTGATCTATCATACGGGCAAAGAACGGCAAGCGATCGGGACGGCTACCGTGACCAGTGTAGATGCGAAGGACGCGAAAACGCCTCGAGTCAGGATAAAAGCCGGAAAGCCTCTATCGAATCCCCGCAGTCTCGGCGAGATGAAGGAGAACCGCATGTTTGCCGATTCACCGCTTGTGCGACAAGGGCGCTTGTCGGTCGTGCCCCTTACCGAGCAGCAGTACCAGTGGCTGACAAAGACCTAAGCGCGTCGTGAATCCGGTTGAGACCTTCAGCCAGTAGCCTCGTTTCTCCACCAATCCCGATTCGTATTCTTTCCGGTGAGCCGAAAAAGTGTCCCGGTGTGACAACCGTGTCGTAGCGCTCACGCAAAAGCCTGCAGAAGTCGTCAACCGGATGCTCTAGCCTTGGAAACAGGACGGTGCCTACTTCGAGCGGTTCACAATCCAAGTCGCCGCTACGAACTCGTTCGCCAGTGCTCGATTGTTATCTAGCAGCTCCTTTGTCCAGTGCGCGACTTTATCCAAGTGTGCAAAGGCCGTCCAACTCACCTGGTCAGTCAAATAGGGGTTGTTCACTGCGAAAAGGTCATTGAGCCTGTAGATCTTTCGGATCAGCTCCGGTTCGGCGAGTACCCAGCCACAGCGCAGCCCGCTCAGCCCATAGACTTTGGTCAGGCTGTTTGTCACGATGAACTCGCTTCCCAGCTTGAACGCTGTTTCAGGCGAATTCTCAAACAGCAAATCTAGATAGACCTCGTCGACAAGAATGCCCGCGCCCGCCGCTCGGGCGAGTTCTCCCACTTGTCGAAGCGTGTTTTCGCCGGTTAGAGCGCAACTGGGATTGTGCAGATTGGTGATGGCGATGAGACGCGTTTTCCGGGTAATCGCCGCCTGCAACGAATCAAGATCGATCGCAAACTTTGCTTCCGCACGGCGGTTGAAGTAGTTCACGTTCGCGCCCAGGTATTCGGCTGTTTCACTGAGCAACGGATAAGCCGGACGTTCAATCAACACGTGATCTCCCGGATGAATCACTGCAGCCATAGCTAAATGGTTCGCCATGGACGTGCCTTGTGCAGTAGCGACACATTCCTGCTCGACTCCGCATTTAGCAGCGATCGCCGCGATGAGTGGCGGATAACCGTAGGCGCCACGTCCGCTCAGAGTCAAAGCGTCGAAATCCACGGGCAAACAGGACAGAGGATAATTCTTGACTCCACTATTAGCCAGATTGAAAGTGACATCCGTATTCGTTTTTACCCACTCCATGTAGGCCGAGCCCATGGTGCGCGTGGTAGCAGTCAAACAGTTCTTCTCCTGCTCCAATAGAAGTAAACGGGTATGCCCAGCAGTAGGAGACCCAGTCCGGAAAAGCTGTTTGCCGGATAGTGGTAGAACGTAGCGAGCACTACCAGCCAACAGGCGACTACGAAGAAGGCGGTCGTGAACGGATGGCCGGGCGTGCGATGGTCTGGGGCTGGCCCGATGCGACGTCGGAAGATAAAAAGAGAGGCCCCGGTAAGCCCGAAAAAGATAAAGTCAATCGAAACGACATAGTTCAGAATCTGTTCATAGCGTCCCGAGACAGCAATAACGGCGGCGAGCACTCCCTGTAGCGCAATCGCCGCGACGGGTACGCGCGTTCGTTTCGGCAGCCAAGCGATCCATCGAAAGAAGAGGCCATCTCGAGCCATAGCAAAATAGACGCGCGGCGCTGTCAGCATCCCCTGGCTGAGAAATCCCAGGGTCGAAATGGCAATGGTGATCGCCATGAATAAGGCCCCTCTTTCGCCGATCGCTTTCTGCATTAGGGTATAGGCGGGCGTCATCGTGGCTGCTAAGCCGCGAGGGCCCAAGGTGCGCAGGCAGACTACATTTACTGAGATATAAATAGCTGTAACGCCGAGCACTCCCCACAATAAAGCACGAGCCAAATCTCTTCGGGGATCTCGCATTTCGCCAGTCATGAAACTGGCTGTTTGCCAGCCGCCATAAGGGAACAAAACCGGCGTTACTGCCGCGCCGAACGCAAGCAGCGTCTGAGGTGTGAAGGGCTCTGTTTTCGCGGCTTGTGCCACGGCGGGTGTAGCCCAAAAACCGGCGAACAACAGCCCAGCAATTGCGCCTATCTTCATCACCATGAGCGTGCTCTGGACAGCACTACCGGAGCGGACGCCCAAGCAGTTGATCGCCGTCAGCACACTCAATACAAGCACGGCAATCAAGCCGTCCGAAGCGTCAGTATCCACGATATTCCTCGCGTATCGCGCAAAGGTTACGGCGACGGCCGCCATGCCGCCGGTTTGCATCACCAGCAGCAACGCCCATCCATACAGAAACGCGACGGCAGGATGATAGGCCTCCCGCAGATATGCATATTGGCCGCCGAGATTCGGCCTGAGCATCGCGAGTTCTGCATAGATGAAAGCGCCAAGCAAAGCCGTTACTCCGCCCAGCACCCACGCACTGAGAATCAGAGTGGAGCTGTGAACTTGCCGTGCGACGACATACGGATTAACGAAAATGCCCGATCCGATAATGCCGCCCATCACGATCATCGTGGCATCGAACACGCCCAGCCTCCGCGCGAGTGGCGACGTTGAAGTCACTTCTCAAGCAGCATCTTCTTCAAGAACACAAGCTGCCCGAGATGATACGAATTATGACTTGCGATGAGCAACGCTTCTCTGAGCAGGGTTTGCCCATCGCCATGCTCGAACGGCCTGAAAAGATCTTGTGTGGGGTCTTGGATGAGCTTTTCAAAGTCACGCTCATCTCTTCGGAAGGCACGAATGGTCGCATCCCACGCTTGGTCGTCGGGCGGAGCGTCCGTAGACGGCCAATACCCTTCCGGCCATTCGGGCGATTTGTGCTTGGGATGGCGCGAGAACTCGAGAATATCACGCTGCGCGATCCGCATGTGTTCAACGAGTTGCCAGGCTGTATGCGGCGCGGTTGCGGGCTTCACACCGCGAGCCTGCGGAGGGAAATCCTTTACGGCGGAATCAAAATCCAAATGCGCCTGGTGTCCGCGTATGGCGTCGATCAGCATCTGCCGGAGGGCAAGGGCTTCATCGGTGGGCATGGGGTTCAGTTCATGCATAGCACGGGTGCGTGAGAAAATGGCTGAGATCGAGGCAGTTTACAAGGGAGTATAAGGATGAGCGCAGTCGCGATGAGTCCAAGAATGAATGCGTTGCCGGGCGTTCCGGATGTTGAATCGCCGCTGTTCGAAAGTATTTTTAAATCGAAGAACGTTTCGCCGGAGACTCTCGAAGTAGCCCGCAATCTGCGCGAAAACGGTTTTGCGGTGATTGATTTTCCGGAACCGGACTTCGATAGTTTGGCTGGCACAATCATTCAAACTCTTGACTCGAGATACGACTGGGATGCCTGGCGGAATGGACGGGTTGCCAATTTGCGAGTTCAGGATGCTTGGGAAACGGTGCCCGAAGTGAAGCAGATGGCATGCAATGCCAACATTGTCAAGCTGCTTTCAGATCTGTATGGCAGGCAAGCTTTCCCTTTTCAGACTCTAAATTTCCCGGTAGGCACGCAGCAGCACTTTCATACCGACAGCGTGCACTTCAGCTGCTGTCCGGAGCGTTTCATGGCGGGGGTCTGGGTGGCTCTCGAAGACATTGATGCCGACAACGGTCCTCTGATCTACTATCCCGGATCGCACAAACTTCCTATATTTACAAACGAGCACATTGGCAGAAATCCGTACACTCAAGGACCGAACCCGTACAACAATTACCCGCTCTATGAGAAGGCGTGGGAGGCGATCGTCGACGGGCTGCAACTGAAGCCGCTGTATTTTCACGCCAATAAGGGCCAAGCGTTGATTTGGTCGGCGAATCTCTTGCACGGCGGCGCTGCCCAGCGAGATATGAAGCGAACTCGCTACAGCCAAGTAACGCATTACTATTTCGAAAGGTGCTGTTATTACACGCCGCTCGAGTCTGTACCCTTTTTAGGAATGATTCACTACCGTAACATTCGCGACGTCACGACTGGTGAACCGGTAGCTAATCAAGTGAACGGTGTGCAAGTACCAAAGTCGGAAGATTCGTCCTCAGGTTTAACGCAGCAAGTCCGGCGGTGGCTGCGCCCCGCAAAAAATTCCCGGAAAGAATCGAAAGCGGCGGCGGCCATGCCGCCGGGCTTTGACCCGGATGCCTACTTAAAAGCGAATCCTGACGTCGCTGCTGCAGGAAGGGACCCACTCAAGCATTGGCTTGAATTTGGACAGCGCGAAGGAAGACCGATCCGGTGACCGGAGCGAAGCCTACGCGCCGACGAGCGCTTCTTGCGGAACGCCGCTTTCCTTCTGCTTCTTCTTGAGGAACGTCATCATGGAGCGCAGCTCGGCCCCGACCTTCTCGATCGGCTGATCCTTGGCGCGCTCGCGCATCGCTAAGAAATTTTTTCTGCCCGTACGGTTCTCGTTCAGCCAAGTTTTCGCGAACTCGCCCGATTGAACCTCAGCGAGAATTTTTCTCATCGCCGCTCGAGTTTCATCGGTGACGATACGCGGACCGCGTGTGTAATCTCCGTATTCGGCGGTATCGGATACCGAGTAGCGCATATACCCGAGACCGCCTTCATAGATCAGGTCGACAATCAGCTTCAATTCGTGCAGGCACTCGAAATAGGCAATCTCCGGAGCGTAACCGGCTTCGGTAAGCGTTTCGAACCCGGCGCGCATCAGTTCCGTGACGCCGCCGCAGAGAACGGCTTGCTCGCCGAACAGATCGCTTTCGGTTTCCTCTCTAAAAGTGGTTTCGATAACACCCGCTTTGAGGCAGCCCAGTGCAAGCGCGTACGCAAGCGCATTTTCAAGCGCCTTGCCGGATGCATCTTGCGCGACAGCAACCAACGCCGGCACGCCGACATTTTCGGTGAAAAGCTCTCGAACCCGGTGGCCGGGAGCCTTGGGTGCAATCATCGAAACATCGACACCGGAAGGAGGCTTGATCTCGCCGAAGTGGATGCTGAACCCATGCGCGAACATAAGCGTCTTTCCTTTTGACATTTGCGGCGCAATGTCATTAAGGTAAATTTCGCCCTGAATGTGATCAGGCACAAGCATCATGACCGTGTCAGCGGCCTTGGCAGCATCGGACACGCTCAACACTTCAAGCCCGGCTGCTTTCGCCTTAGCAGCGCTCGAGCTTCCCGAGTGAAGACCCACTACAACTTTGAGACCAGAGTCGCGAAGGTTCAGCGCGTGCGCGTGCCCCTGACTGCCGTATCCGATAATTGCGATTGTTTTTCCTCGAAGTGGAGCAAGAGTTCCATCCTTCTCGTAAAATCGATTTGCCATGTCTGTCCTTTGCTGCCTTTCTATTCGGTTTCCTGTAATTGCAGCGCTTCTTCCGTCACCGTACCTCGCGGCACGGGCGGAGACAAGCGCAATTTTTTATTATCGAGCGACATAGAGACTATGCCTGACCTGATTACTTCGACCGCGCCGTAGCCGGTGATCAGGCTAACAAACTCCTCAAGCTGTTCCTGGTCGCCAGTGACTTCCAGAACGAGATCTTCGCTCATCGAGTCGATCACGCGGGCGTGGAATATCTCGGCTTCTTTAAGAATCGCGGTCCGGCTATCCTGAGCGGCGCGGATGCGGACCAGAATCAACTCGCGATTCACTCCCGGGCCCTCGGTTACGTCAGTCGCCTGCAAGACATTGATCAGCTTATTCATTTGCTTGATCACTTGAGCGCGTATGTTCGGCTCAACGTCGACGGTGATCGTCATTCGGGAAAGCGTTGGGTCGATGGTGCGAGCCACCGTGAGGCTTTCGATGTTATAACCACGCTGCCCGAGTACTCCTGTGACCCGCATGAGGGCGCCTGGCTTGTTCTCCATCAGAAGTGAAATGATCTGCTGCATCGTGAGTGTCGTCTTAAGTCGTTGCTAGGCTTCGACGGGCTGCGGAGGCCCCAGTACCATTTCATTGATTGCGCCGCCAGCAGGAACCATGGGGAACACGTTCTCGAACGGCGAGACTTTGACATTGAGCAGATATGGCCCGGGCTCGGCGATCGCTTCTTCGAGAGCGTTCCTCAAATCCTTGACGGCGTCGATGGTGCGGCCCTTGAAACCGTACGCGCCGGCTAGCTTCTCAGCGTCCGGAAATGAACTGAGTTCAACATGGCTGAGCCGGTTGTTATAGAAGAGCTCCTGCCATTGGCGCACCATGCCGAGATGGCCGTTGTTTAAGACGATGATCTTCACGGGTAGGGAATAGTTGGCGATTGTGGCAAGCTCGGGGACGGACATTTGGAAGCCGCCATCGCCCACAAGCGCAAAGACCAAACTGTCAGGGCGCGCGACCTGCGCACCGATGGCGGCGGGGAGACCGAATCCCATGGAACCAAGTCCACCGGAATTGAGCCACAGCCGCGGTTCGTCGAATCGGATCAGTTGGGCCGCCCACATCTGATGCTGGCCTACATCGCTGGCGACGATGGCGCGGCCGCCGGATATCCGATCCATCTCCGCCACCAGGTGTTGGGGCTTTATTTCGGTTTCCGAAGTTTCAGGCGCGAGCGGATGCTCGTTTTTCCAGTCGCGAATCTGCTTCCACCAAGCCTGTCGAGCTGCGGCGTTGCGGGCTTGCATAGTAGGTGCGAGCTCGGCGAGTTCCGCTTTAAGCCTTGGAAGCACATGCTTCACGTCTCCAACCAGAGGCAGATCGGCGTGGCGATTCTTGCCGACTTCGGCCGGATCGATATCTACGTGGACGACCTTCGCATGCGGAGCGAACGAGGACAAACGCCCGGTGACCCGATCATCGAAGCGCACACCCAGCGCGATGATGAGGTCCGTGTGGGACATCCCCATGTTGGCGGCATAGCTGCCGTGCATTCCCGGCAGGCTGATGAAGTTTGGATGCCGGGCAGGAAGAGCGCCAAGACCCATCAGCGTGCAGACTGCAGGAGCATCGAGAAGCTCCACAAAGGCGCGCAATTCTTCACTCGCATTCGCCGCAATGATGCCGCCGCCCGCGTACACGAAGGGTCGTTCCGCTTCCCATATCATCTGAGCGGCTCGCCGTATTTGTCCGGCATGGCCTTCGGTGTAAATCTTGTAGCCCGGCAGGTGAATTTGCGTCACGGGATCGTAATGCGCCTGGCCTTGCAGCACATCCTTCGTGACGTCAACAAGCACTGGTCCAGGCCGGCCCGAAGCGCTGATATAAAAGGCTTCGTGAATCGCTTGCGGCAATTCGTTTACGTTCTTGACCAAAAAATTGTGCTTGGTCGCGGAGCGCGTGATACCAAAAGTGTCGGCTTCCTGGAACGCATCGCTGCCTATCAACTTGGTCGGAACCTGACCGGTGATGGCAACAATTGGAATCGAATCCATCATGGCGTCGACCAGGCCGGTGACGAGGTTGGTAGCCCCGGGACCGGAGGTCGCGCAACAAACGCCTACGCGGCCGGTGGCTCTGGCATAACCCTGAGCAGCGAATGCAGCGTTCTGTTCGTGGCGAACCAGCACATGCCGGATCGGGCTGTCGTATAGCGCGTCGTAAAGCGGCAGCGTCGCGCCGCCGGGATAGCCGAACATGCATTCGACATTTTCACGAACCAGACATTCCAGAAGAATTTTTGCGCCTGAGAGAAGTTTTGACATGACCTAGCGAATGAAAAACTCCTTCGGTTGACGGTTTGCAGCCGTCGATTCGCAAGAGTGCGCAATATGAAAAGGGCCACCAGGCTCGGGTGTCCGGGCCGGCAGCCCTGGATTCAATTTGCGAAACAGAGCCGCTGCCTCGCACCCGGTAAGGTCCGCGCTCAGCCCTGTATGAAACCAACGTATCCTAGAAGCCGTTTTTATGCAATAGAATCGCACTATAAAAGTAATAAATGGCATAGCGGGAGTGCAGAGCGGAATAAAAGCTACTATTTCTATACACTTAGCGGGCCGGGCAGCCTTAGTTTCACTACGCTCATTTCAGAGCCTGGTGCATCGTTCGACTGATTGGCTGCAAGTCGAACAGAAGTGGTCGTTTAAGATCCAACGTAAAGACCCGGGTTGAAGGATTCCGGACAGGCAGTAAGCTGGCGTCCCGCAGTTTGGTATCATCGCGCCCACAATGGCTGAAACCGCTCTTAACGAACAGTTATTCGCGCTATCAACTGCTTTCTGGGCCTCTCGCAGTCTGCAAGCGATCGCCGAGCTTGGCGTTGCGGATGCGCTTGGCGACTCGCCTCAAACCGCCGAGCAACTGGCTCAGGCAACAGGAACTGATGCGGTTGCACTTGGTCGTGTGCTTCGCCTCATGGCGGCTCAGGGGATTTTCGAATTCAGGGACGGGGCTTGGATGCACACCGCGGCTTCCCGATTGCTGCGCAGCGACCACCCCCAGTCGACTCGCGCCTTCTTGCGACTCATGGGGCTGCCATTTATCTGGCAGAGCTGGGGTCATTTGGAGCATTCGCTCCGCACGGGTGAACCTGGGGTAACGAGGCTTGATGCCGAAGGCCCATTCGCCTACCTGAAAAAACACCCCGATGAGAGTCGCATTTTTAACGCGGGCATGGCGTCTAAGGCCCAGCGTGAGATTCCTGTAGTGCTGGAGGTGTACGACTTCTCACGGTTTAAGCGCATCGCCGATATTGGGGGCGGACGAGGTCATTTGTTGCTTTCAATTTTGAAGCACGCACCAGCGGCTGTTGGCGTCGTATTCGATCAGCCGCACGTGATTGCTGAGACTCCAGAAAGGGACGCCCGGCTGGAGCGGCAGGCGGGCGATTTTTTTCGCGATCGCCTGCCCGCGGCCGACGCATATCTGCTGATGGACATACTGCACGATTGGAACGATGCGGATGCGGCGCGAATCCTTTCGGCAATCCGCCGAGCTGCGAGCCCGAACGCGACAGTGCTGGTAATTGAAACTGTGATTCTGGACACCCCCGGCCCGCACCTTGCCAAAGCGCTGGACATCAATATGCTCGTGATGACCGGCGGACGCGAGCGGACGGTAGCGGAACATCAGGCGCTCCTGGTTTCCGCTGGTTTCCGGCTGGAGCGAGTGATCCCAACGCCGAGTCCATACTCGCTGGTTGAAGGGACGGCGGTGTAAGCACTGCAGCGGGCGACGCGCGCCGGAAACGTGTCTAAGTTTACTGCGGTATGATCCCGGGCACCCAGCGCAGTGCGTTGTCGTGGTAGATCTTGTGCAGCACCTGCTCGGGCAGATGCAGCCCACGAACCTGGTGGCCCTCATAATCCACAGTGCCGTCTGTCGAAAAGAATTTCCAGTCCGCCATGTATCTCGCCTGCCAATCACTAATACTCTCGTCTGTCTTCTGGCGGGGATAAAATTCTAGGTCTGTGGCGTACAAAATTCGGTCCTGGTATTTGATCATGAATTGCCGAACTTTATCGCGAGGCTGCGAAACAAGGTAAATCACGCGCGCGGCAGTGTCCACCGCGAAATTGGGATAGCGATCCAGATGGCGGGCAATCTCATCCACACTTGTTTCCATACTCCCGAGGTGAGCGCCCACCACGCGGAGTGTCGGATTTTTTTCGAGTATGCGATCGCGCGCTTGAAGAATGGCCTGCTTCGAAGGGTGATCGGGCTTCGTATACATGTACCATTCCGGGTGCTGCTGATAGTAGCTGTAATCGGGTGAATTTTTGTTGGGAGGCTGCCAGCAGGAATCCGGTTCTGCCAAATGCGCGACCAGAGTTTTGCCCTGCGCAGCGATGTCCTGATAAATGGGTTGCAAGCGAGGGTCGTCGGGGAGGACGAATGCACCCTTCGAGTCTTTGAGCTCCATGCCAACGTTTTTCCAGATTTTTACTGCGACTGCGCCGTCGGCGAAGTCTGAGTTCAGTTGCTGAATGGCCTGTTTTGCAAATGCGGGGTCGGAAAACTTAAACGGGTCAAATGTAGTGCATAGTACTGCATGCCCGTTGCTGCCCTTCACAAATGCTTTGGCCGCTTTGATTTTCGCAGCTAAGTTCGGGAAACTGGGATCGTTTCTGTTCGCTACACAGATATCGAGAATATGCAGATGAAGACGGTCCATCATTGCGTAAAAGGTTGGATCCAGCTTGAAAGCGTGCGCATGCGTGTCGATCGGTGGTATGGCCGTAAACGCATCCAGCTCGGGTGTTGAGGACGGCGAGCCATCGGCATTCCGGTTTGCCGCGGAAATGTAAAACCCGGTAATCAGCAGCGTAACGGCTGGGACACAAAATGAAAGGACTTTTTTCATGATTTCCCTATCTTTGCAGCATGCTTTGTCATGGCGGTGCGAAGCTTCCGTTCGGCTTCCGAGCTCCAGTAAGCGCAATCGAGTTGCAGAAAGACTGATGTGTACGGCAATACCATGTTCGTCTTAATTATCAAAACCCGAAAGTTTTGACTTACGTGGTCGAGCTTCGAAATGATCTCCTCGTGCGGAAGAGATGTGGGCGGCGTGTCTCTTAGAAAGACGGAGAGCTGCTGTTGGTATACAGAAATGCCCGGGGCCTCGCTGTCTTCGACAAACTGCAACTCCCGGTCTGTGTAGACAATAGGCCTGACGTGCTTGGATTTGCTAAGTGCATCAAACACGGTCTGGAGTACTTGAAAGTGATCGGCATCTGCGACGATTGTCTCGATTCCAGGGCTGGTTTGAACGGGGTAGGCGGAATCGGCAATTACGATCCAGTTCCGATGACCGTACTCGGAGATGCGGTTTTGAACTAAATCCTGCCAACTGGCGGTCGAGTTATCGGCCGCAGTTAGCGGGCGGGCTGCGACGGGGACGATGGTCAGTAAAGTAGCGAGACACAGGCAATTGAATCTCATTCCTAACTCCTTGGGACAGTGTACCGGGCGGATGCCGAAGCCGCCGTAAGCTAGAGATGTGACTGAAAGCCGCCGTTATCCGCCCCGTCCCGTGCTGGGCGTGGGTGCCCTGATACTCGATGGCGGACGGGTGCTGCTCGTCGAACGCGGCAAGGAGCCGCTGGCTGGTTGCTGGTCGCTGCCGGGCGGAGTGGTTGAGACGGGCGAGCGATTGGAAGATGCTCTGGTTCGCGAGGTATTTGAAGAGACTGGTTTGCGCGTAACCACGAACCTCCTTGCAACCGTCTTCGAACGCATCATGAGAGACGCGACAGGAACGTGCGAGTATCACTACGTGCTCATCGACTTCTATTGCACGGTTGAGGCCGGAGAGCTTCGCGCGGGCGATGATTCGCGCCGCGTGGACTGGTTCGACATCGATTTGCTGAGCACCATTCGGATGACGGAGGGCACGCGCGAAGTAATTGGAATTTGCTGTACTCGTCCGGCGACCTATTCGCACGTAACGCGCCCATAACGCCGGTATGCCGTTTAGCAGTACGTCTCTGCTTCAATTCGACGAACTGAAAGAGCTGTTGGCTAAGTACGCCGGCAGCGCGGCTGGACGGGCGCTTATCTTTGGCTTGGCACCGCAGGATAATCGCGTCGGTCTTGAGGCAGATCTGGCAGAAGCGGGCGAGGCGATCGGATATCTGCGGGAAGTTTCAGGCGCGCAAGAGACTGCGCACGGCGCTGCCATCAGACTGCGATTCGATCAGGTGCGAGACGTGGAGGTAGCGGTCCGCACGTTGCGGGTTGAAGGCGCTTCGCTAGAAGGTCGCGAAATATTAGACCTGTTTCATACGCTTTCGCTGGCGGGAGAATATCGCGGCCTGCTGGCGGCCGTGGCTGAGCGTTATCCGCGTTTGGCACGTCGCTCAGCAAATTTGGCGGATCTGCGCGCCGTTGCACGCCAGTATCAGCGGGCGTTTTTGCCTGATGCGAGTCTGGCGGACGAGGCGAGTGTCGCCCTTCGACGCATCAGACGCGATATCGAACGGCAGCAAAAGCATATACAAGACTCGCTCGGCCGCTTTATGCGTGCGCATCGTAATGACGGCACGCTGCAGGAAGATTTCGTCACGATCCGGGAAGACCGGTATGTGGTCCCGATTGTTGCCGGGCAGAGGGGCCGCATTGACGGTGTGATCCATGGGTCGAGCAGCACGGGCCGGACGCTTTTTGTTGAACCGCTCGAGACCATCGATCTGAACAATCAGCTGGTCCGGCTTCGGGAAGATGAACATCGCGAAATCGAGCGCATTCTCGCTGAAATTACGGATGCGCTTCGGGAGCATAGCGCCGAGATCGCGGCCACGGCGGAAGCGCTAGCTCAATTCGATTGCGTTTTTGCTAAGGCGGCTTTTGCGCTGGACTATAGTGCGGCAATTCCGCGGTTTAGCGGCGAATCGCGTAGGCTCCTGCTGCACGAGGCACGGCATCCATTGCTCGAAGCGGTGTTGCGGAAGCAAGGAAAGCCGATTACCCCGATTTCGTTCGAGCTTGATGAACAGCGTCGCTGCCTCCTGATCAGCGGCCCGAATACGGGAGGCAAAACCGTAACTCTGAAAACGACCGGATTATTGGCGCTGATGGCACATGCGGGGATCCCAGTGCCCTGCGCCGAAGCGGAGTTTCCGCTGCTCGATGATGTGCTTGCTGATATTGGCGACACTCAGTCAATCGCGGAAAGCCTGAGCAGCTTTTCTGGACACCTGCTGCACGTGAAGGAAATGCTGGAGCGAGTGACGCCGAACAGCTTGGTGCTACTGGATGAACTAGGCCGCGCGACTGATCCCGAGGAAGGCGGAGCGCTGGGGGTAGCGATACTTGATGAATTCCGCCAATCAGGCGCGTTCTGCCTGGCATCTACGCACTTGCTGGCATTGAAATTGTACGGAGGGAAAACAGCAGGCGTGCTGAACGGCTCAATGGGCTTCAATGAGGCAACGTTACAGCCGACCTACGAGCTGCGGCTGGGAATGCCCGGGAAATCAGCGGGGCTGGATATCGCGACGCGGCTGGACATGCCGCAGTCAGTGCTGTCTCATGCGCGGGCAGTGATGCCACGCATGCAAGCGGATTTTCAGGATCTTCTAGCTGAACTGCACCGGCAAGTGGAAGACAACGCACGGCGCGCGAAAGAGATGGAGGAAGCTACTGAGCGGCTTACGAAGCGTGAAGCCGAGCTTGAGAACCATGCGATTCGGCGCGAACAGCAACGCCAGCGTGAGTGGGAGAAAAGGTCGGAATCGCTTATTGCCGATTTTGAGGCTCGGGCTCAGATAGCGATGGACAGGCTCGCAGAAGCGGCCGACCAACGCAAAGCGACAGAGCATGCGCAACGCGTAATCGCAAAGACGAGGCGCGAGTTCCGGGAGGAGGCTTCTGCTGCGATGAACTCTGCGGGCATGGTGGCGAAAGCGCCCGAGCCCCTGGGAATCGAAGAAGGCGCAAGAGTCAGGTTGAAGGACGTGCGCGAGGTTGCTACGGTCCGGCGCGTTTTGAAGAACGGAATGCTGGAGGTGGAAGCCGGATTTCTCAAAATGCAGGTGCCGCGCGAAGAGGTTCTGGAAGTAGTGCTGGCGACCGAAGAGCGCCGTTTACCGAAGAATGTTCGGCTAGACACTGGCCCCCGCTGGGATGTTTCGCACCGCGAGTTGAACATCATAGGCCAGCGTGCGGAGGAAGCCCTCGAGCAGGTGGACAAGTTTTTGGATTCAGCGGCGCTCGCCTCGGTAAATCGCGTGCGGATCATTCACGGGCATGGAATGGGAGTGCTCAAACGCGCTGTGGGGGAATTTCTCGGTGCGAACCCGCATGTCAGCCGGTTCTATCCGGCTCCGCAAACTGAGGGCGGTGCCGGAGCGACAATTGTTGAATTACGCGAGTAGTGACGCCGGTAAAGCGGCTATGCTGCAGGTCCGGTGGCTTTGCTAAAGATCGGAGTAACGCCTTTCGCACTAGCCAAGAGTTCTTGCCGTTCTGTCGAACCCAACGGCTTGAACTGTGAGGCGAAATCCATTGCCAAGCGCAGAAACTTTTCGTAACCCGGCGGGATGGCGGCGGTGACATCCTCTGAAAGCGTAAAGCGCAAGGCTTTTTCCGCTGTTGCTGGGTCTTCAATGGGCCGATACCAACAGTTAGCGTATGTCTTCCGTTCACCTGGTTTCCAGGTGGTTTGTGCCAAGGATTTTAGCGCCAGGCGGGCGAGTCCGCGCCGTTTTGCTTCGGCCAGAATCTGTGGCCCGAAATCACCTTCCGCATAGTTCACGTAGTTCACCGGGAACAAGACCGAGTCCAGTTGCATGCCGTCCATCAATATTTTGGCGGCTTCGATGCCATGAGCGGAGAAGCCGATGTAACGGGTCAATCCCTCTTTTTTGGCTTTGATGAATGTTTCCGCTGCGCCGCCGGGAGCCATGATCTGTTTCGCTTCCTGCGACGTTTTCACGGCATGGAACTGATAAAGGTCGAAGTGATCCGTCTTCAAGCGCTTCAGCGAGGTTTCGAGCTGGGCACGCGCGCCCTTGGCACCGCGCTCTTCCGCCTTGCATGCCAGAAATATGCTTTTCCGGTACGGCTGAAGTGCAATGCCGAGCTTCTCTTCCGCTTCACCGTCGCCGTAAGATGGTGCGACGTCAAAATAGTTCAGCCCGCGGTCAATCGCTTCCGCAACGATTTGATTGGCTTTCGGTTGTTCCTGGCCCAGCATAATAATGCCGCCGAATCCAACAGTTGAAAGGCGGACCTCATCTTTATAAGGGCGTTTAGGTAATTCGTTCTGTGCGGCAAGCAATGTCCGTGTGGCTAATCCAGTCGCCGCTGTGGTTTTCAAGAATTCACGACGCCTCATATGGAATCACCTCTTCACTAGGTTATTCGAACGCTACGGTGGCCGGACTATCTGCCATCCCTAATTGATCGCCGGAACTGGGCCAGCTCTTCATATTGATCAGTAGCAAGGTAATCCACACCAGCCGCGATTGCCGCACGCCAGCGGAGCTCGACGGCCTGACGCGATCCAAAATCGTAGCCGAGATCCCACCCGTTTCTGTCGAGCAGCTCGCGAGGATGGCCATTCAGAGTATAAAAGCGAATCCAGAGGCTTTGATCATGCGCGTACGCGACGAGCGATTGAAGGCGCTGAGCGTCTTCGCGACTCCATTTGCCGGACCGGCGCTGGCCGCCTTTTTCGACCACGCTCCAGGGATTGTTCCACCAGCGGCGGTAATTCGTGGCGCGTCCAACGACTACTTTGTTGGGCGGTATAGAGGGATCGGCTTCGACCGTATGAATCGCGCCGAAAAGACGGGGCCGGCCGCCTGCGTGAATCACGCTATAGAAATCGTGCTCTTGAGAATCGGCCTCGCCGGTGAGAACGAGCAGTGGCCCAGCGTGAAGAGGCATCATCACGGACGGATCAGCACTTCGCTCGGCAGTGCAGAGCCACGGCTCGTAATCGCCCAGGAGCTTCCAGATTGCGGCGTGGTGTGCGGCTTCGTCTGACTTGAAATCGAGGTTCAGAGTGATGATCGGCCAATCGCCCTTATTGCCGTCGCGAAGAGCGCGTTCCATGATGGGGCGAATACGTTCGAAAAAGTAGTCGCGTATTGTGGGTTCGGTGCCGTCTACTGGATCGCCATGTGAAACGATCGACCAACTACGTCCGCTTCTTGGGTCGGTATACCAGAAGAGGTCCTGCTCAATGGCAACCGGGAAGCCGATTGAAAGCGCCCGTTCGATGCGGTCCGCCCAGCGGCGGTTATAGGGATAGCAGTTGTGCGCATCCACCACGACGCGGCTGCCCGGAGGCGGAACCGGATAATTAGGCCGACTCAGAACGTAGATCCCCAGCGCCATGCCGATTGCGATCGTTTGCCGGATTGTTTTCAGTGTCAAAAGTGAAAGCGTACCGCAAGCCGCAGTTGGTAGACTCCGGTTGTGTTCCGGTTGTTAACAGGAATTGCAATATTGACAGTTGCGATTGTAGGCGCAACTGCCAGTGTTCCGGCGCGCTATTTCGAGTCCATCCGTGAATGGCAGAAGGAGCGAAACGCGGCGCTGCGGTCCGAAGATGGCTGGCTAACGTTAGCTGGTCTGTTTTGGTTGAAACCTGGCGACCATACCATCGGGTCCGCGGATTCAAACAACTTCGTCTTACCGAAAGGTTCGGCGCCTGCACATATCGGACGGTTAACGCTGGATGGCGAGCGGGTGAGATTTACCAGCCTTGATGGATCATCGCGCACCTTGTCCTATGACGAAGATAAACCGGATATAGTCAAGGCAGGATCTATATCTTTTTTTGTAATCAAGCGCGGAGATCGACTCGGCATACGCGTGAAAGATAGCGCGAGCGCAGTTCGCAAGAATTTTCAGGGCCTGAAGTATTTCCCGATTAACCCGGAATTTCGGTTCCAGGCCAAGCTCGTCACAAGCGTGAAGAAGATCCCGATCCTGAATGTTATGGGTCAGACGGGCATGGAGGAAAGCCCTGGGATCGTGGAGTTCACGTACCGAGGCCGAGAGTATCGCCTCCGCCCAATCTACGAGGGCAAGACACTGTTCTTTTTGTTCAAAGATCCTACCAACAAAACGCAAACCTATCCAGCGGGGCGGATGCTGAACACACCGCTTCCGGTAAACGGGAGCGTCGATTTAGATTTCAACAAGTCTTATAATCCGCCGTGCACTTTTACCCCGTACGCAACCTGCCCGCTGCCGCCGAAGGAAAACACGATTGCTGTGCCGATCGAAGCGGGAGAAATGCGCTACGGCAAAGGCCGCCCGGAGTAGAACGCGCGTTCTTCCTATTTTCTCTAAGATAGGGATCGTGGTCCTGACCACCGATTCAGAGGACAGCGGCAAACGTCTGGACACGTTTCTCCACGAACGATTGCCTGAGTTCAGCCGATCGCGTCTGCAGTCCTGGATCAAAGAAGGCCGGGTTCTGCTGGACGGAAAGGATGTGCGTGCATCCTATATAGTCCGAGGCGGGGATGAAATCTCCGTCGCACCCGCGGATCTGGCACCCCTAAAGGCTGAGCCTGAAGAACTGCCGCTGAACGTTCTATACGAAGACTCGGACGTCATTGTGGTCGACAAGCCGGCGGGAATGGTGGTGCATGCGGGCGCAGGGCACGGGCGGGGCACCCTCGTCAACGCTTTGCTTCATCATTTCGGGCCGTTATCTTCGGTGAACGGTGATTTGCGCCCGGGCATCGTACATCGTCTTGATCGTGATACGAGCGGAGTTCTCGTCGTTGCTCGTACGGACCAAGCGCATCAGGCACTGGCTCGACAGTTCCATGATCGAACCGTTGAGAAAACATACTTAGCTTTGGTCCACGGCCGAATAAAGCAGCCGCAAGGGCGCATTACGGCAGCGATCACGCGTGATCCTGCGCGCCGCACCCGGATGACCGCCCGCTTGGTGTCCGGCCGCGCGGCATGGACCGAATACCGTGTCATCGAACAATTGCCTCAATTCAGCTTTCTGGAAGTGCGAATTAAGACCGGCCGTACCCATCAGATCCGAGTGCACTTTTCAAGCATCGGCCATGCTGTGGTGGGAGATCGACTGTACGGGGCGCCGGCTGCTGTGCCTGATGTGCCGGCACTGGGGCGGTTCTTCTTGCACGCGCATAAGCTTTGCTTCACGTCGCCATCGAGTAACGATTCGATTCGCATTGAGAGCCCGCTGCCACCGGAGCTTTCTATTTTCCTCGACTCGGTAAGAGCAAACGCAGCTAAAATAAAGTGATCTCAATGAAGTCCCTGGCAGTAACTCTGGCGGCCGTGGCGAGCCTTGCCGCCGGTATTCTGAGCCCGATTCACGCTCGACAAGACCAACCGGATGCACCGCGCTCGCAACCGGTACAGCGGGACCCCGGAGCTATTGTTTCTGAAGTCACACGAGTAAACATGCTGTTTACCGTGACCGACAAACGGGGGCGGTTCGTTACAGACCTGAATAAGAATGATTTTCAGGTTTTCGAGAGCAAGAAGCCGCAAGCGATTCTCGAATTCACATCAGAAACGGACCTGCCGCTCCGGCTCGCAATATTGATTGACACAAGCAACAGCATTCGAGATCGATTCAAATTTCAGCAGGAAGCGGCCACCAATTTCATTACCAGCGTGATACGTACAGAAGATAAGGCGATCGTGGTCAGCTTCGACACGGCGGCCGAACTAGTGGCAGATCTTACGAACGACACAAACAAGCTCGAAAAGGCCGTTCGCAATCTACGCCCGGGCGGGGGGACGTCGCTCTATGATGCTATTTATTTTTCTTGCAAAGACAAGCTCATGCAGGATCAGCCGCTCTATAAGTTCCGGCGTGCGATGGTCATCCTGAGCGACGGGGACGACAATGAAAGCCGCCACAGCCGCGATCAAGCGCTCGAGATGGCGCAGCGCGCAGACACCGTGATCTACACGATATCGACCAACATCAGCCATATTGAGACGGAAGGCGACAAGGTGATGCGCTATTTCGCCCAAGAAACGGGAGGCGTGCCATTTTTTCCGTTTCAGGCTAAGGATCTGAATCAATCATTCGAAAATATTGCGAATGAGTTGCGCCATCAATACAACCTTTTCTATCGTCCGGAGCCACTGAAGGCAGATGGCCGGTATCATCCCGTAGAGATCAAAATCAAAGGGCGAAAAGATCTGATCGTCAGGGCGCGCAGAGGCTATTACGCGCGCAAAGCAGCGGTTACGTAAGCGATGGCAGGTAACCGGACTGAAGCCCAGCGCTAGGCACCCAGCCTATCCGGAGCAATAAAACAAAATCCGGTCATTTTGTTTGGCTATACTACCAGAAAGGACCTTCATGGACGAAAAAGAGCGCACTCGTACTTTAAGCCTGACCTTAGGGCAGATCGAAAAGCAATTCGGCAAAGGCTCTATCCTGCGGCTCGGCGCGAAAGATGCGATTGTTCCGGTTGCTGCCATTTCGAGCGGATCGATTTCAGTAGACTACGCGCTCGGAGTAGGCGGCTTTCCGCGTGGGCGGATTTGCGAGATCTTCGGTCCTGAATCATCGGGCAAAACGACGATTGCTTTGCAGGTGGTCGCGGAGGCTCAGAAACTCGGGGGCCTCGCCGCTTTCATCGATGTCGAGCACGCGCTCGATCCAGCTTATGCAAAGCAGCTCGGTGTCGATACGGATAATCTGCTGGTTTCTCAGCCGGACTTTGCAGAGCAGGCGCTAGAGATTACGAGCGCGCTGATCAGTTCGGGATCGATTGATGTGCTGGTGGTCGATTCGGTTGCTGCTCTCGTTCCCAAGGCTGAGTTGGATGGAGAGATGGGCGATTCGCATATGGGCATGCAAGCGCGGCTGATGTCGCAGGCTATGCGGAAGCTGACGGGCATTGTGTCGAAATCGAATACGTGCCTCATCTTCATTAACCAGATTCGAGAGAAGATCGGCGTGATGTTTGGCAATCCGGAGACCACGACCGGCGGCCGGGCGCTCAAATTCTACTCTTCGATACGCGTAGATATCCGGCGCGTGGCTGCGATCAAGGATGGCGATTCGGTAACCGGCAATCGCACCAAGGTAAAAGTAGTAAAGAATAAAGTAGCTCCGCCATTCCGGGAAGCCGAATTCGACATTATTTATGGCGAGGGGATTTCACGCGAAGGCGACCTGTTAGATCTTGGCGCCGCGAATAACATCGTTGAGAAGAGCGGGTCCTGGTTCAGCTATAAAGGGGATCGTATTGGCCAGGGACGTGAAAATGCTCGCCAATTCCTGAAAGACAATCCTGATATTCGAGCTAATATCGACGCTGAATTACGCAGGGCGCTAGGCCTGACGAAGAGTTCGGAAGGCGAAGCAGCTTCGCCCAATCCCACTCCCATCGATACGGTGAAACAGACCGTCGCGGGCCGGGGCCGGTAGAGCTCACCTCACGGCGTAAGTGCAGATAAGAACGACGCTACAGCCAGACCTCCGCCTGGCGCTCGAATGTTATAATGCGGCCAAGTTAGTTTCCTGCAGTATTGGGCTTTGCGCTGCGAAGTAATCAGGAGGTCTTCTATTATGGCGAGCTTACGCGCCCACGTCAGCAATTTTTTACTTCTAACATTCCTTAGCGTCAGCACTGTGTGGGGTCAGGCGGATACTTCGATCCGCGGCGTGGTGACGGACCCGAGCGGAGCCACAGTTCCCAACGCCCAAGCTACGGTAACGAACACAGCCACCGGTTTGGAGCGGCACGCCACGAGTAACGGCAGCGGTGACTACGAGATGCTGCAGCTGCCCCCTGGCGCGTATCGCCTGACGGTGGAGGCGCCGGGTTTCAAGAAATTTGAAGCCTCTAATTTGCAGTTGCAGGTCAATAGTCCGGCGACGGTGAATGTCGCTCTCGAGATCGGGGGCACGAGCGAGACGGTCGCCGTGAGTGGGGAGACCCCGCTATTGAACACAGTTGACGCCTCGATCGGCGCGGTGATGACGGAAACGCAGGTAAAGGAATTGCCAATTGAAGGTCGGGACGTTGCAAGCCTGTACAGTCTCCAGCCTGGGGTCGTATTCCTGGGGAACAATCCGAATATCGATCAAACTGCCGATACACGGAGCGGAGCAGTAAACGGCGCACGCAGCGATCAAAGCAATATTTTGCTGGACGGAGTTGATGCCAACGATCAGACGGCCGGATATGCCTTCACCTCAGTGCTGCGCATGACGCCAGACTCTATCCAGGAGTTTCGAGTCGCCACGACGAACTACGATGCACAGTCAGGCCGCTCGTCAGGCGCGGAAATTACCATCGTGACGAAAAGTGGGACAAACAGCTTCCACGGGTCGCTTTATGAGTACAACCGCAATACCGCGACTGAAGCGAATGACTACTTCCTTAAACTGTCTCAGCTTCAGAGCGGGGAACCGAACAAGCCTCTGCAGTTCATCCGTAATGTCTATGGAGGCAGCATCGGTGGGCCGATCGTAAAGAATCGCGCGTTCTTCTTCTTCAATTACGAGGGGCGGCGTGATGCTCAGCAGCAGAGCGCATTGCGTATTGTTCCAACGGCAACTCTGCGGCAAGGCATCATGCAGTACCAGAACGCGGATGGCGGAATCACGACACTTAGCCCTCAGCAGCTCGCGGCGATGGACCCATTAGGAATCGGACCTAACCCGGCGGTGCTGAATTTCTTTCAAAGTTATCCGCTGCCGAATGACAATGGCGCCGGTGACGGTCTGAACTATTCGGGTTACCGGTTTGCAGCCCCGATCCACAACAAGTTCAATACGTATATTTCGCGGCTGGATTACGTGCTGACCCAGGATGGAAGACACACCCTGTTTGCGCGCGGAAATTTGATGAATGATCAAGTACAGAACCAGCCTTATTTGCCAGGCCAGCAAGCGACTACGAGTCTTGACACTCATAGCAAGGGTTTTGTCATCGGAGAGACCGGGATCCTCACGCCCACGCTGGTAAACAACTTCCGATATGGATTTACCCGGCAAAGTGTTGGAACGCTTGGCAACGCCAATGAGCCTTGGATTCGGTTCCGGGGTCTGAACGACAACGATACTGATGCGCCGTTTAATTTTGCGTATACCCACACGCTTCAGGTTCCTGTGCACAACTTTGTTGACGACCTGTCGTGGAAGAAGGGTAATCATTCTTTCACGTTCGGCACCAATATCCGATTGATTCGCAGTCCGAGCCTCAGTCTTACAAACTCGTTTAGCTATGGCGTGACGAACGCTTCTTGGCTTACGGCCGCAGGAATTGCAGGTACAGGGACGGAAATGGACCCGCCAAATTATGGTTACCCAGCGGTTTCGGACAACTTTGCAAATTCCTATGACTATCCGCTGATGGCTCTGCTGGGCGCGGTGGCGGAAGGTGACGCCATTTACAATTACGACAAGAGTGGAAGCCTGCTACCGCAAGGAACTCCGGTGAAGCGTAATTTTGCGATCGATCAGTATGAATTCTACGCTCAAGATTCGTGGCGTTTGAAGCCGAACTTGACGATTACTTATGGGCTGCGGTATGGGCTAGAGTCGCCACCCTGGGAGGTGAACGGGCTTCAGGTCGCGCCGAATGTCAACATGTCACAGTTTTTCCAGCAGCGTGGCGTAAACGGCGCCTCAGGAATTCCATCTAACGTCGATCCCACGATTAGCTTCGATCTTGCAGGCGCGGCGAACGGCAGACCGGGATTCTACCCATGGCAGAAGAAGAACCTTGCACCACGTCTGGCAATCGCTTGGGTGCCGAACGGCGGTCCAGGGTTTTTAAAAGGTCTTCTCGGGACCGACAAGACCTCTATTCGAGCGGGGTTCGGAATCGTCTATGACAATGTTGGCCAAGCATTGATCAATACGTTCGATCAAAGCGGCGGAGCCTTCGGCCTTTCGAGCGTAATCACCAGCCCTTCCGCCGCTCTAAGCTTGGCTACTGCTCCGCGCTTGACGAGTGTAAATGTCGTACCGACGCAGGTTCTTGAACCGGCACCTCCAGGAGGATTCCCACAGACACCACCTTCGAACCAAGGCAGTATCGTGTGGGGTGTTGACAACGGTTTAAAGACACCGTATGCCTATCAGTTAGATTTTTCGATCAGCCGGGAACTCCCAAAGAATATGATCTTTGAGGCTTCCTATGTGGGGCACCTTGCGCATAGATTGCTTACCCAGGAAGATCTCGCGCTGCCTCTCAATCTAGTCGATCCGGCCACGGGTATCGATTACTTCAAAGCGGCGACACGATTCGCTCAGCTGGGAGAAGCCGGTGTGCCCACTTCGGCGATTACGCCCGCGTTGGTTGGGCCCACAGCCCCATACTGGGGAGACATTTTCCCCAATCTTCCCGCGCTTAGCGGGATGAACGATTTGACACCATTGCAAGCGGCCTACTCGAACATGGATTCACCTGACAACGGTTACCTACACAACGAAACGACCGGGCTCCTGGTGCTCGACTATCCCGACGTTGGATGTCCGAATGGCTGCAGCAAGTTCGGCCCAAACGCCTTCTATAATCCGCAGTATGCGTCACTTTACGCCTGGCGAAGCATCGGCAATTCGTCATATCACGGCCTGCAGCTTTCGTTACGCAAACGCTTCTCGCAAGGCGTGCAGTTCGACTTCAATTACACGCTCTCGAAATCCATCGACCTTTCATCCGATGCAGCGCGAATCACGCCTTGGGGCGGGTTAGGTGGTCAAGTCATCAATTCCTGGGACTATAAGGCGCTCCGAGGGGTATCGGATTTCGACACGCGCCATCAGATCACAGCAAATTGGGTTGCAGAGCTTCCCTTCGGACGCAACCGGCTAATTGGGAGAAATATTAACGGAGTTTTGGATGCCATCATCGGCGGATGGCAGCTCACTGGCATTTATCGCTGGACGAGCGGGTTCCCGGTAGGCGTCTCGAATGGGGCGACGTGGCCGACCAATTGGCAGCTGAGCGGTTCGGCCATACCCACCGGTCCTTTGCCGGAAACTGGTTCTTACAAGAACGGCGATGGCAAGATCAATATTTTCCCCGATGGGCAAGCAGCGCTTTCCGATTTCCGGCATGACTATCCAGGAGAATCCGGGGCCCGCAATATCCTGCGCGGAGACGGTGTTTTCAATGTCGACCTCGGCCTCGCCAAGCGCTGGAAGATGCCGTACAAGGAAACGCATAGCCTTCAGTTCCGCTGGGAGGTTTTCAACGTGACGAACAGCGTCCGGTTCGATGTGCAGTCGCTCAGTCTGGCGCTAGACAATCAGACTTCGTTTGGCAACTACTCCCAGGAGCTCTCGGTCCCGCGAGTGATGCAGTTCGCGCTACGGTACGAGTTTTAGTTTCAGTAATCTAGGCTCCGATTAGACGGCGCCCGACATTTTTGTTACGCTAAAAATGCAGAGGGTCGCAGACTGCCGACCCGGTTACTGTATCCCATGGAACCTGTAAATACATCTCACGGCGTTGCCACCGAAGACGCTCAGCCGGTAGTGGAACCGGAGGCTGTGATCTCCGAGCAGCGCGAAGGTTCTGCCTCAACGGCAGAACTCATTGCCGAACGTGACCGTCTGGCCAAAGAAAAGGCCGAGTTGCAAGATCTGCTCCAGCGCCGGCAGGCGGAATTTGAGAACTTTCGCAGACGCGTGGAGCGCGAACGCAGCGAACTGTTTGAGTTTGCAACGATGGACAGCATTAAAACGCTGCTTCCTATCCTGGATGATTTTGAGCGCGCGCTCAAAGTAGAGCATGCGGATAAAGAATATGCCCGCGGCATGGAACTGATCTATCAGCGGCTGTTCGAAGCTTTGAAGAAGATGGGTCTGGAGCCGATTTCAACGGAAGGCGAGCTATTCAATCCGCACGTCCATCACGCGGTCGATATGGTGGACACGAAAGAGCATCCCGATCAAACGATTTTGGAAGAATATCAGCGCGGGTACAACTTCAAGGGACGGCTGGTCCGGCCCGCGATGCTAAAAGTAGCAGTTAACCGGTGATTGCTGTAGCAGGACGACTCAACACGCGATGAGTGTCGCTAAACGAGATTATTACGAGGTTCTCAGCGTCTCGCGGGATTGCGACGAGCAGACGTTGAAGAGCGCTTACCGTAAGCTGGCGCTGCAACACCATCCTGACCGAAACCCCGATGACCACGGGTCGGAGGAAAAGTTCAAAGAGGCGGCCGAAGCCTATGCGGTGCTCAGCGATCCGCAGAAGCGGGCGGCCTATGACCGATACGGCCATCAGGCGTTCAACGGCGCGGGCGCCCAAGGCTTTGATGAGACGGCATTCGCCGATTTCGGGGACATTCTCGGCGACCTTTTCGGATTCGACTTTTTTGGGGGTAACCAGCGGGGCCGCCGTAGCAGCCGGGTGCAACGAGGGGAGGATATTCGCTATGACCTCTCCATCAGCTTCGAGGATTCCATGCGCGGCTTGTCCGCCGATTTGCAAGTCCCGCGAATGGAGCCCTGCACGAGATGCCACGGTGCCGGTGCCGAGCCAAATGGCGGAATGGTCACGTGCTCGGTCTGCAACGGCCGGGGTGAAGTGCTTTATCAGCAGAGTTTCTTGTCCATCCGCAAAACGTGCCCGAGTTGCGGGGGGCGAGGCCAGGTCATCCGACAAGTTTGCTCCCAGTGCAGAGGCGAACGGTTCAATCGCGTAGAAAAGAAGCTAAAGGTCAACATACCGGCAGGCGTGGATACGGGCACCCGACTTCGGCTGGCGGGGGAGGGAAATCCTGCACCGCCGGGCGGTCAATCCGGTGATCTGTACGTAGTGATCAAAGTCGCCGAGCACCCTGTCTTCGAGCGACGGGAAACAGACCTTTACTGTACTCTGCCGATCAACGTGGCCCAGGCCGCGCTTGGAGCAGAGATTACGATTGAGACGTTCGACGGTCCGCAAAACATCCGCATTCCCGAAGGCACGCAATCGGGGGCTCAATTTAAACTACGGAATCTGGGTGTGCCGCACCTGAACAGCCGCGCTCGCGGGGACCTATACGTTCATGTGGATGTTCAAGTACCGAAGAAGCTGACACGCGAGCAGCGCAGAATGTTTGAAGAGCTGCTTGGTGTTCTCCCTCTCGACAACGCGCCGCATGAGAAGAGCGTGTTCGAAAAAGTGCGCGACTTTTTCGGGTAACGTGTTCGGGAACCTAGCGCAGCGAAAGCAACTCCGGCGACACTTCTGACCTTCCAATTAGCCGTCTATTCCGAGGCCGAGATGCGCCGCTGCCGGGCTACTGGCGGTGAACACGTTGCACCTACTCGCGATCTACGCGGGCACACTGGGGGATTCACGTGCTATCCCCTGCCTAAAGTGGGCGAGCATCCTGGATTAAGTAAATCAATCTAACCCTTCTCGACCTTGCCGCTGTCCGGTTAGGGAGATGTTAGGTGCGGAATCGCACATGGCGACGTACCATGTTAGCGGTCAACAGGTGATGAAAAGGCAACGCGCAGTGCTCTGTTGCATGTTCTGTGTTTTGTGCTTGCCGGTTGTCACGTTCGCGCAGAATGCCGCCGCACAAGCCGATGCAGTCTATGAGGCAAAGAACTGGTCCGAGGCGGCAAAGCTGTATAGCGATCTGGCCAATGCGAATCCAGCCGTTGCTCGTTACTGGTACCGGCTGGGAGTAGCAGCGCAAGCAAGCGGACAGCACGAGCGAGCGCTCGAAGCTTTTTTGCAGGCCAAAGACAAAGGAGGGCCGCCCGTGCTCGTCGCCTACAACTTAGCCTGTGCCTACGCGAGCTTGAAACGTCCGGAAAACGCCATGGCAGAACTTTCGGAAGCTGTTAAGGCAGGGTTTGCGCAGCCCGAGGAAATAGAGACTGATTCTAACCTGGAAGCGCTTCGAGGCAACCCTCGATTCGCGACTCTCATCGAGCAGGCGCGGCGGAACCAGCAACCCTGCGAATACCAGCCGGAAAATCGCCAACTCGATTTCTGGCTGGGAGAGTGGAATGTGGTGCCCACCTCAGGAGGCGGCTCTGTGGGCGCCAGCCGAATCGAAAAGGCCCTGCGCGGATGCGTGATCTGGGAGAACTGGAGCAGCTTGGGCTCGACGTACGCGGGCAAGAGCTACAACACTTGGAATGCCAGCCTGAAGCGCTGGGAGCAATTCTGGGTAGACAACAGCGGCGGAATGATCCACTTCTACGGAGCGCTGAAAGAGAGCGTGATGGACTTCTGGACCGATGATATTCCCCAACCGGATGGCACGAAACTTCGACGGCATCTCCAGTTTTTCAACCTCGGGCCTAATAAAGTCCGGCAATTCTCGCAGGGATCGAAAGACCGGGGCAAAACGTGGAGCGTGGAATACGACTTCACTTACCTACGAAAGGCGAGTAGTTACAAATGAAAAAAACATTTCTGATCGCAGTAGGTTGTATTTGTACGCTACCGGTGCTGGCGGACGGCCAAGTGCTTTCCGAGCTCTCGATGCCGCCTAACGGCGACAATCAGAGAGCCGAGGTGTCGCAATGGATAGGGCCGGTGAAGATCTCAATCGAGTATCACAGCCCTAACGTCCACGGAGGGGGTGGAGCTGATCGCACCGGCCACATCTGGGGCGAGGTGATTCACTACGGCTTTTTTGATGAAGGGTTCGGTCCCTCGCACGCCGCACCCTGGAGAGTCGGCGCGAACGAGAGCACTGTCATCACGCTTTCGCATGATGTGAAGATCGAAGGTCAGGACCTGAAAGCAGGAGCGTACGCCCTGTTTGTTGACGTGGAGAAACAAGGGCCCTGGACGTGGATCTTTTCGACCAACCCAGGCTGGGGAAGCTATCAGTATGATCCCAAATACGACGCTCTGCGAGTAACGGCAACTCCGCAGGATGCTCCTTACACGGAATTCATGACCTTCAGCTTCGACGAGCGGCGTCGAGACTCGGCCGTTGCGGTGTTGCAGTGGGAAAAGAAACGACTCTCCTTCAAGATTCAAGTTCCGAATGTGAATCAGCTCTACGTTGACGCAATGCGGCGCGAGTTAATGGCATGGCCAGGCTTTAATCCGGAGAACTGGGATACAGCCGCGCAATTCTGCGCCGACAACAAAATCAATCTCGACGAAGCGCTGGTGTGGGCGAACAAAGCAATCAACTCGCCGTTTCGCGGAGCAGTTCCGGGACGGCGTGATTTCTCGACTTTGAGCACCAAGGCCGCTGTGTTACGCGCTATGCAACGAAACGCCGAGGCGGATGCCCTGATGGAGGAAGCCATTCACCTGCCAGGCACCGACGCTTTTCAAATTCATTCGTATGGCACATCGCTGCTTGCCGCCGGGAAAAACGACAAGGCCATGGGAGTCTTCAAATTCAATCGCGAGCGATACCCGGCTCAATTTGTCACTTGGATCGGTTTGGCGCGCGGATACACGGCGTTGGGCGACAAGGAAAATGCTATCAAAAGCTGGGAGGTTGCAATCAACCATGTTCCCGAAGATTTCAAAAGTCTGATCCCCAGAATGGAAAAGGCGCTGAAGAAGTTGCAGGAAGGCGGCTGAGGTAGAG
>JBJMGM010000197.1:0-32262 GCA_045807905.1 Bryobacteraceae bacterium | reverse complement strand
TCATGCGGACGTTTTTGCTGCTGAGCACCTGAAATACCCGGCCCGCAATTCCGGGCGTGTGTCGAATATTCTCTCCGATAAGACATACAATGGCTTGCCCGTCATCTGTCGTGACCTCCGCGAATTCCCGCAGCTCCTGGCAGATCGGCAGCAACTTGTCCCGATTGTCAATCGTCAGTGACACGCTGACTTCGGATGTTGAGACCATGTCGACGCTGGTCGCATAGCGGTCGAAAATTTCAAAGATGCGGTGTAGAAAACCATGCGCCATAAGCATCCTCGTTGATTGAATGTTGACCGCCGTAATGTCCCGCTTACACGAAATCGACTTCACTGGATTTTTACATGGCAGGGGCTGGGAAGTAATCCGGGTGCCGGGATCTTCGGGATTCCCGGAGTTTAGAATCAGCACGGGGATGTTCTTTTCAACAGCCGGAAGAACGGTAGCCGGATGGAGCACCTTGGCACCGAAATAAGCCATTTCCGCTGCCTCTGCGAAGGAGATGCTTTTGACCCGATACCCGTTTGGAACAATCCGCGGATCTGCCGTAAGCATTCCAGCGACATCCGTCCAGATCTGAATCTCTTCTGCTCCAACACCTGCGCCAACAATGGAAGCAGTGTAGTCCGAACCACCGCGGCCGAGCGTGGTTGTCTGTCCATTTTCCGTCGAGCCGATAAAGCCGCCCATCACTACGACCGATGCGCGTGCAAAGGGCAGTACGTTTTCTTGTAGAAGAGCGTACGTTTGCTCCAGGAGCGGCTGCGCCCGCGTGAAACGGTCGTCCGTGACCATGACCCGGCGGGCATCTACATACTGGGTGGACATGCCCGCAGCGCGAAATGCAAATGTGACGATCAGGCTCGACAAACGCTCCCCGACACTGGCAATTGCGTCCATGGAGCGGGGCGAGAGCTCACCCACGATCGACAGGCCCTTTACCAAGTCGTCCAGCCATTCGAAGTGGGCGCGGATGTAACGATCCAACTCGGCTGCTGCTGCGCCGGCCAGCGGGAGTCCGTGTGTCAGATGATGCGTCCGTACTTCGTCTACCAGGCCGACTGCCTGCTCGCGGCGGCCCGCTTCAGCTTCCGTAGCCGCCTTGAGGAGTTTGTTTGTCGTGCCGCCCATCGCCGATACAACCACGATTGGCCTGCGATGCTCGTAACTTTGCACAATACGCGTAACACGCGCCACCGCTTCCTCGGACTCGACGGAGGTGCCGCCGAACTTCATTACGATCATCCGTGTTCCTAGTGCAGGAATCCTTCAGATACCATGAGTTCGGCGTTGAGCACTGCCGCTCCCGCTGCTCCGCGAATGGTGTTATGGCCGCAGGCGACAAATTTCGCGTGAAGGACCGCGCAGTTTCGTAGACGCCCGACAAACACGCTCATTCCTTTCTCGCGCGGTGCATCACGCCGAGGCTGCGGACGGTCTTGCTGCGGCATATAGATAAGGGGCTGGGGCGGCGCGCTTGGCAGGTTGCGCTCTTGCGGCAGCCCGCGGAAGTGCTCAATCGCGTGCTGCATAGCCTCTAGGGCTGGTGCCCTCGAGAATTCGACTGATGCGGCAACCGTATGCCCATCTGCAACTGCAACGCGATGGCAATGTGCGCTTACACGTGTGTTCAGCGGCACGGCTTGCCCGTTTGAAATGCCACCCAAAATCTTCTGTGTCTCCTGTTCCATCTTTTCTTCTTCACCGCCTACATACGGAATCACGTTCGCGAGTATGTCGATGGAAGGCACGCCCGGATATCCGGCGCCCGAGACGGCCTGCAACGTCGCCGCGATCACGCGGTCGATTCCGAACGGCATCAACGGAGCGAGCGCCATGCTCAGGACGATAGTCGAGCAGTTTGGATTCGTGACAATCATGCCCTTCCATCCGCGATTCTTCTGCTGGGAACGAACGAGCGAAAGATGTCCCGGGTTGATTTCCGGAATCAGTAGCGGAACGTCCAATTCCATGCGGTGATTTCGCGAATTGGAAACAACAATGTGTCCGGCTTGCGCAAACTCGCGCTCAATATCGGTGGCTACGGAAGCATCCATAGCCGAGAACACAAGCCGCGGAGCATTGCCCGGCTTCGAATCAGAGACGACCATCCCAGCAGCGGTGTCTGGCATGTCGCCGTCCAGACGCCACGCGGTTGCGTCTTTCAGCTTTTTACCAGCAGAGCGGTCGCTTGCACCGAGCCAGGTCAGATTGAACCACGGATGCCCTTGCAGGAAACGGATGAAATGCTGACCGACCATGCCAGTCCCGCCAAGAATGCCGACGTCGATGGGCATCATATGCCTTGCCCCAGTCTCTCGACCAGCTGCCGGTAAAGACCGATCGCTTCAATCAGTTCTGATTTGGGTATCCGCTCTTCGCTTGTATGGGCTACATGGATACTGCCCGGACCGATCAGAAACGGCTCGCCCCAGCTGTTCCCAAATGCCGGGATGTCGGTGGTGAACGCTACCACCGTGGTCGGGAACCCGTTCAGCGCATGCAGATGTACAGCCGGGATCAGCAAAATTTCTTGCGCCTCCGCATCCGGCCGCACTGCAGTCTCAATCTCATTTCGAAGTTTCGTCACGTCTCCCACGACACGGATCATGATTTCGGCACGGGCTTCATCAGGGACAACGTTTGGGGCGCGTCCGCCAGTAATGGTTCCTATATTAAGCGTGCTGGGGCCAAGAAGTTTGTCGGTTGGCAGCTCGATCCTGCGGATGCGCTCGAGAGCGTCGAGAAGCTTTTCGATAGCCGAGTCGCCAAGTTCCGGATAGGCGGAATGGGCCATCCGCCCACGTGCGAAAATCTCATACCGAAGTGCCCCTTTCGACCCAAGTGCGAGCCTATTTCCGGTTGGCTCTCCATTAACCAGAAATTTAACGCCGCGGGGATTCTGCGCCGCTATATGTGCCCCGGCGCTGTTGCGCTCCTCGCCCACTACAAACAGCAGTCCGAAGTTGCGCTGACCGCCAGTGAGCAGCTGTTCAGCGGCGGTGATCATAGCAGCAATGATGCCCTTGGTGTCACATGCGCCGCGGCCCCAGATATACTCGTCATCTTCGCGCGAAGGAATAAAGGGCGGGACCGTGTCCATGTGGGTCGAAAGCACTATAGCCGGTTCGCCAAACTGTACGAAGAGATTGTCGCGATCCATTTCGACCGGCATGCGCTCCACTTGACCGTTAAACCGTCGAGCCATGCCCGATAAATACTCGCCTAGAAAATCGACGATCTCGCCCTCATTGGGCGTAATCGATTCAATGTCGATCAGACGACGTGTCAGTTCAAACACTTGCATGATGTATGCGCACAAGCTCTAATTACGGGACCTGTAACTAAATGTAGTCCCTCTACGTTGTATAGAGTCGGCTATCATCGTCTGCGAGGAGCCGCCGTTATGCCGGACAGCGCGCGCACATCTCCCGCAACAAGGGTTGCGGAGGCACTATTTGCAAATGTGATCATCCAGCCAGGTCTGGTCGCTCGCATGTTGTGGCTTCTGCGCCGAGCCTTCATTGCCGCGTATGAGGACAACTGTTTCGGAATTGCGAAAGGCGCTGCCTACTCGTTTTTATTGTCGCTATTTCCAATACTGACCACGTTGACAGCGATTCTGATTGAGGCGCGTGCGCAAGCCGTTGTGCATGTTATCGCGACGTTCGTGATGCAGGTAGTGCCTCCCGGTACGGAGCAACTGATTCTGGACCGCCTCTGGTCGAAGAGCGGGAAACCTGGCACGCTGCCTATAGTGGCGACGATCGTATCCCTATGGGCAGGTTCAGGGGCAATGCTGAGCTTAATGGAAGGGTTCCATGCCGCCTACCGCATCCCCTCAGGGCGGCCATTCCTAAAAGAGCGCGGAATGGCAATTTTTCTGGTGCTGATAGCCGCCGTGCCGGCGGTCGGGGCGTCGTCGCTGATTATTTTCGGAGATCGTGGCGAAGCTGCTTTGGTTCAGTGGATGGGCTCTCCTCGGGTAAGTGAGATCAGTGCACCCGTCCAATTTCTCTGGCGACTTGCCCGTTACGGAGTAGCTTTTTGTACGACTACCTTCGTCACGGGGTTGTTGTACTACTTCGGCCCTAACCATCGGCCCGAGCTGGAGCGCGTAGAAGGCGCGACGGCTTCACGCTTCGTGCGGGTCTGGCCGGGCGCGATCCTGGCAACTGTTTTGTGGCTGCTCGCGACAGCTGCCTTCGCGTGGTACGTGGCCCATATCGCAAACTACAATATCTTCTACGGCAGCCTCGGCACAGTGATCGTGCTTCTCGTCTGGCTATACCTGATTGCCTGTATCGCCCTGATCGGTTGCGAATTCAACGCCGAGAGCGAACGCATCGACGCACTGCCGTCCCTGTATTAAGCGTCGCCTCTGGTCACGTCTCAATTTTATTGCCTGAGCGCGCCTGGACGGAACGGCCGGAAACTATACTAGGGTCGTGCCGTTCAAGTTAAGCCTGGATTACCAGCCGCGCGGAGATCAAGCAACTGCCATTCAACAACTCACTCGCGGTATATCTGACGGCGAAAAGCATCAAGTTTTGTTAGGCGTTACCGGGTCTGGCAAGACGTTCACGATGGCCAAGATCATAGAGGCATTCAATAGGCCCTCGCTTGTTCTTGCCCATAACAAAACGCTTGCGGCCCAGCTGTACCATGAGTTCAAAGGCTTCTTCCCAAGCAATGCAGTTGAGTATTTCGTCAGCTACTACGATTACTATCAGCCCGAAGCATACATTCCGTCGGGCGATATCTACATCGAGAAAGAAGCAACGATTAACGATGAATTGGACAAGTTACGCCTATCGGCAACCAGATCGTTATTCGAACGCCGTGACTGCGTGATCGTCGCCAGTGTCAGCTGCATCTACGGTCTGGGCTCGCCAGAGGCGTATTACGGCATGTTGCTGATGCTTGAAAAGGGGCAGCATATTGCTCGCAAAGAGCTGCTGCAGCGACTGGTAGAGATCCTTTACGAGCGAAACGATCACGATTTCCGGCGCGGCACTTTTCGAGTGCGCGGCGACGTGGTTGAGCTTTATCCGACTTACGACGACAACGCCTACCGGATTGAATTGTGGGGAGATGAAATTGAATCGCTGAGCCAGATCGATCCGATTCTCGGGCAAGTCAAACAGACATATTTACGCCTGCCCATCTATCCTAAGACGCACTATGTGATGGACGCGCCAACCCGGCAACAGGCGATGCGAAGTATCGAGAACGAGCTGCAGTGGTGGCACAAGGAACTGGAAGGAAGCGGAAAGCTGATCGAGGCGCAGAGGCTCTACCAGCGCACCATGTTCGACCTTGAAATGATCAAGCAGATCGGGTATTGCCACGGAATTGAGAACTATTCACGCCATTTCTCAGGCAGGCTGCCGGGTGAGGCTCCTCCCACGCTGCTCGACTATGTTCCGAACGATGCTCTGATTTTTATCGACGAGAGCCACCAGACTATCCCGCAGTTGCAGGGTATGTTTCACGGCGACCGATCACGAAAAAATATCCTGGTCGATTACGGTTTTCGTCTGCCGAGCGCGCGAGATAATCGCCCGCTCACTTTCGAGGAGTTCGAAAACCGCGTAAATCAGGTGACCTACGTGTCCGCCACACCCGGTCCGTATGAGCTCACGAAGTCTGCCGGCGAAGTAGTTGAACAGATCATCAGACCTACCGGTTTAGTAGATCCGGAGATCGACCTTCGCCCGATCAAAGGCCAAGTAGACGATTTGCTCCACGAGATCCGTTTGCGGACCGAGCGAAATGAACGCGTCCTGGTGACCACACTGACTAAACGAATGTCGGAGGATCTGGCCGAGTACTATACCGAAGTTGGAGTGAAGTGCGCGTATCTGCATTCGGAGGTAAGCACGCTCGATCGTATTAAGATTCTTCGTGATTTGCGCCGCGGGGCGTATGATGTGCTAATCGGCGTTAATTTATTGCGGGAAGGGCTTGACCTGCCGGAGGTGTCTCTGGTTGCTGTGCTTGACGCGGATAAGGAGGGATTTCTGCGGTCGAGTGGATCTTTGATCCAGACAATCGGTCGAGCAGCGCGCAACGTGAATGGGCGCGCAATCCTTTATGCCGACGTACTTACTGAAAGCATGAAGCGAGCTATTCGCGAGACGGACCGCCGGCGTGCGCTTCAGCAAGCCTATAACGAAACCAATGGAATAACACCGCAAAGCATCGTTAAAGCGATCGACATGAGCCTTGTTGCGGTAGCCGAGGCGGACTACTTCACCGTTCCCCTAGAAACTGGACCCGAGCCCGATGCGGATTTCACGCCCGAACAACGCGACGCTTTGATCATTGAGCTGGAACTCAAAATGCGACAGGCAGCAAAAGCGTTCGATTTCGAGAAAGCGGCACAATTTCGCGATCGAATGAGAGCCCTACAAGCGAGCAACATTTATGAAGAAACCGTTGCAAGCGGGCCTGATAGTCGAGGGTAATTCAACCAATTCGACGCTTCTTCGGCTACCGAACATAGCCGAAGACCTTGGGCCTATAAAATCGCGTGGGCTGCGCGTCGCACGGCGCCTTTCAAATCTGTTGAAGGCCGGTTATCCTGTAGCGAATTACAAGGGGTTGCAAGGGGCGCAGTTGATTCTTGTGCGGGTTCCGGATTCGGTTGTCCCGCGCATTGTTGACGAGCTGTGCCAATCGGACTTGGTCTTCCGGAATCTCTCGTTTGTACTGTGTGAGAGCTGGCTTCCGGTTGGCGTGCTCGAGCCGCTGAGGGCTCGCGGCGCTTCAGTCGCAACGCTGCTCAACCTTCCCAATAGCGGCCGCAAATGGTTTGTGGTGGAAGGGCAGCTCACTGCAGTGCGGCAGATGCGGCGGTTTATCGAGCTGCATGACGCGCGTGCGTTAGAACTTCGGCCAGGCACGAAACCACTTTATTTTGCAGCGGTGTTGATTGCCACAACAGTGCCGATTCCGTTATTTCTTGCGGCTCAAAAGGCGCTTCGAAGGAGCGGCGTGTCGGGAAATCATCTGCGCACTGTACTGAATGAATTGGCGCAAAGCATGTTCAAAGGATTCTCAAAAGGTGCACGTGGATCCTGGGGTGGTCCGCTCACGGAGTGCTCCGATGCCACGGCAGAGACCCACTTCGAAGCTTTGCGCCACAATGACCCACAATTGGCGGACTTGGTGAAAGAGGAGTTAGCGCGAGCGCGTCGCCTGATGTCGAATCAGAATGCTGGGCGCGGTGATTTTTTTCGCGAGGCCTCCGGATAGAGGCCCAGAAGGCGCTACAGTAAACGTGGGCGCAGCGCTTCGTGAGAACAGATCCAACTTCTTTCCGGCCCCGCGGCTCTGATCCGCCCCCTGACCGGAGCTGGCGCGAGCGGCTGAAAGCTCTCGAAAACGTTCGTCCGCTATTAAAGATGGTCTGGAACACGAGTCCGTTCCTGACCGTCATTGCAGTCTCGTCCCGGATGGTGCGTGCAGCTCTTCCGGTTGCGACGCTCTACGTTTCCAAGCTGATCATCGATGCAGTGGTGCGCAGCGTGCGAGGCGGGCATGTCGATAGCGCGCGCGTTTGGCGCCTCGTTGCCCTAGAACTTGCTTTGGCCGTAGCGTCGGATCTGCTTGGCCGCGCCGTAGCACTGGCAGACAGTCTTCTCGGTGATCGATTTACGAATCGCGTCAGCGTAGAGCTGATGAGCCATGCCTCGATACTCGACCTGGCTCACTTCGAGGAGCCGGAATTCTATGACAAGCTAGAACGCGCCCGACGGCAGACGATGGGCCGAATGCAGCTGATGACGCAGGTGATGGCGTTAGCGCAGGACTTAGTTACGCTGCTCACGCTGACATCGGCCCTCATCGTATTTTCTCCGTTGCTCCTGCTGATGTTAATTTGTGCGGTGCTGCCTGCATTTCTCGGCGAAACTCATTTTGCTTCACTCAGCTATTCGCTGCTTTTCCGCTGGACCCCGCAACGACGAGAGCTTGACTATTTGCGCTGGCTCGGAGCAACGCAAGAAAGCGCTAAAGAGGTCAAGATCTTCGGACTGGGCAATTATTTCACCGAGCGATACCGGCGCCTGGCGGACATGTTCTATGAAGAAAATCGCCGACTCGTGATCCGGCGTGCGGGCGTCGGCTCCGTCCTTGCTCTGGTGGGAACGGCGGGTTATTACGGCGCGTATGTGGTGATCCTATATCGGACTTTGCATGGTTTGCTTACAGTCGGCGACCTGACATTTTTAGCGGCGAGTTTCGCGCGTAGCCGCAGTCTGATTGAAGGCGTGCTGTCCAGCTTTTCCGGGATCAGCGAAGAGGCCATGTACCTGGACGACCTCTTCGCGTTCTTCCGCATGGAGCCGAGTATTCGTTCCAAGCCCGGCGCCCTACCTGCTCCGCGACCGATTCAGCTTGGCCTGGAGTTTCGACACGTCAGCTTTCAATATGCTGACGCGGAGCGCTACGCGTTGCACAACGTGAGCTTCACGCTACGCCCGGGCCAACGGATCGCGTTGATTGGCGAAAACGGCGCGGGGAAAACAACGATTACCAAACTGATTGCGCGGCTGTATGATCCTAGCGAAGGTCGGATCCTTCTCGACGGCATCGATCTTCGGGATTACGACCTCGATGATTGGCGCCGGGAAGTCGGCGTCATCTTTCAGGACTACATGCGATACCACATGTTGCTCTCGGAGAACATCGGTGTCGGACGCGTGGAGGTTTTCGACGACCGTGAGCGGATCGAAAGGGCGGCCCGGCTGAGTTTGGCATCCGATGTAGCCGCACGGCTCGAAAACGGCCTCGATCAGATGGTCGGGCGGCGATTCAAGGATGGCGTGGACCTCTCGGGCGGCGAGTGGCAAAAGGTGGCGTTGGCGCGTGCATACATGCGCGACGCCCAATTGCTCATTCTCGACGAGCCCACTGCGACGCTTGATGCACGCGCGGAACATCGCGTCTTCGAGCGTTTTGCCGAGCTAACTCGCGACAAAATTGCCGTTCTGATTTCTCATCGATTTTCGACTGTGCGGATGGCCGACAGCATTCTGGTGATGCATGACGGCGAGGTTCTCGAGCATGGTACGCATGAGCAACTCCTGGCACTGAGAGGACAATACGCCGAGCTCTTCGAGTTGCAAGCGGCCGGATATCGATGACGAGCGCCGAACCTGTTGCTCCCCCGGATGTGCGTTTACTCGTGGGTCGGAGTGAACACAAATCACAACTTTTTCGTACCCGGTTTGTACTGCAATGCAAATCATAGATAATTGGCCGGCAACGGCGAGTTTTGTAGAGGAATTCATTGCTACCTGGAACGGAACCAGTCAAGAATTTCCAGCGCTGGGCCGCCAATATTCCGAAGACGAGCAGCATGAACGCGAGACACTGTTTGACCGCGCCCTCCAGATCGCTGAAACCGAATTACAGAAGCAGCCCGAAACCACATCAGAGCGCAAAGAACTGTACAGCCGGCTCATATCTGAGGTAGCGCGGCTTTCCAGTTTGGCGCTGGATCTCGACGATCCGTATCAACAATCCTTGCTGCACCAGGACTTCCCTAAAATCGGGAATGAGCTGGGCTCGGCCGCTCGGCGTTTGGATGCTTCAGTCAGTGTCAGCGATGTTTTGCAAGCTTGTCGCAACGCATGGACCGCGTGTGGATTGCAGCCGCTCCTGGGTCACCCTATCCGGTTAACGCCCGCAATTTTCGCTTACAGCATGTTGTATCCGTACAGTGATAATTATCTGGACGATGCTGGTGTCTCGCGGCAAGCAAAGCTCAGGTTCAGTTCGCGGTTCCGGTGGCGCTTAGCAGGCGACCACCTAGCGCCAACCAATGCATTGGAGGAAGTCGTCTGGCGGCTTGTTTCGTTGATCGAGTCCCGATTCGCTCGGTGCGAGTATCCGCAGGTTTACGACTGCCTGCTGGACATCCATCAGGCCCAAGAAAATAGCATTCAGCAACTTGGGCGTAGTGCTCACGCTGACGAGATCGACGTTCTGAGCCTGACTTTCGCAAAAGGAGGCACGTCGGTTTTGGCTGACGCTTATCTTGCGGCTGGATCGCTCACGCCATGTGAGGCGAGCTTCGCTTTCGCCTGGGGAGTGCTGCTTCAATTGGCCGACGACCTCGATGATCTGGCTGTGGACCGCCGGCATGGGTTCCTCAATCTGTTTTCGCAGGCAGCCGAACGGCAGCCGCTCGACGCATTGACGAACCGCGCCTTGAACTTCGGTCAGAGCGTAATGCGGCTGATGGAAGCGCTTCCGAACGGTTCTTCGGCATTCAAAGAACTGCTTCAAAGAAACTCAAGCTCGCTCATCATCCGCGCTGCCGCTACTTCGAGCGAACTGTACACGGAAGCATATGTGGCGGAGCTCGAGACTTATTCTCCTCTCCGCTTCCGCTTCTTGAAAGAGCGGCAGCAGCAGCTCGCGACCAAGGCGAGATCGTACGCGAAATTTTTTGAAGCATTCCTTCTACCCGAAGATGATGAAGCCGGAATTGAAGTGCTGAGCGTTGCCGGCTGAAGAAATTCGAGGTCCGAACCGAGAGTGCGGCTACGGCTTTCTTGAATCCCTGTCGTGTATCGTGAAGAACATCATGCCGAAATTACTAGGAAAGAACGCTCTGATCACCGGTGCATCATCGGGTATCGGGGAAGCGATTGCCATACGATTTGCGGAAGAAGGCGCCGATGTGGCTATTAACTACAACAGCGGCGCAGAACGCGCTGAGGCCGTAAAAGGCAAAGTCCACAAGGCGGGCGTCTCTGTCACCCCATCTTACAAAGCGGTCACTGTTCAGGCTGACGTCTCAAATGAGGAACAAGTAAAACGGATGTTCTCTCAGGCCATCGATGCTCTCGGCTCGATCGACATCCTGATCAACAATTCCGGTATCCAGAAGCCTATGCCCAGCCATGAGGTTGAGATGCCCGATTACGACAGAGTGTTGGGTGTCAATCTGCGCGGTGCGTTTCTCTGCGCGCGTGAGGCCATACGTCACTTTCTCAAACGTGGAAGCCACGGCGTTATCGTCAACAACTCCAGCGTGCACGAAATTATCCCTAAGCCAAAATACCTGCCGTATTCGATCAGCAAGGGTGGCCTCGAGAATCTCACAAAATCGCTGGCGCTCGAATACGCGGACCGAGGCATTCGCGTCAACTCCGTTGCACCAGGTGCGATCGTTACCCCAATTAACAATGCCTGGATCAACGACCCGAAGGCGCGCTCGGAAGTAGAAAGCCACATTCCGATGGGTCGTGCGGGCACAGCCGAAGAAATTGCCGCTGTATTTGCATTTCTCGCGTCAGACGAGGCGTCCTACATCACAGGCCAGACGCTCTTCGCGTGTGGCGGCCTGACGCTTTATCCCGAGTTCCGCGTGGCTTGGTCTTCCGGTGAATAAAGCCTAGACTGCACGACAGCTTACGCTTTTACTACTCCTCTATTTTTGGAGGTATGTACTCCCAGAACTTTGCATCCTCAGGCCGATCATGGTAATCTACATCGACATAGGGATATATGGCCGCTAACTCCATTTCGTACAGGAAAACGGCCAAAATTGCGACTTGGTCAGAGGACACACAGCCGGAGAACATAAAAGTAGTTCTCGACGACGTCAGTTATACGCCGGGTTCATCGGTCAACTTTCGTCTTATTGCGCAAGACGCTGGCTTGAGCGCCGCAGATATGCCGGGCAGTGTCGACCTTTCCGTGACCGTGTTCCCTACCGGCGGGACCGAGCCGGTCTCACCGCGCAGAATCATCGGGAAGAACGTATCGCTCGGTAATTCCGAATATGAGCTCGCATGGCGTGTCCCAGACGATGCGTCCACCGGCCGCTATTCCGCCGTTTTCGAAGCGCATGATCCCGAATCCGGCGTCTCACTTTGGAAGAGCCCCGGAGCCAGCTTTGCTGTGTGGCGCTCAGACATTTCGGTTGAGGATTTCGATAGCCGCCAACGGTTCTATTCACCGGGCGATCCCGTATCTTTCACGCTCACGCTCGTCAACAAAACTGAGAAAACCTGGTCAGATCTGCGAATTGAGGTGGGCGAGGCGCAGTACCCGTGGATCTCTGCTCCCCAGGGATCTGAACCGGGCCAAAGTTTCGCGTATCCGGAGCCGGTTTCCCTCGCTCCCGGAGAATCTCGCGTTCTGACCTTACAGGGCGCGACCAATCACAACGCGAACTCGGGCTCGATTCAGTACACGGTGACCGTTCGCGCAGTCGAGCCGCAGATCGTTCGCGGTCGGCTCTTCGAGACCTCAAAAACGGTTGCGTTCCGCACCACACCGCCGGTTTTCTTGCGGCTTCCAGGTCCGTCCGGCTGCCCGATTTATCCCGCCGCTTATATGCACTCCGATCTTTCGCAAATACGAGTGGAAGGTTATCGAGACTTCTACGGGCGTGAGAACAAGAGCATCTCGTTCGACCAGAACCGCACGTCGTTTGCGGCCGGAAAACGAGCGACTGTCCGCGTGAAAGTGAGTTCCCGGCGGTCTTCTTCTGGAGGCCAGTTAGAGCTGCGCAATGCCGAAGGCGAACTCGTGGACAGAGCCGAGGCCCGCAGAGAAGGACCCTATCTACGTGCGGGACTACGCTTCGGTCCCGCAGGACTCTACACGGTGGTTGCTCAACTGAGTACACCGAATGGGCGCTTGCGTGAGGCAGGCCGCCTTGAGGTTGCAGCGAACGTTTTGCCTCGTTCCCTAGCGATCATTTGCGCCCATCCTGACGACGAATTCCTCCATCCGGCGGTCATTCGCGCGGCAGTTGAGAACTCGGTCCCGGTCCACGTCATCTTCTTGACGAACGGGGACGCGGGCGGCAGCGACCGCTTCTTCGGTCCCGATTACACCCCGGCGGAAGCGATTGAGTTTGGTCACATCCGCATGGCGGAAGCCCGCGCCGCGGCACGCCACCTTGGAGTACCGGAAACCAATCTCCACTTTTTAGGGCTCCCCGATGGCTTCCTCGAGGCCATTCGGACAGACGAAGATTCGGACCCGATCTTCTCGCCTCTATTGGGGACGGAGAATTCCCCCTATTGTGGCCTGCACCAGCCCAATTTGCCGTTTCAGAAGCAAAGCATCGTGAACACATTGGCGGGATTGCTTGGCCGAATCGACCCGGATACTGTGTACATGAGTCATCCCGACGAGCGCCACGCCGATCATCGTGCAGCAGCTTTGCTAACCATCGACGCTCTACGGCGGCTTCTGGCGGCCGGTCGCTTACGTTCGGTCCCTACGATCCGCGTCGATCAGTTTTACGGTGCAAGCCAAGACGCGCCGACTCCCTTTTTCTATCGCAGCCACGAATTCTTCTCCTCCGGAGAAGCGATGGCGCGAGTGCAAGAGGCCTACTGGTATTACCAAACGCAAGGGGGGAACCACGCTCGTGGACATGTGCTTTCCTACGACGATCTACCGCGCATCGAACACCACCAAGAAATTCTGAACTGGGCATCGGAATTGGTTGATGGCGGAACCTTTGACCTCCGGGCTACCGCGTAGCAGCACTAAACCACATCCACTCGCGACCGATCCGAACCGGTAAGCTTCGATAGCCGTGTTTTACCTCCACGACATAGAAAAGCTCGACGGTATCAGGATTGAACGGATCATCTCGAGCTTGGAATACCGCCTCGCCAAATGTTTGGGCAATAGCACTGTGCGAGAGGCGTGTTTCATTCTTTGCGCCTCTCCCGCTCAGTGCAATCGCCGCTACGGTACCCACATCGGAGCTCACCGAATGACCGTAGCCGATCACTAAATTTGTGCGGGTGAATAGTCGAACTTCTCATTAGGGCCGTATGGTCCGCGGTTTTCGTTCGCTTGTTACCAGTTCGTCAGGTCCACCAGACGTTGCGCGTGACATCTGCGATGGAAGCGGGCATTACCGATCACGTATGGACTATTGCTGAACTACTGGCGTAGGATAAACAGTTCCTGGGCCGAGGTCGTGCGTTCAGGGTCTAATCTCCAATCAAAAATGGGTACGAGTCACTTGTGTATTCCTTGTCACCCGCGACCAGGATTGCTTGTATTTCAATCAGGTTTATGCCTTCTGGCAAAGGCACCAAAAACGGATTGGTCACATCTTCGGCAGTCCCAGAGGTTGATGCCGGTATAGAAACGCTCGTATTCGTCAACTGACCATTTATCCGTATCAGAATAGTGGCTGTTTGAGTGAAAGATGATTGGATACGATACAGCACCTTGGCTGTGAGGTACCGGCCAGCACGACGTCGGCCCAGTTTTATATCGCCAATTAGAACGTCGCCATCAGGAATCCGCACTCTCAACGTTGCGCCGACGGATTGCAGGCTTCGCCTTTCGCTGCGGGTGGTCTTCTCTGATTCTCCAGCGGCCCTTATGGGACCAGCACCGAGCACTTTGCTTACGATGCCCATAACTTCCGCAGACGCACCCGGCGAACGAGCGTACAGAATCAAGAGCGAGTCTCTTACCGTTCTTTCGCTCCTATGATCTTCCTCGCGATCGCTAAGTGTCTTTTCAATTGCCTTCCGCTGCCGATGCTCATCGCACCATGCGAGAAAGCTAGCAAACACAATACAGCAGACAATCGACAAAGCCCATAACCACCAAGGTGCTTCCCAAACAGAAGCCTTCCGCAGATCAGATGGGACTGAAGAGAGATGATTGAATAGCCACTGAACAGCGGGAACGATAAAAAGAGAGGTGGCCGTGATCACCGTAAATCGTCGCTTGATGAAAACGGACCTAAAGTATTCGGCCAACACGGACGCCATGCCGCTACTTTGACATGGGCAAGGGAGTATGCAGAGGCCGACCTAAACATCTGAAAGTACTCGCTGAATAAGTATTCAGCCACTTCAGCAACGCACCACAGGACAGTACCAAGTCCCGACAGCCGCTTGCGCCCACTTCGCCCCATGCGTTATTATTCGTAGTAATGAATATATATTCAGCGAGGCGTCCTTAAATGGGCGCTCGATCCCTTCAACCCAGTTCGCACGTCGGGCCGCACAGTCTCCGCAACGATCTCGATTTCTCCACTGGAGAACTGAAGCGCTTACTCGCTTTGGCCGAGCATGTAAAGCAGTCCGGGCAGCGATACGCCTCCACTCTGAAGGGTCGCTACTTGAGTCTTCTGTTTGAGAAACCCTCGCTTCGCACGCGCATAACTTTCGAATTGGCGATTAAGCAGCTTGGGGGTGATTGCGTCGCTCAGACTGGCATGATTGCCGATCGGGAGCCGCTGAAAGACGTCGCGCGCAACCTGGCGCGGTGGACGGATGCGATCGTGGCGCGCACCTATTCGCAAGAGACCGTAGATGAATTGGCAAGATGGTCCGGAATCCCGGTTGTGAATGCTCTGAGCGATCTCTACCATCCGTGTCAGGCCCTTGCGGACGTGTTCACGTTGAAGGAGCGCTTCGGGCAAATACGTGGGTTGAAGCTGGCCTATATCGGTGATGGAAATAACGTCGCGCATTCGCTATTGCTGTCTTGCTCACGTCTTGGGATGAGCTGCTCGGTAGCGACTCCGCCGGGATACGAACCCAAGGCCGCGATCCTCGCGGATGCGAAGCGGTTCGCTAACGAGTCCGGTGCTGAAATCACGATTACAAATGAACCGTTGTGCGCCGTGAAATCCGCGCATGCGGTTTATACGGATGTTTGGGCCAGCATGGGACAGGAGCCCGAAACAGAACAGCGGAAGAACTTGTTCGCGGCGTATCAGGTAAACGAGACGCTGCTTGCAAACGCACGCGGAGACGCAGTCTTCATGCACTGTCTGCCTGCGAGGCGCGGCATGGAAGTCACCGACGCCGTGATAGAGTCACCACAGTCGGTAGCATTCGACCAAGCTGAGAACCGGCTGCACGTGCAGAAAGCGCTGCTGGTGATGCTGCTGCAGTAATGATGACTGCAAAGAAGGTCGCGCTGGCGTATTCCGGCGGGCTGGATACGTCGATAATCATTCCGTGGCTCAAAGAACACTACCGGTGCGAAGTGATCGCCGTGTGCGGTGATATTGGCCAGGGCGGCGAAGAACTGGATGGCCTACGCGAAAAAGCGCTCAAGACCGGCGCGTCCGAAGTGTATGTCGAGGACATGCGCGAGGAGTTCGTCACTGACTATCTCTGGAAGCTGGTTCGGTCGGGCGCGGTTTACGAGCACAAATATCTGTTGGGCACTTCCATCGCGCGGCCCTTATTAGCAAAACGCCAAGCTGAGATTGCGCTGAAAACCGGCTGTGATGCGCTTGCGCATGGATGTACCGGCAAAGGCAACGATCAGGTGCGGTTTGAGCTGACCTACAAGGCTATCGCACCTGATTTGAAAGTAATCGCACCATGGCGTGAGTGGGACATTGTTTCTCGAGAGGATGCCATCGCATACGCGAAGGCGCATAACATTCCGATCTCCCAATCAACGACGAAGATCTACAGTCGCGATCGCAATATCTGGCATGTTTCGCATGAAGGGGGGGAACTTGAGGACCCGGCGAATCCCGCCCCGGATCGCATTTGGATGCTCACCAACAGCCCTGCGGACGCACCACCCACGCCGGCGGACATTACGGTCGGATTTGAGAAAGGTGTGCCGGTTTCGTTGGACCGACGACAGTTCAGCGGTGTGGCGCTGCTCGAAGCACTGAACAGAATTGGCGGCGAGCATGCGATCGGGCGAATCGATCTGATCGAAAACCGTTTTGTCGGGATGAAATCGCGCGGCTGTTATGAGACTCCGGGGGGCACCATTCTGATGGCCGTGGCCCGGGAGCTTGAGGCGCTCACGCTCGACCGCAGTACTCTCCACTACAAGCAAAAGCTTGCGCTCGACTATGCCGAAATGGTATACAACGGGTTCTGGTTTACACCCCTGCGTGAATCGCTCGATGCTTTTTTTGCAAAGATCTCTGAACCCGTGACCGGTGAAGTGAGCTTGCGTCTGTATAAGGGCACGCTCGAACCGCTCAGCCGCAAGAGTCCGAAATCGCTCTACAACGCGGAGATTGCGAGCTTCACCATGGGCGATGCCTACGATCAGAAGGACGCTTTGGGGTTTATTAATCTGACCGGATTGCCTATTAAGGTGCGCGCTGCGCGCAACAATGCCGGGTAATGAAGTTGTGGGGCGGTACATTCGAAAGCGGACCATCCGAGCTTTTCGAACGCTTTTCAGGTTCGCTTCAGTTCGACCATAAGCTTGTTTTTGCGGATATCGAGGGGTCGCGGGCCTACGCTCGAGCTCTTGCAAGAACGGGTATTCTGAAGGCGGACGAATGCCAGCGCATTGTCGGCGCTTTGGACGAGATCGCTAAGGAAGCGCGTGATCCGGCGTATTTCGACGCAGCAGGCGACGAAGATGTTCACACCTTCGTCATTCGCAAGTTGAACGAGAAGGCCGGCGCGCTTTCCGAGAAAATTCACACCGGCCGCAGCCGTAACGAGCAAGTCTCACTCGACATTCGCCTCTATCTGCGAGCCGCCGCGGAAACGGTACGCGAACAGCTCATCGCTCTAATGCGTGAGTTTGTCGTCCTCGGGCGGAAGTATCCTAGCGCGGTAATTCCCGGATATACGCATTTGCGACGCGCCCAAGCCGTGTTGTGGCCGCATTATTTGCTGGCCTATGTCGAGATGTTCTTCCGGGACGCGGAGCGCCTTGAGCAAGCGCGCATGCGAATGAATATGATGCCGTTGGGGTCAGGTGCGTTGGCGGGCAGCGGTTTTCCGTTTGAGCGTGGCGCCCTGGCCCAAGAACTCGGATTTACTGCAATTACCCGTAACAGTATGGACGCTGCATCGGACCGCGACTTCGCATTGGATTTCCTGTACGCGTGCAGCCTGGTCATGTTGCACCTGAGTCGGCTCTCTGAAGACTGGATTTTGTATTCGAGTGAGGAGTTTAATTGGATAAAGCTGGGCGAAGGGGTTACAAGCGGGTCGAGTCTGATGCCGCAGAAAAAAAATCCGGATTCACTTGAGCTGATCCGCGGAAAATCAGGCCGGGTCTTCGGCAACCTTACTTCGCTGTTTATTACGCTCAAAGGTCTGCCGATGACCTACAATCGCGACATGCAGGAGGACAAGGAACCGCTCTTCGATTCATTTCATCAAACTTCCGGGTCCTTGGCGATGGTGAAAGCAGTGACTCAATGTGTAGCTCTGGAGTGCGGTGAGGCTTTGGCGGCAGCCGAGGAGAGCTGGCTGGTTGCCACGGACCTGGCAGAGGAACTGGCGCGAAGCGGCGTGCCTTTCCATCGCGCTCACCAAATTGTTGGCCGATTGGTTCTGGAAAGCGTGAAGGGCGGAAAGAAACCCTCCGACTGGACCGGCGAGAGCCTGGCAGCGTTCGCTCCCGAGTTCACGCGCGAAATGGCGCGACTGCTCGTACCGGGCGAAGGAATGAAGACCCGTGAACTACCTGGCGGGACGGGGCCGAATGCAGTAGCGCGCGCTCTCGACGAAGCGGACCAGCGTCTTGCGGCATTAACGCTGCGCAATCACTGATCGATGAACAAAAGCTTTCGCCAAGGCCAGATTCTAAACGTAATCCGCAACAAGGAAGTCTACACGCAGGACGAATTGGCCCGAGAGCTCAGTCAGGTCGGCATTCAAACCACGCAAGTCACGTTATCGCGCGATATACGCGAACTCGGACTCGTGAAGACAGCCGAGGGCTATCGGCAGCTTCAGGCTGAAACAGGCGGTCCCGATCTGGCAACCGTCGCAAATGAGTATCTCTTGGACATTCGCGTGGCCCAAAATCTGGTAGTCCTCCGCACATCGCCAGGAAACGCGAACTCACTCGCCATTGCTGTTGATCGAGAACAACTGGATGAAGTTGTGGGCACGATTGCTGGCGATGACACGATTTTAGTCATCACGACCGATAACCAAACTGCCGCGACATTCAAACAGCGAATGCTCGACATGATCTCGGCGTGACCTATGCTCCAGCTACCGCTGCTGCCGGCCGTGATCGTGGCCGCGGTCAGCCGCCGTAATCTTACATCCATTGTCGGACAACACGCACGGTACGTGTTCAAACTGAATAGTGGTGTGATGAATATTAAACGCGCACAATACTTCGTTGATGCGCTTTAGAATCCGTTCGCTCGCAGACGGCGGCATATCCTCAATCAAGACATGCGAGCTCAGGGCATGCGTACTCGAACCGAGACTCCAAATATGGCAATCGTGAACATCAAGCACGCCTTCAATCCCACCCATCGCTGCTGTTACGTTCGTTAACTCGAGTCCTCGCGGCAATCCCTCGAGCAGAATATTTAGCGACTCCCGAATAATATCCCAAGCCGTGTAAATAATGAGCAATCCCAGCGCAATCGAAAGCACCGGGTCGATATAGCTCCATCCTGTGAAGCGCATCACAATAGCACCCGCGATGATCGCGGTCGCACCCACCGCGTCCCCCAGCATGTGTATAAAAGCCGCCCGTATATTGAGATCACCTTTTTGACCGCGATGAAGCGCCAGCATGATGGCTCCGTTCAGAATAAGAGCCGCTGCCGCGACCCAGATCATAACGCGGTCGTTGACCGGCTCTGGCCGGACTATCCTGGTCGCCGCCTCCCAGAAGATGAAAATGGAGACGACGATCAAAGTCGAGGCGTTCAGAAAGGCAGCAATCACCCCGGCGCGTTGGTAGCCGTATGTCTTAACTTCATTGGCCGGTTTCTCCTGTAAATACAACCCCACCGCTGCAAGCAGGAGAGCGAGCGCATCCGTGAAATTGTGTCCTGCATCGGAAAGCAGCGCTAAGCTTCCAGACCGAAACCCGGCGTACACCTCAACAGCCGTAAACACAAGCGTAGCGATTAAGGATACCCGCAGGATCCAACCCGTGCCGTGCGCGTGATTGTGCTGGTGATGACCCAAAGTTTAAGCAGCCCCCGTCTTCAATTTACGACAGGAAGCGCTTACGATGCGAGACGGGATGTCTCCGAAGGCTGCGCTGGTCAGCTACTACTTTGGAAGGTTTTGCGGCTTCTCGCCAGGCCGATAGAGCGAAGGAATTTTCTTTTTCTGCTCGTCTTCTTTTTGTGTGTCCTTCTTCCGCTCAGCCACCTCCTTGGTCGGCATCATGGCCTCGCGTTCTTTCTTTTCCTTGGCGTCTTCAGCCGAAAGTTCGGATCCGCGCCTTCTGGAATCTTGAAGCGCCAGTTGCCGGCTATCCGTCGTCGCATCAATCGCGGCTTCGAGGACGAATTTGTAGCGATCGAAATCCCTCGGGGCACTGTCCTGAACTTTATTGAGCTTATCGAGGAACTCTTTTTCGGCCGCCGAAACCGCCAGCAATCCCTTATCAAGTGGTTGATTGCGCCGCAACGCGTCATCGGAAACGGAATCGATTGCTTCGATGATCTTGCTGTAATCCTCGAGTGTGTTGTGGATGAAAATACTTCGCCCGGCCTTGTCCTTCGCGAGATATTGATCGAGTAAGTCCATACGTTGCTTGGCGAAATGCACGTAAAGTAACAAACGCTCGTTCGGCTCTTGTGCTTCACGGATCTGATCGACCTCGTTAGCGGTCAGAAAATCGCGATCCTGCGCGAGCAGAACGCCAGCAACACATAGGCCGAGGCACAGTGATAAACCAAGCTTCATTTCCGCATGACTCCCTGCAACAGCTTGTCATGAATATCGTCCAGCTTGCGTTGCGTGTACTCAGCCCAACCGCGCTCTTGGACGCTGATGTCATCCAGAAGCCCTTCCATCCGTCTCTGCAAATATGCCACCTTTAGCTCAGCCTTCTTATAGAATCTCGCCTTGTGCGCCGTCTGCAATGATCCGACACATTCATTAAGCGCGCTCGTCATGTTGTCAAGCTCCGCGTCGCCTTTCTTGATTTCGCCTTTCGTATAGAGTTCCCGGGCGTTGTCAAACGCGGCATCGGCAAGCGCTAATGCTTTATCCCACCGCCTCGCGGGATCGTGCACGGCTTCGAGCTCAGCGAGGAAGGACTGCTGCGCTTGGACAAACGAAGCAAATCCCAACGCAAGCAGTAGCAGCTGAATGAGGTTCGTCGAATTCGAAAACTTAGTCACCGATTGGCCTCTTTCTCGAGAATCCGGCTCCGCTGCCGCGCTATGAATTCCTGGTCAGGATAGTGCCCTTGACTCAGCGCAAGAAACCGCTGATAACTTGCCAGCGCCGGTTTCACCTGGTGCAACTTGTCCAGCACGACCGCCCGTAAATAGAAGTTACCAGCTTTTTCTGCATTCAGGCGATGTACTTGGTCCAGGGCAGCTAACCCCTGAGGGTATAGTTCTGCCAGTACGTATGAGGTCGCAGCCTCATTCCAGGCCTCCACTGAATCGGGCTGCAGCTTAGCTGCGGCAGCAAACTCGCTGGCAGCACGGGCGTAATCATGTTTGTCGCGATTAAGGCGCCCCACGGCCATCCGCAATTCATAATCGTTGGGATTGGTTGCCAACGCTTCCTGAAGTATTGGCGCGGCGAGATCGGGCTGGTTATTCTTGAGATACGCGGTAGCGAGCGCAAGCTTGTTCGCGGGCGTGGGCGATAATTCTGCAGCGCCCCGGAATTCTGAAACAGCATCAGCCGGGCGATTCGATGCTAAATAAAGTCGGCCCAGTTCCTCGCGTGCGCCTGGGTCGTTTGGAAACTGTTTGAGCAAAGGAATCGCAGCATCGGGTCGGCTCGCCTTCGAAAAAGCAACCGCTAATTCCAACAGATAGGACTTGAGGTTTGGGTCGAGCAGAACCGCCTGCTGGTAATGCGTTAAAGCATCGTCCAACTTTCCTTGGCGCGCGAGGCTTTGGCCCAAGCCTAAATGACCCGCCGCTAGCTTGGGATCGATCATTAGCGCATGGCTATATGCCTCGGCGGCTGCACCCAAATCTTCTTTCGCCAGGAGACAATCGCCTAGATAACGCAGCGGGCGAGCCTGGTTCGGCTTTTGCTTGGTCGCGTCCCGCAGTAGCGGCTCGGCAACTGCCGCCCTTCCTTCGCGCAAATAGAGAATGGCAAGATTGAGCTCGGCCTCATACAAGTTCGGCTTGAGCGCAAGCGTCTGTTTGTAGTGCTCGACGGCTTGATCGTTCTCGTTCAGCGCCGTTTCGGCTAACGCCAGATTGAAAAGCGCCGAATAGTCTTTCGAATCGGTAGCCGCAAGTTTGGTGAAGATCTGCTCGGCGCGACGATAATCGTGCTGATCGAGTGCCTGCAAACCGTCAGCTTGCGGATTCGTTTGTCCGCGGGCGAGGGAGAACGCGGCGAGAAACAGCACAGCCAACACGGCAAAAGGTCTTCGGAACTATTCTATCGCCGCCTCTTTGCTCAACTTAGCCGCCGCAGTTGCGTCTTTATGCAGGTGGCTCATCTTAACCCCCGTAACCGCGAGTGCGAAAAAGCCAACGATAATTAACGGGAGGGTGATCACAGCCCATAGAATCAGCGAAAAGCGTTTTGCATGCGCCGCACCTAATCCGAAGATGATCAGCGTCCGCGCCGTTACCCAGTGAAATGACCCCAGGTTGCCAGGCGCTTGCGGAACGACACTGCTCAACCGAAGCAGCACCATCATCACGAAAGACACAGTCCAAGGAACCGCGAGGCCCGTTGCTTTCACAAGCGTGTAGATGGGCAGCATCTGGGAGAGCGTAAACACGCCGCTTACGAGGAATGAAAAGTACAGATAGCGCGAGTGGCCTATCAGATGGAGATCTTCAATCAGCGTGTTAAACCAGCGGGGCCAGCCGAGGCCAAAGAATAAACCGAGAGATTGTTTCCTGGCATACATCGCGCACGCGATGATGATCGAGCAAATCAGAATCATGATGCCCAGAATGTAACCGCCTTTGACCAGCACTGTCGGCAGCTTATGTACGTTCAAAGAAAAAAAGAAGCAGGCCATCAGCCAGATGCCATCGAAAATTCGCTCGATCAGTGCCGACGCTAAGCTAACGGAAAGCGGAACGGAAGTAGATTTCGAGAGCAAGAAACAACGGATCAGCTCGCCGGCGCGCAATGGAAGCACTTCGTTTGCAAATAGGCCCACGTAGATTGCCTGAGCGCTTTGGAAAAACGGCACGCGTTCGATGGGCCGCAGCAGCAGCTTCCACCTCCAGGCCTGCAGGAGATAACTGAAGACGTTTGATAAGACGGCTAAGGAAACCCACGCCCAATGCATGCGCCGGAGTTCGCCCCAAATATGCGTCAGCCCGGCTCCGTTCAGAACCCAGGCCATGCAAATAACAGAAATCAGATTCGTAATGATGACAATTGCCCACGATCTGATGTTGCGCGTGCGCTCAACAGGCCTAAGAGGCGCGGTCTGCGTGCTCACGACCCCATAATATCGTCACCCTCAGATCGTCCCGGCGGGGCACTACCTCGCACACTGAGGCTTTCCTTCGAAATCTGTGTTCTGTGCCTGCTGACGAAGCAAAGTGCTGAGCAAAGGAAAGATAATCTATCATGAGGGGACGGCAGATTTGACAAATATGAGTGGTGTGCCGAGATAGCTCAGTTGGTAGAGCACCGCACTTGTAATGCGGATGTCGCGAGTTCGATTCTCGCTCTCGGCTCCAGTTCCCTTCCCTTCCCCCTGCTGGTACCGTTCAGATTGTCACAATATCGGATACAGAACGCATATTGGTGAGACTTTGCCACCTTCGTTCGACATCGTCGTTGTAGGAGCTGGAATCGTGGGTGCCGCATGCGCTCGCGAATTCGCCGAAGCTGGATTAAACGTAGCTGTAATCGAGCCTAACGTAATCGGCGGAGGCGCTACTGGCGCCGCCATGGGACACGTAGCCGTCATGGACGATTCCGAAGCCCAATTCGCTTTGACCCGCTATTCGCAGCTGTTATGGAACCAGCTTGCGGAACGTCTTCCGGCCGATGCCGAATATCTTCCCTGCGGCGCGCTGTGGGTTGCTGCTGACGAAATTGAGATGCAGGAAGTTTCGCGAAAGCAGGGCTACTACAACGATCGCGATGCTCGTGTTGAGATTCTCGATGCACAATCTCTCGCCGAAGCTGAGCCAAATCTACGTCCAGGACTGGCAGGTGCTCTGTTCGTGAAAGACGATGCCGTCGTAGATCCGGCGGCCGCTACACGCTTTCTTGCAGGGGAAGCACAACAGCTCGGCGCTGAGCTGATCCTCGGGCGCCGGGTGATTGCCCTCAACGGGAACACTGCCGAACTAGACGACGGGTCACGTGTCGCTTACCAGAATATAGTGCTTGCAAACGGCATCGCTGTAGCATCGCTCGCCAAAGCAATAAAAATCCAGCCGCGAAAAGGGCACTTGCTGATCACCGATCTTTATCCCGGCTTCGTCCGTCACCAAGTTGTCGAGCTTGGATACCTGAAAAGCGCTCACGCAATGCAGGCCGATTCAGTTGCATTCAACGTCCAGCCTCGGTCCTCTGGGCAACTGTTGATCGGCTCCTCCAGGCAATATGGCGTCAATGAGCCCGCTGTCGATATGAATGTCGTATCAGCGATGTTGCAGCGCGCTTTCGAATACATGCCGGGTCTGCGCAAGCTTTCGATTATGAAAAGCTGGACGGGATTTCGCGCGGCTACTCCGGACAAGTTGCCGCTAATCGGCCCCTGCCCGGAAATGGATGCTGTCTACCTCGCAACGGGCCACGAGGGGCTCGGTATCACAACCTCGCTTGCCACAGCGAAACTGCTTGCTGACCTTCTTCTCCGCCGTAATTCCGCCATCATGAGAGAGCCATATCTGCCCGAGCGAGCCGTCCACAGTGAAATTGAGGAGAGTACATAAATGAAGATGCAATGGCGCGGAGTGATGCCCGCGTTAACCACCGCGTTCAAGAAGGATCTGAGCGTCGATATAGATTTCATTGCGAGGCACGCCAAATGGCTTGTCGACAACGGATGTACTGGAATCGTGGCGCTAGGCTCACTCGGTGAAGGCGCAACTCTGGCCCCCGCCGAAAAAGCCGAGATCCTGAACACGTGCGTGAAGGCGGTAGGTTCTCGGGTCCCGGTGGTGGCCGGCATCTCTGCCCTGAGTACTCGAGATGCAGTCTCGCTCGCCAAAACCGCGGAGGACGCAGGTTGCAGCGGGCTAATGGTGCTTCCGCCATATGTCTATGTTGGCGATTGGCGGGAAATGAAGACGCACGTTGCGGCGGTGCTTCACGCCACAAACCTATCCTGCATGCTCTACAACAACCCGATCGCTTACACAGTCGACTTCATCCTCGAGCACGTAAAAGAGCTCGTCGAAGAGCACGAAAACCTCAATGCCATTAAAGAGTCAAGCTCCGATGTGCGGCGTGTCACCGCTTTACGCGTGCTGCTCGAAAGCCGCCTCGACGTGTTAGTTGGCGTAGACGATGCGATCGTTGAGGCTGCTGCTATGGGCGCAGTGGGGTGGATTGCAGGCCTTGTCAACGCGTTCCCGAGAGAATCCGTTGAGCTTTTTGAGTTGGCAAAAGGTGGGAGAGCAAAGGAAGCATTTGAACTGTATCGATGGTTTTTGCCTCTGCTGAGGATGGATACCGTTCCGAAGTTCGTTCAATTGATAAAGCTCGTGCAAGAACAACTGGGCATCGGCACCGCGCGAGTTCGCCCACCGCGCTTGGAGTTAATCGGGAGCGAGTTGGACAAAGCGCGTACGATAATCGCTCATGCCCTCTCCTCGCGTCCTTCAGCGGTCCAATCAACAGGCTTTGATTACTCTCATCAACCCGCTGCTGTGCGCTAAATAACCTATCCAATGCCGCCCGAGAAGACAGAATCGACGAGCGCGTCTCGGGGCGACGGCCGGTTCCTACGAAGTCTGGGAACATTCGATTCACTGATGATCGTGGTCGGAGTGATGATCGGCTCCGGTATCTTTATCGTTCCGGCTGACATGGCGCGCAGCATCGGTAGTCCAGGCTGGCTTCTCGTGGCCTGGCTCTTCACAGCATTGCTTACTGTCGCTGCTGCTCTTTCCTACGGCGAGCTCGCATCCATGATGCCTGAAGCCGGTGGCATGTACGTCTACCTGCGTGAAGCGTTCTCGCCGCTGTGGGGCTTTCTCTATGGTTGGACGTTATTCACAGTAATTCAGACTGGAACAATCGCCGCTGTATGCGTTGCGTTTGCCAGGTTTTCAGGATTGCTGTTGCCGGCCGTGGCGGAGGATAGTTACCTGATTGCGCCGATCCACATTTCAGCCGGTTACGCCGTCTCTCTCTCGACAGCACAATTGACGGCAATCGTAGTCATCGTTCTGCTTACATGGACAAATTCTCGTGGTATCGATTACGGCAAGATTGTCCAGAACCTCTTTACGACCGCAAAGCTCGCCGCCCTCTCCGGACTCATCGTAGTCGGTTTGCTGTTCGGTTGGAACAGCGCGGCCGTTCATGCGAACTTTTCAAATCTCTGGACCCCGCACGATTTCACACCAATCTCGGCGGGTGTGTCAGCCGCGACCGCGTTCGGTTTGCTAGTGGCGATCTGCGTCGCGCAATCCGGTTCGCTCTTTTCCGCTGATGCTTGGCATGACGTGACCTTCACCGGCGCTGAAGTTCGCAACCCGCACCGCACTTTGCCTGTGGCACTTGCATGGGGCACGGTGATCGTCACCATTCTTTATCTGCTGGCCAATGTGGCTTACCTCGTAACCCTTCCACTGACCGCAATCCAGCACGCTCCTTCAGATCGCGTGGCGACCGCGATGCTCAGCGCTATCTTTCCAGGCTGGGGCAATACGGCAATGGCTGTCGCCATCATGATTTCAACTTTCGGATGTGCGAACAGCCTTGTACTAGCAGGTCCGCGAGTCTACTATGCCATGGCTTGTGACGGTCTCTTTTTCTCTCAGATCGCGATCCTCAACCGTGCCAGAGTTCCAGGGCGCTCGTTGCTGATTCAATGTGTCTGGTCCTCGGCGCTGGTTTTGCCGCGCACCTTCAACATCAGGACTGGGCAATACGGAAATCTCTACAGCAACCTGCTGGACTACGTTATCTCGGCCGCACTTATCTTTTACATTGCGACGATTGCGGGCGTTGTTCGGCTCCGCCGCCGGCATCCGCATTCGGAAAGACCATATCGCACACCTGGGTATCCCGTAGTACCCGCCCTGTACGTCTTGGGTGCGTCCACGGTGATGTTGATACTTTTCGTTTATCGCCCGGCAACCACCTGGCCGGGATTATTGATCGTACTAGCAGGGTTGCCGATGTTCTTGCTTACGAAGCGAAAAGCTGGGAAAGAGCGGGGTACGGGAATCGAACCCGTCTAAATCAGCTTGGAAGGCTGACGCCCGACCGCTAGGCCAACCCCGCATATCCGCAAGTTCGCATCCGAACTCTACTATTCTAAATTACGCTTACGCTAACTCGCATGTTTCACCTTCGACTCGCACTGCCTTACCTGCTGATCGCTTCATGCCTTTTAGTCACAGGTGCGACGCTCACCCCGGAGCAGGCGATTAAATCCCGCAGCATCTCGGATCTGACCCTCTCTCCTGACGGCGTGTACCTGGCTTGCGTAGTCTCCGATCCGCCCAAAGGCGCTGCACCGGAGTCGCACATCTGGATGTTGGAGCTTCCGCATACACAATTTCGGCAATTCACGTTTTCTTCTAAATCGGAGAGCTCGCCTCGCTGGTCGCCCGACGCCCATACTCTCGCGTTCCTCTCCAACCGCGATGAGCGCATGCAAGTTTTCCTGATCCGGAGCGATGGCGGCGAGGCTAGAGCGCTCACCTCCGGTAAGAATGCCGTCACTGCTTTCCGCTGGTCACCTGACGGAGCGCAAATCGCTTTTCTTGCCCCTGAGCCGAAATCCGAGGCTGACGAGAAGAAGGAAAAGGACAAGGATGACGCTAAAGTTGCCGACCGTCGAGAAGATCTTGCTCGCCTCTGGGTCGTGGATATCGCTTCCAAGAAAACGCGTCAGATCACTCGAGGCGAGTGGCGCATTGAAGACTTCGAGTGGATTTCGTCGGACCGAATTCTCGCAATCGCCACCGATCAGCCGAGAATCGAAACCTGGAACACGGCCTTATTCAACATCTCTGTGGGCAATGGGAAGGTCACTCCCTTCGCCAGACCGTCCCAGCCGTTCGGCGGGTTAACCATCTCGCCGGATCGAACGCAGATTTCTTATGTTGCCGCTCGCAATGCCGGGCCCATGCCGTACGACCTGTTTCTACAAAACGTGGACGGCGGTTCACCCCACGACGTAACAGCGTCAATCAATCGTCCAGTGTTGGGTGTCAAATGGCAGAACAATACAACGGCTGCATTTTCCGTCGGCGATGGCTTCCGTTCCCGCCTATATCGCATAACTGGCAAGAGCAAGCCTGTTCCCATCGACTTACCGTATTCGAACGGTGACTTCGCCATGGCACGCGACGGAGCCATTGCGTTTGTTGCGGTCGGGTTCAATCGCCTTCCCGAACTCTTTCTTCAGCCCGAAAAGGGTGCTGCAAAGCAGGTCAGCCATGTGCAGCCAGAGTGGGAAGGAATTACGCTTGCCGACGCCGAGTTGTTCCGGTTCAAGAGCTTTGACGCTACTGAAATCGAAGCTGGACTTATGAAGCCGGCCAAGCCAAAACCCGGCACTAAGCTGCCGCTGATCTTGTACGTGCACGGCGGCCCAGCAGGCAGTTTTACCGCCACATATTCATCCTGGCCACAACTGCTGGCTGCTCACGGTTACGAAGTGTTGATGGTGAATCCGCGTGGGTCCGCAACGTACGGCGAAGATTTTTTGAAAGCCAATCGCGCCGATTGGGGTGGTGCCGATTTCAAGGATCTAATGGCCGGCGTAGATACCGTGCTTGCTCCCGGAGATGCGGACCCGAATCGCCTTGGCATCGCTGGCTGGTCTTATGGCGGATACATGGCCGAATGGGCAGTCACTCAGACAAACCGCTTCAAGGCCGCCGTCTCGGGCGCTGGCATGTTCGATCTCGCGGCCGAGTTCGGCACCGAAAATGAGCCGGCCTACGACGAATGGTACTTCAGTACGCCTTGGGAGCATCCCGAGCGATTCGCACATAGCTCGCCCTACATGTACGTTCGAAACGCGAAAACGCCGACGCTCATCCTACAAGGTGAGAACGACCCCATTGATCCCCCCGGCCAATCGACCGCGCTTTACCGCGCCCTCAAGCGCTATGGAGTGGAAACTGAGTTGGTCACCTATCCGCGTGAACCGCACGGGCCGCGCGAGGAGAAGCACCAGATCGATATCCTCACCCGCATGCTGGCCTGGTTCGATCGTTACGTTAAAGCGGGTGCCTAGACCGCGGAGCGTTTCGCCCACTCAGCCTCAAAACGTTCCAGCGTGACGAATGACTTCTGAGTGCCGACTCCCAAGGTGGAGAGTGCTGCGTAGAAGTTCGCGCGAGAGATTGCCTCTTTTTCCTCGCAGCCCGTCGCGAGAAAGTAAGCCAAGCCGCCTATGAATGCATCGCCCGCTCCGGTTGTATCGAACGCCTGTACTGGAAAGGCCATCACATGCTGTGAACTTTCAGTGCCGGCGCAAAGCGCTCCGTTAGCGCCCAGGGTCAAGATCACACGCGTCATGCCTTTATTCAATAACCACTGAGCGCAAGTACGAGCTTGGTCGAGATTTTGCACCGGCATGTTCGTAAGCGCTTCAGCTTCCGTCTCATTGGGAATCACATAGTCAGCAAGCGCCGCCTCCCGGAAATCGAGTGGCCGGGCAGGCGCCGGGTTGAGAATCGTGCGAACGCCGTGCGCATGCGCAAAACGCAGCGTATGATACACAGTCTCGAGCGGGATTTCCAGTTGTAGCACGATGAAATCAGCAAGGCGGAGCAGTTCGGCCGCCGCGTCGATGTCGGATGGCAGTAGTCGGTCATTCGCGCCCTTAACGACCAAGATTCGGTTTTGGCCGGCACTGTCAACAAAAATCGGTGCCACACCGCTCGACACACCCGGCGTGATCAGGACGTGGCTCGTATTGATCTTGTAAGAAGCGAAATTTTGAACCGTTGCAGGCCCGAACAGGTCGTCGCCCACCCGCGCAATCATCGAAACTTCGGCTCCACATAATTTCGCGGCCACGGCTTGATTCGCACCTTTGCCGCCAAAGCCCATGTGGAACTCGCGCCCGAAGATCGTTTCGCCCGGTTGGGGGAATGCGTCGGTAAAGGTAGTCAGATCGATGTTGGCGCTTCCAACTACTACGATGTTGGGCGGACGGTTCATACGAGACACTCGGTCAAGCTTCGCACACCGGCGGCTCAACGTTCGGCTACTTATGTGAGCTCGAGCCCGCGCGTTTCAGGTATCCAGGCCGCGCTTACGGCAGCAGCCGCGAAGGCAAGCGCACACGCTGAAAAACCCCATGAAAGCCCATGGGCTTCTCCGAGCGCTCCTATCGCAAAAGGAGCCAGTGCACTAATCCCGCGAGCAGCGTTGTAGGACACGCCGAGCGCGGTGGCACGGATCGGCGTCGGGAAAAGCTCACTGCCGAGAATCCCGGACCCAGTAAAAAAGCCCGTACCAAAGAACGCCGTTATGGATGCGCTCAGCAGAATAAGGCCGGGCCGGCGAGCAGCAGCAAAAGCGGGAACAGATAAGGCCGCGAGGATCAGGTAGGTAATGATCGTGCGTTTGCGCCCAATCTTGTCAGCAAACACGCCAAACAGCAGATACCCAGGCAACATTCCAAGCAGATTCAGAATAACGAGAAATGATGTGAAATCGAACCGGGTGAAATCGCGGCCGCCTTTGGACATCGGAAGCGCAAGATAAGCGGGAATCCAAGTGAAGAGCCCCCACCAGGCGAACATGCCGAACGTGTTCATACTGAGCAGGGCGAACAAGCGAGGCATAACTGCTCGCCAGAGCGCGATCTTTTCACTCCTGGTGGCGGGCGTCTTCTTTTGTCGCTTCCACACCGCCGGTTCGGAGACGTTGCGTTGAATCCACACCGTTACAAGCGCCGGCACCACACCCGCAAAGAACACCCAGCGCCAGCTCATTCTGGCTATCACGATGTTTGCGATGACGGCGGCTAGGGCGTAACCGATCGCCCAACTGCTTTGGACAATACCCAACGCGCGTCCCCGCCACGCGCTCGGCCAACTTTCGGCTACTAAGGTCGCCCCGGAGTTCCACTCTCCACCCATCCCCAATCCCAGCAGAAACCGAAACACCGCGAGCATCGTAATGCTGGTTGAAAAACCACAAGCGAACGTAAACACCGAATAAGTAATGATGCTCTGGGTCAGCATCCGGCGGCGGCCGAATCGGTCCGCAAGTAAGCCGAACACAAAGCTTCCGATTGCCGATGCGACTAAAGTCAGCGTGTTTAGAAGCCCCGCAGTCGCTTTGGTCATATTGAATTCGCGCATCAAAGTCGCAAGCACGATCGAATAGAGCATCACGTCGAAGGCGTCGAGCATCCAACCCAAGGACGCGGCCAGAAGCGTTTGCCGCTGGGCGATGGTCGTGTTGCGCCATCGGAAGGGCACTTGAATCGAATCGGTTGCGTCGGTCGCCATAGAGAGTCCCACCGAGTAGGATAGGCGTTAACGACTCCGAATGCGTATCGCAATCGACACAGGTGGAACCTTCACCGACTGTGTTTATCTGTCAGACGGTAGCCTGAACGTCACAAAAATTCCATCCACGCCGGCTCAACCGGGCGAAGCGGTGCTCAATGCAGTAGCCCAAATAGCTCAAGCAACCCCAGTGGAGGTGCGGCACGGAACGACGGTTGGCACGAACGCACTGCTGGAGCGAAAGGGCGCTCGGGTTGCTTTTGTAACAACCGCAGGTTTCGAGGATACCATCGCAATTGGCCGCCAGGCTCGCCCGAAACTGTACGACCTACTCGTTAAGAAAGAAGCACCGCTGACCCCGGATCGTTTGCGGTTTGGCGTACATGAACGCACTGCCTCCGATGGCTCCGTGCTTCGCCTCCCCGATCCGGGCGAGCTCACTCGCTTGAAAGAGGCGATCCAGGCCGAGCGGCCCGAATCGATAGCCGTTTCGCTTCTCTTCTCATTTGCAAACCCTGCCAACGAATGCGCGGTCGTTTCTGCATTGCGCGATTTGGGCATCCCCATCTCGGCATCGCACGAGATCTTGCCGGAGTTTCGCGAATACGAACGTGGATCGACTGTCGTAATCAACGCGTATCTCGCTCCAATGATGCAGCGTTATCTCGAGCACTTGGATACCGGTTTCGTTCTGACCAATATAAATGGCCGTGTGGGCTTCGCCCGAGACATTCGTGTATCT
>JBJMGM010000196.1:0-16810 GCA_045807905.1 Bryobacteraceae bacterium | reverse complement strand
ATCGCTTCGTACTTGCGCACGTTTTTGAGCGAGCCATCGGGTTGCATCTCGTCTGCCCAATACCGAAAGACCCAGGGACACCCCTGCCGGTCTTTACGAGGCTTTACTTGGGGATGTTGCACGCGCGCCTTCACTCGCAGGCCTCCGGCCAGCATGTGAACATTAGCGTGATGTTCGAGCATCATTCAAGTCCAGTCTGTTCACCTACTTGCGCTTGAGCTTCACGGCCATCGACCCGTCGCGTTGGCGGGAGTCGCGAAATGCACGTGCGAATGAACGGTTGGCGGGACGCCTGGGCGGAAGCACGTCCGTTGTTGAGATTGGTGGATGGGGAAAAGCACTGACAAAACTGACAAAAGTACCCCTAACCACCCCTTTTGTCAGTTTTGTCAGTGCTTTTTGAGGATTCGGAAGTTCACTTTTACAGCTTGCGCGCGACATCACTGACCCTCCTTCAAGGCAGGGTTCACCTGAATCACTTCGGACGGCCGCCCCCCCTGTTTTCCGCTCGACAACCCGGATCAAATGATGCTCAGCCAGGATTCTCAAGCAAGTGTTCATCTCTTCTACCCTTCCGAACAGATGAGGCCGGTGTGCCCGGAAGCAATCGCGCTTTGAGATCTCGCCAGGTCGCTGATCGAGAATCCACCGCATGAGGCGTTTGGACTTGGTCAGGACTGGGTCTTCCGAGACAATTCCGAATACAGCAATCGCGTGAGACGTCAAAGCCGTGCAGATCTCAATCGCGATCTGGAGTTCCGACTCCTCGAGCTCCAACGACAAAGCGGTCAAGGACTTGGCAAGCCGGGCGACGTGAAGCAAGGCCGCAATCCGCAGAGCCGCCCCAGGGAGTTTCGAAGCCCAATCGCGCAGTCTGCAGAGCTGCTCGCCATCCGCCATTTGGCGCTCGTTGCTTCGCTGAAATTCTTTCCAAATAGCGTATGCTTCGGGCGAGAGTCGAAGCATTCGAGGTTCTTCAGGGCGCCAGTTGAGCACGCTGGTGATCAGCTCGTGGTATTCCGCCGTCACTCGAGCAGGCATGTGACACGGCACCAGCTGTCTACTGCCGACAGGGGAGGGCGGCAAGGCAAACAGGAAGCGCGCCAGTAAGCCCCGGCCTCGAATGAATTCTCTCTCGCGCAACCCGCTGAGAACCGCCGGCTGCGGCGAGATCAGAACAGTCAGATGCGGCTTATCGACCAGAGTCGCGCGCTCCATGCGATGGACGCGAACGTGCCCCTGGCTATGGCCTTTCAACCAGACGTCCAGATTGGGGGTTGTGTTGTAGCGCCCTGCGATCACGTCGAAGATGCCACCTTCATCGCTGATGACCGCTAATCGACCGGCATTGGCCTCCAGCAGAACTTCCAATCGCTCGGCAGTCACGTCAGCGGTAAAGAGCATAGGAGGTCGCGGGACGACGGGCAGATCGGCCTCGAGTTCAGCGATATGCCGGATCTCGGCTGCATCGACATCCTTCAGCTTCCTCCGGAGTTTGTCGATGAGCACCTCCTTCGTCTTCCGCTCGCTCTCAAGCTGCGCAATCTCTGGACGGAGACGTTCCCGCTCCCCCGTTTCGTAGTCACCGAGCACCTTCGTCGCATGCTGCACGACGGCAGTCTTGCGATTGCCGCTCTCTAGAACCGGACAGACGTAGAGGTTTACCGGTTCCACATACCCCGGTTCAGCTTCGATTTCCACCTTTCCTGCGGCTGCGGTCGAAAGAACGCCCAGCACAGCGAGCACCGGAAGCTCGGAGGGTGTCTCGGTGAATCTAGCTAGGGCTCGCGAATAGTCGCCGAGAACGCCAGGAAGGATGTCCGGCCGTAGAGGTTCGATTGGATCTTCAGTTAGCAAGATCGGTTCAGGCCAGTCGATCTCGGCGTTTTCGCCTGTACCGGGAACCTGCGTGCTCGGATCGAATCTCGCTCGCCACTCACGAATTTCATCAGCCCCTACGTAGGGCGTCTCCCCGATCAATCGTTCCAGAGTCTCCTTCGTGCCTCCGCTATCGAGAAACTCACTGACATCCTTGCCCCAGGGCAGGTCGATGATCCGAACCTTGCAGCCGACTGCGCACAGCGACAGCGCAATATCGGCTGCATGCGTTTGGCCGACACGGTTCTTCGCAGCCGAATCGTTGTCGTAGAAGAGGATGATGTCGCGGTTCGACAAAGCGCCCGCGTAATACTGACGCCATTTGCCCGCCCCCATTGGGTTGCACGTAGCCAGATACCCAAGCCAGCGAAGACGATCGACATCTTTTTCGCCTTCAGCAATGCACACCGTTTCCTTGCATCGCGCTGTCAGTTCGTCGAGATGATAGAGAACAAGTCGATGACCACCGGAACCCGAGACCCAGGTGCTACCGTCGAAGTGCTCCTGCCAAAATCTCTTATCGGGAGTGCGAACGGTCCGATGTAAAGGCTTTCCGTTCTCGTCGACGTACGTGTACGTAGTATTTTTCTGAGTCGGTTCGCGTTCCTCCGGATCGGGCCACAGGCCGCGTTCGCGAAGTGCGTCAAGTACTTGCTGCTGCGTGCACCCGGCATGACACTTGAACAGAACTCGGCCATCTTTGCCTTCAGTGATCGACAAAGATGGGTTTCTATCATCGTGAGATGGGCAATGGCCAAGGAAATCCTTGCCCACTGGCTTACCCTTTAGGCTGCGTGCGATGAATTCAGCGTTGATTCTGGACATTGGGAATTGACTGGCGTTCCTCTCAAGAGGCAGGCTGAAGTGCTGTCCTCTTGGGGCCATTCAAATCTCTGTGTGGGCTGTCAACGTTTGCGCGCCGCGAAACATGCCACGATTCCACAGCCTTCAGGCTCTTGACAAAGTTCTCCGCTGATCGCGATCAACGCCACGAGTCGTTGGAACAGTTGAATCTAAAGCGGCACCAGTGATTTAGGCCGCTGTCATTGACAGCGGATGCGATTAATTTCTGACAGCGTTTCTTCAAACTTTTTTGGCTAAACGTGCTGGGGCATCACCGTGTTTGGCCGCTTGCTGCCCACTCGCCGACCGAGTCTAATTGCCGCACGACAAGCAGGAACACACAATCCAAGCTCGCGACCGCACTGTGTGGACATTCCGGAGCACTGAAGGATTCCCAGGATAGGCGGTAAGCAAAAAGAACCAACCGCGGCAGTGCACTTACTCCATGGAGGATCTCTTTGAGATCTCTTGCGAAAGAGGAAGCTGCCAGTGTCTTCGAATTCGGTTCAGACAGGACCGGAGTGCGTGAGGCGTGAGATCCTTTTTGAGCAATCTGCGGATTTGCGGCCTGTACTGCCGCTGTATGTTGTCATTCGTCAACACACGGAACTTCGCCTCACTAACGAGCTCATAGACTCTGTGGTCGTTCTTGGAGTATGGCGAGCGCGACTTTCGCGCTCCGCCCTGTTGAACTGCGTCTGTTTCTGGGGCAGGCGTAATCGTGGAAGGCGTTCTAGCTCTGCAGTTTCTGTAAATATCTGGGAGCGACAGGATGATGGCACAATTGGCTGGCAATCTCTTTTCCAGAATGTCCGTGGAATTCGCACCCAGCGCTTTATTCATAACCCGATCGACTTCGATCCGTGCTTTCTATTTAAAGCCGCAATCTCAAAAGCAACCTGGTCAGCAGTCATGCCAGGAACATGTCGAGCAACACGGCTAAACTCACCTGCGTAGCGCGCGATCAGTTCATCGTCGGCCATATACTTCATTTCTAGTGCTGTGCGGATGAAGCTCTCGACCAGAGTGAGATCCTTATCCGCCTCTCTGTCACCTTTGAGCAGGTCAACCTTATAGATGTCTTCTGGATCGCTTTCGGCGTACCTGCTGGCGAGAGTCGCGAATCTCCGACCGACACACTGAGAGCACCGGCCACAGTGCGACTTCTCTTTGGTTTGCTCACGTGTGTGCACACAGCTGACGGAGTGTTGGATCAGTTCGCCGCAGCCTGCATCGCCAATGAGATTTACTAATTCAGCTCTTGTGCGCCAAAGGAATGGATTCTCGACGGCAAACGTCTGTTGAATGAGATGGCTGAAAAGCTTCGCGAAGCCATACAGCACTTGTGGATGAGTTGTTCTCGTGGCGCGCCCACCGATCGCCTGTTCGCTGATCGGAGGATTTAGACTGACAACACCGTTTTCGTAGAAACGGATTCGGTCCAATCCAAAAACGCGAGCCACTGCGAAAGCAAGAGAGGCATACAGGAAAGACCGGCTTCGCTGCGTGTATTCTCGACCACCCGCCCCTCGCTGGTGAACCCATACCGGGACGTGCAGTGGTGGGCCGTGGTTTGATACGGCATGAAGCTCTTGGATCAGTCTCGCCTGCCGATTTGAAAGCCGCGGATTTGAGCGGTGGCTCACAAGCGCCACTCGTCGGCTTTCAAGAACGCTCTCCTGGGCTGCCCCTCCCAACGAATCCAGGCCGCCTGAAAACAACAGGACCCGTTCGATCTCCAGCACCTCAGAATCTCCATCCCCGAACCTCAAATACTGCTGTATCGGGACTGCGCTGTGCCTTCGTTCGAAGCGGAAGTCGTACTCATCGTCAGATAGAAAGGACAGTGTGCTTTTCAACGCATCCATCACCTGCGCCGATGACCAGATGTCAGGCAGTCGAACCGGGATGTGGAAAATGAAGTGACGTCGCCAGCCGGCGCCCAACACGAGCACGCCCTCGCCACCGCGCGTGACCGCCTGATCGGCGCAGTACACATAGCTTGCAATCTCGATCAGATCAACGATCACGTCCGGGACATCGCTTGAAAGGCGACGGCTAATATTGACGATTTCAAGGTCGACATTGGGATCGTCGCCGCTCAGATCCAAACGTACAGTTTGGTCCGACTTAACTTTTGGCGATCCCGATGCTCCGCCGCAGAGGACGAGATGGTCAACCTTGTCCACCCTCCGCCCCCTTTTGAAGCTCCGCGCGGAGCTTCGTCATGGCATATTCGATGAAACCTGCTGCTTTTCTCGGCGTGATACCGCCCTTGAACTTTGCCTTCGAAAACCAGTCACCCGCGAATCTCTCGACGATCTTCGAGGCCTGCCGGCAGTGAAGCGACAATGCTTCTCGAAACTGGCGATTTGCATGAACGCTTCCGAGTTGGTTCGATGACTCGCGGCTGAGAAAGTACATCAGGTACCGTTCTGTGAGCCGTGCAAAGAAATCGCGTGCAAGCAGGGAAAAGTTGGCGGGCGTGCCTAACCGGGATAACTCCCGATGAACATCTTCGGGAGTCGATCCAAATAGACTGGCTGTTCGGCTAGCTAAAACATTCGCAAGGCTCCCCGCGGCACTCATTTGGGCCATCTCGCCTAGATCCGTGCGTCCACGTGTTCGGTAGATGTGGGTATCCACCGCATCGGAGAGACCGCCAATGAGTTCGGTGATGCTAGGCTCGGCGGAAACTGAGACACCGATCTTGCTGAGTTCTCGGACGAAATCCGGCTTACGAGCGCAGAGCGGAAGCTGTGTGAGAAGCCAAAATGACTGAATGAGCGCTGGATCGCGTGAGGCGCGTTCTAAGCCGCCTTTGGAAGCTCTGAGTGTGGCCGCAGCAACCTCTGAGGTGGCCGCCCCCATTCCGAGCAAACCAACGACTTCCTGCCATTTCCGCGATTTCGGCAGCCTGCCGAGTCGGATGTGACCCATGAGTCCTCCCTCGATAGACAGTGCCGAGTGGGGTGTCGCCGTTCGGGATAACAGCCCGGATTGTTTTCCAGAGCCCTTATAGTGAACGCAATTTTACGGGGTAAAATGGGCCACGAATTGAACTTCCCCGTTACAAATTGGCGTGAGCTGTCGCTACACAGAAGGCGGCGAGGACATCCGGCTGGGTTCGGGTATGGAAGTCCGCAGAAAGTTTATGGAAATCCAACTTCGATCAGGGCAAGGCAGCCCGGCAAATTAAGAGTTCAGTGGAGAACACGACTCGCGAGAACACCTAGCGAGTTGGAGTCCGTATTACTCGCATCGATAACCGACTGTCAATGCGACACTCCCAACTAACTAACCATCGGACAGCCCCACGCTTAGTGAGGAGTATAGCCCGCAACTCCAGCGCTCCAATTGCTGGCGTTTCTAGCGCCTGATAGCGTTCGACAATTGGCATTTGTGAAGCTAATCGGCCCCAGCATGATGCCGAGCGTGACGAAGGGCCCTGCCTGGGCCTTCAGTAGCATCTTGAACCTCAATGGACGGGTTGCGCGTGATACCCCCAAGGTGGCTTTGTCCTAGAGGTCCGCCGCGTCAAGTGAAAGGGTAGAAGGACCTAACGGAACCCCGCTGGTCACCGGAGTGCGGATGAGGAAATGGGCGAAGGAGTTTCCCCAGTATTCTCAAGCGAGCAAAAAAGGCCGTTTTCAATCCGCCACACCGGTGCCATCATTGAGTCATCAGAACAGGAACAATAGGAAGCTGATGAAAACGTCGTGGCCGTCGTAGAATACGTTCACTTTGTTGGGCGAGCGTTGCGTCTGCGCGGCCCTTTGGCAACCGATCCAATCGCCCGTTTGCTGCATGCTCTGGTTTTGGCGCTAGCCCTTTGGTTTGCCTTCTGGAGCATCGTCCTGCTGCCTCTGTATACGAACAATGCCTCTAGGCTTGCAGTGGCTTTGTTGGCGGAACTAGGTCCGATCACTGCTTTGGTTCTGCTTCGCCTCGGTCTTTTCCGGCAGGCCAGCGTGGCTTATCTGGCTCTCGTTTGGTTCCATACAACGGTCAGAATGACCCTGAATGGCGGTATCCACAGCACGGCGCAAATAATCTACATTACGTTGCCGATCCTGGCGATTTGGCTTCTCGGCAACAGAGCGGCACTATGGACGGCGTGCGTTTGCTTGGCAACGGCGCTGGGCTTCGCATTGTTCGATATCGCCGGCGTACGCTTTGGGCGCATTATTCCGGTCACGCCGGTAGCAGCATGGGCTTTATTGGTGCAAGCCATCGCCACGGGCGCGGTACCCGTAGCGCAAGTCCTGCGGGAGTTGCGCGGCGCCCTCCAACGGTTGCGGGCTAGCCAGATCCGCCTGTTGGATGCGCAACGGCTTGCCAACATCGGGAGTTGGGAACGAGAACTTGAAACCGGCAGCAGCGAATGGTCTGAGGAGATGTTTCGCATCTTCGGAATGCCGAAGGACGTTCCCGCCGGTTTCTTGCCCTTCCTGAACTGTGTGCACCCCGAGGACCGGGAAAGAGTCTTGGAAGCCATCGAAGAAGTCCGTTCGAGTAGCGCGCCACTTGAGATGGACCACCGAATCATCAGGCCTGATGGTGAAACGCGCTTTGTCCGCACGGTTCGCGCAATTATCAGGAATGATCAAGGCGTCCCGGTTCGCCTCGTGGGAGCAACCCAAGACATTACGGAGCAGATAAAGGCGCGAGAGCTTTTGCGCGAGAGCGAAGAGCGCTTCCGCAGAGTATTTGAAGAAGGGCCTCTGGGGCTGGCGCTCGTAGGAAAAGACTATCGCTTCCTGAAGGTCAACAATGCGCTTTGTCACATGGTGGAGTACTCGGAAGCGGAACTCCGCGAACTGACTTTCGCGGACATCACGCACCCGGACGACGTGCGTGCTGATTTAGAACAAACCGAGCGGCTTTTCAGGGGCGAAGTACCTTCCTTCGCGATGCGCAAGCGGTATGTGAAGAAGAGCGGCGAAATCGTTTGGATTAATTTGACTGCATCCGTTATCCGCAATGCGCAAGGCGAGCCCATGAACGGCCTTGCCATGATCGAAGACATCACCGAAGTCAAGCGTGCGCAGGAGGAGGCAGTTGCGAGGCAGAAGCTGGAAAGCGTAGGAGTGCTGGCAGGAGGCATTGCGCACGACTTCAATAACGTGCTCGGTGGCATCCTTACAGAGGCGGAACTAGCCGAGACGGATCTGGCCGAGGACTCGGCAGCTAGGGAAGGGATTCAGAGGATCGAGGCGGCTGCAATCCGTGGCGCCGAGATCGTGCGCGAGTTATTGATCTATGCCGGACATGAGCAACAATACATCGCTGAAGCCGTGGATTTATCGCCGCTGGTGCACGAAATACTAGAGCTGCTGAAGGTCTCTATCTCGAAATATGCCGTCTTGAGGACGCATCTGGCAGACAGCCTTCCGGCTGTATGGGGCAATGCCCCGGAAATCAGGCAAGTAGTGATGAACCTGGTCATCAACGCGTCGGAAGCGATTGGAGACAAGGAAGGAGTCATCACCGTAAGAACAAGTGAGGTGACTGGGGGCAGAGACTTGGCTCCAAACAACGCGATTGACTTAACCCCAGGCGATTACGTGCAGCTGGAGGTCTCGGATACCGGTAGTGGCATTACAAACGAAGCAAAGGAAAAGATCTTTGATCCGTTCTTCACGACGAAATTCGCGGGTCGCGGCTTGGGTCTGGCCGTTGTGCAAGGGATCGTACGCGCCCACGGCGGCGGCATTAATGTTGTGAGCGCACCCGGCCAAGGTACGGTGTTTCAGGTGTTCCTGCCATGTGCTCCAAAGAACGCTTTAGTCGCCCCCACTGTGATCACCTCCGGCGAAGTTGAACAGTCCAATACTCCGACTGGGACCATTCTTGTCGTGGAGGATGAAGAATTGTTGCGGCGGTCTGTGTCAATGGCGCTCGTGAAGCGAGGTTTCTCTGTAATAGAAGCGAAGGATGGATCTGTAGCACTGGACGTGATACGCGCACACAAAGATGACATCGACGCAGTCCTGCTGGATGTCACGCTACCGGGGATATCCGGCCGGGAGGTCTTCCAACAGACTCTGCGAATGCGACCCGACCTGAAAGTCATTCTAACCAGCGCCTATGATGTAGAAACTGTCGCTGCCTCATTCGCCGACCTGCGGGTGGACCATTTCATCCGGAAACCCTTTCGGCTTGTCGACCTTATGCGCATGCTGGAACGCGCTCTGTCTGTTGAAACGAGCGCTGGTCGCACGCCAGAAACCCCGAAGCTTACTTAAACCGACGGATCGCAAGCAGAGACGACGGCGGGCTAATAATGACTGGCACCAATCCCGATGTGGTCGGCATCCGAAGCAATCATTGACGGGTAGTCGCCAGTTCACCAAATGACTACGCGACGCATTCCGGGAAGTTCCTGCCAATGATGTCTGTCCCTGTTGTGCGCCTGGAGGTCCAAGCTTTACTGCTACCAGAGCAGCTTCAGCGCGACTTGGATCAGGCGGGGCGGACGCGGGCCTGAGATCCGGCCGAAATTCGCGCCTGCGCCCGCATTCCCATTGGGTTGCTCGAATTGCGTATGATTCCAGGCGTTGAACAGCTCTGTTCGCAACTGCAGCGTGCCGATCTCTCGCGGTAGCACGAATGACTTCTGCACGCCGATATCCCAATTGTCCAGGCCGGGGCCGTAGAGCACGGCGGGTCCGCTGTTGCCAAAATATCCGACAGGTGGAACGGGGAAGCAGGAGGTGTTGAACCATAGAAAGCCGTTATTGCGAATGTTGCCAGAGAGCTGATCGCTTCGCCCATCGCAAACACGATCTGGGAGCGGGTTGATTAGAGCGCTGCCTGATTGGTTAGGCGCGGTGAGCATTACAGGTTGGCCGCTGGAGAACCTGGTAATCGCGGTGATGATCCAATTTCGCGCGGCAGCATGCGCCCATGCGGGCAGGCTCCAGCCGCGGTCGAAGGGAATCTCCCACACCAAGCTGGCTGCCGCGCTTTGATGAACATCGAACGTCGCGGGCCCCTTCGAACAGGACCGGCAATCCGAGATCTGATTGTAAATTGTCAGGCTGGACTGCCACGTATCCGTCAACGCCTTCGCGAAGGCATACTCAAAGCGCAGGTTTAGTCCCGAGATCACGTTATGGTCATATTTGGCGATGAGCGCTTCATATGAGGAGTTGCCGGTACTGTCCGCATACAGCAGTAAGCGATATTGCGGCCATGGTCTCGTCACGGGATCGCAGAACAAGTTCCGAGTAGAACGGCATTGCGAGAGATCACTGACGTTCGGCAACCGGTGTCCACTTGAGCCTAGGTAGTTCAGCTCAACGGAATCGGATCGGCTAAAGCTGTGTTGGATAGAGAGGTTCCATTGGCTGACGTAGGCTGTACGGAAGCCTGGATTTATCGCAGTCACCGACGTTCCAGGACCCAGCTTCGCTGGATTAGTATTCGTCGGAGCAGGCGGAAAGATGTTCGTCCCGAGCACGTATGAAGGAAGCGGGTTGGTCAACGGATTTGCGAAACCGACCCCAGCACCTACGGGTGAACCGCCTTCGAGTGGATAGGGCGCTAGAACCCAAGGAAACTCGGAATAGTAGACTCCGGCGCCAACACGAAAAACGGTTGCTTTGAGGGATTCCGGGCTCCAGGCTAGACCCACGCGAGGCGCGAAATTGTTCTTGTCTGTTGCGACTGCTTGGGAGCTCATCTGCCCCAAGGCTGCGTATGTGAGCAGGCCAGTGGCGCTGTCGAATCCGTGGACCAAATTCCGCGCCCACCCCTGCGGATTCGGAGGTGTATCGAGAAACCAGGAAAAGCCATAATTCAGAGTCAAGTTACGCCTAAGCCTCCAACTGTCCTGAAAAAACGGAGCGAACTGTGTTGCGCGGAACTGTACAACAGGCAGGCCGAGCAGGTTGCCGCTCACGGGATCACCAAGGAGGAAATCGGCAAAAGAGTCGCCCGTGTTCGTCAACGGCACTAGTTGGCCTTGAGGGTTCCGCACCAACTGAGCTGTGAACGCAGGCTGGAAGGACAAGGTTCCAAGTGCTTGAGAATTTCCATTCAGATGCCAACCGCGGCGATAACGCAACTGTGCCCCAAACGCAAAGCTATGGCTACCAACCGTGTACATGAACTCGTCGTCGAGTTGCCACGTGTTGTCGCGGTTGCCAATCTCACCATTGGATCTCCCAAATGAAGAGTACCCCTGGAGGTTAATGGCGGAGACGCCATGCGTCTCGAACGTATTCATGATTCCTATGGAAGGGAGGATTGGGCCCAGAGCTTGGCCCTCGTTACCTCCGATGGCGACGGCGCGTAAAAACCCGATGCGCAGCGTGTTGACAGCCTTGGGACTCAGTGCCCACACGTGATGCAGCATTGCAAGCTGTGAGCCGTTCTGATACTGAAGACCGCTGAGCGGGTATAATCCCGGTTCGTCCGATGGAGTATTCTGGGCGAAAATTTGAATGAACAGTTGCGATCGATCGCTCATTTCCGCGTCAACCCGCAGCCCACCCTGATCGCCATCCAGCTTATGCTGGGGGTTCCCGGAAATATTGTTTGGTATGTTCGCGAGGCCACTGCCTGGCACGTAGTATTCGAGCAATTTTCTTGCGACCGGGTTAATCCGGCTTGGCGGAATGATTGCGTTTCTAAAAGGTTGGCGGGTACCTGATTTCGCGTCGAAGCTTAAGGGGTCAAAAAGCAGATGGCCGGTAGCTGAAAAATCCCCTGTGAACATCGCCGCCGTGGGGCTGTATCCGCCAGTTGAGAAAGCCGTGCATTCTCTTAGTCCTTCATAGAACGCGTAAAACCACGCTCGGTTCCTCCGCAGCGGTCCTCCCGAAGCAACGCCGAACTGGTTCAGTTTCACATCCTCGGCGTTGGTCGCGAAAAAGCTCTTGGCGTCTAAAGCGGTGTTTCGCAGAAACTCGAAAGCTTCGCCATGGAATCGGTTGGTTCCGCTTTTCGTGACTATATTCACCGCTGCCGGCCTGCTGCCCTGGTCCGGCATCAGGAAGTTTTCCTGGACTTTGAACTGATCGGTCGCGGCGATCGACGGATTGACCGCCAGTTCGCCGTCCCGCGATCCCGTAACGTTTATGCCATTTAGAAAATAGGTCACCGAGTTCGGAAGCGTCCCGGGCAGAACGATGGTGCGGTCGGGCGGACCGACGTTCGTGGTAAAAAGGCTGCTGGCTGGACTGACGCTAACCGTGCCTCCGGCGAGCAGTGCTAGATCGAGCAGATTCCGACCATTCAGAGGCAACTCCTCTACTCGATTCGAATCGACTACGGAGCCGATCGTATTGGATTTGGTGTCCATTTTTGTAGTAGTGGGGGGAGGCACGTTGACAACGGTGAGGATTTTCCCAACGTGCAATGTCATGTTGATAAATGCCTCTTCTGCGACCTCGATCCTCAAGCCGCGCATCCGTTCCGTGTTGAAACCCTGCTTCTCGACCTGCACGGAATAGACGGCCGCGATTACGGCCGGAAAGAGGAAGAACCCGCTGCGATCGGATGTGGACTCGCGGACCAATCCCTTGGATTCTTCGGTCAACGTGATTCTTGCGCCGGCAACCAACCTGCGGGATTCATCTTGAACCGTTCCCCGAACAACTCCGACGCTCAAAGTTGCCTGGCCCAGGAGCCGCGCGGAGGCAACCAGGGCTAGGAGCACGACACGCACAGCCACGGCGAGATAACCTCGACTTCAAAAGTTCTCTGAATTATAGTCTCTTTTGAGGCAATTCGAAGCGTTATCTGCCGGGTCCACCTTGACGTATAATCGGCTAGAAGTCTCCGTGGCGCCGACCGCTTTCGAATACGAATGCGACGAGATGCGCGGTATGTATCTAAGTGCAATGTGAAAAACGCGGCATAGCTCTGGCGTTGGCGACCAGCAAGAAGGGACCAATTCCCAAACGTCATCTTGAGTTGGCCACGCCATGCATGACCTAACACTTTGCGTCTCTGCAACAAATCTCAAGAGGACTGATATCCAATTCTCAGGCAAGCCCGTTCTGTCTTCCCTGCGCATCTGTCGCTCTGGAATAGAATCAGCTAACGGCTTATGGCGCTCTCTGCCGGAGCTCATCTTGGCCCGTACGAAATCGTCGCGCGTATCGGTGCGGGCGAGGTGTACAAGGCCCGCGACCCTCGGCTGGATCGCATCGTTGCGATCAAAGTTTCGCACGAGAAATTCTCGCAACGTTTCGAGCGGGAACCACGCGCCTTGGCTGCTCTGACCATCCCCAGATCTGCACGCTTTACGACGTCGGGCCGGATTACCTAGTAATGGAATACATCGACGGTGCCCCTATAAAGGAACCTCTTTCTGCCGATCGAGCGCTCAAGTACGCCGCGCAGATCTGTGAGGCGCTCGACGCCGCGCATCAGAAGGCATAACCCACCGCGATCTCAAACTCGGCAACATTCTGTTGACCAAGGCCGGGGATCAACCTGCTGGATTTCGGCCTGCCCTCTCCTGCTCTGCGAATGGCCGAGCCATATCCCTGAATAGCGCTCTTTCTAATGTGCATACGTACGTTGCCAAAGGTGCAAAAGTGGCGTTATCGGGCGATGATGCCTCTACGTTCGAACGGACCATAGCCCTAAACAACTTAATTACGCCGCATGGCTTGCTTGTGTATCTAACGGGTGAAAAGGCGTAGCGTACGCGACGGTGGCGTCTACTTTGAAAAATCTGTCTGCCCCTGAAGCCAATGCGGTGTGCTTGGGACTGGACACTCTTGCCAAACAAATGGCGGTACTCGCCTCTTGCCTCAGAGATCATCGCGACGGAACGTCCTTAGCCGCTGAAGCTATGTTGCTCAAACGAGAGTTGGTGAGGTTCCGCGCACGTCTTCATCACCACTATCGCCGGATCGAACCGCCTGCTCATACAGGCTGAGCCAGGTTTGCGTGAAGTATTGGCAGCGCTGCCCGATTCCAGACTGCGAAGCACCGATAACGTCAGGCCGGAAGCCCCGCGGTCACGACCGTGAGGCGGGCTGGCCCCGAGCGGGATCTCACCGCCGGATCAGTACCGAGAAGTCGGCCCGTAATCCACGTTGTGCCTCGATGCCGCCTGGGGTGGAATTGCGCCATGGTCTGACATAATTTCGACAGCGATCGAGGTGGCGAAAGTTTTGTGTTGACGGTGAGTTTTTTTAAGCATTAATTCAAAATGCCTCTGTTCGGAAGAAATGTCGGCCACCTTCTTCTTTACGTTGAAAAAGCCGAATTATCGAAGGCAAGGGCGACGGTATTCGAGCGAGTTGGGCCTCTGCGCCTTAAACGGCCTTTCGCCAGTTTTGCTTGAAATTCCTTGTCGTAGCGATCGCCTTCACTGCGCCCGTACACTGCCATTCAGCTCAACAAACTGCCAGTTCCGAAAGCGTGCACCAACGGTGTGTTCCACGTCCCACGCTCTAAACGCGATTTCCATTGTCGGCACGCCCTCAAGCAGCTCGATGAGAACATGGGCGGGCTTCACGTCCGGCCACACAGCCTCGGCGCTCTCAATGTTCGGGCGGGGGCTGCCCGTCTGGTCACCCATGTCAACTGCTTCTTTATATGGCTTGTAATGCTCGAATAGGCCACGTTGGATTCGCGGCATCAGCCCTTTGAACCGGTCCGGCAATTCCTTTGCGAGCGCTAAGGCGACCGGGTCCGGCGCTTCGCGGGTCCCGACCAAGGATAACCGGAATGGCCCGCACGAGGCCAACGTCAAACTGCCTTTCCAGTGTCCGCGGGATCGACGAAGTTCTCCGAGCTGCCCGTCTCTAAAGGGTTCTGACTTAAACAGTCCAAACATCGAGCCTCCCGGTCATGACTCAAGACAAAAGTTGTCGTCTACGATGTCAAGAACCAAAGAACGATGCCACAACAGAAATGCTGAATTTGGACTCCAGTTGGACTCCAAAACCGAGTTCAGGAAGGGCTGATGCCTGTAACCCTATGAAGCATTTGGTCGGGCCGCCGGGATTTGAACCCGGGACCTCTTGCACCCCAAGCAAGAAATATCAACTACTTACAGGCATCGTTTGCTGAAAACACAAGACTTAGCTGCATGTAATTTGGACGCCACTTGGACGCCAAAGCCCGATAATTCAGCGTTTGGACTCCACGTGGACTCCACACTTCATGGCAGTTCCCGTGCTCTTACGCGCGCGGTTGTCATCGCCGCTGTCTAGAGTCTGGAGACGACAACGAATTATTCCTCATATATAGGATGCCGGACGACCGCTCACGAGGAAGTTCCCAAAGGTTGAAATCTGCACGCGAGAAACGATTGAGCCGCAGTATTTTTCTACCTCAATCCGGGAACCCACCCCGACCGCTTGCTGGCACTGTTGCCCATACCGACGCACATAAGATCCGCCACAACAAATAGCTTCCGAATAGCCGTGATCCAGGATCGATCCGGAAAGTATGTTGACGTCGCGCCGAAATCGTATGCCGCTACTACGGGTGCATCGAAGCAAAAAGAACCCTGTAGCTGGAGTCTCGGCAGAGGGGACCGGAAGTTAGCAGCTTCCGGCCTTCAGGCGGTACACGGTCGGATTAGTGATCGTGGTTCTCGCAACATTCGCCACGGCCTTCGTGGCGGTGGCAAGGCGTTGCGAGAAAAGCATGCACTTCGCCGTTGATCAGGCCTTGCCCGGCGATCTGCCCGGACGCATTGATGCCGGCAGCCGATTGCAGCATCCATGGCGACCCTCTTGGAATCAGGTCGTTCAGATCGACCATCACGCCGTTCTTCCATAGGAAAGCGTGCTGCTGTGTGAAATCGGCATTGAACATGAAACCCACGATTTCCCGGCGGTCGTTGATCGTCTTGCAGCAACCATTAATAGCGACGGGAAAGCCTTCCGGCGGGTTTAGTTGGAGGAGCGTGCGGGATTCCGGTGTCCAGAGAAATGGGCGTACTGAACCGTCCGCAGTTGCAGAAGTTCCGGAGACATCGCCACGATCGTTGATGGCGGAGGCACCCGCGGAAGGACCACCTAAAGACCCGAGGTCGATGGGCGTTCCGTCGCGCTCCCAGAGAACAGCATGGCCAGTCGAAACATAAGGTGGCGGTGCGGTGGTGGCGCAGACTCCCGACACACCTACTACCTGACCGCGGTTGTTGATCCCTAGCGCAAAGGCCACACCATTCTCGCGGTCTAACGGCACAAGCGGTCGAACGGCGCCGTTCGGCTCCCAGATAACCGCCTGAAACCGGAAGCCGGCCGTTGATCGGAACGGTACGCCGGCTATGGGCGCGGCGCAGTCGAGGTCGTAAACACCGGTGTCCGAAAAGCCTACGACTTGCCGACGAGCATTCATATCGAGCGCATACGAATTGTTACCGCCGGGAAGAAGCGGGAGCGGGCTGAGCCGCTCATATTCCCAAATGGCAGCCAGGCATTGCAAGCTATTGCCAAATCCACAGACATCCTCGCCTTGGCGACTGAGGTCTGCGGTTTCCGAGTCCACGGCGGCCCATTGGAAACCGCTGGCCGCGGCTGCGACACTGTCTGGTCCGCCGAGCGTGCCGAGATTCCGGAGGTGGCCATGATGCCACAGGAAGGCCGTCTGAGGGGCATTGACAACGGCTTGTGAAGGATCGCCGTTTTGGGTCGCGGTGGCTGAGCCGCCCGAGACCACGCCCGCGTTATTTAAGTTGTAAGAAAAACTGTACGGACCGCCGAGTGTGCCGAGGTCTTGAACCACGTACCGCGGGAAGCGATCCGTTGCGCGGGTCTCCTTTAGGTGCTGCGCCACCAAGGGTACTCGAAGTGCGAGCCCCGCCGGAATGGCCAGAACGGCCAATGCGCTCAATGAACTGCAAAGCAATCTGGATTTCATATTCTCTCCTTTTCTGTATTCGGCAAGCGCGGGAAGCCGCAATTAGCCGGGTTGGTGTTCTGCAGGCAAGCCAGCAGTGAATTCAGGCAAATCAGCGAAGATCCATCAAGAGCGTTCACCCGATGCAATTCCCCAGAGTCGAGCCATCGTTCCAATCCCCGCTGATCGAGGTTGGGAATCAGCTTCGTGTTGTCAACCACGATCATCTCCCCTTCGGCAGCGCATTGCGGGCACCAGGCGCGGT
>JBJMGM010000195.1:0-7205 GCA_045807905.1 Bryobacteraceae bacterium | reverse complement strand
GCCATCACCTTGATTGCGATAGAGCCGGTTGTATTCCAAGTCCAGATGCGTCACAAATAGATCGGGAAGACCGTCGCGATCATAATCGGCCGCGTCCACGCCCATCCCTGCTTCAGCTTTGCCATCCTCACCCAGCGCAACGCCTGCTTCCATCGCGACTTCTTCAAATGTGCCGTTTCCTTTGTTCAAGTACAGAAAATTCTCCATGGAATCATTCGCGAGGAATACATCCGTCCATCCATCTCCGTTGTAGTCAAAGCAGACTACACCTAAACCGTTAGCTGGCTTCAGACCGATTTTCGAAGTACGGCTTACATCCGTGAAAAAACCGTTTCCGTCATTATGGAAAAGAGTGGCCGTTTGGCCGTGATACTTATTTGGATGGCAATATGCCGGACGCCCCTGTTCAATGCAGATTAGATTTCCCTCGGGAGTGAAGTCTAAGTAGTTCGCGATGATCAGGTCGAGCTTGCCATCGCGATCGTAGTCAAACCAAGCAGCGCTCGAACCCCATTTCCCGATATTCGCGACTTCCGCCTTTTCGGTCACATCTGTGAAGCTTCCGTTCCCGTTATTGTGATAAAGAACGGAACGCCCGTACCCTATAACGTAAAGATCTTCGAAGCCGTCGTTATCATAGTCTCCGACCGCTACTCCCATGCCAAACAAGTCCGTTGCCCCGACGCCTGCCGTTTCAGTGACGTCTGTGAAAGTTCCATCGCCGTTACTGCGATAAAGAGCAGACCTTAAGGGATGTGATGGTTTATAAACCTTTGTTGCTGCACTGTTGACGAGATACAAATCTAAATAGCCGTCACTGTCGTAATCAATCCAGCCTGCGCCAGACCCCATCGTCTCGATTAGGTACCGCTGCCTTGTTGCAGCGTTGTCGTGTTTGAATGTGATATGCGCCCCGGCGGTAAGGTCAGTGAATCTCACGGGCGCAGTCGTCTCAGGCTCGACAGCAAAAGCCAACCAGCGCAGTACGCCCATCGCGATCAGAACGAGGCATACGGTGTACCGCTTCATCAATGGCGGAAAACTGGAGTGATCAGGTAGCTGACGCCCGCGGGGGATCGGGAACTCGTTGGCTCGCGAATCGGCCTGCCGCTGCCCTCTTTCAGCACCACCAGCCGGTTTGCGTTACCTCCGTCAAAGCGCTCTCGTGTGCCCCCGGGCCACAATACTTCGATGTGATCGTAGTGGGTATCACCGTCCAATCCGAAGTGAAGACGAGAATCGTTCTGAGAAAGAAAGCTCGTCCCACTCTGAACGTCGCCTGATATACGGCGACCGGCCACGGAAACGAACACACGTGCTCCGATGGCATCGCGATTACAGTGCACACCGATACATTGGGTCAACAACCAGTTTTTGTGTGTACCGTAGTTTTTGAGTAGACTCGGGCGAGCTCCCAGATTGTTGATGACTACCTCTACTGATCCGTCGTTATCTAGATCACCAGCCGCCGAGCCGCGTGACGCCCGGGGTGTGTTCACTCCTGAACCCGCAGCGTCGGACAAATCCTTGAATTTGCCGGCACCTACGTTCCAATAGAGAAGCCTCGGCTGTTTGTACCGCGTCGGCAACTTACTCTCATCCACCTCGGGATAAACGTGCCCGTTAATGATCAGCACGTCTTTTCGACCGTCGTTATCAACATCGATAAAGTGGACGCCCCAGCCGAGATATTGTGTGTGCGCGCTCAATCCGGATTGATAGACGCGGTCCTCGAAACTTCCATCCCCGTTGTTGTGATACAGGTTCGGTATATCATCGCTGAAATTGGACTTCAAGATATCGACATAGCCGTCTTCATCGTAATCGGTAATCGCGGCACCCATTCCCGCTTGTTCCTGGCCATCCTCGTTCAAAGCGACACCCGATTGCACCCCGATCTCCTCAAATTTTCCATTCCTTTGATTGTGATAAAGCAGGCTCGGCGTGGAGTCACATGCGACGTAGAGGTCTGGATAGGAATCGCTGTCGAAGTCGGAGGAAATCACGGTGAATCCGTAGCAGCCGGTCGGCTTGCCGATCCCACTCACTTGTGACACGTCTGAGAATTTGCCCGATCCATCATTGTGAAAAAGGAAATTATGCGCGGCCGGTAAACCTCGTGGCCCACACATAACAGGCAACCCTTTCCATTGGCAATAGCTGTTACTTCCTGGCACCGGCACTTTGTCGCGATTGAAATCTAAATATCCAGTGATGACCAGATCAAGCTTGCCGTCAAGGTCATAATCTAGAAAGGAACATCCCGTATCCCATCGAGTGTCAGACGAAAGCAAGCCCGCTTCAGCCGTTACGTCCTTTAACTTGCCATTTCCTTCGTTGTGATAGAGCACACTGTGTCCGTAATAGGTGACGAAGAGATCACGAAATCCGTCGTTGTCGTAGTCTCCGATGCAGACGCCTTGCCCCCAGCCTGAACGCGTCAGTCCTGTCTCACGAGTTACGTCCTTGAAGTTGAGATTGCCCAGATTCCGGTATAGGTGACTGGTGGGTTGCGCTCCCGGTTGAGAATCCATTGTTGTACCGTTAACGACAAAGATGTCCGGCAGGCCGTCATTGTCGTAATCGAAAATGCCGACACCTTGTCCTGTGGTCTCGAGAATATACTTCTTGTGTGATTCAGAACCAGACACATTAAGCGCTGACAAACCCACCTGCTCGGCGACATCGCGAAAATCGACTCGAATGGGCGGCAGATTAGTTTCGATGGTTGGAACCCGCCGGTTAGGGCGCGGCGGAGTCGCCATGCCCTGGAAAGCATGAACGATTGACGCACCGAGCAAAAACGCCACTATCGATCCCGGCGCAGCAAAACGAAAACCAATGCGCGTCATTCGGAAACTACAATCAATGTACAGTACAGGCAAGGAACCATGAGCACACGCCATTATTTGTTTTTCGACTGGTCCGGTGCATGCACTCGTATCGCGCGATCTTAGTTCTGGCGGCGGGAATCGTCGCAACGCCACAGCAGCCGGGACATGACAGCGTTACGCAGATTAACCCGGGTGCGGAGGCAAGCACTCACGACCAGCGCGGCGTCAACTTAGCGCAGTCCGGAGATCTCTCCGCCGCGTTGGAGCAGTTCCGAGCCGCCTTACGCTTCGACCCAAACTATGTCGAAGCTTGGTATCACTTAGGCTTGGCCTACGATCAGGCGCGAGAGACCGATCAAGCGATGGCGGGATTTGAGGAAGCGCTTCGGTTGCATCCTGATTACATTGAGGCTCGATACATGCTTGCCGACTGCTGCCGTAAGCGCGGCGATTTCACGGGCGAGCTTAATTTACTGGCCGAAGTCGTTCGACGAGCGCCTCAATTTGCCGAAGCGCATTACAATTACGGACTCGCCCTGAAGAATCGGGACAAAAGTCAAGCTGCCGTTGAAGAACTCCGGACGGCCGCAAGGCTCAACGCAGGGAATCCGAAGTACATGCTTGCGCTGGGCATTGCCTTGGCCGATGTGGACAGGAAAGAGGCGGTCGAGGTACTTCGGAAAGCAATCGACCACGGTGCCGAAACTGCCGATTCACATTACAACTTAGGGCTCGCGCTCGCAACTGATGGAGATGGCGCCGATGCCCTGCGAGAGTTGAACCGCGCCTTAGAGATGAATGCCAAACATGCTTCTGCACTGCGTGCCCTCGGCGTGACGCTCATGCATGAAGGCAAGCTTGAAGAAGCGGCAGCTGCCCTCCGGCGTGCACTCGAGGCCGCGCCTAACGATGCGGAGGCTGCTAACAATCTCGGTGCCGTGCAGCTTCGATTGAAAGACACCAGCGGCGCGGTTCAGAGCTTGCGGCGAGCCGTTCAATTGAACCCGAGCCTCATTAAGGCGCACGCAACACTGGCCCAGGCATATCAACGTGCCGGCCGAGTTGCCGATGCTCAGCGCGAAAACGAGCGTGTAACCGCGCTTACGGCACAGCTACGAAACCGCGGGCGAGCGATGCTGCAGGTCGAATCGGCGGTACAGCAATTTAAGGCGGGCCGAACGGCCGACGCGCTCTCATCATTACGTAAGACGGCCGCGGATGTTCCCGACTTCGCCGACGCACATTTCCAACTAGGGCGGATGATCCGGCAATCCGGCGGTGATCCGAACGAGGCAATCGCTTCATTCCGGCGCGTGCTGAGTCTCGATCCTGAGCGTGCCGAGGCGCATTACGAGATCGGCCTTACGCTGGAACGGGGCGGGGAAAAGGCCGAGGCATTGCCGGAATACCGGATCGCAGTGGAAATGGCTCCGTGTAACGTCGACGCCAAAGAAGCGCTAGGTCGAATGGCGCTGGAATCCGGTCAGTGGTCTATCGCGGCCGCTCAATTTCGCGGTGTCGTCGCGCTGCGGCCCCAGGACGTCGAGGCAAAGAACGGATTCAACCGCGCCATTGCTCAGCAAAAGCAGTCGCAATGAAATATGGGCAATCTCCGCAATCGAGCTTGCGCCAGCTCAGAAGGCAAGCCTCACACCAAACTGAATGTTGCGTCCGCCCAATGCAGTCGTCGCTCTTCCGAAGTCCGAACTCGAAAGATCTCCTTGCACGTTGCTGAGATTGGTGCGATTGAACAGGTTGAAGAATTCCGTGCGAAAGTCCAATTGCCCCCGCTCTCCCAAAATCGGCAACGGAAAATGCTTCACAATGTTGAAATTGACGTTGTCGTACCCGGGCCCATAATAGGTGTTCCTGCCCAGGCTGCCCTCCTGACCCAATGCAGGTACGGGGAAATCGCTTGCCGTGAAAATCCCATCGAGGAACTGCTGTCTGTTGAGGCCGGTCAGATAACCTCCGAAACTCGGTGCGTTTGGACGATCCCAGTTGAACCCGTCGGCGTTATAGTCGCATCCGGTGTTCCCGATGACTGCGCCTGAAGGGCTTAGAACAGGACTGAACGGCGACGTACAGTAAACATTGAAGGGAGTACCACTTTGAAGGATTGCAATCGCCCCCAATTCCCAGGCGCTCAGGAAGGATACGAATGCGTTTCCATGTAGCTTGGGAGTGTCGTACAGCACGCTGATCGCAAGCTTATGCCTGACGTCGAAATCCGCCAGACCACGTTCACGGTTTAAGTCATTGGCATCGATAACGTTGAGACCCAGACCGAAGCTGCTCGAATCATCGATCGCCTTGCCGTACGTGTAGCCGACCTGAAGATTGAGCCCGGACTCATAGCGCTTACGAACACTCACGTTGTACCCGTTATAAAAGCTGCTGCCGCGCGCCTGACCATACCCAATTCCGGCAAAGCTGGAGTTAATTCGGTTCAGTGTGCCGTCGAGAAGATCGCCTGCATAGCGGTTTACGTCGAAACCCATATATGTTTTCGTGCCCTTCGAGCCGACGTAGTTCGCTTCAACTGCCCACGTTCCAAAGAAGCTGCGCTGTATTCCAAAGAAATAGTTGACCGTGTACATGGTCTTCATCTTGGGATCCCATACGGCGATCGAAGACGGGATCCCGATCAGACCATTACGGGGATCCAGACCTACGTTGATGGGAGGTGCGGGAAACAGGAACGGCGATGACGTGCTCGTGCTCAGCCCATACACGGGCGGAATGCCGTTTTGCTTACTGGCAACCGCGAGACCGATCAGCGGCAGTGAGGTGCCGGCGTCATCGTAGAACTGTCCGCTCGGGCGATCGTAGAACATGCCGAATCCGCCACGAATCGAGCTCTTGCCGTCGCCTTTCGGATCCCATGCGATTCCAATCCTCGGGCCGAAATTATTCCAATCGTTCCCATTGTGAGGTTGCTTAACCACCGGTGTTAAACCCGTAATGTGCGATAGATAGTCATTGCCGGTCGGAAATGTGGCGCTGACGAAGAGATTGTCTTTTTCCCAGGGATTATAGAAGACCTCCCAGCGAAGGCCCAGGCTCAGAGTCAGATTGCTTCTTACCTTCCAGTCGTCTTGGAAGAAGGCGCCGAAGTTCAGGAATACCGGGCGGAAATCCGGTCCTGTTTGCTGGCCGGTCTTTGGATCGAACCCGATGTTCGTCTCCTCGAAGGGATCGTCGTTGACGAAATCAAACACATTGGCAAAATTGTAATGGACTCGCGTATACGTATTTGCGAAGAGAGCTCCGGCTCCGGGGCAGCCGCTGCCGCATTGGACGACGCCACCGGTCTTGAAGGAGTGGCTGCCGTGGTTGATGCTGAGTACGTCCCTCCAGTTCTCGTTGTTCTGGATGAAGGTAGCGTCCGAGAAGCCGGTGCCATAAGATGCGATTCCGGGAACATTGATCAGCGGGACCTCTCCGTGACTCACCGGATCGGTGCCCCAGGCGCGCGTGCCGGACCACGATGCTTCGTTCAGAACGTTGGCCGAAAAGATGTGCGTGTAATTACCGTTCCAATACGCGGTGTACTCGCTCGAAGGCGCAGTGAATGCCGGGTACACATTCGGCTGCCCGAACGCCACTTGGTCGAGCGTCGTTCTGCCGGAACTTCCGTAGATGCGATCCTTTCCATCATGGAAAGTCCAATCCATACGCCCAAACCACTGCAGACCATTGCGTGGGAGACTAGCCGAATACGCGCCATTGAATGTCAGCGGGAAATTGCACGGCAATGTTCCGACCGGGGTCGCGATCGGCGTGCCGCCCGCGCACGAACTGCCCAAGACGCCACCCGCTGTCAATCCATTACTGAGTGGCGTCAACTGACTCGGAAAGCTGCTTACCAATTTGGCTGATACATTGTTTGGGAAATGCTGTCCGATGTAGCTGGCAAATTCGGGCGTAACTGCACTTGCCGAAAAGCTCGAGCCAACAGCCGACCGCAGCACATCAACTGATCCGAAGAAGAACAACTTGTTTCTGATGACCGGCCCTCCAATGGTTCCGTTAGCCTCATTACGCTGAAAAACGGGCACGGTTGGCTGGAACACCGAGTTGCGCGCCGTGAGATGGTTGTTGGTGTGGTAGTAGCCCGCCGTTCCGTGGAATTCATTAGTCCCGGATTTCGTAATCGCGTTTACCAGGGCCGAAGAATTTCGACCGTACTCGGCCGAAAAATTGTTGACGGAAACACGCAGTTCCTGCACAGCGTCCGCACTCGGACTGAAGTTCGTAACACCCCCGCGCGGACTGCCATTCACGGAGGCGTTGTCAACCATGAAATTGTTAGATTCCGCACGCTGACCGTTAGCGTTCAGGTTGACTCCGTATTCTGCCGAGAAGATG
>JBJMGM010000194.1:0-9741 GCA_045807905.1 Bryobacteraceae bacterium | reverse complement strand
CTCAGGTGGGCACTATGGCGCTTGTGCCGCAAGTCGTCGATGCCGTTGAGGTACCAGTTATCGCGGCCGGGGGAATTGCCGAGGCTCGCGGGATACTAGCAGCTTTTGCGCTGGGAGCATCAGCGGTACAAATCGGAACGGCGTATCTATTCTGTCCGGAAGCAAAAATCAGCTCAGTTCACCGGCACGCGTTGAAGCAAGCAAAAGACAATCAGACCGTACTCACGAATGTCTTCACCGGTCGTCCCGCCCGCGGCATCATGAACCGCATTGTCCGTGAGGTTGGTCCGATGTCAAACGTGGCCCCTGAATTTCCCCTGGCCGCGCATGCAGTCGCGCCTCTGCGGTCCCAGTCCGAAGCCATCGGATTGGAAGATTTCGTTCCGCTCTGGTCGAGTCAGGCGGCTCATCTCGCTCGAGAAGTATCCGCAAGCGAACTTACAAAACAGCTCGCTGCGGACACTTTGATGAAGTTGAACTCACGATGACTGGCTACGCTCTGGCTGGCCAACCATCAAGCCCTCTTTTTGCGCTGCATCCTTAAGCGTGCGACCGGCCTCGCCCGTTACGCGCTGCACTTTCTCAACAGCTTCGCTCGTGACAGATTTCGCTTGGTCCACCAAACGATCCCGCGTTTCACCCATGTACTCGTTTTCAACGCGCGTCTTCGGCAAACTCAGCCCCAGCAGCGCACCCGCTGCCAAAGCCGCAACGCCCAAGGCCATCGGATTGTCCTCAAGCGTGGTCTTAAATCGGTCACTTGCAACGCGCGCGCCCTGCCGGGCTTGATCGCTGACATAATCCAATTGCTGACGCGCAGTGTCCGCCGCGGTCGTCGCCGCATCGCGCAAATTTTCGCCAGCTTCACGAGCTCGGTCGGCTACACCGCTTCCAGCATCCCGGGCTCGATCTGCGAACGAGGATTGGGCCGTCCGCCAATCACCCGCCCCCGAACGGCCGTAGAGGTCGGCGTCAACGTTGCGCCCGCGATCGTACGTCGATTGCTCTTTTCGACGCGTACTGAACGCGAGCATGCCCGCGCCGATTCCAATTAGCGCGAACGAAACAGGGTTTTCTCGGATGTATTCCACAACGGATGAGCTCGTATCCCTGACCGCCGTCCCCGCGCGTTCTGTTGCGTTCGTAACTGTGTTACTCACGTTTGACATAATTTTTTCTGCCTTCCCAATCGTCGCTTCCTTAACCGCATCTTTGGCCGTTTCGTACGCCTCGCCCGCCTTATCCCTGATCTGATCCTTTACTTGCTCCGCGATCCGCGTGGGATCGAGCTTTTCCTGTAAGGCGTCGATTGTTTCACTCAAATCCGCGCGTGTTTGTTCGATACCCGAACGGATTTGAGCCGCCTCTTGGCCTGCTTCATCAGCACTCTCATTCGTAGTTGTCGCCCGCGTGCCCGATGATCGCTGCAGTGTAGGGTCGTTAAACTCGTTTGTCGATCTTACTTCATCTGTTGCTTCGCCCATTGTGCGTCCTCCTTCAATGTCTCTACGGTTTGCCGCGGGACGACTTCCGTATTCTTCAAAGCAGCCAAAGCCTTCGATATCACGACAGCTGCAATAATGCCGACCAGTACGGCCACCACAAGGGCTGCAACCCACCATGGCATGACATTCGCGAGTAGAATAACGATTGCCGCAAGCAAAGCCAGGAGAGCTGCGTATGCCACTGCCCCTCCCAGTACCAAATAACCGACGTTCCGGCCAACCCGGTTGGCCTTCTGCGTAAGCTCGGCTTTCGCTAACGCCACTTCCTGGCGGATCAGAAGTCCGGTTTCGCTCGCGAGTTCCGAGAACAGCTCGCCTATTGAACGGTCCTGCTTCTCAGTCATCGCTTACCTCCACACACCTTCAGAGTCCGGCCGCCTCGTCGAGATCGACGTCTCGAACCGAGATACCCTGACTTCCACTCGTCCCGACGTCACCACTGCCGGATGAGAACGATTCCGCTGTGCTGCGGCTACGCACGCGAGGACTGTTTGGCCCCGTAGCCGACGACGTTCCTGTGCTCATGTCGCGTCCATAAGACTGCGTTGACTCAGTGGTCACCCCAGACGCTGGCGGCAATGCTCGATTTGGATCTGGCATATGTTCGAAGGGATTCGGCAAGGGCCGCGAGCTCTTCAGGAACCGGCTGGCTGCCAATCCGAGCACAAAAGCGCTGCCCAGGAAAACCGCCGGAGAGCGCCGCGCAAAATCCTCTGCATCGGTTACCATTTGGCGGACATCCCGCTGGCGCAAGTAACTTGCCAGCCGCTCCGCTCGTCCGCCAATCGCGTGTCCGATCTCGGCAGCATACTGGGCCACAGGTCCTTCTTGCCGATTACGTAATTCGTCGCCCATGCTTCGGAACGCTTGTGCAACCGCTTGGACCCCCGACGCGGCGGTCTGACGTTGTTGGTCAATACGCGACGCAGCTCGGTCCTTCGCCTGATCAACCACATTACTCGCGGTTTGCTTGGCCTGACTTGCCGCTTCCTTCGCGGAGTCGACAACCCGTCCAGCTACGGATGAAGTGTCCGAATCTGTCGAATCCAGCTGGGTATCTCCCGTGCCTTCGTCCGCGAATTCTCCTTCCAGCGTGGTTGCATCCAGATCTTCTTTCTTTCTTCTTGCCATATTCGTACCCTTTCTGATGTTGTTGCGGGCTGATGGGCGCTTTTGTGCCTTTGTAACGAGATGTTCGTCTGTAGGATGCTGAAACCCGACGGACGTTTCGAACTCAGGTCGGCGGTTCGTATTTCCTGCGCATAGCCGGTGTTCTTACCAGCCAAACGCAAACGTCACAGCTCCGCGATCAGCATTGCCAACAACGCCACTCTCTCCGGAATTTGATCGATCAAGATGCTCTCATTCACTGCATGTGCGCCCTCGCCCACCGCGCCTAGCCCGTCGAGCGTCGGGACACCCAACCCAGCCGTGAAATTCCCGTCCGACCCTCCGCCGGTCGAAGACTCCTGTATGTCAACTCCCAATTCGAACCCCATCTTCTTCGCCTTGGCGAATAGCTTTCTTATCGCTCTGGTGCGCTCCATGGGAGGCCGGTTTAGCCCACCCTGCACAAAAATCCTGCAACGCTTATCCACCGGCCGGAGCGCCCGAAACTTTTTGTCTAAATATTCCGCGTCCTTCAAACGCACTACTCGGATATCCACCTCAATGCGAGCCTCCGCTGCAACGACGTTGGTCCGCGTCCCTCCGCTGATCACGCCAGGGTTCACGGTTATGCCGCGCTTCAGATTTGTGAATCCCGCGATTCTTTCAATCTGCCGCGCCGCTTCCAGAATCGCGCTCGCACCGCTGCTGAAATCTACCCCCGCATGCGAGGCCCGGCCTTCGATCGATACTGTGTAATTCCCGACTCCCTTGCGAGCCGTTTTGAGTTTGCCCGTCAAACCGGTTCCCGGCTCGACCACCAGAACGAAATCGCTGTGCTTCGCTTCGGCTTCTGTAACAGCACGCGACGTTTCACTGCCGACTTCTTCATCTGAAACGATCAAGAGCACAACCTTGCGCGCGACCGCCGTATCCAGCTCTCTCAAAAGGCGAACGGCGTATATAAAGACCGCAAGCCCCGCTTTCATATCGAGCACGCCCGGCCCCCACAAGCGTCCGTCATGCTGACGGACTGGCATGGTGCTCAGAGTTCCCAGCGGCCACACGGTATCCGAATGCCCCAGCCCCAAAATCTGTCCCTTTTTTTTCTGGCCCGGCAGCTTAAATTCCAGTCGCAGATGCTTCCCGTACCGCTCGGATGGGATCGTCTGAGGCACTGCAATGTCTTTCGTCCTTTCCACAACTAAATTGATAAACTGGTTCACCTCGGCCGGCGAGTCGCTAGGCGATTCACACTCCGCCATCTCCTTGATCAACTGAACGATTTCTGCTTGTTTCTCAGTGGCATAGCGAATGAAAGCGTGCATCGGTTGTTATAATGCCATGCATTGATGGACGTGCAAGAGATCCGCGAGTTCCTGCCGCACCGTTACCCGATGCTGCTCGTCGACCGCGTCCTCGACATCACGGGCGACACAATCGTTGGCATTAAAAACGTCACGGCGAACGAACCATATTTTGTCGGCCACTTCCCGAACTTTCCCGTGATGCCGGGAGTTTTGATCATCGAAGCGATGGCTCAGGTCTCAGGAATACTTGTCGCCAAGCTGGCGCCCCACACCCGTGGCAAGATCATGTTTCTTGCGTCGGTTGAGGACGCGAAGTTTCGCAAGCCGGTCGTGCCAGGCGATCAATTACGCATCGAAATGAGATTGATCCGCCTTAAAACCACGGTCGCAAAGATCAAGGGCGAGGCGACAGTTGACGGGCAGGTAGTCGCTGAAGCCGGCCTCATGTGCAAGCTCACGGATCGCGCCTCCGAATCCGCGCCAGCCGTTGAGGTTCCTGAGCATCAGATGGCCTGAGCTTTCCGAGATTATCACCGCCTCAACGGATGGCAATTCACCCGACCGCAATCATCGATCCTCGCGCACACATCTCTCCTGACGCAGAGATCGGTCCTTACTGTATCGTCGGCAGCGAGATCACCATAGGCCCACGCACTCGCTTGATGGCGCACGTCTATCTTGAAGGCAAGCTCGCCATCGGAGAAGACAATGTCTTCTATCCGTATTCTTCTTGCGGCGTCGCTCCTCAGGACAAAAAATATAAGGGTGAGCCGTCCGAAACTCGAATCGGCAATGGCAATTCCATCCGCGAATTCGTCACCATTCACCGTGGCACTGAAGGCGGCGGCATGGTCACCTGCGTCGGCGATGGCAATCTCCTCATGGCCTATGTCCACGTGGCGCATGACGTCTCGATCCATAACAACGTTATCCTCGCCAATGGCGTGACGTTTGCCGGCCACGTCGTCGTTGAAGATTACGCCAATATCGGCGGCCTGAGTGCCATCCATCAGTTCTGCCGCATCGGCCGCCACGCCATGATCGGAAGCTACAGCGTCATCAAGCAGAACGTGCTCCCGTATTCAATCACCGCTTCTGACCACCACGTTGAGGTCTATGGCGCCAATCGCATCGGTCTCGAGCGGCGCGGCTTTTCATCCGATTCCATCGAGGCTCTTCAAAACGCGTTCCGTATCCTGACGCGTGCCGGCCTGAACACCTCGCAAGCTCTTACTCGCATCGAAGAGGAGATTCCGCAAACCGATGAAGTCCGAGAGTTGCTCGAATTCATCCGCGGCTCGCAACGTGGATTCGTAAAGTAGGATTCTGGGTTGCCGAACGATTCACCCCAGCTTTATGCCCCAACGTTATGCAGTGATTGCCGGAAACGGGCGCTTTCCGCTTCTGGCGCTTCAGACTGCACTGAGGGAAGGACACGAGGTTGTACTCATCGCCGTTGAAAATGAAGCCTCGCCGGAGCTCGCGGAGTACGCTTCGAGCGTGCATTGGATCAACATCGGCCAACTTGGGAAACTCATCGAAATCCTGAAACGCGAACAGATCTCAGAAGTGATGATGGCCGGGCAGGTGAAGCATGTCAGCATCTTCTCTTCTATTACGCCCGATTGGCGGCTATTTAAGCTGCTGATCTCCCTTAAGGAGAAAAACACTGCCGCTTTGATTGGTGGCATAGAAAAGGTCTTGCATGAGGAAGGGATCGAGCTTGTCGATTCCACCCGATTGCTAAAACCCTTCCTCGCTACAGAGGGAATCCTCACAAAGCGAAAGCCGGACAAAAACGAGGAAGCCGATATCCGTTATGGCCGCCGCCTCGCATCAGTCCTGGCGTCTGTAGATATCGGGCAGAGTGTCGCGATCAGCGAAAAGGCTTGTGTGGCGGTGGAAGCCATGGAAGGCACCGATTCCATGTTGCGCCGCGCTGCCTCGCTAACGAACGGCAAGCCCTTGCGTCTTGTCAAAGCTTCGCGTGGACGTGCCCACCTGCTGTTCGACGTGCCCGTCGCGGGGCTCACAACAGTTGAAACAATGATCGAAACACAAACCACCGCTTTGGCTGTTGATGCAGGCCACACGCTATTGCTTGATCGAGAAGAAATGCTTAACCGGGCAAACGCCGCCGACATCACAATCGTCGGCTATCCGCCATTATGAGCGCTGTTCGAACTGCGGTAATCGGCGTGGGAAGTTTCGGACGGCATCATGTCCGCGCTGTGAAGCAGATCCGGCAAGCGAATCTTGTCGCCATCGTCGATGTCAACTTCGAGAGAGCCGAGCAAGTCGCACGCGAATATGGATCGCGTGCGTTTCGCGATGCAGCAGAAATACTATCTGAAATCGACGCCGCGATTGTTGCGACACCTACCATCACTCATGAAGAGATTGCCACGAACTTGCTGCAGTCCGGAGTGGACGTATTAGTCGAGAAACCGATTGCCGATTCATCGGCTGCCGGCGAACGCCTCGCCTATCTCGCGGAGCAGCGGGGCCGCATTCTGCAGGTCGGCCATCTCGAGCGATTCAATCCCGCTATTCTCGCTTTGGAGCGGGCCCTCACGACCCCGCTTTTTTTCGAAGTCCATCGCCTGAGTACGTTTACTCCGCGCAGCCTCGACATTGACGTCGTGCTCGACCTCATGATTCACGACTTGGATATCGTCTTGAATTTCACTCAAGACATGCCCCAGGAAATCCGCGCGGCCGGAATCTCCGTTCTTTCGCCCCGCGTCGATATTGCCAATGTTCGTCTTTCATTTGCCTCCGGCTGCGTCGCCAATTTGACCGCTAGCCGCATCTCCACCGAGAAGATTCGCAAGATGCGGCTGTTTCAGCCCGGCGAGTATATCTCGCTCGACTATCAACGCCAGGATGCCATCCGAGTGGCCATTTGCAAAAACGAACCCAATCCAGCCCAGCGGGAGTTCGTTTGGCAAAATGCGCCCCAGCCTGGGTTCGTTCCGCAATTTGACTTCGACCATCTCGCAGTCGAGCACGGCGAGCCTCTCCAACTCGAGCTTGCTGCATTCTTTACCGCTGTTCAGGATCGCTCGCGCCCCCGCGTCGACGGCTTTCATGCCGCCAGTACCCTTCGCGTCGCCGAAGCAATTCTTGCTAAGATCAATGAGCACGCACACCTAGTGGCCGAGACACTGCATCGCTCACGCTAAGCGTCTCTTCTGCGGTATGGAGACCCACACGGTCGATCCAGAGATTGCCGAACCCGAACTAAATCTCCTTCTCGAGTGGCCGAACGAGCGCTCCGGCCACCGCTGGCGTACGATTTTCGCCGCCTCGCTATTCGCGCACCTCCTTCTTTTCTTTGCCGCTGTTCAACTTCCCAGCTTCGTTCGGCGTACTGCCCCCGAGCGCACCGTCATTGTCAAACGTACCTTGTTGTACATGCCTCGCGATCTGCTGACCCAGAAGGCTCCGAATCGTCAAAAGCCCGCCAAGCGAATCGATCTGGCAAGCCTACTCGCCTCACGCGCCGCGCAAGCCCGCGCACCTGCCCCGGCGCCCAGCAGGAAACGCTTCGAGTTGCCCAAACCGATAACGCCTCAGCAAGTCGCAAAGAATGCCCCGCCCCAAATCATGGCTAAACCTCCGAACCTCGCTGTGAACGAAGCATCTCCGCCCGCCCCGCCGCCAGAGACAACCGCTTCTCCTGAAAAGCCGTTTCAGGATGTCGGCCCCGCACCGCAGCCGAACGCCCGATCTAATATCGCCACGCCTAAATCCTCGGTTCAAGCCGCGATCGACGCCGCGACGCGCAACTCCCAAACGCGAGATCTGGTACTCAGCGACGACAATCGATCCGAGCCGGCACCCGTAGCTCCAAGCTCAATCGGGCGCATCCCGACCCAACATGCCGCGGTTGAATTGCAGAGTGACCCTCACGGCGCCGATTTCAAGCCGTACCTAGCTCGTATCCTGGCGATTGTCCGCTCGAATTGGCGTACTGTCATTCCTGAAAGCGTGCGTATGGGAACGCGCCATGGCCGCACAGTTGTAGAATTCGCGATCAACCGCGACGGCAGCATCCCCAAGATCGTTATTGCGGACCCTTCCGGCTCTGAGCCTCTCGATCAGGCCGCCGTCGCGGGCCTGAGCATGTCGAATCCGCTTCCGCCTCTGCCTAGCGATTACAAAGGCCTGCAGGTTCGTTTAGCGTTTTCGTTCAGCTACAACATGCCCGCTGAATGAATCCTCCCGAACCATCGCGAACCGTTATTGGCATTCGCACGGCAATGGTGCTATACGCGCTCCTTGTGGTCGCCGCCTTCGCCACTCTCAAGGGGACGGCGCTCTACATCGCGCTAATTATTGTGCTTGGAATAGCGGCGAAAACCTATCTGCATCACGTCCGCGATCGGCTCGAGTAAGCTCAATCGAGCCTCATGCACCTGGCTTAAATCCACCAGCAGCGGTGTATTGCAACCGTAATGGAGATGATTTATCCTCGTGTTTTCTGACATTTAGGCGATATCCCGGATGGCGAAACACGTGCATTAGACTTACCGTCGACATTTAGAGGGCAGTAATGCGAGCGCTTACTAATATTTTCTTTCGAACTGCACGCTGCTACATCACAGCCGGCGTATTTGCGGCGTCCAGCTTGGTGTACGCGCAAGATTCATCGTCTCCACCGCCGCCTGACAATCAGCAGCAAAATTCAGCATCTAATGGCGGGTGGAAACGCTTGGACGATCCGCCTCCTCAAGATCAGTCCCTGCCCCCCTCGAATCCGAATGACAATTCGGATCAAAACAACGCAGCCAGCGATCCCAACCAGCCGCCGCCAGACCCTCCGTCCGACAATCAGCTACCGGACAATCAGCAGCAGCCGCCAAACTATGACCAACGCAACGGCCAAATCCCCCCGCAGGTAACGCTTCAGCAAGGAACGTTCATCACGGTTCGCGTCAACGAGCCGCTCTCGTCGGATAAAAATCAGGTTGGTGATCCATTCACCGCAACCATCGTGCGCCCACTGGTTGTAGATGGCGTGGTGATCGCGGAACCTAGACAGACAGTTGCCGGTCGAGTGGTTGAGGTGAAGAAAGCAGGCCGTGTGGAAGGCGTTGCGCGATTAGGCGTTCAACTGACGGACCTGACACTGGTCGATGGCCAGCAAGTTTCCATTCAGTCGCATTTAATCAGCCGGAGTGGCCCGAACTCAGTCGGCAGAGATGCGGGCGCGATCGCGGGAACTACGGCCCTAGGCGCTGCAATTGGCGCAGGCGCAGATTGGGGACGCGGAGCAGCTATCGGGGCTGGCGCTGGTGCTGCTCTGGCGACCATCGGAGTCCTGCTCACGCGCGGGCACCCGAGCGTGATCTACCCCGAGCAAATTTTGACATTCCGCGTTGAAGGGCCAGTGATCATCTCGACGGAGAGTTCGCCGCAAGCGTTCCACTTCGTACAACCAAACGAATACGATCAGTCTTATGACCAGCAGTCGCAACCGAGGCAAGAAGGCCGCGCCATGCCTCCACCTCCCTCGCCGTACGGTTCTTATTATGGAAATCCCTACTATTACGATTATCCGTATCCGTATTACGGATATCCCTACTACTGGGGCCCGGGACTTTCGTTCTATTTCGGACCGGGCTACGGGTATTACGGCGGCTACGGGTATTACGGCGGTCACGGGTATTACGGCGGTCACGGCTATTACGGCGGTCACGGCTATTACGGCGGTCGCGGCTATTACGGCGGTCGCGGCTATTACGGCGGTCGCGGCTATTACGGCGGTCGCGGAGTCTATGGCAACCGCGGGTTCGAAGGCAGTGGTGGCGGCG
>JBJMGM010000193.1:0-24025 GCA_045807905.1 Bryobacteraceae bacterium | reverse complement strand
TTATCGGCCCGATAAGGTAAAGCAGAATGTCGATTTGATGAATGGCTTGGTTGATAAGCGCGCCGCCGCCCTCTGTGCGCCAACTGCCCTTAACTGCCCGTGCGTAGTATTCGTCGTTGCGAAACCATTTAACGTAAGCGTCTGCTTCAAGCAGCTTACCGAGCCGTCCAGCAGTGAGAGCGCGCTTCAGAAAAACAACTGAGTCATCGAAGCGATGTTGGCTGACAACGCCCAGGGTGATCCCTGCTTTTCGAGCCGTCTGGACCATCTTTTCTGCTGTTTTAAGGTTGGTCGCAATCGGCTTCTGAACCTGTATGGCCCGCTTGATCTCAGCGCATGCCTCAACCGGCTGTAGATGAAACTCGGGAAATGTGCAGACGTCAACGAAGTCGAGACCTGGGTACCGGCATAGATCACGATAATCAGCGACAAATTCACAATTCCACCGGGCTGCGAATTCCCGGCCACGGGACTCCGTTTTGTTTGAGCAAGCAACAAGCTCAAAACCGATGTTTCGATAGGCTTGCGCGTGCTTATTCGCGATGGCGCCAGTTCCGAGAATTCCGACTCTCATTCTATGGGCGGAAGGTTAGTAGACCCAACCCAACGCGACTTGGTAGCTTCTGGGCGTCACCCAATGCGTCCCGCTAAATGTAGACAAGAAATTGTAGAGCGCTGCTTGGTTGGTAATATTCATGGCCGTGAATTTCAGCGTCGTTTTTAACCTTTCCTTATGGAAGAGGTTGTCCGTGCCGATACCAACATCGAACAGGTTGCGGGATGCGATACGCGCAGGATTGCGATCCGGGTTGTAGGTGCCTGCGGCCGGAATGACGAGGCGCGTTGCGCCGTATGTCCCTGAACATGAGCTAATGCCTTGAATTACGGTCGAGACCTGACTGCCACAGAAGAATCCAATGGCGGCCTGCTGAGCGGGCGTGAGAGCCAGAGCATCGGCAAGGTCGGTGACAGAACCAGTTGCTTCACCACTGTCAAACCGCCATGTGAAGGTTGCCCACGGGCCATCTTTTTTGTACTGGTATCGAAGGAACGTGGTCTGCTGAAAGGCCTGATCGTGATCAATGCGGAAAGCGCCCACGTCAAGCGGTGAGTTGAATATGAGTCCGCCGGTTTCCGGACCGAAGAAACGAGCGCGCGTGTGTCCAAGTGCTGTATATGCCTGGAATCCATGCAGGTTGGAAGTGGAGACTCGAACTGAGACGCCGTCGATCTTGGACTCGCGCCATGCAATCGGAAACGCCATGGAAGTGTTGAAAAGGGTATCAAAATCGTAAGCGTTCTTAGTGTATTTCCAAAAATACTCACCGTCGAACTGTATGTATGTTTTCACTGCTTGCTGAAGCCCCACACTGTACTGATTCCGATGACCGGGGCGCAAAGGTTCGCTCGCAAATGCTCCGAAAACATTGGAGGCCAAGCCTCCCGATCCCGTAGTACTCGAGAGAACCAGGTTTTCGTTGTACGGCGTTTCCATGGTTCGGGAGTACGAGGCGCGCATGACTGTTCCGGTTTTTTTGAATAGATACGAAACGCCGCCGCGCGGCTGCAACAGCTCATCGTGGGAGATACCGTCATAATTATCAAAGCGCAGCCCGACATTAAGACTCAGGCTTTTGATGGTCATCTGGTCTTGCGCGTAGACCGCCTGTTGATTGATATTGGCCCTGCCATGGAATCGGAACAGGGAACCGCCCCGTGTGAGGTCGAAGGGTATTAAACCGGGCGAGAGGTTCGGATTGGCGACGTAACCAAGACCGGCACACGCGGACGGATTCGTAACAGTCGGCAATGCGAGTGGTTGCCCCTCCGGGGTTAGGCAGACTGGATTGAAAATTGGATCAGTCAGGCCGAGCGCAAAGTTTTCGACGAGCCTGGTCTGCATCAATTGCGTGCCGATTTTGATGTTGTGTATGCCGTTCGCGTAAGAAACATCGGCGCGCGTACCCCAATTCGTGAGATGACGATCTTGACTGACGGTTGCCGGAGTATCGTCAAAGGGATCTCGACTGGGATAGTAATCGATGCGATCCTGGCGGACAAATGGATCGATGGTGAGAAGAGTTTGTGGATTGAAGGTGTGCTGATAGCCGAGACCAAAGCTAAGTGTCCTGGTGAGCTGGCGCTGATCCTGGCTGAGCTGATCGTATGTATCAGGAATCTGGAACCAGTTACGAGCGCCAAAAAGATTCAAGTGGAAAGAGTCGCGGCTGCCGGGCTGAAAATCGATACGGTCAAAAATCGACCCGCTATTGCCCTTATCATGAAACGGAGTGAATTCGGGGCTGTCCAAGAAGCGCCCGCTTCGATCTGAATTCACAACGAGGAAATTACCCCATTTCGCGCCGCCGATACCAAATGTAGCTTCCTCGCCGATGTTTCCGAATGAGCCGTAATACGCGTTGAAGCTTCCTGTTGGCTTTTGGCCGAGACCAGAGCGGGTGACAGCGCTGACTACGAGACTCGTCTTATCACCGTATTCAGGATTGGGCGCACCACTGATCAATTCAAGCGACTGAAAGGCGTTGGAAGGGAGCTGAGTCGAAAACGTTTTGCTTTGTTGATCGTTGATAGGTTGACCGTCGACCACATAGCTCGTCTGGCCGTGATCGCCTTGCGGGTGAAAGAAGCCGTTCGAATCGGCAACCACACCGCCAGATGTCAGGGTGATTGCATCGCTGAGTCCCTGGCCGGAGGATGTGATAGGCAATTTAGACAACAGAGTTTGATCGGCGTCCGTGTGCGCGGACGGCACGTTCTCCAGAACGTCCGCGCTGGCTTCGACATTGACCGTTTCTGAGGATCCCGCCAGCACCAAGCTGGGATTGATCTGGATGGGAACCTGAGTACGCACCGCGACATCCTGCTGGAAGATTTGAAACCCCGAGAGGGCGATTTGCAAGTGATACTGGTTAGGCGGGACGTTCGTTAGCCGAAACGTGCCATCAGAACCGGATTTCGCGGATTGTGAATAGCCGGAAACGGGATTCGTCATCGTGACTTCGGCGCCGGCGACTACAGCGCCGGTAGGATCTTTGACAGTGCCTTGAACAGTGCCACCGTTCCCGGTTGCCTGCGCGCCAAAGCCGATTTTTGAAGATAGTAAAAATGGCAAAACGAAGAATGCCAGCATCCATGCCGGCTTGAATGATCGGTTCAAAAGACAGCCCCTCCTTTTATGTTCACTGATCATTGGAGAGACTACGCGCGTCCCGGAAGACAGCGGTGTAGCCAGTCCAAAAATTAAAGCGACAGGAGTGAACAGGGCGGGGCTCGCGGGGTGCGAGTGAAATCCGGGACTTCAAAGATAGCTACTGATTTAAATAAAAGTTTCAGCCCGTCTGAAGAGGCACTCAACGGTTTACCAGCGTCGCTGGCGATCGCTACTACCTTCGCGCGCTCACCAACGTGGCAAAGTAAACAAGTTGCGTCCTGTCCCGAGCCGTGCTTATGAAGTGGCCCCGCAATTGAGACGATCAGCACGGCGGAAAGACACAAAAGTGCAAGCACGGTTGTGCCAAAGCCACGCTTCGTGAGGAGACGCACCACTTGCTCGAATTATACGCGATCTTAGATACGATCCAAAATGGATCCAAGCGAGGTCAGGCAGCAACCGAAAAAGCTGCTCCTTCGTCCAATGAGAGGTCAGCTTTGTCCTGCTTACTTTTCTCTTGTAAATTGAAATAAGTTCCCAAGTATGAGTGAGCCGGTTCCTGAGGCGACAGCGACTGCTCCTGGTCCCCCGCGCGAACAAGCCGAGCGGCCCCGGTCTGCGGTTATTACGACAATCGCTTGGTTCCGCGACTTGATGTTGTCTGTTCTTATCGCGGTGCTGGTGATTCTATTCTTGTATCGCCCGGTAAGGGTGGAGGGGACGAGCATGATGCCCAGCCTGTACGATCACGAACGCTTGTTTATCAATCAGTTCAGCTATAAATTCGGCCTGGGTAACATCCAGCGCGGCGATACGGTGGTTTTCTGGTATCCAGGCGAGCCCACCACGTCCTACATCAAGCGAGTGATTGGGTTGCCTGGTGACACTGTTTCCGTTGATGACGGCTATGTCATTGTCAACGGCAAAAAGCTGGTCGAGAACTACATTCCGCCCGAATATCGCGACGATCGAAGTTATCCCGCCGTTGTGATTCCGCCCGATCAATACTTCGTACTGGGCGATCATCGCATCTCGTCAAACGATAGCCGGACTTGGGGGCTGGTACCGAAGAATTACATTTACGGCAAGGCGGTTTTTGTGTTCTGGCCTCTGGACAAGATGGGTACGGTTCATTAGGACGCACAGAGCGTCAGGAGTTTGGCCCCAAATACCGGAACTGCCATTGGCTAGGGCCGCTTGCTGAACAGCCATACCAACAACGTTCCTAAGAGGCTCAGTACGAGGCAAGTCACGATCGGAACGTAAACGGTCGTGTTCTTGCCGCGCCAGACGATATCGCCCGGCATTCGTCCCAAAGGGACGTTCAGCTTGTTGAGCATTAATGCCACCACGCCGAGACCGATCAGAACAAGGCCAGCAAATATTAGCAGTCGTCCTAAACCCACATATCTTTGATGTCGTGTACGAGCAAAGGATAGCGCCAGCAAATTTCGCGGGGTGCGGCGGCCTGTGAGTTACACTTACCGCTGAGAAGCCGAACCAAGCATGAGTGATTCGAAAGCGTACGCTCCGAACCCTGAATTTGCCGCCCGAGCCCACGTGAAGAGCATGGAAGCTTATCGCGAGCTCTATCAGCGAGCCAAACAAGAGCCGGAAGTTTTCTGGGCCGAATTGGCCTCAAATGAGCTCACTTGGTTTCGCCCTTTCGCCGAAACGCTCGAGTGGGAAGCGCCTTACCCTAAGTGGTTTGAAGGCGGAAAGATCAACGCTTGCTACAACTGTGTCGACCGGCATCTCGCAACGGCTCGTAAAGGGAAACCAGCATTCATTTTCGAAGGTGAACCCGGCGACGAACGCATCATTACGTACGAAGAGCTGCACCGGCTAGTGTCACGCTTTGCCACTGTTCTGAAGCAGCTTCACTATGCGACCGGAGACCGGGCCGTCATCTACATGCCCATGATTCCGGAACTTCCAGTGGCGTTGCTCGCGTGCGCGCGGCTGGGTATCACGCATAGTGTTGTCTTCGCTGGTTTTTCCTCAGAGGCCTTGAAGGCCCGCATCCTGGACTTGGGAGCAACGATCGTCATTACCGCTGATGGAGGCTGGCGGCGAGGCCGAGAGGTGCGTCTGAAAGGTGCGGTCGACGAGGCTTTGGAAGGCTGCCCGGATGTGCGCAAAGTTATTGTCTATAAACGCACCGGCTCCGCCGTGCCGATGAAGGAGCAACGCGATCTATGGTGGCACGAGCTGGACGACCATCTGTCGAGCGATCCTTTTCTAAATCAACAAGCGGATAATTGCCCGGCCGAAGAGCTGGATTCGGAGCATCCGTTATACGTCCTTTACACCTCAGGTACGACGGGTAAACCTAAAGGAATTCTCCATACTACGGCTGGATACCTGCTTCAAACGCTGATGACGATGAAATGGGTATTCGATTTACAGGAGAACGATATCTATTGGTGCACTGCAGATATCGGTTGGGTGACGGGCCACAGCTATATTGTTTACGGTCCGCTCGCGGCGGGAGCTACTTGCGTTCTGTACGAGGGAGCGCCAGATTATCCGGCCTTCGATCGTTTCTGGCAGCTTGTCCAAAAGTACCGCGTTTCGCTTTTCTACACCTCACCAACCGCAATTCGTGCACTGATCAGGCAAGGAGACCAGTGGCCGAATGCGCATGATCTGACGAGCCTGCGCGTACTCGGGTCCGTGGGAGAGCCGATCAATCCAGCCGCATGGGAGTGGTATTACCGTGTGATCGGCAAAGAACGCTGCCCCATCGTGGATACCTGGTGGCAAACCGAGACCGGGGCGATTATGATTTCGCCAATGCCCGGGGCCGTGCCTGCCAAGCCGGGATCTGCAACTCTTCCACTGCCTGGAGTAGTGCCGGACATCGTAGACCTGAAGGGGAACGCAGTTGGGGACAATCGCGAGGGCTATTTAGTGATTCGCGAGCCTTGGCCGGCGATGATCCGTAACATCTGGGGTGATCCGAAGCGGTTTCAAGAACAATACTGGTCGCGCGTACCAGGCGCGTACTTCACGGGCGATGCCGCACGCCGGGACGAGCATGGATACTATTGGGTGCTCGGGCGGGTCGACGATGTGATGAATGTGAGTGGGCACCGGCTTAGCACCATGGAAATCGAATCGGCCCTCGTTCGCCACCCTGCGGTCGCAGAGGCGGCAGTGGTGGGCAAGCCGCATGAGATCACGGGTCAGGCGGTGTGCTGCTTTGTCACTCTAAAGCAAGGTGACTGGGACCCAAAGGCGCTCGGCGACGAGCTACGCAATTGGGTGGCACATGAGATCGGCCCGTTCGCGCGACCGGAGGAAATACGTATCAGCGATGCCTTGCCGAAGACCCGAAGTGGCAAGATTATGCGGAGGCTTCTGCGTGAGATCGTCACCAGCCGCGGTGTTACCGGCGATGTCACAACTCTGGAGGATCTGACAGTGGTGACGAAACTTGCCTCGCAACAGGAAGAAGACTAGGGTGCGAGGCGGGCTCGGTATTACGGCTCGAGCTTCGCGTCCAGGGTGATTTCAGTGTCAAAGAGCTTCGAGACGGGACAGCCCTCCTTGGCGTTTTGCGCCGCGCGATTAAAGGCGTCTTCTCCCGCGCCCGGAATTTTTGCCCTGAGCTCCAGGTGACTCCTCTTTATTGCAAAGCCGTCGCCTTCCTTTTCGAGTGTGATCTTGCACGTTGTGTCGATGCTGTCGGCCTCTAGCCCCTCTTTTTGCAAGGCGAGTGAAAGGGCCATAGAAAAGCAGCCAGCGTGAGCTGCCGCGAGCAGCTCTTCCGGGTTGGTTCCTGTCCCCTGCTCGAAACGATCCTTGAAGGAATAGGGCGTGTTTGAAAGGACACCGCTGGCGGAGGAGATAATACCGCCGCCCGATCTCAGGTCACCTTTCCATTGCGCTTTCGCCGAACGTTCCATTTCTTTCTCCTGTCATATGAATCTCGGATTAAGACGCTGCGGCCCGGCAAACTTCGGCAAACGATTTCAGCAGAGACGAGCGATCGAAGCCACCATGCGACCGGAATTCTCAGGCTCCCGGCGGTAAGAAAAGAATTGGGAACTCTGGCAAGTCGTGCACATTCCGGAATCGAAAATGCGGTCGGCTTTCACGCCCGCGGCTTGCATCTGACGGCGATTGGCCTCGGCGAGATCGACCTTGCGTTTGCCAGTGATTGGTTTCCATTCGGGGAAAAGCGGTGTGAACTGTACCTCGACCTCGGGTCCCACTTCATAACAACAGCCTCGAATGCAAGGCCCGATGGCCGCGTACATGTCCCCAGGCGCGCTGCCGAAATCATGCCGCATCGTTTGTACGGTCCGTTCAACGAGTTTTGAGGCTGTGCCTCGCCAGCCGGCGTGCACCGCTGCGAGTGCGCGGTTGCGGCAATCCAGAACCAAAATGGCAACACAATCTGCGGTTCGGACGCCGATACTCTTCCCAATTTCATCTGTGACCAGGGCGTCACCTTCGGCTTCCCGGTCACGCACGGCATGTGCATTCAAAACGCGATCAGAGTGGATTTGACGAAGAGTAATATCAGCTTGTGGGTTCGCTTGACGGGTGCCGAAACCGTGTGTCTGCCAAACGAATTCCTGTAAGGCATCACACCGATAAATGCCGTCTATGCCGAGCCGGAATGAACCACTCACAACAACATAGCCAATCCCGGGACAAGCGATCCGGGACATTTCTATTAGACCAGCTTAGCGCCCGAAGCACTAAACGCGGCTTTACGCGCCAAATCTGCGCGATACCAGTCGAGTGTGAGCCGTAGGCCCTGCTCGAACGTAAAGCTGGGCTTGTGATCCAGGTCCCGCACGGCAGCCGTGGTGTCGGCTTGTGAATGCCGCACATCGCCGGCGCGAGAGGCAGCGTAGATCGGAGGCAGTTTGACGCCTTCGATTTTCTGAAGCAGCGCCCAGGTCTCGTTAAGCGTATAGCGGTTCCCGTTACCCGCATTGAATACTTTTCCGGAAACACCGGTAGCTACGGACGCGTTCATCAGCAGCTGTACCACGTCTTCGACGTAGGTGAAATCTCTGGACTGCTGACCGTCGCCATAAATAGTCGGCCGACGCCGGCCTATCAAACACGTCAGGAAAACGGAAAGCACACCTGAATACACGCTGGTCGGATCCTGGCGCGGCCCGAACACATTGAAGAACCGCAGTGAAACGGTTTGCAGGCCGAAACAATCGAGAAAGACGCTTCCATAGTATTCGCCGACGAGCTTCTGCACTGCATACGGGGATTTCGGCTTGGGGGTCATCGTCTCGACCTTTGGCAAGACTTCGGTGTCGCCGTAGGCGGAAGACGAAGCAGCATAGATGACACGACCGGCCTTGCCCTCCGCAGCCGCGCGGTAGACGTTAAAGGTGCCATCGAGATTGCTCTCATGACTTGGGACGGGTCTCAAAATCGATTTCGGGACCGATGGGATAGCGCCAAGATGAAAGATCCGGTCAGCACCCGCAATAACAGCCGCAATCCGGTCATAGTCGCGCAGATCCAACTGATGTATCGTGATCCGATCGGCGACTTCTTCGAGATTGTCACGGTTGCCAGTAGACAGATTGTCTATGACTTCAACTTGATGGCCCTGAGTGAGAAGAGCTCTCACAAGCGCAGAGCCTATAAACCCCGCGCCTCCCGTCACAATGGAACGATTCATAATTTTTGACAAGCTGCCAGAGCGTACAAAAAGGCAGAGTGCAAACGGCCTATTCTACATCTCACTGCAAACGCGAGAAGGCGACCCTACTCGAACGCGAGGGTCGCCTTCTCGCTCTTTAGATGGAAAGTAGCAGCTAGAACTTGGACGGGGCTCCGGCCCGTGTCTCCTGCTTTAACTCCGTGGCAGACGCCCGGGCCCATTCATCCGCTTCTGTCTCGGCTTGCTCACGGGTGATACCGTAACGCTCCTGGATCTTGCCAACCAGTTCGTCCTTTTTGCCACTGAGAGCCGTGATATCGTCGTCGGTGAACTTACCCCAACGCTGCTTAACCTGTCCCTTCAACTGCTTCCACTTACCTTCAAATTGATCGGAGTTCATACTAGAACGGTTCTCCTTCATAACGGAGGGGTGCAATTGGCAGTCCAAATATGATTCAACGCGGGTTAGCCTATCTCATTAGGATTATTACTGGCAATTTCTTCACACAGCCGATGGCTTTTTTGCCGATGAGGGACCGGGGATCCGGCTCTGGGATACTCGGAGGTGGTATGTGTCAGGACGAGGTGCTGTTAGAGACCAGGCTTTCGCTGCCTGTTCGCGTGAGAGGGAAGGTGCGTGACGTTTACGATTTAGGTGATCAATTGCTATTTGTAGCCTCAGATCGTATTTCGGCCTTCGACTGCATTCTCGGCAGCGGTATCCCTTGCAAGGGTCGTGTTTTGACTCAGATGTCACTGTTCTGGTTCGATTTTCTGGGCGGCATTGTAGACTCGCACGTGGTAACCGCAGAGATTGCACAGTACCCCAGAAAATTGTCCAAATTTCGAAGCACACTGGCCGGGCGATCCATGCTGGTCAAGAAGGCCGCCATGATTGAAATCGAATGCGTTGCGCGAGGGTATCTGGCGGGGTCCGGATGGAAAGAATACAAGGCGCAGGGAACTGTTTGCGGCATTCCACTCCCTGCAGGATTGCGCGAGAGCGACCGCCTTCCTGAGCCCATTTTTACCCCGGCCACAAAGGCCCAAACGGGACATGATGTAAATGTTGCCTTCAAGTATGTCGCAGATGTGTTGGGCGTGGAGTTGGCGGGTCAGATTCGGGATCTGACGCTGCAAATTTACGGACGCGCAGCGGAGTATGCGCTCGAGCGTGGGATTATTCTAGCTGACACGAAATTCGAATTCGGTTTCGTAGACAACCACTTAGTATTGGCGGACGAAGTATTGACGCCTGACTCATCGCGCTATTGGCCAGCCGATACGTACAGGCCAGGTGGTCCACAGTTCTCGTTCGATAAACAATACGTTCGCGACTATTTGGAGACGCTGCCCTGGGACAAGCGTCCTCCAGCCCCTGCCCTGCCTGACGATGTAATTCAGAAGACAAGTGACAAGTACCAGGAAGCATACTTGCGGCTGACCGGTCGACCGCTCGCGGCTTGAGCCTCCCATGCCTCAAGAGCACGGTGTCCTCAGCTTAAACTGGTTCGACATCGTGTTGATCCTGATTGTGATCTGGTCGGCATTGACGGGATTTCGAGCGGGCCTGGCGCGTGTTGTAGTCGGATTCATTGCCGCCCTATGCGGGCTAATTGCCGGGTTCTGGTTCTACCGGTTAGCGGCGGTGAAGTTGATGCCCTGGGTCAAGACAGTGACTGCCGCAGACATTTTGGGGTTCCTCATCATATTTGTCGGCGTGCTGATTCTTGGCTCGCTCCTCTCGGCTCTTCTGTCAAGGCTGTTCAATTGGATTGGCCTCTCGTGGTTCAATCACTTCCTAGGCGGGATCGCCGGCGTGTTTCGAGGAGCGTTAGTAATCGCCGCGCTCGCCGACATACTGGTAGCGTTTTCACCTTCGCCCACGCCGTCCTTTCTCGTCAATTCACGCGTTCTGCCGTATACGGTACAGGTCTCATCGTGGCTCGTCGGCCTTGCGCCGCACGAGTTGAGGGATGCGTTCATTCAGCAAATGGAGAATCTGAAGGAATTCTGGGCGCCACCGAAGGACCACCATTCACAGGAAGTCTGAACTAGCAAACCTCGCGAATTTGGGTCTGATTATCGCGCATAGCAAGGAAAATCGAATTGCTCATCATCTTCGATCTGGACGGGACGCTGATCGATTCCAGCAAAGATCTTGCGATCTCGATGAATGCGACGCGTGAGCAATTTGGCCTGCCACCTCTCGATCCGGCCCTCATTTATTCGTATGTCGGAAACGGCGCCGGTGTTCTGGTGCGGCGGGCGATGGGCCCGAACGCGCCTGATAAAACGGTCAACGAGGCGCTTGATTTTTTTCTGAAGTTCTACCGCCAGCATGCCCTGGAGCATACAAAACTCTACCCTGGCATTCGTCAGGTGGTGGAACAAATTTTCGGCGCTGGACATAAGCAGGCGGTTTTGACAAATAAGCCAGTACGCATTAGCTTCGACATCATTGGAGCGTTGGGCCTGCAGAGTTATTTCATGCGTGTCTATGGCGGCGATAGCTTCCCGCACAAAAAGCCTGATCCAACTGGAGCGGCTGAATTGATTCGCGAAGCGGGAGTTACGCCATCCGAGACCCTACTGGTGGGCGACAGCGGGGTGGACGTGCAGACGGCGCGCAATGCAGGTATACGCAGTTGCGGTGTGACTTGGGGCTTTCAGCCTGAAGCGTTCGAGGTCCATCCGCCCGACTTGCTGATTCGCGACCCGCGACAATTGTTAGAGCAGCTAAATTTTCTTACTTGTTCGGCTTCCTGAGCCGCGCCACACCACATGTTCGAGTTTTTGTTCAAGTACCCTCCGAGCGTTTTCTCAAAGGGAACGTTTGTTCTGTTGGGGTCATGGCCTCACTGGGTGCTCACTGCCGCACTCCTGGGAACAGCGGGGCTACTCGCGTGGACGATCTGGCACAGGAGGACGCGTCTTGCATCCTCAATGCGCGGAACGAGAGCCATCATTGTTTGGGCGCTGCAATCAGCCCTGTTGGCTCTTATGCTTCTACTGCTGTGGGAGCCTGCGCTTAGTGTCGCTGCCCTGAAGCCGCAACAAAATATTATTGCCGTAATCGCCGACGATAGCCGGAGCATGGCGATCCTGGACAGCCACCAATCGCGGCAACAAGAAGCGATCCAGCTTCTTAATTCAGGGCTGCTGAAGAATTTACAAGGTCGCTTTCAAGTCCGGCTATACAGGCTGGGTGCGGGAGTTGAGCGAGTTCAAAAGATTGACGAGCTCAAGCCGGTAGAACGCGCGACCCAGATCGGCAAGGGATTGCAGCAAATCGCAGATGAAGCGGCTACCTTGCCAATCGGAGCAGTGGTCCTGCTAAGCGATGGCGCCGACAATTCGGGTGGCGTAGATACGGCCACGCTTTCGGCCCTGCGGAGAAGACGGTTACCAGTGAATACCATCGGGCTCGGTAGAGAACACTTGAGAAAGGATGTCGAGCTTGACGGGGTTGAAATACCCGTACAGGCGCTCGCGAGTTCTCGTTTACAAGCGCAAGTAACTATCCGGCAGAACGGTTTCAATGGCAGGCGGGTGCAGCTTGTTCTAACGGCGGGCGGGAGTGTAGTTGCCAACCGTGACTTTGTGCTGCACGACGCGCCGCAACAGATCGAGAATCTCGAATTTAATGCCGGGCCTGCAGGAGTAAAGAACGTAGAGGCAAAGCTCAATCCATTGCCTGGCGAAGAGAACACGCGCAACAACCAGCTCATGCGAGTGCTTTCGGTAAATGAGACCAAGCGGCGCATCCTCTATGTGGAAGGCGAGCCGCGTTGGGAATACAAGTTCTTGCGCCGGGCGGTAGAAGATGACCCGGCATTGCATGTGGTCTCGATGTTGCGAACCACGGAAAACAAGATCTATCGCCAGGGAATCGACAATCCAAACGAATTGGCAGACGGTTTTCCAAATACGCCTGAAGAACTGTTCGGCTTCCAGGGCCTTATCTTAGGCAGCGTTGAGTCCGAGTTTTTTACAGCGACCCAGCAGGATTTGATCAGGCAGTTTGTTGACCGGCGCGGCGGGGGTGTGCTGTTTCTGGGCGGACGCTGGGCGCTCAGCGACGGAGGCTATCGCGTTCCTCCATTCACGGAACTGCTGCCTGTCAATCTGCCACAGCGGAAAAATACGTTTCAGCGGCAATTAGTCGCAGCCGAGCTCACCAATGCCGGCAAGCAGAGCCTCATTTGCCGGATCGAAGGCGATCCGGAGAAAAGTGCGAATCACTGGGAGGTTTTGCCGTACTTGGCAAATTACCAAGATGCGGGGTCGCCTAAGGCAGGCGCGATTGTTCTGTTACGGACGAATGTTGGAGGTAATCGGCTGCCGTTGCTGATCACGGAAAACTATGGTCGAGGCCGGACGGCTGTGTTCGCTACAGCCGGCAGCTGGCGCTGGCGAATGCAACAGCCTGTAGGTGATATAAGCCAGGAAACGTATTGGCGACAGTTATTGAGATGGCTGATCAGTGCGACCCCATCGCGCGTGGTCGCGTCAACTCCCAATCCACAACTCGAAGACGATGGCCGGATCGAGCTGCGCGCGGAGGTACGAGATCGCACCTATCTCCCCACCAGCGATGCTGAAGTTGAAGCCAATATCATTCGTCCGGACGGGTCATCTGAGACGGTAACGCTCCGGCCAGAGGCGCTCGCGCCAGGAATTTATTCCACAGAATGGAACGCTACTCGAGCTGGGTCCTATGTAGCAGAGATAGCGGCAAAGCAGGCCGGCTTGGAACTGGGGAGAGACGTCGTGACGTTCCGCCGTGAGGATGGTGTTGCGGAAAACTTTCATCAGGAGCAGAACCGTGAACTGCTGGAGAAGCTGGCAACCGAGACGGGTGGGCACTACTATAAGCCCGGCAACGCCAGGCGACTCGCGCAGGAGATCTCATACTCTGAAGCCGGAATCACCGCGCGCGAGATGAAGGATTTGTGGAATATGCCTGCCGTTTTTCTTGCAGCCATTGCGTTGCGCTCGGCCGAATGGTTTTTGCGCAGAAGATGGGGGGCTATTTGAGACTGATCGCGTTGCTAACCATCGTGGCGCTATCATCACCGGCAGCGACGTACTATGTGACCGTTGCGGGACTCGGCGGAAGCCCGGAGTACGAGACGCAATTCGCCCAATGGGCTGCCGCGATTGACCACGAACTACGCGCAAACGGGCCGAATGCACACGTCGAAACGATCTCTGGAACTTCTGCCACCCGACAGCATGTGCGTGAGGTGTTGGCACGCATAGCACGCGACTCCCAACCGGAAGATGCATTTGCGCTCTTTTTGCTCGGGCACGGAACATTTGACGGCGCAGACTATAAATTCAATTTGCCCGGCCCGGATATTACTGCAAGCGATTTGGGATCGCTGCTGAACCGTCTTCCGCCACGGCGCCAGCTGGTCGTGAACATGACGAGCGCCAGCGGAGCATCGCTGTCCGCACTCGCCAGAAAGAACCGCATCGTAATTACGGCGACAAAATCAGGCAATGAGAAAAATGCGACTGTTTTTGCGCGCTATTGGGTTGACGCGCTGCGTGATCCCGCGGCGGACGCTAACAAGAATGGAACGATCTCGGCACTCGAAGCCTACCGATACGCCGAGCGTAAAACAGCTGCTTATTTCGAAACTGAAAAAATACTTGCGACCGAGCACGCCATCTTTAGCGATACAGGCACGGCGAACGGAATGCGTAATCCGAATCCGGAGAACGGTCAAGGGCTGGTCGCGGCGGCGTTTCCGCTGATGCAATCGCATCCCGAGGCCGCAAAGAACGCAAGGCCGGAGAAGCAGCGGCTCTTGGCGAGGAAAGAAGAGCTGGAAGCGAAAATTGACAGGCTCAAGTACCAGAAAGCGGCCCTCGCGGCGGATGAATATAAGCAACTATTGACCGCTTTGCTTTTGGAGCTCGCCCGTACTCAAGCGGAGATTGATCGTTGAACATAGCCCCGTTCGCAATCGCTTCCCTCGCTGCGTTCGCTTTCGCAGCGCAGTGCTCTGCTGCACAACCTGATGAATGTCGCGCGTTCCGTCATCACGGGCACCGCACGGAGGCGCGAGCCTGCTTTACGGCTCTACTCAAGAGCGATGACGCGTTTGCTCGAGCGGAGGGCTATTGGGGACTCGATCAGTACGAAGAAGCCAACGAGCAGTTCCGTATGACCTATAAGCAAGGAAAGAACTCTGCGGCTGTTCGGGTTGAGTGGGGCTGTTTGTTCCTGGAACGTTTCAATCCAGCGGAAGCGGCCAACCTCTTTCAAGAAGCTCTCAAGCTAGACGCGAATTATGCACCGGCTTACCTCGGTCTGGCGCGAGTGGCCGCCCAGGGATACGACCGGAAGGCGGTTGATTTCGCGCGGGATGCTCTTCAACACGATCCGAAGCTGGTCGAAGCGCATGAATTACTGTCGTATCTTGCACTCGAAGATAGCAACCCAAAATTGGCGGCTGAAGAGGCCCAAAAAGCACTGACGCTTTCGCCCGAAGCGCTAGACGGGCTCGCCGTCCTCGCTTCAATGGATTGGCTGAATGGCAAGCCGCGTTCCGATTGGATCGACGGCATTCTGAAAGTGAATCCGGTGTATGGCAAGGCGTATGCAACGGGCGCTCACTTTTTCGTGATCAACCGGCGCTATGAGGAGGGTATCAAATATTACCGAATGGCGCTCCAGTTAGACGCGGATCTGTGGGCGGCGCGCTCGCAACTTGGAGTCAATCTGATGCGGCTGGGATTTGAAGACGAAGCACGGCAGCAACTCGAACGCTGTTACGAAGCGAGGTATCGGGACGCTGAGACTGTCAACTGTCTGCGCCTGCTTGACACGCTGAAGGACTATCAGGCCATTACCACCGGCCCGACGACAATAATCCTTCACAAAAAGGAAGCCGCCTTATTACGGCCTTACATCAAGCCGGAACTGGATCACGCCATTTCCACTTACCAGCAAAAATACAAGATGAAGTTACCGGGTCCGGTACGTCTCGAAGTGTACCCGAACCATGAAGATTTTGTCGTGCGTACACTTGGTCTACCGGGACAGGGTGGATTGCTGGGCGTAACCTTCGGCAGGGTTGTCGCGATGGACAGCCCTTCGGCGCGCGCTCCCGGAGAATTCAATTGGGCGAGCACAATGTGGCATGAACTAAGCCATGTGTATGTCCTGACCGCAACGAACCACCTGGTGCCGCGATGGTTTACCGAAGGGTTAGCGGTGCATGAAGAGGGCGCGGCCTCACCCGACTGGGGCGATCGGATGACGCCAGAGATCGTGGGCGCGCTTCGGGCAAAGAAACTGCTGCCTGTTCTGGAACTGGATCGTGGCTTTGTCCGTCCAGAATATCCAGCGCAGGTGATCGTGTCCTACTTCGAAGCCGGCAAGATTTGTGACTACATCGCCCAAAAGTGGGGAAATGACGCCATGTTAGGCATGATTCATTCATACGCGAATCGGAAAACGACGGCGGAAGCTATTCAAGAGAATCTCCATCAGACGCCGGCTGACTTCGATCAGAACTTCTCACTTTGGCTGGATCAACAGACCGGGAACACGGTGCGCCATTTTGACGAATGGAAGCAGGGGTTACAAGCCACCCATGCCGCCTTGCGGAACGGCAACAAAGATGAAGCCATTCGCGAAGGTTTAAAACTCCGTGACTATTATCCGGACTACGTAGGCAGTGAAAGCGCCTATGAGGTCCTAGGTGACGCCTATTTGAGCAAGGGCGACAAGGCGGCTGCACTTCGATGGCTCACAGAGTATCGGGACAAGGGCGGAAGAAATCTCTCGAGGCTCACAAAGCTTGCTGGCCTTGAACAAGACTCGGGCCAACCGGCCGAGGCCGAGAACACGCTGCGACGGTTCAACTACATTTATCCGGAAGACGAGGAAGTTCACTACAAGCTTGGTGGACTGTTGCTCGACCGCGGCGATGCGAGCGGAGCCATCCGGGAATATCAAGCAGTGCTGCAGCTTCAGCCGGGCGATCCAGCCGAATCGCATTACGATTTGGCAAAAGCGCTTCGCGCGGCTCACCGCATAGGAGAAGCAAAGGATCAAGTTCTTCTGGCGCTCGAGGAGGCGCCCGATTTCAAGCCCGCGCAGCAATTGCTGCTCCAATTGAGCCAATAACTATGTCCATCTCAAGCGCACCGCTGACTACTGACCCAACAGAGCTTAAAGACCACATCCGCCGTTTTCAAGAGGTACACGCATCGATCAGGCGCGAGGTGCGCAAGGTGATTGTTGGGCAAGAGGAAGTAATCGAGCATGTACTTATTTCCCTTTTTGTAGGTGGGCATTGCCTGCTTACCGGACTACCCGGCACGGCAAAGACGCTGCTTGTGCGTACGATGGCGCGCACGTTGGGATTGAAGTTCAACCGGATTCAGTTCACGCCCGACCTGATGCCTTCCGACATCACGGGAACCGACATCATTGAGGAAGATCCGGGGACGGGCCATCGCACGTGGACGTTCGTTCCCGGGCCGATTTTTTCAAATTTGCTTCTGGCAGACGAGATCAACCGAACGCCGCCGAAGACGCAATCAGCTCTCCTTGAGGCAATGCAAGAGCTGTCGTGCACAGTGCGGGGACAACATTATGTAATAGCGCCGCCGTTCTTTGTGTTAGCTACCCAAAATCCGATCGAGCTCGAGGGCACCTATCCGTTGCCCGAGGCCCAATTGGACCGCTTTCTGTTCAATACCGTGCTGGATTATCTGGCTGCTGAGGATGAGCTGAAGGTGGTCGATCTAACTACAACTACACACCTGCCCGAAGCCGAACCTGCGACCAACGGCGAAGAAATTTTACAGTTTCAGCAGCTTGTCCGCATGACGCCGGTGGCGGAATCAGTGGCGCGTTACGCAATAGAGCTGGTGCGAGCCACGCGTCCAGTAGCGAATGGAGATGGCCCAGAGTTCATCAAGAAATACGTAAACTTCGGCGCGAGTGTAAGGGCGGCACAGTTCCTGGTCTTAGGCGGAAAGGCTCGCGCTCTGATCCGCGGACGGCTTCATGTTTCCTATGACGACATTCGCGCGTTGGTCATTCCTATCATGCGTCACCGCGTGCTCCTCAACTTCCACGCCGAATCAGACCGGTTGAATACAGACGAGATCCTGCGCCGCTTACTCGAGTGGAAACCCGCCCCGCGTGGGTAGCGCGAAGTGCCGGCTGAAGTCACAAACCGCTTTCTCGATCCTGCTGTGCTGGCCGAGATATCGAGCCTCGATCTAGTCGCCAAAACGGTTGTCGAAGGATTTGTAGCAGGACTGCACCGATCGCCAGATTTCGGCTTCAGCCAGGAATTCGCTGAGTATCGCGCGTACACGCCCGGCGACGATTTGCGACACGTGGACTGGAATGTTTTCGCTCGGACTGAAAAAGCGTATCTTAAGCGCTATCGCGGCGAGACAAATACGGAAGTGATGGTGCTGCTGGATGCGAGCGCGAGCATGGGCTTCGCATCCGGCAATGTGAGTAAGTTTAATTACGCGAAGTTTCTTGCATCTGCCCTCGTTTTCCTCGCCCATCTGCAGCGAGACAGCACGGGTTTCATTGTTTTCCACGACGACGTGTCCGATTTCATTCGTCCCTCGGGCAGACAAGGGCAGCTAATGCGGCTACTGCACGCCATCGATAAGTCACGGCTTGGGAAACGTACCGATTTCAGGCGGCCGTTTTTCGAACTGCAGCAACTTCTCAGGCGCCGCGGCATCACGATCCTAATATCCGATTTCTTTGAGAATCCCGAAGATATCGTGCGCACGGTAGAGCCTCTGAGGTTCCGAGGTAATGAGCTGATACTGTTTCAAATACTCGATCGAAGTGAGCTCGAACCGCGACTTCCGGAACCGGTCCTGCTGATTGACATGGAAACTGACGAGGCAATCGAAGCTTCGCCTGAATATGCGCGGACGGAATACCGCGAGAAGATGGACGCGCACATCGAAAACCTCCGCTCTAAAGCCCAGGCCGCAGGTTTCGAATATTTTTTACTCACCACAGACCGGCCGCTTGATGAAGGCCTACGTGAATATTTCACGGTACGGCAGCGGAGGATCTAAGTGGGCTTTCTTGCTCCCTGGTTCCTGGCTGGCATAGCCGTAGTTGGCCTCCCTATATGGCTACACCTCCTCAGGCAATATCGCCGGACACCGAAGCCATTCAGCTCCTTAATGTTTTTTGAGCGGCGCGTGCAAAGCTCGGTCAAACACAGGCGTCTACGCTATCTGCTGCTCCTCGCTCTCCGGGTTGCATTTCTCATTTTGCTGGCGCTTGCGTTTGCAAACCCATTCGTGAACCGCACGGTCACTTCAACGGCGCGACGCAAGCTGACCGTCATCGCCATTGACCGCTCGTTCAGTATGCGTTACGGCGATAACATGCAGCGGGCTAAAGCAGAGGCGCACCGGGTCATTGAAGCGCTACATGGGCGCGATTTGGCCCAAGTAATAGCATTCGATTCGCACGTTGAAGCTTTAACGCACCCGGAAACTGGCAGGAACATCTTAAGGGCAGCAGTCGATTCCATTCACGCCGGGGATGGGGCAAGCTCATTTGGTGAATTCGTACGCGCTTTGCGCGTTATTGATCAGACTACGAGCATGCGTCTCGATGTGCATTTGCTGAGCGATATGCAGCAGACCTCGATGCCCCCAAACTTTGCGGATCTGCAGGTCGGGCCGCATACAGCTTTAACGCTTCACTGTATTGGAGAAGGCCATGCGCCCAATTGGGCCGTCGAAACAGTAAACGCACCAGAGGTATACGACCCGGCTCACGCACGGGTAGTCGCGACCATTGCTGGATGGGACACACCGGCAGCTGCGCGCAAGGTCTCTCTCGCGCTGAACGGGCGAATCACCGCTTCGAAAAACGTGACTCTGCCCGCGAGTGGCCGTGCACAGGTTGAATTCCTGTCCTTCGAAGTTCCATACGGCGCGAATCGCGGCGAGATCCGCATTGAACCTCAAGACGCACTGCCGAACGACGATGAGTTCCCGTTTGCGCTGCAGCGCTCGGACCCTCGCAACGTTTTGTTTCTCTATGAACGGGGCCGCACACGCGAAGCTTTCTATTACAGGGCCGCAATGGAGTCTGCGACTGATACAGGACTCAAAGTACGGGTAGCGCCGGCCGAACAAGCGTCAGGCGACGATTTCTCCAAGTACGCCTTCGTCATACTCGGCGACATTGGTGAGCTCGATCAGATACTCGACCGAAAGCTCAGCGAGTATATCCAGAAAGGCGGTTCCGTGATGATTTCTCTGGGACCTAATACGCAACGGTTCGGGCGTGTGCCCGTGACAGGTGATCGGATTTCGCGCACAGATGAGACGCAAGGCGCGGGTTTTCTAGACAGTCACAATCCAGCGCTCCTCGGCGTTGGACGACTCGAAAACGTGCAGTTTTCGCGCACCGCCCGAATCTCGGTCAAGCCGAACGCGCGAGTAATCGCAAAATTTGCGGATGGATCGCCACTGCTTGTGGAACAGGATCTGGGTGAAGGCCACGTTCTGACGTTCGCCTCAACGCTTGATAATGCACTGAACGATTTTTCTCTGCATCCCTCTTTCCTGCCATTTGTGGTCCAGACGGGGCGATATCTAGCCGGTGCCGAAGATATAGCAACAAACGTAATGACAGGTACTCCGGTCCAGTTACGACGCACGCCCAATCAGGGTGCTGCAGCAGATGTGATCGGCCCGGACGGAAAACATGGATTACCTCTGGCAGATGCGGCTAAGGCTGTAAGCTTCGATTTAGAGCATGAAGGGTTCTATGACGTGCAGCGTGCAGATGGACGACGGATGCTCATGGCTGCGCATGCAGACCGGCGCGAATCAGATTTAAAGCGTGTGCCAGAGGAAACCCAGGGCTTGTGGCGCAATACTGGAAGCAAGGACGCTGAGAATCCGGCGGAAACTATGGCGCGCCAGACCTACCCATGGAGTCTGTGGCGGTATGCCTTGCTGGCAGTTCTGGTGATGGCATTGGCCGAGTCGATTTTCGCTAGCCGGTATTTGAAAAAGGAAGAGAGCAAGGCATGACAGCGCTTGAACAACTCAATGCATATTTGAGGCGCTTGCAATTGAGAGCGCGGCTATTCGCGGCCTCGAGGGGAGCGGCAATTGTCGCTGCTTCGGCGCTTTTCCTGACGCTGCTTTTCGTTTGGATTGCGAATCGTTTCGAGTTCGCTCAAACTGTCGTTCTGCCGCTGCGGATTTTGTTGTTTCTAGCGCTCGGCACTGCAGTTTCTTTTGCGCTTTTGATCCCGTTACTCAAAGTGAACCGGCGTTGGGTTACTCGATCCGCAGAGCGCCGTATTCCAGGATTCGAACAGCGGCTTCTAACTGTCGCGGAACGACCCGATCCCGCAAATCCCTTTACCGAGCTTCTCGCTGAAGATGCTTTGCGTGTTGCGCGCGAGCACGAAAGTGAGCCGCTCAGAAAGACGGCATCGTTTCGCGGATTCGCCGTTTCGGCAGTTGCAGGTGTCGGGGCTCTTTTGTGGATGATCATTGCCGGACCGGGTTATTGGGGCTATGGCGCTTCCCTGCTCTGGATTGGCAGCGCGCATGCGGGAACCGCGCCGCTCTACGACATAACCGTTACGCCGGGAAACAAAACGATCAGGCGAAAGTCGGACCAGGTAATTACAGCCCAGTTAGTCGGTTTCTCGACGGCGCACGTAGTGCTTCACGCCAAATATCACGGCGCAGCGAAATGGGAACAGGCGCCAATGCAACCCGAACGCAAGGGGAATAGATACCAGTTCCTATTTGCAGGTCTTTCGGAGCCGGTCGAGTACTACGTAGCAGCGGGCGCACGGCAATCGAAGCAGTACACCCTGGGCGTTAGGGATCTACCAGGCGTCAGTCGGGTGCGCGTGACCCTGCACTTCCCATCGAGGCTGGGCTTGAAGGACGAAGTGGAAGATCCGGGCGGCGACGTGAGAGCGGTCCAAGGAAGCCGTGCTGAGATCGAGATTCTCACCGATAAGCCACTGGAGCATGGCGCTCTTCTACTGAGCAACGGATCGAAAATTGAGCTTGCTCGAGGCCAGGCGAACTGGCTGAACGCAGACTTACCGGTAGAAAAGGACGGTTCCTATCACGTAGCCGCGCTCGATGGCGCTGAGGCCGTGCGCATCAGCGATGACTATTTTATCGAGGCGAAGAAGGATGAGCCCCCGTCCGTAAAAATTGCGCGCCCCGGACGCGATCCCCACGTGAGTCCAATCGAGGAACTACCGGTCACCGTAGAAGCAGCAGATGATTTTGGTGTGCAAGGGCTGGATCTGCACTATTCCGTTAACGGCAGTCCTGAACAAGTGATCTCTCTTCTAAACCGAAAGGGAGCAAAGGAGACGACAGGAAAAACGACGCTTTACCTTGAGAAATTCAAGCTTGTACCGGGAGATCTGGTTAGCTTGTATGCGACTGCACATGATGCGAGTAGAACATCCCGGAGCGACATCGTTTTCGCTCAGGCAGAACCTTTTGACTATAAATTTCGCCAGCTACAGCAAATGAGCAGCCAAGGGACAATGGGCGGCGAGGAGAGCAAGATTTCAGAACGCCAGAAGGAAGTCATAGCGGCTACCTGGAATGAGTTAAAAGACCGACCCAAGGAACGGAGCAAAGCGGCGGAAGAGGCGCGTTTCCTGGCAGACCTCGAGAACAAACTAGGGCAGCAGGCTAAGGCGTTAGCTGATCGGATGCGGAGCCGAGAGCTTGTGGGTACAAGCTCCGAGTTTGAATCTTTCTCGCGGGCCATGGACCAGGCATCAGAGGAAATGAATCGGGCGGCGGGAGAGCTGAAGCCAGACAAATGGCGCGATGCACTTCCACCTGAGCAGAGAGCATTACAGGCTCTACTCCGGGCTGAAGCGACGTTTCGAGAGATCCAGGTCGCTTTCGGCCGAAGCGGAGCAGGAGGGGGAGCTAACGGCGCGAACCGTGATCTGGAGCGGTTATTCGATCTGGAGCTCGACACGACAAAAAATCAATACGAAACCGGCGAATCGGCTTCTTCAGCAAGCGCCCAACAAAAAGCCGTGGATGAAGCTTTGCAGCGATTAGCGATGCTGGCCAAAAGGCAACAAGAACTGGGCGCACAACGGAATCAACAACAAGCGTTTGAGCAACGCTGGCAAGAAGAGCAGTTGAGGCGGGAGGCGGAACAACTCCGGCGGCAAATGGAGCAGTTGGCCCAGAACGATTCCTCACAAACGGGCGCGTCGCAGCGTGGGCAGCAGACCTCTGGAGCATTGCGCGAGGCCGCGGGTGCGTTGCAGCGGGCCGAAGATGAGATGCGTAAGAGCGTCAGTGAGCGGGACGCAACAGCGCAGCAGCGCGCGGCAGCCCAGCTTCGAGAAGCGCAGAATCTGCTGAACGGGATGCAACGTCAACAGACCGGCAAATCGGTCAACGATTTGGCCCAGCGCGCGCAGGATATTGCAAACGGCCAAAAAGAAATCGCAAATCGCCTGAAGCAGATATACGGAGCGGCTGAGACGAGCAATCGCGCGAACCGTAGCTCCGGTGTGCCGGGTGCCGAGAATGCGATGCCGGAAATGGATGATCCTCTTTACGGCCTTGGGTACCGCCGGCGCTATTGGCAACAGTTCCCGATGCAACCTGCACGCCCGGCGACTCAGCAAGAAAAGTCGCTGGCGAGCCAAAAGGAAAAGCTGGCCCAGCAGCTCGAGGCACTTGAACGGCAAATTCAAGAGCAAGCGCAAACCGTAGCCGGCAGCCAGCCGGACGCGACTTCAAAGCTGCGCAGTGCTCTTTCAGATGCACAACAAAAAGAGCTACCGCTGCGGATGAAAAAGGGCGCTGAATGGATTCGAGGCGGATACGGTTCCCGGACTTTGCGTCAGGAGGACAGCGTCACCCTCGGAGCCGAGCAACTCAGCCGCCAACTAAGGGACGCGCAACAGGCGCTGCAAGCAGGCGATCGAAACCGGCAGAACGGACAATCTGATGCCGCCGCGCAAGCACTCGCGCAGGTGCGAGCCCTAAGTCAACAGCTGGAACGAAACGGCGCTCAGCCGGGACAAAGCGCGGAGAATGGCGCCAATGCTCCGAAGGGGGGCCGCGGACCTGCAATCGGCCAAGACAATGCCGGGCTGCAAGACGCAGTGCGACAGCTCTCAGGTTTGCGGCAGCAGGTC
>JBJMGM010000192.1:0-5102 GCA_045807905.1 Bryobacteraceae bacterium | reverse complement strand
CCCGACCACCAGTCCCAGGCTGTCTTACCGGGCTTCACCCACGAAGTGTCCGCGATAGCGCATGGCGGATTCAGGTTGACCACGATGTTCGATTCGACCAGCCGCCCCGGATCGTCCTCGATCATCAACACGCGCCAGGGAGATCGAGCGGGCGCCTGGCGGAGTACGGAGATCATCGACGGCTCGAGCTTGGGATCGATCGGCCAGGGCAAGTGGGGCGCGTTGCGGTCTTCGACGCGCGGGGCAAGTCGGGCGGTGAGGACGTTCGGATTCCCCACCGTATGTACGAACAGCCCTGCCCAGTCGTCAATATAGGCTTCCGTCAGCCCCACCCAGGCGGTCCCCGGAACCTCCAACAACATCGGCAGCCCGATCAGGTATTCCGGGTGCAGGCCGGAGATGGTCAGCTCATGATAGTCGTCTTCGTTGCTCGTTTGGAAGTCGCGGAGAATGAGGGACCAGGTAGTCGCGTCTTTGTGAAACCGGAACTGTGTAGCCTCATCGGTAATGCGCAGTTCCTGGAGCGCTGGTTGCTCGGGAATGGAGTAGCGGAACGCAACGCCGTCATTATAGGCTCGCGCTTCGATAGCTAGGCGTCGGCCGTGAGGCGCTGTCTCGATCGTCTGCGCGGTTACCGCGTTGTAGTGGTCTCGGATGGGGTTCGCTTTGCTGCCGATAGAGTTCCAGGCCTCATCGCTCGCCGAGGTCTTCGTCGAATCGACTCGAACTGCTGAGCCGAGCAGCGGAGCGCCTTGGATCGCCAGACCGAGGTTGGACCAATCCAAGACGGGCTTGCCGCGAAAGGCGACTCTATATGCAAGTTGGCCTCCGGATTCTTGAACGGACTGCCCCCGGACGGTTGCAATTGAGAGTTCCAATGCGCCGTCCGGAGACTTGAGACTCACTGGTGTTTGAGCCGGGGCGGCCGAAATCGCGGCGAAGACGAGTGCGAATAAGATGGCGAGTCTTCCATGTGTGTACATGTCAGACTCAGCGTATTACAAGTCGCCCGGTGTCAGCGGTGCATGTGGAACTGGTGGAGTTGGACAAGATCCGACGGCGAGATGCCTATACGTTCATCGCGCTTGAGCGCACATCAAGCTGGTCGTTGCATGGCACCTCGGCAAACGTGACCGCATCAACACGGAACACTTTGTATCTAGGATCCGGTGGGCAACTGCCCCTGAAGGCGGAACACTTCGCCAGTGGTGCAAACGGCTTGCCAGATTGACGTATGCTTTCTCGAAAAGCTGGGCGAACCTGCAAGCTGCCCTTGCGCTTCACTTCTGGCATTACAATTTTTGCCGCGTTCACTCAGCACTGCGGATCACCGCGGCTCCAGATTGCTCTGTGGTACGGCCTGCAACTAGAACCGCGCGCTCATTTCTTGGTAACCTGACTTGCGGCCGTGAGCGGGAAAGCACGGGGTGCATCCTGGCGACCAGCCGGGAAGGGCAGTTCGACTCTGCTGACCGCTTCAACCTGAACGGCGTTAGGTTTTCCGAGCTTTACGGCAGTGGCCGCTCATTTGGAATTACTGATCATAGAAGTCCAACAATGCCGCCGCAGTCGCGCGAACCGAGAGCTGCTCGAAACTGGAGTCAGCGGACGATTCTGAGTTTCGACAATTGCTATTAGCGAAGGCCAGAGGTGAACGCGGGCCAGGGGTAGCACTCTGCGTCACCGCGGTGACCCGCGCGTGTACTTGCGCCGATCGCATTTGTACGACTAGCGCGTTACACGTCAAAGTGAAGTGTACAGGGGGCATAGCTCTGCCGTAGGTGGACGCGGCAGGATAAAGACACTTCCCGCCCGTAATATCGACGCCTTGACTTAGCCATCCCGTCCGGTATCAGCAGACACTTTGCGTCTGTCTGTGCAATAAATCCCAAGAGGCGTAATATCCAACTGTTCCGGCAAGCCCGTGATGCCTGCCCGGCGCATCTGTCCTTGGAATAGAATCAGCTAACAGCTTATGGCGCTCTCTGCTGGAACTCGTCTGGGCCCGTACGAGATCATGTCGCGTATTGGCGCGGGAGGCATGGGAGAAGTCTACAAGGCACGCGACCCCCGGCTGGATCGCATCGTTGCGATCAAGGTTTCGCAGGAAAACTTTTCAGACCGCTTCGAGCGGGAAGCTCGCGCGGTCGCTGCTCTGAACCATCCGCACATCTGCACGCTTTACGATGTCGGGCCGGATTATCTGGTCATGGAGTACATTGAGGGCGCTCCTATGAAGGGGCCGCTCCCTCTCGATCGGGCGTTGAAATACGCGGTGCAGATCTGTGATGCGCTCGACGCCGCGCATCAGAAGGGTATCACCCACCGCGATCTGAAACCCGGGAACATCCTGGTGACCAAGGTGGGTATCAAGCTGCTGGATTTCGGACTGGCGAAACAGAGCCGCGACCGTGAGACAGCGGTTCTCGATGCCACGATGACAAAGGCGCTGACTGGCGAGGGGCGAATCGTCGGGACGCTGCACTACATGTCACCAGAGCAACTCCAAGGTCAGGAGGCGGATCCGCGCAGTGACATCTTTTCGTTTGGCGTGGTCCTGTACGAGATGCTGACGGGGAAACAAGCCTTCGCAGGAGTCAGCCCGGCCAGTGTAATCGCCGCCATTCTGGAGCGTGAAGCGCCTTCGATTTCGAGCGTCGCTCCTCCGGCCTTGGATCACGTGCTGCGCCGCTGCCTCGCCAAAGACCGGGAGAACCGCTGGCAGACTGCACGGGATTTGAAAGCCGAACTAGAGTGGATCGGGACGAGCGACTCCGTCGCGCTCCGGACCGTTCCGCGGCGCGCGTTGTTTCCCTGGATTGGAGGGGTCGCTGCGGGTGCTTCAGCCGCCGGGCTCGCGACATGGGCTTGGCGCGGCACACGCATGCCTGCTGTCACGAGGCCTATCCGATTTCGCCTTGAGCCTCCCGACGGCACATCGCTCGAACGTGTGATCATCCGGCAATCCCTCGCTCTCTCTCCCGCAGGCGGCCGCGTCGCTATGATTGTGACCGGCGAGCAGGGTCCGATGGTCTGGGTGCAGCGCTCGGAATAGTTCGTGACTACTTACGAGGGCAAAACGGCACCAGCCAAACCGCGCCCAAATGCGGGTCGACATTATTTGTCGAAATTTTCCTCAAATCGAGCCACTACCTCTCGTGCCGGATGGTTTGACATTGCGCTCATCGTCGTGAGTCCGATCCGTTCTACAAGCTCGCCGTAAGGCGTACCAGCCCAGCTTTCCCCTCGAGCCCAAACTCGGAGTACGTCCGGCGCACTATTCGCGGCATCTTTGTGTTCTATCTGTAAGTTGCTGAATCGCGATAGGTCTGCAGGTTGATTCTCGACCGGGTTATCCTCACCAAACTTATCTGTGGTTTTGGAACGGCCAGCACTACAGATTTCCAGGCGCTTTGATCGGCTCTGCAAGGAGTTAGCGCATGGCCTTTCGGGCCATGAAGCCGTGCTCGACGGGGAAATCATTTGCGTAGACGCGGAAGGCCGGCCGCAGTTCTATGATCTGTTGCGAACGCGTAGGCCGCCGATTTATGCGGCCTTTGACTTGCTCTGGCTGGACGGTGAGCAGCTATCAAAGCGTCCCCTGATCGAGCGAAAGGCGCGCTTACAGAAGCTCCTACCGAAAGATCAGGATGCGCTGCTCTACGTCCAGCATTTCGAATCGCCAGGCGCTAAGGTCTTGAAGCAGGTATGCTCCATGGATTTGGAGGGAATCGTGGCCAAAAGAAAATCGGCGCCCTATGGCGGAACGGGTTGGCTAAAGATCCTGAATCCTAACTATTCGCAAAAGGGCGGCCGAGCAGAGCTGTTTAAGAAAAGAGCTTGAGGCATCCGTCGGCTGCCCAGTCGACTGTTCGCCTGTAAAAGCAAATACCGGCAGAATGCCGGTGCAGAAAGCATCGTAATGAGGGGTCGGCAGCTACACCCAGAGAATTGAGGCGTACTTTGTATTGCAGGCTTTGTATGTAAAACTCGTTCCTGATTTGACCGTATTTAGAAGCCGGCGAACACCCGAATTCTACGATGAACTGCACGGGTTCGGTCAATGACTTCGGGGCGTCACAGGCCGAAGCAGAGGATGTTGGGTCCCGCGGCTATGGCGAGGTACTGTGTGCCACGCACCGTAAACGTTATCGGGGAAGCTTTCATGCGAACGTTGGTGGGGAATTGCCACAGCGTGTGGCCATCACGCTGATCCAGCGCCGCGAACCCGCCGTTCGGTTGGCCATAGAAAATTAGCCCGCCGGCTGTAGCGAGGACGCCGCTCCAAGATTTGGCGCGCGCGGGGCCGGGCTGCGGAACTTCCCAAACGATGTCGCCTGTTTCAATATTGACAGCACGCAGAAAGCGTTGGCCCGTTTGATCGGGATAGCCGGTAGGCTTCCCAACACACTCTTCGAGCGCCATGAAATAGTAAAGCCCCGTGTCAGGCGAGAAGGCGGTTGAATCCCAGTTCGCGGCATCGCTGGGACAGCCACGTGGATCGGTGACAACCGGTCGCCCATCGCGTCCAATGCCCGATGCCCAGTCAATGCGGCGCAGGAAGGGCTTGGCCAGAAGCAGTTCACCACGCGTGCGATCAAGCACATAGAAGAAGCCATTGCGATCTGCGTGAAGCAATAATTTTCGGGGCTTACCTCTATAAACGGTATCGACCAGGACGTTGGGCTCGGTCGCGTCACGATCCATCAGATCATGAGGCGTGAACTGATAGTGCCATTTGAGATCACCCGTTTTGGCGTTGAGAGCGAGAAGGCAGTTGGTATAGAGATTGTCGCCGGGGCGGCCGTGATCGTCGCCATCGGGATAGGGATTGCCGGTGGACCAGTAGAGTGTACCGGATGCGGGATCGTAGGAGCCAGTGAGCCAAGTAGAACCGCCGCCTGCGATTGGTTCGCTGCCTCGCCAGCTTTCTATACCGGGTTCGCCAGGACGAGGCACGGTCCAATGCCGCCATACGGGGGTGCCGAAATCCGATCTGAAGGCGGCGAGGAAACCGCGGATACCGTGGTCACCGCCGGAGACACCAGCGATCACCGTATCATTGACGATGAGCGGCGCCATGGTCCCGCCATACGGTTGGG
>JBJMGM010000191.1:0-70638 GCA_045807905.1 Bryobacteraceae bacterium | reverse complement strand
CTGCGGGGCTGTGGCCACAACCACATACTGTTAGGGTAAGGAAACAGCCAGTAAGCGAGCCAAGGACGCCCTAAGTGGAGGATTGGAAACATACCGGCGCAAGCCACGGCAAAAAGCGTCATGGCTTCGGAAAACCGGTTGATCGACGTGCGCCAATCCTGCTTCAAGAGAAACAGAATTGCCGAAATCAGTGTGCCCGCATGACCAATACCGATCCACCAGACGAAGTTGATGATCGCGAAGCCCCACCCTATGGGTATGTTGATGCCCCAAATGCCAACGCCTTGCAGAAACAACCAGCACATTGCCAGCACAAGTACGTTGACGAATACAAATGAGATGAAAGCACCGACCAGCCACTTCTTCGGCGATTTCTTGAACGGCAGGTAGACGACCCCTGCAATCTTGTCAGTTACGCTGTTGTAGTCGTGCCCCGGCCCGAGTACCGAGTCTGGTCCGGGATCGATTACCTGAACGTTTGATTCGAGCAGCTTTTCTTCAGGATTCTCTCTTGGCACGCTCGCCTCTTAATGCCGGATTCGAATTTCTCACATAACCCAGATACGTCGTACGTGGACGCGTGTTCAAGTCGTCCAGCAACCCGTAATTACGCTTCGATGCATGGAGCTTAGCTACTTTACTGTTGCGATCGTTCAGATCCCCAAAAGTAATCGCCGCAGTGGGACAGACTTGCTGGCAGGCTGTCTGGATCTCACCATCGCGCGCGCGCCGGCCTTCCTTCTCCGTCTGAATCTTGACTTCCTGAATGCGCTGTATACAGTACGTGCACTTTTCCATAACGCCGCGACTGCGCACCGTAACGTCTGGATTGCGCGCGCCGTACAGACTCGGCGTCTGCCAGTCGGAATACAAGTAAAAGTTGAATCGCCGTACTTTATAAGGACAGTTGTTTGAGCAATAGCGAGTGCCGACGCAGCGGTTGTACACCATCTGATTGATTCCTTCGTCGCTGTGCACCGTCGCCGCTACGGGACAAACAACTTCGCAGGGGGCGGTCTCGCAATGCATGCATGGAATGGGCTGGTTGTACATGTCTGGATCGTCAAGATTGCCCGAATAATATCGGTCCACTCGAATCCAATGCATATGCCGGCCGCGCGCCACTTGATCCTTCCCAACTACGGCAATGTTGTTCTCAGCCTGGCAAGCAATGATGCAGGAGTGGCAACCTATACAGACATTCAGGTCGATTGACATGCCCCATTTGTAGCCGGGATATGGAAATTCATTGGGATAATAAAGCGTCAAATCCCCCGGCAGCGGACTTTCTTCCCGTGTGGGGAAGTCGGGATGTTCGCGGAACTCGGTCCATTCGGCTGCACGGACTGGATTTCGCCCCGCCATGGTCTGCGTTTCTTGAATGTTTGCGATGCGATATTTTCTGCCGGTTTTCGTAACCGAGCCGCTGCTCACATACGGCGCTGCTGCCGTTTGAATCGAATACGCGTTGTACCCGATGTTGTTTCCGACACGTCCCGATCCCTCGCGTCCATAGCCAAACGTAATCGTGACCGAATCTTCGGCATGTCCCGGCAAAATCCACGCCGGACCTTCAATGCTCTTGCCGTTCACCGTTACTTGCAGCAAGTCTCCTTTTTCGACATGCATATCAGTCGCGGCTTTGGGACTAATCAACACCACGTTGTCCCAGGTCATTTTGCTCTGCGGCTTTGGTAACTCTTGCAGCCAGCCGTTATTCGAATACGTGCCGTCTCCAATGGTCGGATCGGGCCGGAACACGACTTCCACTCCGGTCGCTGCTTGTGATGGCAATGCTGGCACGCTGACCGCACCCTTCGCATGTACTTCCGCAACCGACGTTCCCGCTATAAGGCCGTCGTGCAGTGACTTCGGCCACATTGTGGCGAAATCCCCACCCTTGTTCTGCGCTTGCCAGTAGCCCTTCACGATGTCATGCGAGCTCAGGTCCGGTTTGCCTTCGAGAATGGTGACGATCTCGTGGGCCGATTTGCCGTTGTATAGCGGCATAATCAGCGGTTGCTGAATAGTTACAGTCCCGTCAAAGGCACGCGAATCTGACCATGTTTCCAGGTAATGCGCTTCTGGGACATGCCAGTGACTCAAGATCGAAGTCTCATCGAAAAACTGCCCTAGCCGGACCACCAGGCGTGCCTTCCGGATCGCCTCTGCAAAGTTCAACGACACAGGAGCGGTGTATACCGGATTCGAACCTAGAATGACGAGCGTCTCGACGTGTCCGCCATTCAAATCGTTTGTGAGCTCTTCGAGCGAATGCGTTTGCTCGGGCTCAACTCCTTCAAGAAGCCGCACCGTCTTGCCCGTGTTCCCCAGCGCTGCATTAAGCGCGTACGCCGCCAAGTGGACGCTCTCAGGCTGAAATTCACCCGGTATAACGACGGATCGCCCTTTCGCACCTACGAGATCCTTTGCAACCGCATTCAGCCATTCCGGCGCTGTGCCCGGCACATCAGGTGCTGCCACACCGCATGCCTTCGCGAGTTGATACGTAATCGCCGGAATGAGGCTGCTCTTCACCGGGAAGCGGTGGTCGGCCAAAGAGCCGCTAACCGAAGGTGTGGACTCGATTGCGTAGAGCCGGCAGGGTGTTTGCCCGTTATCCACCGCTCGCCGACCTGCAAACTGGCGCGCGTAAGCAAGCATCGCAGGTCCTACGTTCATGAAGTCGCTCTCGAGACTCACAATTACGTCGGCCTGCGAAAGATCGTAAACGACCGTTGCATTCCGGCCCGCGATTTTTCTCGCTGCACTCCCGATCGCCGGATTCACATTGGGCTCATGTACGTACCATTTCGCGGCCGGCCATTGCCCGCGAATCTTGTTGACCTGGTCGATCAAAGTCGGCGAGGTTGTCACCCCGCTCAATATGGCCAACCCCTCGCCCTTCCGCACGTTGAGGCCCTGCGACTCGGTACTGAACACGCCGGTAAATTCGCTCCACGTAGTCATGCGTCCTTCGTGCAGCACGGTTTCGGATCGATCGGGATCGTAGAGATTTAACACCGATGCCTGTTCAAAAATGCTCGTTGCACCTAGGCTGGCCGGGTGATCGGCATTTCCTTCTACCTTGGTGGGCCGGTTCAAATGGCTTTCGACAAGTAAGCCGCGCGCATAACCGGCTGTGGGCATGGCTGTTGCATAAAAGAGCGGGACTCCGGGAATTACGTTCTCCGGCTGTCGCACATACGGAACGATGTATTCTGGCGGCTGTCTCGTACAAGCTGCCGCGGCCGCCATTGCGAGCGAAGCCGCCATCGCCTTCAGCAGACTGCGACGATCTACGCCCTGCGGTATCTGTCCTGACAAACCGGGGAATTCCTGCTCCACGTATTCCCGCAGTTCATTGGTTTCAGCGGCTTCTTCCAACGTGCGCCAGAACGCGGGACCGCGTCCCCCCGCCAGTTTTTTGCGCAGAGCTTCCAAGTCGGGCGCCGGCTTCGCGGGTCCGTCGAGTAGAGATTCCAATGAGACGAACGTAGATTCCTTCATCGGTGGCAAGTAAAACAATCCGTCAGCGTGCGCGCATCCTTAACCTGATACTGCGCGACTAATCTTTGCCCAAGCGCCGTCTGATTAGCCGGGTACTCATAATCAATATTGAAGACCTCGGATCTCGGTCGGATGTACTTTCCCGGCTGCCTGTGGCAGTTTACGCACCAATCCATATAGAGGTTGTTCACGCGGTACGTCAGCGGCATTTCGTCCACATGTCCGTGGCAGGTTGAGCATCCTATGCCCTTGTTCACATGGATGCTGTGATTGAAATACACGAAGTCGGGCAGATCATGCACGCGTCTCCATTCAATCGATTTCCCGCTCGCCCAACTATCTCGAATCGGCTGGGTCACCGAGGCGTTCGACCAAATTTGAGAGTGGCATGTCATACAGATCTCCGTGGCAGGAACACCTGCATAATGCGAGGTCTCGACACTCGTGTGACAATACCGGCAATCGATACCGTCATCTTTCACGTGGTGCTTATGACTGAAAGGTATGGGCTGCTCCGGCGCCACGCGAACGAAGGTCATCCAGGTGCCCCGATCCGTGATGTAGGCGATGCCCAGCGTTGTCCCGAGCAAAAGGATTACGAGTACGATCGAAAGCTTAGCAATTGTGTTCGACGCCGGCCGAAAAAGTTGTGGCATCTATCGAAACCAAACTGTGATTATAACCACCGTTGCGGTGAAACGTTCCGTTTTGGCAATAACAATTCTAGTCTCATCGTAATCGGCGCGATATCGGTACTTTCACTGGCCGTTAGGCGACTTTATAGAGCGGCCACATCTGAGATGTATTCGCAATGTCAAAATGAGTTTTGAAGAACTCTAGCCTCGGTCTCGCATTACTTGTTTCCGCATCCTCTTTGGTCGCCGCCCACCTCGATGACTCGACTCGTCAACTGTCACGAGAGATTTTTCAGGAGTTGGTCGAAATCAACACGACGGATTCCGTCGGCAACACAACAGTTGCCGCGCACGCTATGGAGAAACGTCTGCTGGACGCCGGATTTCCAGCCTCAGACCTCGCCGTTGTCGGCCCGAGGGAGCGTAAGGGAAATCTAGTAGCACGACTGCGTGGAAGTGGCGGAAACGCCTTGAAGCCAATCCTGATTATTTGTCATTTGGACGTGGTCGAAGCCCGCCCTGAAGACTGGACCACGGATCCCTTCAAATTTATCGAGAAGGATGGCTACTTCTATGGACGAGGCACGCAAGACATGAAAGACGGCGATGCCATCTTAGTGACCACCTTCATGCGGCTGAAGCGGGAAGGGTACACGCCCAACCGCGACATCATTCTTGCGCTCACTGCCGACGAGGAAGGTGGTACCGCCAACGGTGTTGATTGGCTGCTGAAGAATCATCGTGACTTGGTCGACGCCGATTTTGTACTCAATCCCGATGGTGGCGGCGTCACCACCGAGCACGGCAAACCCGTCGACGTCGATCTAGACGCAAGCGAGAAGCTCTATGCAGATTTTCAACTCACGTCGCGAAATCCTGGCGGCCACAGCTCTCTGCCCGTCCCGGACAATGCTATTTACCACGTCGCTGACGCGCTCGGCCGCCTCCAGCACTCGCCGTTCCCGTTCGAACTCAATACAGTGACCCGCGCGTATTTCGAGCACATGGCCGCACTTGTGGATAAAACGACGGGAGATGATGTGAGGGCTATTTTGCGGACTCCTCCCGATCCCAATGCCATCGCTCGGCTGTCGGCCGATCCTCGCTATAATTCCACGATGCGGACCACGTGCGTCGCTACACGCCTCAGCGCAGGTCACGCCAACAATGCTCTTCCACAGACCGCGCAGGCGATTGTCAATTGCCGCATTCTTCCGGGCCATTCGCGTGAAGAGGTTCGGCAGGACCTTGTGCACATCTTCGCGGATCCGAACATACAGGTGGACTACATCGATCCGGCCACTGGTAATGCACTTGACCATGCTCCGCAACAACAGGCGCTGTCTCCTCCCCCGCTCCGTCCTGATGTGGTCAAGCCGCTCGAGCGCCTAGCGGGCGAGATTTGGCCGGGCGCCCCGGTTGTGCCGGAGATGGAAACCGGAGCCTCGGATAGCATTTATACGATGGCCGCGGGCCTGCCGAGTTATGGAATTAGCGGCGTTGCGATTGATCGCGAGGACGTCCGAGCGCATGGCAAAGATGAGCGTCTGGGTGTCAGTTCATACTATGACGGCGTGGAGTTTTATTACCGTTATTTGAAAGCGCTCACGGCATCGCAGTAGCGTCACACAAATAGCGGGTTTTCTGGCGATCAGATCGCCCGGCCATCAAAGAAAGCGTCTTGCTGGTGAACGATGGAAGGCGGGCTGGTGAACACGATTGAGATTGTGTCGAAACGGACCTGGCTCCAATCGACGCCCGCACGAGTTGCATAGCTGCGAGCCGCGCGGACAATTCGCTTCTGCTTCTCTCCATCAATGGCACGCTCTGGACTTCCAAACTCGGCTGAGCTACGCGACTTCACCTCGACGAAAACCAAGATGCCGTTATCACGAGCAACGATGTCGACTTCCGCCTCGCCAGAACTAGGACGGTAATTTCTGGCCACAACCATAAAGCCGGAACTGCGCAGGTAGCGGTGCGCCAGATCTTCGCCACGACGGCCGAGCGCCGCATCAGGCGATAGCGTATGTCGCTGGCGAAACTGCCTGGCTGAGTCACTCAGCTTTCACAGCAACTGCCGTGCGTGTATGAACCCGACGGGTCTTTGATTGCTTCCAGTTGCCATTCGATTACCTTGCCTCGCACGAGATAGCACAGGTAAAATTCCCAAAATCGCCGGAATCGTCGGAAGTGATTGACCAGGAACTCGAACCCGAGCCATCTCCAGAAGGCAAGTAAGTTCACGCGAGTTGAAATCTCACGGAAACGAGCGCCTGAATAGTAGCCGAAGCCGCCGTGATCCTGGCCGAAATAGCGAAGCGAAAAGCTATTCAGGTGCCAGCGGTGAGTGGGATCGCAAAACGAGCTGAAATCAGTGTAGTGGGGCGTAATGATAATGACGCGACCTCCAGGTGCGAGCAAGCGGTGAAACTCTTCAATCGTGCGGATTACGTCGGCTACGTGTTCGATCACGTGTGTGGCTCGGACCTCACGGAATGCACTATCGCGGAATGGGAAAGGGAAGTGATCCAGGTTTGCGATAACATCCGCCCGAGCATGCGGGTTCCGATCCAGGCCTATAGCGCCCGGCTGTTTATTGAGCCCGCACCCCACATCGAGAACTGGAAGCTGGCGTACAGAACCGGGCGTGCCCGCGGACGTCTCAGGTTCAGAGGTCAGCGTTCCTGAGCCTTCAGGCACTGCTCCAGTGTATCGATTGCGTAAGCGGCTTGATCTCGCGTGATGACGAGCGGCGGACAAAGACGGATTGAGTTCTGGCCAGCGCCCAGGATCAGTAATCCGCGCTCGAACGCCATACTCTCGAGCTGGTCGCGTAATTGAGGCGCACGCTCCTTCGTCTCCTGATCGTAGATCATCTCAAAGCCGATCATTAAACCGAGTCCACGCACATCGCCGACATGTTTGAAGCGGCGCGGCCAGTCTCGCATTCGGTCCAATATATATGCGCCTATTTTTGTGGCATTTGCCATCAAACTCTCTTCCAGCAACTCAATCGTGGTTAGCGCAGAAGCGATGGAGACGGGGTTGCCTCCAAAAGTAGATGCATGCGCGCCAGGAGGCCAGTTCATGACCTCGGCACGAGCAACGGTTGCGGCGAGCGGCATTCCGCTGGCAAGTCCCTTCGCGATAGTGACTATATCTGGCGTCACCCCGAAGTGTTCAGACGCGAACATACGGCCAGTGCGGCCCATGCCTGACTGGATTTCATCATGTATTAGCAGGATGCCGTATTTGTCTGCTATCCGGCGCAGCTCTTCGTGAAACTTCTTCGGTGGAACCAGATAGCCGCCTTCGCCCTGAATGGGCTCGACAATAATCGCGGCGACTTCTTCGGCCGGGAGGATGGTTTTAAAGAGTTGCTCCTCGAGAACTTTGAGGCACTCGACATCACAACTGGACGGCTCCTTCGCGTACGGGCAGCGATAGCAGTATGGGTACGGAATGTGCTGGACGGGGAGCATCGGATGGAAGCCGCGCCGCTGAACAACCTTACTGCCGGTGAGCGAAAGCGCTCCCATCGTGCGCCCATGGAATCCGCCTAGGAAAGCGATGAATTGATCGCGTCCCGAGTGATAGCGCGCCATTTTGAGCGCTGCTTCCACGGCTTCAGCCCCCGAGTTGCCAAAATAGACGCGGCGCTTTACACCACCGGGCGTCAGAGCGGCGAGCCTTTCAGCCAGACGCACCATGCCCTCGTAATAGAAATCAGTTCCTGACATGTGCAGGAATTCGGCGGCCTGTCTTTGAACAGCGCTGACCACGCGCGGATGCGCGTGACCCGTGGCGACGACGGCGATACCGGCATTGAAGTCGAGGAAATGGTTTCCGTCAACGTCCTCAACGACTGCGCCTTCCCCACGCTTCATCACGAATGGATAGCAGCGCGTGTAAGAGGGCGAAAGGACAGCCCGATCTCTCTCGATGATCTCCCTTGCCTTGGGTCCCGGCAGAGGAGTGACTAAATTCGGCAGCTGCGGATCGACAGCAATCTGCTTCAGCATAGAAACCTCAACTTTTCTTTGTAGATAAGACGAACTAGAGAGGGCCGCCGAACGGCGGAACTAGTCTGAGCCGAAGAGAGATGGCCGGGATATGGCGGGAACAGCCATGCTTCTACTTTAAGGGAAATCGCGACGAAACGCTAGTCTCTTCAGTGCGCGAGTGGAGCACCAGCACGTCCACTCAACTAGGGTTTTCTGATCTTTGCCCCTACTTTGGTACCGGGTACTTGTGACCGCTACAATAATGCCATGCCTGAGGAAAAAACATCCTCACCGAGTTTTGAAGCGAGCCTTGAAGAGCTCGAGCGCATCGTGAGGGAGCTAGAAAAGGGCGATTTGCCGCTTGAGCAGAGCTTGTCGCTGTTTGAGTCCGGTATGCGGCTAAGCGCCGATTGCAAAAAGCAACTCGAAGAAGCTGAATCGCGTATCGAGATTCTGATGAAGAAGGGCGCGGAGGTCGTCGCGATACCCTTTGATCCTGAAAAATCTCCGAAATGACCAGCGCAGACCGGGCGAGTTTGCGCGAATATCTATCCGAACAGGTACAAGCGGTCGATCACGTTTTGGGCTTCTGGGTGCCCGACGAGAGCGTTGATCCCGTCTCGATTCACAGGGCCATGCGATACAGTCTGTTCGCCGGTGGAAAACGGATTCGCCCCATATTGGCGATTGCCTCTGCGCGCGCAATATCGAGCGATTCGGAAACCGGAGTGGAGCACGCCGCAGCGGCGCTCGAGCTTGTCCACACCTATTCGTTGATACACGATGATCTGCCGGCCCTGGACAATGATGACCTCCGACGGGGACGCCCGACCTGCCACAAAGTTTTCGGCGACGCCATCGCAATTCTGGCCGGAGACGCGCTGCTTACGCTCGCGTTCGAGGTGCTCAGCCGGATAGAGCAGGTTGGCGCGGAACGAAAGATTCGATTGGTGGAAGAGTTGTCACGCGCGGCGGGAACGGTGGGCGGCATGATCGGTGGGCAGGTTAATGACCTTGAGGGCGAGCGCAAAACGCCCACAGCGCTCTTGCTGGAATCGATTCATCGCGCGAAGACAGGAGCCTTGCTCTGCGCTAGTGTACGTGCGGGCGCGATCTACGCTGGCGCGAGTGATAGTGAGCTGGCAGCGCTCTCACATTACGGCGAACACGTCGGGCTGGCCTTCCAAATCGTTGACGACCTTCTTGATGTTGAAGAGCCATCCCAGGCCCTCGGAAAGACTGCCGGCAAGGATGAAGCGCAGCAGAAGGTCACGTTTCCGGCCGTTTACGGCCTGGAGCGATCGCATGAAATGGCGGAGCAAGAAAGATTGCAGGCTCACCTGGCGCTGCGTGGATTCGGCGATCGAGCTGAGCGATTGCGGCAAATTGCGGATTTCGTTGTACAACGCAAGGCTTGAGGCGTGAAGGAACGTCTCGATACCGCGCTGGTCAGCCGCCAGTTGGTCGAGACGCGCCAGAAAGCTCAAGCGCTCATCCTTTTAGGAAAAGTGAGAGTGGACGGCCAGAAGGCGGATAAGCCCGGCCGCATGGTCAACAAAGGCGTGCGCATCGAAGTAGAGCAGCCACTCAAATACGTGAGCCGGGGCGGTTTTAAATTGGAGGCGGCTCTGAGTGGTTTCGACATTCCCGTGAACGGCCGTGTATGTCTCGATATCGGTACCTCGACTGGCGGCTTTACGGACTGTTTGCTTCAGCGTGGCGCCGCACGCGTGCATGCCGTGGATACCGGCGCAGGCCAGATTGATTGGAAGCTGCGGACCGATGCTCGCGTGGTTCTGCATGAGCATCTCAATGCGCGCTACCTAAAATTTGAAGATATCGGTGAGATCGCAGACGTAATCGCTTGTGATGTTAGCTTCATTTCGGTAACGCTCTTAATTCCCGCAATGGCCGCCTTGCTCGCAGCGGATGGTGACTGGATCGTTCTGGTTAAACCTCAGTTTGAAGTAGGACGCGAGATTGTCGGAAAAGGGGGAGTCGTCCACGACCCCGAAGCCCATCGGTTCGCGCGCGATAAAGTGAGCACGGCGCTACAGGCCGCGGGTTTTCACACTGCTGTCATGGATAGTCCCATTCTTGGGGCAAAGGGCAATCGTGAGTTCCTGTTGCATGCTAGGCGGCATTGAGCGAGTATCCTGAAGCGAGTTAAGCTATTCTTGCGCCATCGCAGTCAGTGCGGCGGCTAAAAGATGCAACAGATCGCAACAGTCGCCATCATCTCCAAACCGAAGATCGCACACGCGCCGGAGATTGTTTGCGGCTTGCTCGAGTGGCTGGAGGAGCGAGGAATACGGTGTCGCTGCGATCAGCAAACCGCCGAGTATGCCGAAATAAGCGAATATCACTCACGCGAGGAGCTGCCCGAAGGCGCGGATTTAGTGATCGTGCTCGGGGGTGACGGAACGCTTCTCTCGGCTGCTCGAGTGGTTGCTGGCCGGGAAATCCCGCTGCTCGCCGTGAACCTCGGAAGGCTAGGGTTTCTAACTTCAATTACCGTAGACGAGTTGTACCCGGAGTTGGAAAGAGCTTTGCGTGGCGAACACCGGATTGCGCGCCGCCGAATGGCCGATTGCGAGCTTCTACGCGACGGACAGGTCATTGCGGCGTATTCAGCTCTGAACGACATAGTTATCAATAAATCCATGCTCGCCCGAATGATCGATCTTGATACGCATGTGGACAGCCATTTTGTTGCCGCATACAAGGCTGACGGGCTGATCATCGCAACACCCACGGGCTCTACTGCGTATTCGCTGTCCGCGGGTGGGCCAGTTATCTTTCCGTCTGTCGCTGCGTTCTGTATTACGCCGATTTGTCCCCATATGTTGACGAATAGACCCGTAATCGTTCCAGATACGAGCGTCATTAACGTTCTCAGCCACGGAGACGAGGGCACGTTTTTGACAATCGACGGACAGGTAGGGGAGCCCATGTCGAAAGGAGACCGGGTGGTCTGCCGATCCTCGTCAAAAACCATCAGTTTGATTCGTCCCCCCAAGATGCTTTTCTTTGACGTGCTCCGAGAGAAGCTGAAATGGGGAGAACGATAGCCGTTCATGCGCTTAGTGAAGAAGCTGTCTTTAACCTCTTGGATCTTTATTGCCTTACTGGTTGGAGTTTTGATAGGGGTCTTCTTCCCTGAGTTTGCGAAACACCTCGCCCCCATCAGCAACATCTTTCTACGCTTGATCAAATCGATCGTGGGTCCGCTCTTGTTTGGCACGCTCGTCTACGGCATCGCATCCGCGGGCGAGTTGAAGACCATGGGACGTATTGGGCTCAAGGCGATCACTTACTTTGAAATTGCGACGACTCTCGCCTTGCTGATTGGCTTGCTCGTCGTGAATGTGATGCGGCCCGGCGTGGGAATGAGACTGACCGGGAAGTCGGGCGCCGTCGTACCCGGGCTGGCCAAACCTGCTTCACTAAGCCAGATTCTGGAACACGCGGTACCTAGCAACATCTTCGAATCATTTGCGCAGAACGATGTGCTTCAAATGGTCGTTTTCTTCTTTCTGTTTGGTGCAGCGTGTTCAGCGGTTGGCGCGAAGGCACTCCCCGTCGTGAATTTTGCGGGCTCGGTCGCCGAAATAATGTTTCGGTATACAAGGTACGTCATGTACCTTGCACCTTTCGGAGTCGGTGCGGCAATAGCCGTCACCATTGGCTCGAAAGGAATCGGCGTGTTGTTCGGCTTGGGAAAGCTGGTCGGCAGCTTGTACTTAGCGCAAGGGTTGTGCGTGCTTCTCGTACTCGGCTCATCCCTAATAATTGCGGGCGTGCCTGTGCGACGCTTTTGGCAAGCGGCGCGCCAACCATTCCTGATTGCGTTTTCAACTGCCTCGAGCGAGGCAGCCCTGCCCCTTTCACTTGAGAACATGGAGCGCTTCGGCGTGCCAAAGCATATCGTAGGCTTCGTGCTGCCGACCGGTTACAGCTTCAACCTGATTGGTTCGACACTTTATCTGTCACTCGCGTCAATCTTCATCGCCCAAGCCGCAGACATTCACATGCCGGCCGGAGCACAAATCAGCATGATGCTTACCCTCATGCTGATGAGCAAAGGCACTGCTGGCGTCCCCCGGGCCGCGCTGGTGATCCTGGCGGGCACGCTGGGCACGTTTCAGCTTCCACAAGAGGGAATTACGTTAATTCTGGGCGTCGATGCACTAATGGACATGTGCCGGACGTCTGTAAACGTGCTCGGCAATTGCGTCGCGACGGTCGTAGTGGCGCGCTGGGAAGGAGTGCCGCTTGGCCGTTTAGGGAATGAGCTGGAAGTGGCGATCGCGAAAGCGTAGGCGCTAAGCGTTCTTCTCCTCCGATTCCTCTCCGTGCTTGACGATGTCGCCTCTTTGAAAAAGGATGCCTTGTAAAATCGCGCGCCATTTCGGCTTACGCCTCAAGAGAAATTCGAGATCCATGCCAAAGTGCTTGAATTCTTCACCTTGAGCATCCTCCATGATCGCTCTCGCCTCCTTGTTTTTTTCGACCGCGATCCGTTGTTCGTACCAATTGATGGCGTCCACCTCTTCTCCAAGCGAAGCGATCATGCGCGCGAATGTGCGCGTCTCTTCCGGCAAGTCGTGCGCCGGTTCATGATACTGCTCAAATCCCATCGTGAGCCCCTCACCCTTTCTTCTGAAAGATGCTACTTGATGCAACGAATGCGGCGGATCGCAGTTGCCTTGCCGCTCGTCTCATCGGCATTAATCACGACCCCATGCAATTCAACTCCATGACGTGCGGCTTCCATACGGCCAGCAACGCCGGTTAAGAAACGGCGTAATATGATGTCCTTCTCTACACCAATGATTGAATCATAAGGTCCAGTCATACCCGCGTCTGTTTGATATGCCAGGCCACCGGGCAGCACACGCGCATCAGCCGTTGGCACATGCGTATGGGTTCCTATCATCGCTGTAGCGCGGCCGTCGAGGTACCACCCCATAGCAACTTTCTCGCTTGTCAGCTCAGCGTGAAAGTCGACCATCCGAATCTTCACGGACGAATCGAGTGATCCCAACAATTCATCGGCTTTACGAAACGGACAATCAATGCTCGCCATATGAGCGCGCCCTTGTAGATTCAACACCGCATAAGCCACACCGTTCCGGGCGATAGCTGTGTAGACGCCGCGTCCGGGCAATCCGCCGGGGTAATTCGCAGGGCGGAGAACACGAGCTTGGCGATCCAAATAATCGTGAATTTCGCGCTTATCGAAGCTGTGGTTGCCGCCGGTGAGGACATCCAGGCCGAGCGCCAGTAACTCTTCAGCAATCAGCGGAGTGATGCCGAACCCGCCCGCACTGTTCTCGGCGTTTGCGATTGATAGGTCAATCTTATATTCGCTGACCAGTTTACTGAAATGTTCGGCGACGATACCTCGGCCGCCCGAGGCGAAGATATCGCCAATAAAGAGGATGTTCATTAACCAGGGAATGGCGGGGAGAAAGCGTTCCCTGCGAGAGCTTCCCGCTTAGCCCCCGTCACTGACCCCATAAATAGCAGGGGGGAATCCTCCGAGCGCCTTCAGGCTTCTCCATGGCATCCTATAGACACCGGAGCTTGCACACCAGCGCTTAATTCGAGTTGGACTCCATGACATTGAGTATCGGATCAATTTTAGGAGACCAAGACAGACGCTCTCGCAGGAAACGCTTAGGATTCAGGATAACAGATGACGGAAGCTACCTAATTCAACTAGGCTTCGCCCGGCAACAAACCGCTCAGTTTGCCTTAAGTCGCTCCGCTATCTCTCTTTCCGTGATCGCGCCTTCTCTGATAACACGCCAATAGGGCTCCGTAATGTCGACCGTCGTTGATCCCGGACCGCTGCACAGACCGCCGTCGAGCACCAGGTCGATTCGCCCGTCCATGGTTGCGAATAGTTCTATGCCGCTCGAAATAGTAGGCTGTCCCGACATATTGGCGCTCGTAGCGATCAGCGCATGACCTGCTTTCTCCACGATCGTGTTTAGTACGTTCGAGTTCCCGAAACGCATCGCCAACCGGCCAGTGTTGCCGGTAACTTTTAGTGGCACATTGGCCGACGCCGGAACGATCATGGTCAGAGGTCCCGGCCAAAAATGACGGGCCAGAATGTAAAAGCGGCTGGTCAGCTCTTTCGCTAAATCCTCAGCCATGAGCGTATCGGAAATGGCCAGCGGCAGGGAGCGTACGCTCTCGCGCCCTTTGGCGGCAAACACGCGCCCCACCGCGTGAAGGTTGAAAGGATCGGCAACAAGTAAGTACAAAGCGTCAGTCGGGACCCCGACAATATGGCCGCGCGCGATTTCCCCCACAGCCCTATCGACCGCTCCGGTGTAAGGGTTGTCAACGTCGATTTGAATGAGGTCGGTTGCCACTAAGAACGATGCCTGGGATTAGGGGTACCCGGGAAAGGGTATTTTGTCACTTTAGCGTTCGCCGAGGACTTCGGCAACCTGCACGGCCATTTCGTAGCGGCCAAACGGCGCACTCAATTGTACGCCTTGCACCATAGAGCGGACTCGCCGCGACATTTCCTGCGCGATCGCGATACCTTCTGCGCGCGCCTTCTCAGCCGTATCAGCCTTCCGCATTCGTTCCATGTATTGCTCGGGAACAGGAACGCGAAGCTCGTTCACCATAAATTCAGCGTTGCGGTAACTGGTAAGAGGCCAGATTCCGGCTATGATCGGAAGCTTATATTGCTCCGTCTTCTTTAGGAATAGTTCCACAAGGTTCAAGTCAAATACGGGTTGAGTAACCACGTATTCTGCGCCGCCTTCCACTTTCCACGCAAACCGGCGCAATTCCTCGTCCATGTTGAGAGCGCCTGGGTTGGCGCCGACCCCCAGAAGCAGGGCGGTTTGCGAGCCGATCGGATTGCCACCGATGTCAAGACCCTGATTGAGGTTATTGACAATATTTGTGAGCCCGATGGAATCGACATCAAAAACGGCGGTTGCATCCGGATACGCGCCCATGCGCGGTGGATCGCCGGTGATGCAAATCAGATTTCGTACGCCTGTCGTATGTGCGCCCAGCAGCTCCGATTGGATGCTGAGGATATTGCGATCACGGCAGCAGAAATGAAGCACCGCTTCGATTCCAGCTTGCTGTTGGATCAGTTGGCAGGTGACTTGAGCGCTCATGCGGGCGCTTGCCCGGGGGCCATCCGGAACGTTGATGCAATCGATTCCGTGTTCGCGGCACAGACGCGCTCCGGCGATCTCTTTGGAGGCATCGATACCGCGCGGTGGAAGAATTTCGACAAACGCGACGAATTTCCCGGTCGCCAGCTTCGCGCCTAACTCCGACTTTTCAGCAATGGGTACGTTTGGGAGCGGCTTTACCGGAGGCTTGCCCTCTTCAATAACCGGAGTCGCTGCGGCTGTCCGTTGAACAGGCTGTAAAGAACGGATCTCGCTGCAAATCAGCTTAATGTGCTCCGGCGTGGTGCCGCAGCAGCCGCCCATCACGCGCACGCCCGCCTGTAAAAACCGCCGCGCATATTGCGACATGTATTCGGGCGAACATAGGTAAATGTTCCGCCCCTCGACGTTCGCGGGAACGCCGGCATTCGGCATGGCGCTGAGTGGCTTAGCCGTGTGCGGAGCCATCTTTTCGATCGTTTCGAGTACAACCTTCGGACCCGCCGAGCAATTCACTCCGATGACGTCAACCGGCCATTCATTCAGGCTTTTCGTAAACGTGAGCGTATTGGTGCCATCCCGCAGCGTGCCTTCATCGTCCACGGTCACCTGCGCCATAACGACCATCTCGGATCCTGCAGCTTCCCGCGCCGCGAAAATCGCTTCCCGCAACTCGTTCAATTCGTAGAAAGTTTCGAGAACTAACAGGTCTACGCCGGCCGAAAGCAGCGCCTCTGCCTGTTCCTTGAAAATCGAACGCGCTTCCCTGAAGGACAGCGGGCCAAGAGGTTCTATCTGTGTGCCTAATGGCCCAATCGCCCCGGCCACGAAAGCCTTATCGCCTGCCGCCTCCCGAGCCACCCGCACACCGGCTTGATTGACGGCGAACAATTTTTCTCCAAGCCCAAATGCGGTTAACCGGAGGCGATTGCCGCCGAACGTATTGCTCTCGAGCACGTCCGCACCGGCCTTCACATACTCCTGGTGAATTTCTCTCACCAGCTGAGGCGATGAAAGATTCAGCTCATCAAAGCAGCGGTTGATAAAGACGCCCTTGGTGTAGAGCATCGTACCCATAGCGCCATCAGCGAGCACTATTCCCGATTCCAGCTTCTTGCGGAACTCGGCAACGCGACTCAGTGTAAGTGGTTCTGCGGACGTCATCGGAAGGGATGCTACTTGTGCAAGTCTAACAACCGCAGGATTATGGAATCCCCGGGCGCGGCATTCAACAGGTGTGCAGCGCTTTGCTCCTTGACGGCCAATTCGATATAACCTGAGCTGCCAAAGTAGGCAAAACAGAGCCCGTCCGGTGCCTCTCCGAACGTGCTTTGAAACGTTGTGATCCGGTGATTGCCTACGGCTAGTCTGAAGCGAGACGTGGCGAGCTTCGCGAATGCACCGCTGCAGAAATTGGTGATCGCATTTCCGAAGCGATCGACGCTCAGCAGCTTGCCCTGCCATTGCCCAGGCTTGATCTCAAGTACATCAAGATCCGGGAGTAACTCGAGCTTCGCGAGTATCGGCCCCGCTTTGTCTGGCTTAACGGTGCCGCTCGCAAGCGCCGCCGCAACCGGGGCAAATATGTCACGGCCGTGAAATGTAGAAGAGGGCGAACTAGTCCACAACTCCCGATTTGTAATCTCACGCACTTTGGCCTCTGTGTCACGTTTGAGAATCATGCTGAGAACGCCGTTATCGGGAGCGATGAAACTTTGGCCAAGTGCTTCCACAAGCAGGGGCTTGCGTGCCGTCCCGACTCCCGGGTCGACGACAATCACGTGAATCGTGCCGGAAGGAAAATAAGGTGCTGCCTGATCAATCGTGTAAGCACCCGAGTAGATCGAGAACGGCGGAATTTCATGGGAAATGTCGACCAGTTGCACACCCGGACAGCGGCTAAGGAGAACGCCCTTCATCGTGCCTACGTAGTGATCCGCCAGTCCGAAATCCGTCGTAAGAGTAATCAGCGGGCCTGGGTGAAAGGGCTTCATACACTGTTAGAATTGTAGTGAAAGTATCCGTTCCTTGCGAGAAGTTGTGCGTCCCCCCGGAGACGCAACAATTTTTGAATCGTTCCCGCGCTGCTTTTGGTATGCCCAGCCTATATTGCGATCACAATGCGACAACCTATATCGCGCCCGAAGTCGCAGAAACGATGGCCGCAGCGGCGCGCGATATCTATGGAAATCCGTCAAGTATTCACGCCGCCGGTCAACTAGCCAGACAGGCGCTCGAGAAATCTCGCCGCACTCTTGCGGACTTCTTACATGCGGCGCCGGATGAGTTCGTCTTCACCAGCGGCGGCACGGAATCCAATAATCTGACATTGCTTGGGGTAGTGCGGAACCTTCCAGGTGCTCGAAAGCACGTCATCACAACTTCTATTGAACATCCCGCCGTGTTAGAGACTTGCCGGCAGCTGGAGCGAGAGGGTGTTGAAGTTACATTTATCGAGGTCGAGAATACCGGACTAGTTCACGCAGACCGAATCCGGCAAAACCTGCACGCGCATACGGTGCTGATCTCCGTAATGCACGCGAACAACGAAGTGGGTGCGATTCAACCCATTCAAGAAATCGCGGCATTGGTACGAGAGGCACGGGCGTCATCAGGGCAGGAGATTTATCTTCATTCCGACGGCGTGCAGGCTTTCGCCAAAATTGACAGTGACGTTCAGCAGCTCGGCGTGGATCTCTATTCCGTCACTGCCCATAAGATTTTCGGGCCCAAGGGTGTCGGCGGACTCTTCGTGCGTAAAGGCACGCCCTTGCATAGTATTCAATACGGCGGCCGCCACGAGAGAGGGCGAAGGCCGGGGACCGAGAACGTTCCTGGAGCTATGGCTTTCGCACGAGCCGTCGAACTATACACTCCAAACGATTCAAGCCATGTAGCTGAGTTGCGGGATTTGTTCGAGGCCGAGATGCTGGCCGCGATACCCGATCTCCAGATCAACGGAACAGCCGATCACAGATTGCCGAATACCAGCAATCTGCTGTTTCCAGGAATATCGGCAGAAGCGCTGGCCATTGCCCTCGACATGAAAGGAATCGCCGTTTCGACCGGAGCGGCCTGCAGCAGCGGATCAACCGAGCCATCCCATGTTATGCTCGCGATGGGCCGAACTCGCGAGGACGCACGATCTAGCGTTCGCTTTTCATTTGGACGCTACAACACCCGTGAAGAGGTCAGCAGATTGGTCGGCGCGGTTGTCGCGTGCCTCGAGCAGCTTAGAAATGCGAAACAGGAGCGGCGCCTTGTCGGAGTGTAGCGACGCGTTTTCAGTCGCCGTCGCCATGTCAGGGGGCGTGGACAGCTCCGTCGTCGCTGGCCTTTTGCATCAGCAAGGTTTTCGTGTACTCGGGCTCACGATGCAACTCTGGAATCAACGCCGCCTGCCAGAGCTGGTGCCCCAGGGTGGCGCGGTCGGCCGCTGTTGTTCGCTCGACGATGTCTATGATGCCAGATTCGTGGCTTCAACTCTCGGGATTCCCTATTACGTCCTCAACTTTGAGGAGCGGTTTGAACAGCAGGTCGTGAAGCCGTTCGTGCAGGATTATCTAGAAGGCCGGACCCCCATTCCGTGCACTTTGTGCAATAACTTCATCAAATTCGATCAATTTCTTGAAATGGCGGACGGAGTGGGCGCGGACAAGATTGCCACCGGGCACTACGCGCGATTGACTTTCGACGAGTCTACTGCCCGGTTCCAAATGCGAACAAGCGTTGACGCACACAAAGATCAGACGTATTTCCTTTTCGGACTGACACAGGCACAGCTCGCGCGAACGCTGTTCCCTCTTGGTGGCATGATCAAATCGCAAGTGCGTCAGCTCGCGAGAGAACTGCAGCTGCCCGTTGCCGAAAAGAACGATAGCCAGGAAATTTGTTTCGTTCCAAACGGCGACTACGCGGCCTTCATCGACGCGTATTTCGTCGAACAGGGGCTCGATCCTGCAGCAACGAAAGGCGAAATCTTCGATGTAGATGGACGGCTCTTGGGAGAGCACGGCGGCACTCACCATTTCACCATCGGGCAGCGCCGGGGACTCCGTGTCGCTGCTCCGGAGCCGCTTTACGTCATCGCTACCGAGCCAGCCACGCAGCGCGTCATCGTCGGCCCCAATAAAGATCTGATGAGGCGTTCCCTCTTAGCAAGAGAAGTGAATTGGCTTTCAATCGATGCGCTTCAAGAGCCTCGGCGGGCGCAGGTGAAGATCAGAAACAAGCACGTTCCAGCTGACGCGACGCTCGTACCCACCGACAATTCTTGTATCGAAGTTCATTTCGATGAAGCACAGCGCGCGGTAACTCCAGGACAAGCTGCCGTCTTCTATGATGGCGATCTTGTGCTCGGTGGTGGCTGGATCGACTAAACTCCAAAATTGGCTCAACAGAAGAATTGGCTTCAGACTCGCGTCGAGTACGCGGCCGCGCTGGCGCTTTTGTATGTTCTGAGACGGCTTCCGTTGAGCGCCGCGAATGTGGTTGCGCGCGCCACCACTCGCTTGGTAGACCTCGCCCTACCTAAACTTCGCGTGGTGGCCTTGAAGAATTTGTCATTCGCGTTTCCTGAACTGAACAGTCATCAGCACGACCAGATCGTCAATGGAGTTTTTCGCAGCATTGCCCGGCTGCTGGTTGCTTTGGCACGATGCGTCTCACTCGATCAATCGAATATTTCTCAATGGATCAGCTATGAAGGCCTCGAAAACTACCTTGAGGCCAAAAGGTGCGGTCGGGGCGTGTTGGTTGCGACTGCACATCTCGGCAACTGGGAGCTGAGCGCATTCGCGCATGCGCTCATGACGGAGCCGATGCATGTCATGGTGCGTCCGCTCGATAATCCGTTTATCGATAGGCTTATCGAGGAGCGGCGCACACGATCTGGCAACCACCTCATCTATAAGCAAGATGCCGCACGCGCAGTGCTGAGTGCCCTGCGGAACAATGAGGCCGTAGGTATTCTGGCGGATCAAAACACGATGCCTTCAGAGGGAGTTTTTGTCACATTCTTCGGGAAACCCGCATGCGCGGGTTCAGGGTTTGTGAAGCTTGCCTACCGCTCCCAGGCCGCCGTTATTCCCGGATTTGCCATATGGGACGAAAGGACGCAAAGATATGTCCTCCGCTTCTATCCCCGAGTGGACCTGAGCGGTGATGCTCAGACCGACACCCAGCGTATTCATTCGGTATTCGAGGAGATTATCCGACAATATCCCGACCAGTGGATGTGGATACATCGGCGCTGGAAAACACGCCCGCCCGGTGAAGAGCCGCTCTATTGAGCTGTAGTCGTCGCCTTATGGTGCTGTGCCACAGGTCGCTGATCAAGCCCCAGTACAGCTGTAATTACTCCTGCGAGCGGCTTGGGGACCAAGATCGATCCTGCATAGCTTAGACACTGTTGACCTTTCGCCTCGACCATTCGGAGTTGCACCCCGAATGCTTTTTCTATCTGTTCCACCGTGCCTTTCACGCGCAGGCTACGCGCGCCTGCATTCTCCTCTACAATCTTCAAGCCGTATTGTTCGACGAAGGATCGAACCGCCGCAATGTCTTCTGGATTAGCTGCGAGTGCCTGCTGTGCTTCTGCTCTTGAAACCGGTAGCGCTTGGCCGGATAGCAGCTGTTCACCTGTATTCAATGCTACGCCGGAACTTTCCTTCCGGCGTAGAACTAGCGTCACAGTTACTTCTTCATTGGCCGGCGCGGCAACCAACCATTGAGTCTTTGAGACGTGCTTGGGAGCGCTACCGGCTATTCGTGTGCGTGGCGCGTTCATCGTTGTTGATACGGGCGCCATCAGTCCGGCCAAAATGGCGGCCCCGTTCGGGCTTCCCAGTCCAGTGCACGCGTCCCAGCCGGGTTGGGCGGTAAAGTAACCCAGGGCGCTGTCGTCGTTATTGCCGGTTGTGATGTCGTTGAATGACGTCTTAAGGCCATAAAGAGCGGGATTGACGAAGCCGGCAGGCACCCCGAGTTGCTGATTGATTAGCGCGATCAGAGCGGACCACAGTGGTGCGACGGCACTGGTTCCGCCGACTACCGCATTCTGTCCGTCAACCAGGATCCAATAGCCGGTGGTTGGGTCCGCGTCTCCCGCCACGTCGGGAACACCGCGTCCCACAAAGCCCGTCTTCGGCTGCGCTGGAATGCCTGCGGAGGTTTGGTACGCGGGTAACGGGAATGCGTTACTGACGCCTCCGCCCGTAGCGCCTTCATTATTCGCAATCTCGTTCCACACGACTTCCGAAGAGATGGCATTATCGGAGCCCTGTAAAGTTGTGCCGCCACAAGCCAAAATATAAGGGCTTGAAGCTGGAAAATCTACATGAAGATTTCCGTCGCCCATACCGTCGGTCGAGCCGTTGTCACCCGCGGCGGCAATTACGGTCACTCCCAGGGTGGCGGCGTCCTGAAGAGCCGCGTTCATGGCCGCTTGCGACTGCTGAGTCCAGGAATCCTCCGCAGCGCCCCAACTGATCGATATCACAGAAGGTTTACGCGCAGTGTCATGGACCGCATCAGTGATGGCATCGATAAAGCCCTGATCCGTGTTTGGAGCGAAATAGACCGCAATGTTTGCTCCTGGCGCGATTGACCCAGCCACTTCGATATCCAGCATCACCTCGGCATCCGCATCGGAGCCCGGTGAATTCGTTCCGCCATCAACAGAGACTGCAGTGATGTTCGGCTCCGTCACTCCTAAGCTGCTGAAATACGTCTGAAGATCTGTGGTCGAGTATCCTCCCCCGAGTTCAATAATCGCGGTTGTTTGGCCTGCCCCAGTGACTCCCGGCGGGAAATGGTACAGAGCTGCCACTTGAGGTGGGGTAAATGTCCCCGCTGGTGGGTTGACTACTTGCCCGGGCGAAGCGGCAGCCGGTGTAACCAGTCGCTTACTTCTGCAGATGTGAGGCTTCGCTACCGGTCGGGTGTCGAGCCCCAAAACCGCGATTACGGCGCCCTCCAGTTCGGCAGGGATGCTCAGCGACCCGGAGCGCCCGCGGAAAATATGATTCGTCGCTTCGATTTTGTAATACCCAAGTTCTGCTCCAAAAGCTTTACTCATCGATTCGGCTGTGCCGATAAGCACGACCCGACGCTTTCTCGGGCTGCTTTCGACCACAGTGAGGTGAAATGTGTGCGCAAACTTCTCAACAAGCTCGATGTCGCCTGCTTTGGCACCATGGCGAGCCGCGAATTGTTCCTGAGACAGGTACTTGCGCACGCCTTTTCCTCTCGGGACAGGGTCGGCGGTGTTTCGGCGCAGTACGACTGTGACTCGGACCGGTTCATCCTTCTGGATCGTGCCGACAGGCTGTGAACCCGGAAGGGGCTCCTTCTCGCTGCCGGGTAAACTGATTCTTCTCTCAAACGCCATGCTGATGCTCCTCTGCGATGCGAGTGACTTCTTGCTGCCCCAGTTACTATGCCATGGCTTAGCCTTGCCTTACAATGAGGGCGATTACACACGCGTAGAAAAGATGCCGCACAATACGGCGATCGAAATTCGCCAGCTTACGAAGCATCAGGAATTTGCGGATGCCGTTCGCTTGCAGCGAGAAATTTGGGGCTTTCAAGACGTAGAACTGATGCCACTTCGTTTGTTCGTCGTGGCGGATAAAATCGGTGGCCAGGTGCTCGGTGCCTTCGATCGTGCCAGGATGGTCGCGTTTAGTTTATGTATTCCCGCTCTCAAGCCCGGAAACAAGTTCTATCTGCATAGCCACATGCTGGGCGTCCTTCCGGAACATAGAAACACTGGCGTTGGCCGGAATTTAAAGTTGAAGCAGCGCGAGTACGCCCTGGGGCGCGGAATTGATCTGATTGAGTGGACGTTTGATCCTCTTGAAATCAAAAATGCCTTCTTCAATATCGAACGCCTCGGCGCGATCGCCCGCCGCTATGTGCACAATCAATACGGGACGACCACAAGCCATCTCCATGGCGGGCTTCCAACGGACCGCCTGGTTGCCGAATGGTGGATTCAGTCTCCGCGCGCGGCAGCGTTCTGTGATCATCACGCGTTTCAAAGACCCATGACCGAAGCGACGATTCCCGTGCCAACGCAAATCGCCGAGGTGCGCGAGCGCGGTCCAGCGCGGGCGCGAGAGATACAAAGGCATGTAAGTGAAGAATTCGACCGGCACTTTCAAGCTGGGCTTGCTGTGATTGGCTTTGAAAAGACCGCTGAGGCGGGGACATATCTGCTAGGGCAATGGGAATCAAAGTAGACCGGATCGTCATCCGCCAAATACGTATGCCGCTGGTGCATTTTTTCGAGACCAGTTTCGGCCGCACGCATCAGCGTGACATTGTCATCATAGAAGCCTTCGCGGACGGCATGTCCGGGTGGGGCGAGGTGACAGCAGGCGAAAATCCTTTCTATAACGAGGAGTGGACCGATTCGGTTTGGCCCCTTTTGGTGGATTACGTAGCGCCGCGCATACTCGGGTACGAGCTCGCTTCCCCTGATCAGGCGGGCACACGCACAGAGCATATACGCGGTCATAATATGGCCCGAGCCGGCGTCGAAACCGCAATTTGGGATTTGCAGGCCCGCTTGAACAATGAACCGCTTTGGAAGACGATCGGGGGTGGCGCTCGCCGGGAAATTCCATGCGGCGTCTCTATTGGTATTCAAGATTCCGTCCAAGACTTACTGGCGAAAATCGAGATCGAACTCGCCGCGGGCTATCGACGCATCAAGATGAAAATCAAACCCGGCTGGGATGTTGATGTCGTGCGCCGGGTACGCGAGCGCTTCCCAAGTATCAAACTGATGGCTGATGCGAACTCCGCTTACACTTTGGACGATGTTAAGCACTTGAGGAAGTTGGATGAGTTCTATTTGATGATGATCGAACAGCCCCTGGCTCACGATGACATCATTGATCACGCAGTGCTGCAGGGCTCGCTCGAAACGCCGATCTGCCTCGATGAGTGTATACGTTCAGCGCACCACGGAGAACAGGCGATTCGTCTCAAGGCTTGCCGCATCATCAACATTAAACTCGGACGCGTGGGCGGCTTTGCTGAAGCAAAACGACTGCACGATGTTTGTCAATCGAACGGCGTACCGGTCTGGTGCGGGGGCATGCTCGACTCGGGCATCGGCCGGGCCCATAACATTGCGCTCTCTACTCTGCCGAATTTTGTACTGCCCGGCGATGTATCGGCAAGCAAACGCTATTGGAAACGCGACGTAATCACGCCGCCGGTTGAAGTGACCTCTCGCGGGACAATTCAAATAAGGGAGGCTCCCGGCCTGGGTTACGAAGTCGACAAGGAGTACCTCGAAAGCCTGGTTGTCCGCCGGGAAGTTCTGAATTGACCACGGCGCGACACTGGAAACAGGGCATCGCTATTCTGAAACACATGCTCAAGCGCAGTATTTTCCGCGAATACGACATTCGCGGCATTGCCGATGAGGAACTGCTTGACGCAGATGTTGAGTGCTTAGGGCGAGCGCTAGCCACTTACATTATTCGCCACAGCGGTCGCTCGATTTGCCTTGGGCACGATTGCCGTGTGACCAGCACCCGTCTTCACAATGCCCTTATCAAAGGGCTACTTGCCGCTGGCGCCCATGTTTTAGATCTGGGCACGGTTCCCACGCCAGTGCTCTATTACGCGGCAGTGTACTTCAAGGCGGACGGGGCGGTAATGATCACGGGCAGCCATAATCCACCTGACTGTAACGGATTTAAGGCCGTATGCGGCGCGTCCACTTTGTACGGGCAAGCCATTCAGGATGTATATAAGCTGATCCAGAACAACGATTATGAATCCGGTGAAGGGTCGGTGCGCAGCGTTGATGCCGTCACTCCCTATGTGGACGAGATTGCGTCTCAGTTTAACTTTGAGCGTAAGCTGAAACTGGTCGTGGATGCGGGTAACGGGACTGCCGGCCCTACTGTTCATCGCCTATTTGAAAAGCTCGATGTCCAAGCAACAGAGATGTACTTTGACATGGATGGCAAGTTCCCGAACCATCATCCTGATCCGACCGTTCTCGGAAACCTCGAAGATCTGATCAATGGTGTTCGTAAGCACAAAGCTGATCTTGGCATTGCGTTCGATGGTGACGCGGACCGGATCGGTGCTGTCGACGAGCACGGAAACGTCGTTTACGGCGACATGCTGATGCTCATCTTCGGTCGTGAAATTCTTTCCCGAAAACCGGGCTCGACGTTTATAGGCGAAGTGAAGTGCTCGCAGTTTATGTATGACAAATTACGGGAGCTTGGCGGCAATCCCATCATGTATAAGACGGGCCATTCGCTGATCAAGGCCAAGATGAAGCAGGAGCATGCTGAACTGGCTGGGGAGATGTCCGGGCACATGTTCTTCGCTGACCGGTATTACGGTTATGACGACGCGATTTACGCCGCCTGCCGCCTTTTGGAGATCGTCTCGAGATCAGGCAAGCCGCTTTCGTATCAGCTAGAAGGCATCCCAAAGCTTATCTCTACCCCCGAGCTGCGGATCGATTGTCCTGACGACCAAAAGTTCCGCCTTATGGAGAAAGTGGCCGAAATTTATCGTAAACGACGCCAGATCGTCGAGATAGATGGAGTGCGGGTCCAATTTGAAGGAGGATGGGGACTAGTCCGCGCCTCGAATACGCAACCTATATTGGTCATGCGGTTCGAAGCAACAAACAAAGAGCAGCTCGATAGGTACAAGAATGAAGTCGAGCAAATCGTAGAGCAGGCCAAAAGCGAACTCGTAGTTTAATCACGCGCCCGACGAGCGCTGTGACAGCACGTCCCCTCAGTTTCGCGGCCCAAAGTGCTCAGTGCGGCCCGCCAGCGGCTTAATCGCGGGACCACCACAGACCCCCACCCCGGTGTTCAAAAGAGCATTCAGCAAATTAAAGAGCACGGCATAGATCACCTGCTCGGTTACAGGCTGCCGTCCCGGCATCCGAAATGTTCCAGGCAACTCTTTCGCAATCTGCAAGCGCACGGCATGAGGAAGCGCCCGTCCCGTTTTATCTCGCTGATTCGCGAGTGAGAGAGGCGTCTGCAGTACGCTGCCGGATTTTCCGTCCACATAGAACTGGCAACGCGAAAACCACCCGAGGTTTCCGGGATCTGCCGCGTCGAACAGCAGCAAAGGAGCTTGCCGGTCGGTCGCTGACAAATCAAGCGATAGCACGCGACTTTGATCGTCGATCTTGAACTGAAAACCCGCTTGACGGGCGATGTTTCCTATAAACTCAGGATCCAATTCGAGAAGTAAATACTTGTGCGATCCGGCATCGAGAACTTGCATCAGCCATCTACATTGTATGTGAAGGTCGCATTAAGCGGCTGCGCCGAAGTGCGATATGCCGTTACACGGCATTACTTGCCGAAAAGCTTCCGCGAAGCTGCTCCGCGTGCCTCCGGTACACTTCGTGATCGCGGTCGCTGAACTGAACGAGCTTCGCGATTCGCACAGGACCCGTATGTTCACGCAGCCATCTAGCTACGGTTTTCACTGCGATCTCGGCAGCTTCTTCGATCGGGTAACCGTACACGCCGGTGCTGATTGAAGGAAAACTGATGGTCTTAACGTCTCGTTCTGCGGCCAGCTTAAGGCAGTTAACGTAACACGCTTCGAGCAGCGCTGGCTCGCCATGCAGACCATCCCGGTACACGGGTCCGACCGCGTGAAAAACATATTTGGCCGGCAGCCGCCCAGCCTGCGTCACCACGGCGTTTCCTGTATCGCATCGGCCGATGCGGGCACGGATCTCGTCTAGCTCCCGCATGATCTCCGGTCCTCCGGCTCGGTGAATCGCTCCATCCACTCCGCCGCCGCCGGCCAGCTGCGAATTTGCGGCGTTCACAATTGCATCCACAGCGATGTTCGTAATATCACCCTTTAGCAATTGGACTTGGCAAAGGCCGAGTTGAATGACAAAGTCGGACGGCATCGAGCTCGTAACCTAGCTCACCTTCGTTACATGCAAGCGGCTAAACCTTCCAGGAGAAAATCCGTGTTTTCGTCAGTCGCGAGGGGGCCCATGGTTCCGATTCGAAGAATTTTGCCGGTGAGTTGACCGATTCCACCCGCAACCTCGATGCCGTATTTTTCGACAAGTTGTCGACGCAGTTGCGCTTCATCCACCCCTGCGGGCGGAGTTACGGTAGTGAGATTCCACATCCGCTCTTCCGGTTTTGTGACCAGCGGCTGAAAGCCTAGGCGGGTCAAGCCCGCGACCAAGCGTTCGTTTGTGCGCTGATGCCGGTTCCATCGATTGCGTAACCCTTCCTCTTCAATGGCCACAAGAGCCTGGTGCATTGCGTAGTAGAGCGGCGGCGATGGGGTGTGGTGATAAACGTGTGGCGGTTCAAAATACTTCGCGAGCAAAGACAGATCCAGATACCAGGTAAACTCTGCTTCGGGCCGCCGCTCCAGCCATTCCCACGCTTTTGTTGAAATCGAGATAGGAGACAACCCAGCCGGGCAGCTCAAGCCTTTTTGTGAGCAACTAAATGCCACATCAATTCCCACGGCATCCAGCTCGACAGGCATAGCGCCGAGTGACGCTACGCAATCGGTGATAACCAGCGCACCCACCTTCCGTGCCGCAGTCGCAATTGCGCGCCCTGACTGATATGCGCCAGTAGACGTCTCAGCCTGCACAAAAGCGACAACGTCCGGGCGCTCGCGCTCGACGAATTCCCCGGCTTCCTCCGCCGTGAACACTTGCCCCCATGGCTTCTCGAGGCGTACGACATTTGCACGCTGGCGCTCACCTATGGCGATGATTCGATTTGCGAAGTGCCCAGCCGTAAAGACTCCAAATTTGGACCCGGGCAGAACGAAGTTCGCAATTGCTGCTTCCATAGCCCCGCTGCCGCTTGCAGGCACGGTAAACGTCATCTGGTTCGTGGTGCCGAACACCTCGCGAAGAACCATGCGGATGTCGCGAATGATATCGAGAAAATACGGATCGAAAATGCCGACTACGGGCTGGTTCATGGCCTCGTAGGCTCTGGGGTCTACCATGGATGGACCAGGCCCATATAAGAGCCGGGTGGGAGGGGCAATGCCCTTGGTGGCGGTCGCTAACATCTCTTCAAAGTATCAGCCTCCGGAACTGAATCAGGGCCAACGCCTCGGAAGGAAATCCGCATGCTGGCGGGAAATCAAATATTGAGGTTCGAACGCTAGTTACAAACGCATTGGCCGAGAGCGGCCAGCGCCGTATCATGACCTGCGGCCAAGCTGCTCACGTCGGAGTATACAGATCCGATATATACAAGCTGCATGGTGGGCCCTAGAGAACTCGAATCTCTGACCTCTACCGTGTCAAGGTAGCGCTCTAACCAACTGAGCTAAGGGCCCCGAATTCAATCCCACGATATCACGCGAACTGCTGAAAGACTCGCAGGATGAAATCGAGCAAACCTCGCCTGCAGCGAATTATTTCGCTGCTTTTCGCGGCCTTATTCGTCTGCCTGTCGAGCCTCGCACAGCAGCCCCCGCCTACGCCGAAGCGGCCCGCAAACGATCTCTATCACGGCATCACTGTCCTCGGTAACGATCGCTGGCTCGAGAATTTTGCAGATCCGCAAGCAAAACAGTGGATCGCTGTATCCGGCTGGCATCTTTCTGACCGGCGATAACGACCCGCGTGTGGATCCGGCGAACTCCCGTAAGATGGTGGCGCGGCTTCAGGCCCTTGGGCGCTCCAAAGGACCAATTCTGTTGCGCAACTACTCGCAATGCAGGGCACGGTATTGGCGTTCGTTGAAGCGAGCAGGTAGCCCAATTTACTGACGCATTTTCTTTTTGTTCGATCAGCTCGGGATCACCTAAGAAGGCGTGATACAACAAGGGGCTGTATGCGTCGAATCGCCGCGCTGTCCCTTTCATTCGCATTTTGGCTTGCGCCTCTCCGCGCGCAAGATAAAACACTCGATGTCGTCCACAGAATCAAGATGGAAGCTTTCGATCACTCGAAGGTCATGGACCACCTCTCGTACCTGACCGACGTATATGGTCCCCGTCTGACTGGCTCACCTGAGTTCCACCAAGCTGCTGATTGGGCGATGTCACAGCTTAAGGAATATGGCATCGCGAACGTACACCCAGAGAAGTGGGGACCGTTTGGCAGAAGCTGGTCGGTTCAGAACTACACGCTCGAAATGATCACGCCCCGCTATTCTCATTTGGTTGCCGCTCCGCTGGCCTGGAGCGCGCCGACAAATGGTATTCAGAGCGGCGATGTGCTGTTTGCTCCAATGCGTGAAGGCAAGTTCGGCGACATTAACAAGAACAAAAAAGATTTCGATGAATACAAGGCCCAGTGGAGAGGCAAGCTGCGGGGCAAAATCGTTCTGATATCTGAGGCGAAAACCCCGAAGCCAAGTGAAAAACCTTTGTTTCGTCGCTACACTGATGCAGAACTGGCCAACATCTCGAAGGCGCCAGAGCCCGCCGTCCACCGCAACATTCCTATTGATGAGATAAAGGTTCCTACCGATGAGGAGGAAGCATCCAAGTACTTTGAAAGTCTGCCTAACGTGGTCGTCGATCAGATGATCGGTCAGTATTTCGCTCTCGTTGACGAACAAGGGCGCTTCTTCCACGACGAAGGTGTTGTTGGCGTGATCCGTGCCGATCGCCGTGCGCACAACGGGTTAATCTTCGCCGAACGGGCTGGCTCGCAGAAGGCTGAGGACGCGATGGCTCCCCCAACCTTTGTTGTAACCGAAGAGCAGTATTCCCGGATGACCCGGTTGGTTGAGAAGAAGCAACCGGTTTCTGTTCGGATGAATCTCCAGGCCAAAATCTCCGACACCAATGTTGACGGTATGGATATTGTCGGCGAGATTCCGGGACAGGCGAAGAGGGATCAAGTAGTAATGGTTGGAGCGCACTTCGATTCGTGGCACTCTGGCACCGGTGCAACGGATAATGGCGCTGGTAGCGCCGTGATGATTGAAGTGATGCGGGTACTGAAGGTCCTGAATCTCAAGCTGGATCGCACCGTGCGCATCGGATTATGGGACGGTGAGGAGCAGGGCCTGTGCGGGTCGAAGGCGTATGTAAACGCGCACTTCGCCGATCCCAAGACCATGCAGGCGAAGCCAGAGCACGCGAAGCTTGATGCCTATCTCAATCTTGACAACGGAAGCGGCAAAATTCGAGGCATTTATCTGCAAGGCAATGACGCGGCGCGGCCTTTATTTGAGAAGTGGATGGGGCCGTTCCGCGACCTCGGAGTGACCACCACCTCACTGAAGAACACCGGAGGCACTGATCACCTGTCGTTTGATGACGTGGGGCTGCCTGGCTTCCAGTTCATAGAAGATCCGCTCGACTACGGCACGGTCACGCATCACTCTGACATGGATACATACAGTCATGCCATTCCGGAGGATTTGATGCAGGCGTCAGCAGTTATCGCAACACTCGTGTATGACATCGCGAACAATGACGAAGAGATGCCTCGTAAGCCGCTACCGTCTGCTCCGGGAGCAAAATAGCGTGCCCTCTCAGATTCAAGCCTGAAGATGCGAGCGGTTTATTTGACCGCGGCGTTCCCGCCAATCGGCACTCTCAAGCAATTTTGGTCCGGCCTCGATTAATCGAGGCAGCAGATCGAAAATTGCGGGGGACGACCAACGCGTCCCTTTGCGCGTCCTGAAACCCCGGCTATTCAAATCGTCGGCAATCTGATTGAGCCGCTTTTCCATAACGATCTTTTCCAAAATCAGCAACAAAACTGTGTTCTCAACCGGATTTGGTTCTAAGTGCAAGCCGTCCTCGCCTATGTGCAGTCCGTAAGGAATCTCTTCCGGTTCGAGACTGCTTGTAACCGCCGCTGCTACGTCGACAGCGGTCTCTTGTACGTCTACGTCTCGCACCCACTCGATAGCCGCTGGTCTCCAGCCGTCAGCCGCCCGGCGCATAAAGTAGTCCAGAGTAAGCGGTCCTGCCACCAGGTCACGGCTGCGTTGTGTCACGGGCGATGCCTCCGGGCGCGACACTCGCAATTCGCATACCAATTTTTCTGAGCGCGGGAATCCCAAATCAGCGCAGCATCGCACTGCCCACGCCACTCAGCCGTGCACTTTTGGGAATCGTTGTTGCGCAGATGGGATTGGACGTTCTGGCCGCGACGCTAGACTGAAAGCGCATGCAAACCAACGCGCTTGTCCATGAGAAGAGCCCCTACCTTCGCCAGCATGCTGAGAATCCGGTGGCCTGGTTGCCCTGGGGCGAGAGGGCTTTTGAGAAGGCACGCACAGAAGACAAACCGATTTTCCTCTCCGTCGGCTATTCCACTTGTCACTGGTGCCACGTCATGGCGCACGAATCGTTTGAAGATAAAAACGTGGCTGAGATCTTGAACCGTGATTTTGTGCCTGTGAAGGTCGACCGGGAGGAACGGCCGGATGTCGATCGCATCTACATGCTTTTTGTCCAGGCATCCACCGGAAGCGGCGGATGGCCCATGTCCGTTTGGCTGACCCCAGACTTAAAACCGTTTTTCGGCGGCACGTATTTCCCACCCGACTCCCGGTACGGGCGGCCGGGGTTCCGCGATGTATTGCAGCACTTGGCGCGGGCATGGAAGCAGGAGCGCCAGAAGATTGAAGGATCGAGTACCAGCGTAGTCGAGCAGCTTCGCGCCCTTACCAGCTCGGCAACTCATGGCGTCAAACCTGAACGAGAACTGTTTGACTCCGCTTTTTGGCAGTTCCGGAGGATGTTCGACCCAAAGTGGGGCGGATTCGGTGACGCGCCAAAATTTCCGCGGCCCGTAGCCTTGAATTACCTGCTCAGATACCATGCCGCGAAAAATAGCGCTGAAGCACTCGAGATGGTCACGGCCACATTGCACGGAATGGCTCGCGGCGGTATGCACGATCATCTCGGCGGTGGGTTTCACCGCTACTCGGTCGATGAGCGCTGGTTTGTACCGCATTTCGAGAAGATGCTTTACGATCAAGCCCAACTGGCCGTGTCTTATCTCGAAGCCTTTCAGATCACGGGTGAAACGAAATTTGCGCAAACCGCGCGAGATATCTTTTCCTATGTTCTGCGCGATTTAACTGATCCGCACGGTGCTTTCTATTCCGCGGAAGACGCCGATAGCCCTGATCCGGAGAACCCGTCGCATTCGGGCGAAGGCGCCTTCTACATCTGGAGAAAGAACGAAATTGACCGTCTTCTAAGCGAGACCGACGCCGCCGTTTTCTGTGCTCGGTTCGGTGTCGAAGCTGATGGCAACGTGGAGCAAGATCCACATGGCGAGTTTACGGGGCGGAACATTCTTTACGAAGCAATGAGCGAGGAAGAGGCGGGTCAACGGGCTCGCGTAGCGGACGCCGAAGTACATCCGACATTAAATCGAGCCAAGCGCGCCCTGTTCGACGCAAGAACGAAGCGACCAAGACCACATCTCGACACGAAAATTCTTACCGCCTGGAATGGCCTGATGATTTCGGCTTTCGCGAAAGGTTACGCCGTATTGGGAGACAAGCAATACCTCGAAGCGGCAGAGCGTGCAGTTTCGTTTCTGCTTTCCAGGATGTATGATTCGAAATCCGGCCTGCTTCTCAGGCGTTTCTGTGACGGCGAAGCGGCAGTTCCGGCCTTTCTGGACGACTACGCTTTCTTAGTACAAGCGCTCGTCGATCTGTTTGAAGCCGGGTTCGCCCCCTCGTATTTACAGCTCGCTTCAAACCTCGCGAAGAATGGCCTTCAGCAATTCGAAGACACAGAGCATGGAGGGTTTTTCAGCACGTTCGGCGGCGCGAGCGATCTTCTGCTGCGCATGAAAGACGATTACGATGGAGCGGAGCCCTCCGGCAATTCGGTCGCGGCAGATGTCTTGTTGAGACTGGCGCAGTTGACCGGAGACAGCAGCTTTCGGGATGGCGCAGATAGGTGTTTGCGTTGGGTCGCGCCAAAGCTGGGAGCCCAGCCGACTATGGCGCCGCAAATGCTCGTGGCTCTCGGCCGCTCACTCTCGGAGCCCGAACAAGTTGTCATTCGCTGCGCCGCAATCACTCCCGAAGTCGAAAGCCTGTTAGCGGATCGGCGGCAGAAATTCTCTCCGAATTCGGTAGTTCTCGTGATCACCGACGACTCAGCGGAGGAGCTCGCCCAGACCGCGCCGTTTCTTTCCCAACTCGAGCGCAAAGGCCGGATGACGTTGTACGAGTGCCGGAACTTCGCTTGCGAGCTGCCTCAGGTAATCGCCTGAACGACGCGTCTCCGATCCCACGCTTCAATGCGTCATCGCGTACACGATGTAATCCAACCCAATCCGCATTCCGAGGGCTGAGTACTGCTCCGGATAGTAAGGATTGTCGGCGTGCTCCCACGAATCGCCAAGGTCCATGTTGTGGCAGATAGCCACCATCAACCTCCCTTTGTCGTCGTAGATCCCGCGCCAACGGGCTTCGTAGCCATCATTCTCGTAAGTGCGGCCCGAACGGATGAACTGGGCGCCGGGTACCTGGTAACGATCATCAAGGTCGTAAACGGTGTGAAAAATCGCATCGCTATTCGGAATATCCACGATTGGCCGATGTGGGAAGACTTTCTTCATGCTCGCCACAAACGTGTCCCATTCCCAGGTACCGTGAAAGTCGTCACACATGAAAAACCCGCCCCGGTTCAGGAAATCACGCAGCTTGGCCGCCTGCAGGTCCGTCAAGTCCCAATGACCGACTTCAACCGCGTATAGCCAGGGCCAATTGTAGATGTCATCGCCGTCTTCCGCCGCCACCGGCTGCTCAACTGAACGAGCCTGAATTCGCGTGAGGCGTCTGGCTGCTTCCGAAAGATGCCTATCTGAGCGCGGATAGTCGATCGTCCAGTTGTTGAATCGCCGCCCGTAAAAGGACGGCACAGCGCGATACATAAATCGCGCGAAGACCCATTCACCAGGCACGTTGTAGTCGGGAGGAACTGGATAATCCTCATACTCCACGCCCGGGTACTCCCGGAATTCGCGGGGCTGTTGTGCTTGCCGTGAGGTGCGCCGCCCTACATTCGACGGATCGGTCGGAAGCGATTCTTGGTCCGGCAGCGGAATGGTCGCACATACCGCGGTCAAGAGAGCCAATGCCGAAATCATCCCCGCCAACACACCGTGGAAACGCATAAAACGCGCCGTAACTAACAATTCGACCATACACTCGCGACATCCTGTCACTGACCAGGTCGCAGCGATGCTAGCCACTCCTCACGTTGAACACGCAACAGAGCGCACGAGTTTGACTAGCCGAGTCGCCAATGGCTATTAATGAATTATGAATCTGCCGCCCTTTCTTCTGGATCAGTGGCTTGACCAGAACCACACTCTCCAGCCGCCGATAGAGTTCGATTTGGGTGCGAGCACTGGCCCAGTGTGGACCGTCAGAGAACTGCTTAACCTGTCCGGTGATGAACGGGAGTACGAACGCCTGCTCGACACCCGCCTGTTTTATACGCCGCCTGCGGGATCGCCGGATTTGCGCGAGGCACTGGCTGAACTTGAGGGCGTCGATCCCAGCCACGTACAGGTTGTGACGGGCGCAGCGGAGGCTCTTCTCCTGCTCTTCTTTTTCGCTGCAGAACCAGGCGCGAATGTAGTTCTTCCCAATCCAGGATTCCCGACTAATGCCGCATTACCAGAAGGCTTGCGACTTGAGACGCGGTACTACACTTTGAGATCCGGCGGCGCCTTCCGGATCGACTTGGATGAGATCCGTCGCCTCGTCGATCGGAATACCCGCTTCGTCTTAGTGAATTCGCCCCACAATCCCACGGGAGCGGTTTTAAGCGATTCAGAACTGGACATCTTGCACGATTTTTGTGCTGATCGCGACGTCCAGTTTGTTGTAGATCAGGTTTACCACCCCATTTACTATGGCGTCGAGACGCAATCGGCAGCGAGACTTCCGCATGCAACCGTGCTCGGCGACTTTTCAAAAGCCCTGTGCGTAAGCGGCCTGCGCGTTGGCTGGATAATCGAGCGCGATGCGCGGCGTCGTGAGCAATATCTGAACGCACGCAGTTACTTCACTGTTTCCAGCAACGTTCTCGGAGAGCGTCTGGCAACCATTGCCGCCCGCCACCGCCAAGCCATCTACCACCGCGCGCAGCAGGTAGCGCAAGCGAATCTCGCGTTAGTTGATCGGCTCTTCGCTTCGCATACCGGTACGTTGGGCTGGGTCCGCCCTCAAGGGGGCATGACCGCTTTTCCATGGCTGATGGATGGTTCCGATGCCCGTGATTTCTGTCAGAACATGGCTACGCGCGGCGTGCTGATTGCCCCAGGAGACTGTTTCGGTATGCCCTCACATTTCCGGATCGGGTTCGGTAAGACTGCTGCTGGTTTTCCAATCGCTCTCGAACGGGTTTCAGAATTCCTGCTCAGCCAAATCGCGGCCTGAAATTCATCCCTCGGAGAACAATCCGAATTCAGATAGTGCGGGACTGACCGGCGATTTCATGATGCGAAGCCGCACTCGCGTTGTCGTTACCGCGCCGTCTACGCGGAGAATTCGGCATGCGCCTATGCTCGTCGCTTCTGCAACGGCCGACCATTTCCCATCTCGCCACACATCGACCGCAAAACCTGAGACCCGCTGACCTAAGCGAATATCCTCCCGCACGCGAACCAGGTTGAACTTTAGCGGAGCAGGGAACTGGAAATGAACTTCAGGCGTGGTCACCGCGTCGTCAGTCGACCAGTATGTATGCCTGCTGCCATCTAGAAGATTTTCCGGGCCGTACGTCCGATCTCCCCCGCGCACGTTGGACGCCTTACAATCAGCACCCGAAGCTAGATTCCGCGCGAACGTCGAAGCCACTAGCTTCCCGAACCCGCGCAGAGAATCGGCATCCGCTTCGTAGATCAATCCCCGTCGATCCGGCGGCACATTCAGAAGCAAGCTTGCGCCGCGGCCCACCGAATCGTAATAGAGGTGGAGCAGATCACGTGCCGTCTTCACCTTCCTGTTTTCGCTGGGGTGCCAGAACCAGCCGGGGCGAATCGAAACGTCGCATTCGGCTGGCATCCAGTATTTCCCGTTTCGTGCCCCAACCGTTGATTCCTGCTCAACGACATCGCCCGGAGCTCCTGGTCCCCCATTCGGCGAGCGTGGCGTATATGTTTCCCAGCATGGTTCGCCCGCAATGCCCTTTTCATTTCCAACCCAGCGCACGTCAGGACCAACGTCACTGAACAGAACAGCGCCGGGCTGCAATTGCCGCTCCATTGCCCAAGTATTCTGCCAATCGTAGTAACGCAATTTATCAATCAGGCGCTTCTCCCTCGCGCCGCCGTAATAGCCATCTCCTCCGTTCGCGCCATCATGCCAGATCTCAAAGATCGACCCATAGCTGGTCAAAAGCTCGCGCATTTGTTCCCGATAGACCTCTATATAGCGCGGCGTTCCGTACGTCCCCTGATTGCGATCCCAGGGTGAGAGGTAAACGCCAAATTTCAACCCATGTCGCCTCGCCGCTTCTGATATTTCCTTGACAATGTCACCTCTGCCACCGTCATAGGGACTGTTACGAATGCAGTGCTCAGTAGTCTTGGTTGGCCACAAGCAAAACCCATCGTGATGCTTGCAGGTAAGAATCACGCCTGCACTTCCCGCCGCTTTCAGCGTCTCCACAATTGCGTCCGCATCAAATGCTGACGGATTGAAAATCGCGGGATTCTCGTCGCCATAGCCCCATTCCTTATCCGTGAACGTATTTACCGTGAAGTGGAGGAAGTTATAAAACTCCATTTCGCTCCACGTCACCTGACGCTCAGACGGTATTGGGCCATACGCAGCAGGTGCCGCCAGGCGAGAGGGTTTGGCGATGATTTCCCGCACAGCGAGCGGCGCGATGGACAGCAAATCACGCCTGCTACTTTTCAATGCGCCTCGGATCCCAGCTCAACAAAATGGTCACCGGTCCAAGCCTTAACAGGTTGACCGCCGCCTATGCTGACCGTGCGATCCTGCAGTTCGGACGTTTGCACCGTAAACCCGACCGTTCTCGATTCACCTGCCTTCAGATGAACTCTTTCGAAGCCCCTTAACTCTGGATTGCTCCCATCCCGGCGCGAGAGATAAAATTCGACCACTTCATCTCCGTCGCGAGCAGAACTATTCGCCACCATCGCGCTCACTGCCGACGTAATTCCTGCCGGCCTAATCGCGAGACCCGAATACTTGAAATCGGAGTAACTCAGACCGTAGCCGAACGGGTACAGCGGCTGGCCTTTGAAAAACCGATAGGTTCTTCCGACCATCGAGTAATCTGTGAACGGCGGCAGTTGGTCTACTGATTCATAAAACGTGACCGGAAGGCGGCCGGCTGGATTATTTTTGCCACTCAGCGTTCTCGCAATCGCCGTGCCTGCTTCCTGGCCGCCGTACCATGCTTCGAGAATGGCTTGAGCGCGCTCTTTTACCAAATTGATCGCCAGAGCGCTTCCATTAACCAGAACCACAACCACCGGCTTACCTGTATCGAGCACGGCCTCGACCAGCTTCCGCTGTGGCTCGGGAAGCCGGATATCAGTTCGATCTCCGCTCTCAAACCCTGGAATAACAAGCTTCGACTCTTCACCCTCCAGGCGCGAGTTCAAGCCCAGGCACAGAATCGCAACATCAGATCTTCTGGCAAGCTCGACTGCGCCCTCGAGCGCAGCATCGGGCGGCGGTGCCCAGACCAGCTCCAGGCCGCCACCACCTCCGGTCTGCGAATACTCGACACGAAGCTGATACGAGTTACCCGCCTTGAGTTGAATGGGATTCGTCTTCGCATACATCTGCTCACCAGCGCGTTGAGAGTCGGTCGTCAGCAGCCGATCGTCAACATACACGCGAGCCATATCAATGCGCCCGCAGCTGTGGCATTCCGGACGAATGACCCCCAGCCTGTATTCGCCGGATTGATTCACCTTCAAGTAACCGCTCCAACGGACTGAAGAACGATCGCGCGGAATGGCGCGCACAATCGCCGGTTCCTGCATTTCCCAGTTGTAATAAGCTCGGGGCTCAATTCGTGAAAGCCGCGGCCCTCCTTCGAAGCTTGCGTTTCCAAAATATTCCGCAAGTAACCCGTGTCCAGCGCTGTTCACTGCCGGGGTAAGCACGTTCTGAGGCACCAAGGCTGTCCATCCGGCGACATACGTGCTGCCCAGAGCAAAACCTACAGCCGACCGATTGCCGAATTCGCGCTCGATGCCCTCGAGCGGCGTAAGTATATGGGAGGGAATTCCGTTGTAGTTCCCCAGCAATGCGTCAGGATCGTCTGCTGCGGGCCCAATCACCGCAATATTCCTCGGCGCGTTTTCGAGCGGCAATAGATGTCGCTCGTTCTTCAACAGCACCATCGATTTCTCGGCTGCCTCGAGCGCTGCCTGCCCGTGCGCTTCGGACGCCACTTCGTCCATTCCGATTTTCGAGAAAGGCACCTGATCCGGAGCATCGAACATCCCCAGCCTGAAGCGAGCGGTGAAGAGGCGTTCAACGGCGCGGTTTATTTCCGCTTCGGTAATGTAGCCCCGCTGGACAGCTTCAACCAGCGTGCGGTATGATTTTCCGCACTCCAGATCCGTACCTGCCTTAACAGCTAGAGCGGACGCCTCAGCCAGCGACTTCGCATAGTGGTGGCCTTCATAAATGTCGTCAATTGCCCCACAATCGCTGACCACATAACCGCCAAACTTCCAATCGCGCCGCAAATTGTCCCGCAGCAACGCCGTACTTGCGCACGCTGGCTGGCCATCCACCGAGTTATAGGCGCACATGATTGAGTCCACTTTCGCGTCCCTGACTGTGTGCCGGAACGCATACAAGTACGTGTCCTCCGCCTCCTTCTCACTAAGTTGCACGTTGAATTCGTGCCGCAAGCGTTCGGGGCCGCTATGCACAGCAAAGTGCTTCGAGGTAGCTATCGTCTTCAAAAATCGTGCATCATCGCCCTGCATTCCCCGGATGAATTGGTTCGCCATTTCTGCGGTGAGATACGGATCTTCACCGTACGTCTCTTGACCACGCCCCCAGCGCGGATCGCGGAAGATATTGATATTCGGTGACCAGAATGTCAACCCGTAATACCGTCCGTGGTTGCCGTGCGCGATCGCGTCGTTGTACTTCGCCCGAGCTTCCGTCGAGATGATGCTTGCAATTCGAAACTCCAGGCCGGTATCCCACGTCCCGGCGAGACCGATCGCCTGCGGAAATACGGTTGCGAGTCCCGCCCGCGCTACACCGTGAAGCGCTTCGTTCCACCAGTCATAAGCCGGAACACCGAGTCGCACAATCGCCGGTGCCGCATTTTGCATCTGCGAAACCTTTTCCTCGAGCGTCATTCGAGACACAAGATCGGCCGTGCGCTGCTCAGGCGACGCACTCTGGTCCTTGTAGAGCGCGTGCTGCCGGTCGGCTTGCGCAATAGCAGTCCCGAGCAACCCGAAAAACGCGATCATTCTGCGAAGCGTCATAGCGCGTCTCAGTACAAGATGGAAGGGAGATAAGCTCCTTTAGGCTCGTTGTAGAGTCCGATGGTCATCAGAGTCATGGGATGGACTACACGCAGGCCGTTCTCCAAGCACCAACGGAAAAGATCTGAGTTGCGTGTCGGCACGAGCATGCCGGGTCCACCAAAACTTTCGGCCGCGGAAATGAGTGCCTGCAGGTCAAGGTTGCACTCGGCCACCGCATGTCCAAAATATCCGAAGGCGGAAGCGTAGCCTGTAATTCGTTGGTGCCGCTCGACGACCACCGCTGTACCCTCGCGGATACCGTCCCTTAACTCGCCCCCGCGGTTGTGACCGTGCACCTTCTCGCATAGTCGATTTGCCGCCGCAAGATCTTCTTCCGTCGCCTGCCGAACCACGCAGCCTTCAACGGTTCGCTTGATCGGCCCCCCTTGCATCGCTGAGATCGGCTCTCGTGTGTCAAAGCCCAGCTTCGTATAGAGCGACAGTGAGCGGTTGTGAAACGCCGCCTGCAACAGCCGAATTCCCGGAAAGTTACGTTCCCGCGCCCGGTCCATGACGGCTCGCATCAGCATCCGTCCGACACTTCGGTTCTGAGCCTCTGGATCAATCGTGATCGGCCCGATGCCGGCAATAAGAGAGCGCTCATCAAGGCAGTTGCTCCCGACGATACGCCCGTCCGATTCCGCCACGACGCAATAAAAGCCCGGATGCGAAAGCAGCATTCCGAGGAGGCCCACCGCTACCTCCACGTTCGGAAGTTCTGGCTCGAAGCCGTGCCGGCGATTGATAGTAGCGAACGCCTCGAAGCAAATGCGGCCACAAACGGCCGAATCTTCCGGCGTCGCGCGACGAACTTTGACCATTGGCATCACCGTCGAACCTGCCATCGGAACACCTCCTGAAATCCGAGCATCATATCAGGGCTCCGCATCTATCACGCACCGAAAACCCAATGTTCCGGTGCGGTCGTAACTCGGAGCCATCAGCAAAAGTTTGCCGTGCTGATCGTTCCGGTACGCTTGCGGAAAATACCAAATAGACCCCTGCGGCTGATAGTAGCTTCCGCCGCGAAGAATGCCTGCGCGTGTGTGTTCATCAACGTATTCGTCCGTCCATTGCCAGACGTTGCCGACCAAATCCATCACGCCGAACGGACTCGCACCTGAAGGATGAGCATCCACGTCATCCGGCGCGCGAAGCGTTCGCCCCTGGTCAGCAACCGGCACAGCCGAGGCTTGCCACTCATTACCCCACGGATAAATTCGGCCGTCCTGTCCCTGCGCCGCGAACTGCCATTCCCATTCATGCGGAAGCCGTTTGCCCGCCCACTGCGCATACGCGCGCGCATCCTCTTGAGAAACCCAAGTCACCGGTTTTTCCCCCCATCCCTCGGGATAAGACCCATCCTTCCAGTCCCGCAAAAAATTCAAAGTGTCTTTGGCGCGGTAATGCGTCGCATCCAAAAATCGCTTGAACTCGGCGTTGCTCACTGGATACTTATCTATATAGAATGGCTTGATCTGCATGCGGTGCTCGTGGAAGCGGCGCGCCATTTCTTCCCACGGGTATTGCACATCCACCCCGATATCATTGAAGCCCTCAATTTCGATTCCTTGCACTTGGAACACATAATCGCCGCCGGGAATCTTCACCATTCCTGACGGAACCGCGCCGGAAACTTTCGTACGCTCGATGGCAACCAGCCGCTGCGGCAATGGCTTCCATTCATTCGAGTAACTCGACAGCGGCAACGCTGTCATTGACTTCATGCGACCCATCAAATTCTGGATCTCCGAATCGGGCTGGCCCCGTGCTTCGAGGAGGGCTACAAAACTGTGTGCCTCAACTGGGAATGACAGGGTAGCCGCCTTGCCGTCGTACTCGGGCTTCAATTCATTTCCGTGATAGAGGTCGAAATACCGAGCACCCTCGTGCTCGGCAACCGACATCTGCCGTCCATCAACGTTGTATTCATTGCGATTTACAATCGTCCAAACCGTCTGCCCCTCTACTGGCCACTTACTGGCGTATACCCCATAGCGGTGCATCGGATAAAAAGGTTCCCACTGTTCACTGGTCAGAAACCCGGCGATACCGCGTTCCAGCGCAGCCATGCGCCGCGTCGCTTCGCCATCCCGCGGTGTAACCCCGTTCCAAATTCCCCAGATGTTCTCCCAGCTCTCCCAACCTTCTCCATTGAAGAAAGCGTATTGAAGATCGTCAGTCTTGCTGCGATTCCATCGGTCCGAGATGTTCACCATATGCCGTGTTTCGAGCCAGCGAAACCGATCCACACCCGGGACAAAGCTGAACTGCCCGCCGTATTGACCCCACGTCATTACGTTCCAAGCCAGCGCTTCATCGGAAGGACTCCCCTCTGGCTCGAATGCCAGAGGATGACCTGCCTTGTCAGCCGCTTCAGAAAATGCAAGCGGCACGCCATCCTGCGTATCGCCATTAATACCGTCGGCGTCAATTTCCTTCATGAGCTCCGCGATGGCCTGCTGCCACGGCATACCAGCGTCTCGTGTACCCTGGTCCCACATCATCATGGGGAACAGTATGCGAACGCCCCTTCGGTGAAAATCTCGAACCATCTGCCTCACGCCTTCAATCCCGCCGGGCATCGAGCGAATCATGTCGTGCTGATTGCGATTGTCGATGCCCATATTCGGATAAGTAGGCCAGATCAAAACGGCATCGATTCCTCCGTAGCGCTTATCGAGATCATCGAGATAGCGATCCACCGTGTATTTGCCCTTGGTCGGATCGTAGAAATAACGATCCTGGACCATCATCTGCGGTTGTATGAAGCTGGACTGCGTCCATTGCAGCGCAGGTATCTCATAACGGCGGCCGTTGAACCCGATCCGGATCCTGCGCTCAAAACGCCAATGGATCACATCCTTAAGCCACACCTCGTGCGCCGTCGCGGTACACGGTTTCGACCCACCCTCCCAGGCGCCCTTCACCGCGAGACACTCCGGTCCTGGAATCAATGAGCCCTTGGGCGGGTACTTTGTATCCTGGCCTCGCAATGGGGCAGCACATGCGATCAGCACAGCTGCTAAAAGGGGAAATGCAAAAACTCTAGGGACGCGCAGCGCATGGGTCATGAAGTGGGAACGCTCTAGAACAATAACTTATCGAAGCTGGTTGAAAAACTCTGCTCTGTAAGCGATTCGAGCGCACGCCATTCCGCCCACGGCACCCCGCACTAGTCGCCTAGAACAACTGCTTGGCTTCTCGTCTGATTTGTGGGAGGTCCGGTTGCTCGCGCATCTGGCGAGTGAGCAGCCTCTGTTTCACATGGAATCGAACTTTAGGCGGGACGCAGTCCCTTCCGCGGACACCGAGACGTCCTGCGCACGGCCACAACCAAAATAAGAGTCGGCTCGCAGACTGGCGGAGCCGCGGAGCTATTTTTTGTTCGCCGAGCCTGGCTCCGACATCGCTGCATGCGCTTTGGCGACAAGAGGATCGGGCAGCGCGTATCCGGCCGCTGCTTGCAACTTATTCTTTAATGCGCCTGTGATCACGTGATCCTTACCCGCCATGAGGGCCTCAAAGCCTTCCTTCGCAACTTCGGCAGGATCATCCTTTTCGCTGATGCCCAATTTCGTGTCATCCCCGCCGGCACGGTGGAAGAACTCGGTTTCTGTCGCCCCCGGCATCAACGCCGTTACCGAGACGCCGGTTTCTTTCAGTTCCTCGCGGAGGCTTTGCGAAAGAGAGCGAACAAAAGCTTTTGTCGCGCCATAAACTGCTTCGTACGGGGTCGGCATGGTGCCGGCTATAGAGGCGGTGAAGAGAATGCGTCCGCTTCCTCGAGCCACCATGTCTTTCACCATGTACTTCGCTACATGAAGGGTAGAGGTCACGTTCAACGCCACCATGTTCAACTCTTCCGCCAGGTCTGTTTCGAGAAACCGTCCACTCACCCCAACCCCCGCGTTGATTGCTATGGCATCCACCGGACGCCCGCTGGACTGAATCTCCGACAGGAGTTCATGCACGCCTTCGTGAGTGGCCAGGTCTGCTTGCACAGCTTCAACGTTGGCGCCCAGCGTCTGAATCTCCTTTGCCGCGGTGTTGATGCGGTCACCGCCAGCAACGATCAGCAGATCAAAGCCATTTTCAGCAAATTGCTTGGCCAACTCAAAACCGATTCCGCTCGAAGCGCCAGTCACAACCGCAAACTGCTTAGTGGAAGATGTCACGATTACTTTTCCTCTCCGGAATGAGACGTCGCCATAAGAAAACTGAGATATGGGAGTTTTTCGGGGCACGGACCTCGTCCTCGTAATAAACTGCCAGCATGCGACATCTTGCGGCCGTTTTGATCGTAGCTTCCGCGCTGGCAACTCGAGCGCTTCCACAGAACAGGAACAGCCCCTTCGTCGGGCGCTGGGATTTCGACATCACCACCGACGCCGGCCCCCGCGCCAATTGGCTGGGCATCACGGAAAAGAACGGCAACCTCGAAGTGTGGTTTCAGCCCACCGGAGGCCATGTACATCCAGTGCAAGACTTTCACGTCAACGGTTCTCATCTAACCCTTACCGTTTCACCCGCGTCCGGCAAAGAACCCGCCATGATCTGGGAGCTCGATGCCACCGGTGGGAAATTGACCGGAGTCCAGAAGCAGGGCGATCGTTCCACACCCTTGACCGGTGTGCCGGCGCCCGAATTGAACCACAGCATGCCGGCGCAATGGACGACACCAGAGGCGCTCTTCAATGGCAAGAACCTTGATGGGTGGGAGCCGATTGGCGACGTGGCGAATAGCCACTGGACCGTCAAAGATGGGTTACTGGTGAACGAGGCACGCGGCGCCAATCTCAAGTCGACCCGTGAATTTGAAGATTTCAAGCTCCATTTCGAGGTCAACTGCCCGGAGGGTGCTAACAGCGGCTTCTATCTGCGTGGGCGCTACGAAATTCAACTTGAATATGAGCCCGCGCACTCGGAGCCGATGGAACGACAGATGGGATCGATCTACGGGCGCATCGCCCCTAGCTCCGAACTGCCGCGCACCCCGGGCAAGTGGGAAACGTTTGACGTTACGCTAGTCGGGCGTACAGTCACCCTAATCCGAAACGGGGTCAAAGTAATTGACGCCAAGGAAATTCAAGGCATCACCGGCGGCGCATTAGATGCAGACGAAGGCAAGCCCGGACCGTTCTACATCCAGGGCGATCATACCGGCGGTCTGAAGTTCCGCAACATCACCGTTGCAGTGCCAAAAACATAAAACAGCACCACCGAGCTAGCGCTTCGCATCTCGTCAGATATGGATCTGCAACTTGGCGATCTTGCCACCCCGCAAGCGGTTCAAGAAACGATCCGGCAGTTTCCCGAAGTCGATATTCTGATCAACAATCTCGGTATCTTTGAGCCTAGGCCGTTCGAGGAGATCTCGGACGAAGAGTGGCTCCGTTTTTTCGAGGTGAACGTCTTGAGCGGGGTCCGTCTCAGCCGTTACTACCTCCCGCGCATGAAAACCCGCAACTGGGGTCGCATCATCTTCGTGTCGAGCGAATCGGGATTGCAGATTCCAGCGGAGATGATCCATTACGGCATGACCAAAACCGCCCAGCTAGCAATTGCGCGCGGCTTGGCCGAGACAACGACGGGTACCAACGTGACCGTCAACGCGGTTCTCCCCGGCCCAACTGCTTCGGAAGGTGTCAATCAGTTCGTCGAAAACCTTGCAGCGACTCAGCAGTCCAGCCGAGAGCAGTTTGAACGCAACTTCTTTGAGCACATGCGCCCGAGCTCGATTCTCAAGCGCTTTGAAAAGCCCGAAGAGATTGCCGCACTCGTAGTCTTCGTTGCCAGCCCCCGCGCATCCGCCATTAACGGAGCCGCGCTGCGCGTCGACGGCGGTGTCGTCCGCTCGATTGGATAGGCTGCTGACTGCGGGGGGGCACACTGGCCGATATCGTCGGTCGGGTTATCTAGCCTTTGCCGCCTCAAATGCGTGGAGCTCGGCTTTTGCCAACTGTGGCTGGCCCTTCTTCTCATAGAGGCGCGCTAGACGATAATGCGCCTTCGCAAGCTCGGCATGCAATCGTACCGAAATCTGGTACTCGCGAATCGCTTTGTCTTCGAGAGATTCGTCTTCGTAGAGCAATCCCAATTGATAATGCGCGTCCGCCCACTCTGGGCTGAGCTTGACGGCTCGGAGCAGGAGTCTCTCAGCTTCGCGGTCAGCGCTTACGGAATGGCCCTCCGTTGTTCTTCTCCTCAGGCTTAGCGCGTAATAATAATTCGCCGCGGCGCTGTTCGGATATTCACGCGCGAATCGTGCAAGGTGCCGCGTAACCTCATCCGCCTTTTCAGGCGCGACATCGTACATCTTGCCAAGGAAGTCAAGTGCTCTCGTATCTTTCGGGTCAAGATCGACAGCTTGGCAAAGCGCCTCGAGAGCGTGATCGTATTGCCCCAGCGAGTAATGAGCTACACCAAGTGCAACGCGCAGTTTCGCGGAATGCGGATATTTTCGCGTCGAGAAATCGAGCACTTTCAACGCAGGCTGGAAACCGCGGTGCAGCAAAAGTTCATTCGCGAGATCAAACAAGTTTTTCTCGGACGGATCCATCCGGGCAGCCGCATCGTACTGCTCGGCCGATTGCTGAATGTGGCCTTCTTTCTCCTCAACATCTCCGAGGAGATTATGTAGCTCCGCCTTGTCCTGCCGCTGAATGAGACTTTGTATTGTTTGCCGGCTGCTTTGAGTCGCGCCCGTTTCCAGATACACAAGAGCGAGATCGTACCCGTTGTCGTAATTGGCCGGATCGATCTCAAAAGCTTTCCGGAGATACACTACCGCCGCTGTCAGATCACCCTTGTGCGCATACAACTCGCCCAACAGATGATTTGGCCGAAAGCTCTGCGGTTGCACCCGTACCTCCTCGAGAAGGGCAGCTTCCGTGCTATCGTTTTCAGCCGCTACAGGCGGTATTAAAGCGCAAACGTATAATGTCGCGAGCAAACAACGCATCGCGAACTAAGCTTACCAGTAAAACTTCAGTGCGAACTGAAGCTCACGCGCATCGTTCGGTGCATCACGTGTCGAAGAGATGCGCGCAAAGTTCACGGCATCTAGATAGTTAGGACTGCCAGGTAGCGCGAACGAAGGCGTATTCGTTAGATTGAACGACTCAGCCCGGAACTCGAACCGCATCGTTTCGGTAACCGGGAACTCTTTAAAGATAGAAAAATCGAGCCGGCGAATGGGCGGACCCGTTACCTGGGTGGGCCCTCCTCCGAGGGGAAGAATATTGCTCTGCCCCACTTGTGTGACAGGCGGCGGAGTCGTGAATGCCGCTGGGTTATAGAACTGCTGGACATTGTGCAATCCGCCATAAGGATTGGCACCCGTATACAACGCGTAACACCCCGTGGCTGCGCCTGTGTCGGTGGCGCATGGTATGGTCTGCGGTTGACCATCATCGAGTGTCAGGATGAAGTTCGTTGACCAGCCGCCGAGGAAAAAGTCGGTGTAGCGATTTGAAGTGCTGTACTGCCGGCCTCTGCCGAAAGGAAGATCATACGTACCGCTTGCCGAAAAAGCGTTCCTGATATCGAAAGGCGCAAGTCCGTAGTCATATTGAAATCCGACGCCGGGAATATTAGGCGCACGGTAGCTGCTGGTTACTCCACCTGTGCTCAGCGCATCGCCTGCATCCGTCAGTGTCTTAGAGAACGTGTAGGACACAAGAGTCGTCAGTCCTTTCGAGAAGCGGTGCTGGTATTTCGTCTGCAAAGCATGATAATTGGCGGTACCGACGGTATCCGCAAAGGGTGAGCCACGTGAGAAATCCGGAAATGGCACATAATCCTGCGGGTTCGCGATGAGCGGTAGCAGCACAGATTGATTATTCGTCCCGACGAACGTCTCCAGGTGCCGGCTCAGAGAAGCCACGTAGCCCGCGGAGATTACGTCGCTAGCTGCCAGTTGATATTCCAGTGTAAGGTTATAGCTTTGAACGTACGACGTCTTGTAATGAAACTGGATGCCGCGCAGTGCCAGTCCGGAGGCGTTCACATCAACCGGATTCAACGGCACGCTCGAAAGCCCGTTTTCGATGGTCGCGACTGTACCGTTCGGAAACAAGCTCGGTGACACGGCATTTGCAGCCGGGAAATCGAATGTGTACTGGAACGGGTAATTATACCCAAGGCTTGGGTATCCACCTCTATTCTCGAATGCTCCGAAAAAGATCCCATACCCGCCCCGTACCACCAGGTGCTGGGTGGCCTGATAGGCGAATCCGAAGCGAGGGGCAAAGTTGTTTTTCTGTACAATACTCAGCCCGGAACCGTAGGCATTCGTGTAATTCAGAGCGATGCCATCTTGTGCCAGGAGTTGCGTAAAGCTGGGGGACAGCGGAGGATCATTCTTGCGGTTGGCTGGAATGATGTACTCGGCACCGCCACCCGGCGCTCCGGGGATGAAGTTGGCTTGCGCTCCATACCGCTCGCCTGTTGGGCTGAACCAATCCCAACGCAAACCGAGATTCAGTGTGAGCTTACTATTCACCTTCCAGTCATCCTGAAAGTAAGCGCCATAGTAGGAACGCTTGGCCGCGACATCGCCGAAATTGGATGCTTGCACCCGGTTTGCGCCGCCCAACGGAACTCCCCCGACTCCGGGCGCAGCGGTTGGAGTTAGCAGAAACTGCGCTCGGCCTGTACTGCTGTCGGTTTGGTTGACGACCGAAGTGTATTGCCCGCTAAAGTCGAACTCACCACGCGAGAACGGTGGCGCCTTCCAGGGAAAGTAAATCGACTGCGTTTCGAATCCGCCCTTAAACGTATGCGAATGGTACACCTTGTTCAGGTTTTCGGTAAATTGCACCGTGTTGCTGTAGCGGTCGCTGATCAGCCATTCCGCGGAACCGAGTTGGCTAAGTCCGCCGATACCGAAGTAAGGCAATCCGCCGTTCCCTGGCAGCTGAGGAATACCTTGGATTCCGAACTGGCCGGGGATGTTTGATGTATCGCTTCCGTAGGGTTGCACACGCGATGTGTGTTCGCGGTTGAAACCCAGCCGAGCTTCATTGATCAAAGTTGGTGTGAACGTGTGCGTGTAGCTCAGCGCGGCGCCTTGCGTGTCTACCTGCTGATCACCATCCCCAAATCCACCGCCATCCGCATAACCGGTGAAAGGACCGGGGATCAGACTTGGGCTCTGTGACCAGCTATACCGTCCGAAGATGGAATCCTTCGAAGAGATGTTTTCGTCGATCCGGATATCGAACTGGTTGACGTCGGTAAAAGAGCTGCGATTGATATTGAAGTTGTTGTTAAGGCCCGGTTGTGTCGGAGCAGGCATCAAGCTCAGCAGCTTAACTGCATTCGGATCAAGCCGGCTAGCCGGGATGATGTTACCAGGAAACGGAGAACGGATGTATTCCCCATTGCCAATACTTTGGGTCGTGGACGGATCAAAAATGGTGCCCAGCGGATATGAATGGCCGAGCGCATCCTGCAGGGTGCCTGATTGGAGCGGAATCAGATCAGAGAAATTTGTAAAGCCACTGTCGCGCTCCAAGGCCGTAGGTACCGTGTAACCGGTTACCGGCACACCTTGGCGGATGCGCGTCCCTTCGTAATCGGCAAAAAAGAACGTCTTATTCCTGATGATTCGGCCGCCCGCTGATGCACCAAACTGGTTTTGCTTGAACGAGCCCTTTGGTTGTGAGTTCGCATTTTGGAAGAAGTCGGCGGCGTCCAGCTTGTCATTGCGCAGAAACTCCCACAACGCGCCGTGGAACTGGTTGGTGCCGGATTTGATGCTTGCATTCAGGACTGCACCTCCCGCACGACCGAATTCCGCGCTGAACGTACTCGTCTGCAACCGAAACTCGCTGATAGCATCGACGGGCGGCTTGACTACATAAGCGGCGCCGCTTAGAAAATCGACGTCGTTCGTATTGTTATCGATGCCGTCGAGCATATAGTTGTTCTGGGCGGGGCGCGTGCCATTCGCCGTAAACCAGCCATTCGCATTCAGACCGCGTCCTTCCGACTGGCCAACCGTAGCGCCCGGAACCAGCCGCGCAAGAAACGTGTAATTGCGCCCATTTAGCGGGAGGTTGTTCACTTCCTGCCGCTCGATGACCTGGCCGACTGAGCCGCTTTCCGTCTGCAAAATTGGGGCTTGCCCGGTGACTTGAATTTCGCTCGTTACCTGGCCCAGAGAAAGGTCGAAGTCCACGACGAGTTGTTGCTGGATGTTTAAGTCGAGTCCGGAGTGCACCTCTTTCTTGAACCCCGGATGCGCCGCTTCTATCGTGTACCGTCCGATTTTCAGGGCCGTAAACACGTACGTTCCGGCCGGGGAGCTCGCCGTTGTCTGTGTCAATGAGGTCCCCTCGTTTCGCACGGTAACAGTTACACCTGGGACAACTGCGCCGGTGTTGTCGCGAATGGTTCCGAGGATTGTACCGGTGTCCACCTGGGCGTTGAGCACCGAAACGAACATGATTAGGCTGAGGAGAACAACAAACAAGCGAATGCGTGTCGGGAATAACATCGTGTACTAGGGTCCTTTCCTGAAAACCTTTCCCATCGAGATCAGCAACCTGGCTTACGCGGATCCGAAAATTCGCGAGGCAACCGGCGTTGGCGGAAACTTATCATAGATTCCGCGTCACTGTCAACGTACACGGTGCCTTGCCTCCTTGTTTCAAAACACAATCGGCGATATCTTGGCTATTCAAGCTGTTTTGGTGAGCTCCAGATATTGGAGAGTCGGTATCGTACACGTGAGCCCGCTAACAGAACAGTGCAGATTTCGTTTACATGAACCCCCCTGGCAGTAAGCGTGAACAGACCAGCCCACCCGGGATCAAGGAAATCGCCCGGGCGTTGGGAATCTCTATTGGCACAGTAGATCGCGCTTTGCATGATCGTTCTGGAATTAGTCCGATGACGAGGGCCAAGGTGCTGAAGATGGCCCAAACCCTGGGATATCAGCCGAATTTTGCCGCGCGTCATCTGAAGCTCAAACGCAGAATGCGTATATCCGTGCACCTTCCGCGCCAGATTGCTTCATTTTTCGATGCAGTCCGTGAAGGTATTCAGGAAGCGGCTAACCCATTTCAGTCCACAATCGAAGTCCAGTTCCGGACATACCCGCGGCTCGGCGAAGGCGATCTGGAGTTGTTCGCCGAAACGCTTCAGGACAGCACGAACGGCATGATTGTCACGCCGGGTCACCCCGCCGACTTGAAGCCCTGGATCCGCAAGGCCGCCAGAGCGCGCATTCCGGTTGTCTGCGTGGCCACCGATGCACCCGGAACGGAGCGCTTAGCGGCGGTCTCAGCAGACGCCTTCACCAGCGGCGCCATGGTGGCCGAACTGCTCACTGGGTTTGCCCACAGCGCAACATCGGTGCTCATTGTGACAGGGGATTTGAGCGTGGTTGATCATGCAGAGAAGGTCAAAGGCTTCCGATCCTTCCTTGCGCAGGCGAACAGCCCGCTTCGACTGGCCAATGTCATTGAGGCTCATGATGATCCCGAGAAAGCGCGGGAATTGACGCGCGAGTTCATGGCCGCCCATTCCGATATCGGCGCAGTGTATGTAAGCACGGCCAATTCCATCCCGGTAATCGAAGCGCTGCAGCAGACCGGCCGGCTCGGCCGCATCCCGGTCATCACTACTGATCTGTTTCCCGCTCTCGCTCCGCTCATCCGGGAGGGCAAAGTGCTCGCGACAGTTTATCAGCGTCCCAAGACACAAGGCCGAATGGCATTTCAAGCGCTTTATCAGTTCCTTTTGCAAGGCACCTGCCCGCCCCTGCAGCATCGCCTGCCGCCGCACATTGTGCTGCGCAGTAACCTCGATGTTTTCCTCAAAATGCTGCCCGCGGATTGTGAGGATGCTGCGTCTGACACTCACGCATTGTGGCAAGCTGCGGCCGCGGAACCCCGGCCGGGCGAATGGGAAAACCGTTGACACTCACCGCTGAGGCGTGATCTACTGAACCCGTTAACGTTCACGGCCGCCCACCCTTTCCTGAGGCATGAAACGCTTCGAACTTCCACACGCGCCGCCCACCCAAACCGGCCCGGTGAAGGCTTGGGCGGAGCCGGTTGTACTGAAGACCTACGCGCCAGCGCCCCCAGACACAAATCCCATGTTTCTTGAGAGGCGTGTCTATCAGGGGAGCAGCGGCCGAGTGTATCCGTTGCCGTTTACCGATCGCATATCGGCCGAACCGCGGGATCGTTCATGGCAGGCGCTGCACATCGAAAACCCATACATTCGTGTCATGGTTCTGCCGGAAATTGGCGGGCGCATCCACGTAGGCGTCGACAAAAGCAACGATTACGATTTCTTCTACCGCCAGAACGTAATCAAACCGGCGCTCGTGGCCTTGGCGGGTCCCTGGACTTCGGGTGGTGTGGAATTCAATTGGCCGCAGCATCACCGTCCGGCCACATTTATGCCCGTCGATTGGGAAATCGAAGAGTCCGCCGACGGCTCACGGACGATCTGGTGCAGTGATCACGACCCGATGAACCGTCTGAAGGGAATGCATGGTGTCTGCCTGTATCCGGATCGCGCATATATCGAGTTGAAAGTGCGCCTTTACAACCGCACGCCCTTTGTGCAGACGTTTTTATGGTGGGCTAACGCGGCAACGCGCGTCCACGAGCACTACCAATCGTTCTTTCCGCCCGATGTGCACTTCGTTGCTGATCACGCGAAGCGCGCTGTGACCACTTTCCCGTTGTGCGGCGGCCGGTATTACGGGATCGATTACGCCGCGAGAGCCCACAATGGGGTTCCCGCGGATGAAGTGCCAAGCCAGTTCGTGCCCCCGGGAACTTATGCAGCCAATGATCTGAGTTGGTACGCGAATATTCCTGTTCCCACCAGTTACATGGTCATCGGATCCGACCGGGATTTCTTCGGGGGGTATGACCATGCGAAGCAAGCCGGCGTGGTGCACGTGGCAAATCATCACATCTCGCCGGGCAAGAAGCAGTGGACCTGGGGTAACCATGATTTCGGCTATGCCTGGGACCGAAATTTGACCGATGACGACGGTCCATACATTGAGCTCATGGCAGGTGTCTATACGGATAACCAGCCCGATTTTTCATTCCTGGCGCCTGGAGAAACGAGAACATTCAGCCAGTTCTGGTATCCGATTCAGCGAGTCGGCCCGGTGCAGGAAGCAAACACTGAGGCTGCAATCAGTTTGAAAGTGGAATCCGGTATCGCACAAGTCGGATTGTGCAGCACGCGGTCGTTTGCGAACCTTCAGATTGAACTGAACAGGCACAACCAGACCTTCGCGAACTGGGTGTCGACTGTTCATCCTGGAGCGCCGTTCCTTACAGAAGCCGCTGTTCCGAAGGAAGCCGCTGCGGCTGAGTTCAGCGTTCGGGCCATCACCGAACAGAACCGGTTACTGATTCGGTATGCACCGACCCCACCGGTGAGTGCGACAGCCCCGAAGCCCGCAACTGAACCGCCGCTGCCTTGCGAAATTGCGGGCAATGACGAGCTTTTCGTAACAGGCCAGCACCTTGACCAGTACCGTCACGCGACGCGCTATCCCGAGGCGTACTGGCAGGAAGCACTCCGGCGCGATGCGGGTGATGCTCGTTGCAATCATGCGTTGGGTTTGTGGCACTTGCGTCGGGGCGAGTTCGCTCTTGCCGAGCAATTTCTTCGTAGGTCGATACAACGGATCACGCTCCGCAACCCGAACCCGAATGACGGGGAGGCGTTCTACACTCTCGGCCTGACTCTTCGTTACCTTGGCCGCGACGAGGAGGCGTACGCGGCGTTTTACAAGTCCACATGGAACTATGCTTGGCGCTCGGCTGGTTACCTTGCACTCGCCGAGATCGACATCGCGCGCGGCGCTTTCGAAAACGCTCTAGAGCGCTTGAATCTGTGTTTGCGAACCAATGTGGATCATTTGAATGCTCGCAACTTGACCGCGATCGCTTTGCGAAAGCTCGGACGATCATCTGAAGCCGAGAGGGTCTTAACGGAAACACTCGCGCTCGATCCTCTCGATTACTGGGCTCGGCATCTTGGTGCCCGTACGTTCGGTGACAACCACGCTCGGCTCGATGTGGCCTTCGATTTCCTTCGCTCTGGACTTCACAGAGAAGCGAAGAGCCTTTTGGAAACCACCGATCTATCCGCTCGCGATGGTTCCGTTCCGATGATTCTTTACACGCTGGCGCATACCGCCGCCCTGCTCGGGGAGGCTGCGCACGCCGAAGCAATCTATCGCGAGGCCGTCGCCGCATCGCCCGACTATTGTTTCCCCAGCCGTCTCGAAGAGTGCATCGTGCTCGAAGCGGCTTTAGAGTGCAATCCTGATGATCCTCGCGCGCACTATTACATAGGCAACTGGCTTTACGACCGGCACCGACACGAGGAGGCCATCACCCATTGGGAAGGTTCCGCGGCCCTCGATGCCTCATACTCGGCCGTCTGGAGAAATCTTGGAATCGCTTACTTTAACGTCCGTCATGATGCCGCCGCAGCCCGATGTGCTTTCGAGCGTGCCGTGCAGGCAAACCCGAAGGACGTCCGGCTGCGTTATGAACTTGACCAACTTCAAAAGCGCATCGGCGTGTCGACCGTCGATCGACTCGCTGAACTCGAAGCAAGCCTGGATTTCGTGAGCCAGCGCGATGATCTGACGGTCGAACTCGCCGATCTTTACAATCAAACCGGTCGGTCCCACAGTGCAGCAGCCCTGTTTCACAATCGCCGTTTCCAGCCGTGGGAGGGCGGCGAAGGAGCCGTGCTCCGGCAATACGTGCGAGCGCAAATGGCCTTGGGGCGGAATGCGCTTGAAGGTGGCGATGCGAAGCGGGCCCGCGCTTTCATGGAAGCTGCCTTGCATCCCCCCGAAAATTTAGGCGAGGCTTGGCACTTGCTCGCAAATCGCAGCAATGTGTACTACTGGCTCGGCCTCGCCTGCGAAGCACGCGATGACCACACGTCCGCGCGAGCCTGGTGGACCAAGGCGGCAGCGAACTCCGGAGACTTTCAGCAGATGAGCCTCCATCCGTGTTCCGAAATGATTTATTACAGCGCGGCCGCTCTCAAGCTTCTCGGGCGGCATGTAGAAGCGCGAGAACTGCTCCGCGCGCTCCTGCGCTATGCCAAACACCTTTCTTCTGCGGACGCGCGCATGGATTACTTCGCCACTTCTTTACCCGCCATGCTTCTGTTCGACGATGATCTGGCAAAACGCAACTCGGTCACTGCACTGTTTTTAGAAGCCCAGGCCGCAATTGCGCTTGGTTATCCCAGACGTGGTCATCGCTTACTGAGCCGCGTTTTGCGTCTTGACCCGAGCCACCCCGACGCTGCGGATCTGCTGGCTGAACTTCGGACCGAAACAGCGCTCGCGGACCGGGCGGGAATTCGGGCATGAAATCGACGCAGGCCTCTGCCTCAATTTCTCCGGTCAAAGCAGATCACCTGCACTCCGGCTACGTTTGGGGCATCTCGGCGGTCGCTGCCTTAGGCGGTCTCCTATTCGGCTACGACTGGGTCGTAATCGGCGGGGCCAAGCCGTTCTATGAAACGTATTTTCGGCTAAACTCTCAAGAGCTGATTGGATGGGCGAATAGTTGTGCCCTCATCGGCTGCCTGATCGGGTCCATTCTCTCCGGTTTGGTGAGTGATCGTTTCGGCCGCAAAAGGCTTCTTATTCTCTCCGCGGCGTTGTTCGCGATCTCCTCCATCTTCACCGGTTGGGCTTGGTCGTTTTCGTCATTCATTGCCTGGCGCATAACCGGCGGCTTAGCTATCGGCCTTGCGTCGAATGTCTCGCCGACTTACATCGCCGAAGTAAGTCCGCCCATGTGGCGTGGGCGGCTGGTCTCACTGAACCAGCTTACGATCGTGATCGGTATTCTCGGAGCCCAGATTGTGAATTGGCTCATCGCGCAACAAGTGCCCGGCGGAGCAACCGCAGAACAGATCCGAACCTCCTGGAATGGCCAGTTCGGCTGGCGCTGGATGTTTACGGCCGTCGCTGTGCCGTCGCTCATCTTTCTCTTCAGCTCACTGTTCATACCTGAAAGCCCTCGCTGGCTAATGAAGAACCGAAAGCGAGACGCAGCACGCGCCACGCTGGTCAAAATAGGTGGCGACACATATGCCGATGACGCGCTTACCGAGATTGAAACTGCGCTGGCCGCCGAGTCCCAAAGCACCGTTCAGCGAAACGAACTGCTCTCCTCTCCTGTTCTCCGAATTCTCGGGATCGGTGTCTTTCTCGCCGTGCTTCAGCAATGGAGTGGAATCAACGTGATCTTCAACTATGCCGAGGAGGTCTACCGCAATGCCGGTTACAGTATCAGCGGTGTGATGTTCAATATCGTGATCACCGGCGCTATTAATCTTGTGTTTACTCTCGTCTCTCTAGCATTCGTCGACCGCTTCGGGCGCCGCCCGCTCATGCTGTTCGGTTGTATCGGCATCGGCATATCGCATCTGCTGATTGGACTCGCATATCGCGCTCACATTGGTGGTCTGCCGTTGCTCATTTTTACGCTGGCGGCGATCGGTTGCTACGCCATGTCGTTGGCCCCTGTCACTTGGGTTTTGATCTCGGAGATCTTCCCGAATCGCATTCGGGGAGCCGCCGTGTCGATCGCCGTCTCAGCACTTTGGATCGCGTCATTCATACTCACCTTTACATTTCCTGTAATCCTCCAGGCGCTTGGCTCTGCCGCAACATTCTGGTTGTACGCCGTGATCTGTTTCCTCGGTTTCATTTTCATTTGGCGGCGAGTTCCGGAAACCAAGGGCAAAACGCTGGAGCAGATTGAGCGGCAGCTCACGCGATAAATGCTCATGTTCCTCCGAACCCTTTTGCTCTCTTGCGCTGCGGCAATACTTTTCGCCTTGATCGTGCTCGGAGCGGACAAGAGGATTGTTCTCGACGGGCATGCAGGCGGCCGAGTCTATGAAGGATTAGGCGCCGTCAGCGCGGGCGCTTCATCACGCTTGCTGATCGACTATGCCGAGCCGTATCGGAGTCAGATCCTCGACTATCTGTTCAAGCCCGGCTACGGTGCTGCGTTGCAGCACCTGAAAGTTGAGATTGGAGCTGATGTCAATTCGACGGATGGCTCCGAGCCGAGCCATATGCGCTCGCCCGGCGATCATGATTACACCCGCGGCTACGAATGGTGGCTCATGGAGCAGGCGCACCGCCGCAATCCCAACATTGTCCTCGATGCGCTCGCCTGGGGCGCTCCTGGTTGGGTCGGCGGCGGCCATCTCTATTCGCCCGACATGGCGAACTACATTGCCGATTTCATCCAGGGTGCGACGCGGTTCCACAATTTGGATATCCGTTATACCGGTATCTGGAATGAGCGGCCCTATGACCCGGCTTACGTCAAGCTGCTACACCGGACGCTGCTGACGCGGGGCATCTCAACCCAGATCGTTTGCTGTGATGATTACCATCGCGACAAACAGTTCGAGGTGATCGCCGCCATGGAAAGAGATCCCGAACTGGCGGCTTCGGTTGCCGCTGTCGGCGTCCATTACCCGCGCGCTACCGCTATCGACCAGTACTCCACCACGCCACAGGCCAAAGCGATCGGCAAAACATTATGGTCGAGCGAAGATCAGCCCAACGGCGGTGGTGGCCCATTTGTTTCCCGTGACTGGAAGGCCGGAGGCCGAATCCTGGTGCAGGTCTATAACCGCAATTACTTGCAAGGCGCATTCACAAACACGCAGATCTGGAGTCCTATCACGTCCTATTTTGAAAACCTTGCCGCCCCACACTCCGGCCTGATGTACGCGAACACACCCTGGTCTGGCCATTATGAAGTTCAGGGTACGATCTGGGCGACCGCCCACACCACGCAATTTGCTCAGCCCGGATGGCAGTACATGGATTCGGCTTGCGGCTTTCTTCCGGATCAGACGGGAACTTTTGTTGCTTTGAAATCGCCGCACTCGCGAGAGTGGAGCGTCATCTTAGAAACCATAAGTGCCCGTGCTCCGCAACGTCTCGAGTTCCGCATCACCGGCGGTCTTTCGAATGGCAAGGTCCATATCTGGCAAACCAACTCGCAAAAAACGTTTGTGCACATTGCCGATATCGTGCCCCAAGGCAACGTGTTCACCTACAACTTCGAACCCGATTCGCTGTATTCGCTCACCACCACCACAGGTCAAGGCAAAGGCAGCGCACAGCCCCCGCCGGAGAAGCCGTTTCCGCTGCCGTATTCTGAGTCTTTCGAAGATACGGCGCTGAATCGGACGCCGAAATTTCTTGCCGATCAGGACGGCGCGTTTGAAGTGCATCAGTGCGAGCAGCGCACCGGCCATTGCCTGGAACAGGCGATCAGGCGGAAGCCAATCCCCTGGGGTCCGCTCCCTAACCCATTCACGATGACCGGCGATTCGAGCTGGACCGACTATCGCATCAGCGCCGAGGTGCTGCCGATTGACGCAAATGGGGTCGCGGTAATGGGTCGCATCGATTCCGCCGATGTGTTCCGCGATAACAAAGCAATCTGGCCGAGCGGGTACGTTCTGCAGGTCGAAAGAGATGGCGCATGGAACCTCCTCTCAACCTCGTACAAGGTGCCTGTTCGAACGGTGGCTTCGGGCCACGTGCGTCTTCGCAGTGGCTGGAATCAGCTCGCTCTCGCGTTCCACCGCGACCAGATCACGGCGGCGATCAGTGGCAAACAAGTCGCCTCAGTCCACGATTCCACGCACAAAGCCGGTATGTTCGCACTCGGAACAGATTGGGGCCGCGCCCAGTTCGACAATCTCACCGTGACGCGTGAAGCACAGTGACCTCGCGAGCGAGGATAGCAGCAGCCTATTTTCGCCTGAAATCGTCAGCCATCGCGGAATCGAGCAATGATGGGCGTGTGATCAGAGGGTTTGTCCAGTGCTCGCGGTCCCTTGTCGATCTCGCAACTCTCCAGTCGTTGAGCCAGTCCCGGCGAGACTAAGAAGTGGTCTATTCGAATACCCCGGTTGTACTCAAACGCCTTTCGGAAGTAGTCCCAGAAGGTAAAGTGGCCGCCTTGCCCGGGGTGTAGAGAACGAAATGCGTCCGTATAGCCCAGATCGATTAGGGCACGGTAACGGACGCGTGCCTCAGGCTGAAACAGCGCGTCATGCATCCATGAAGCAGGTTTATGGCAGTCAATATCCTCCGGGATGACGTTGAAATCACCACCCACGACCGTCGGCATTTCGCTTTTCAACCAAATCTGCATCTGGTACTGGAGCCGATCCATCCATGCCAGTTTGTAAAGAAATTTGTCGCTGCCAATGGGGTTCCCATTGGGGGCATAGATATTGACAATGCGCATATCGTTCACGACGATTTCGAGAAATCGCGCATGACTGTCTTCTTCGTCGCCAATGAGCGTTGTCGAGACTATCGCAAGCGGCTGGCGACACAGGATGGCAACACCGTTGTACGTCTTCTGCGTAACCGCGGCGCTTGCGTACCCAAGCTCGTTGAAGAGTTCTGCGGGAAACTCCGCTGCTTTGAGTTCCTGTACCAGCAGCACATCCGGATTGTGCTTACTTAGCCAGCTTCTTACGTGCTCCAGGCGAGCGCGAATCGAATTGACATTCCAACTGGCAATGACCATAGACGAACCCGTTACCTGACGGACCCATCATCGCAATGCGCTGGACCACGATGCTGTGTGATGACTCATGCGCTTAAAAATGCCGCCCCGGCACGAGTCGTGCACGACAGCCGTTTGAGCTATGAAAACAAGACACTCCGTAGTTGCTGTACGAGATCCGCGGTTTTAAACGGTTTTCGAATGAAACCGCAGACCAGAGGCGCGCGCATCAGCGGCTTGGCAACTTCCTCGCTAAAAGCGCTGGTCAGGACCACCTTCGCGTTCGGTTGCGCCACCGCGGCTTCGTCAAGGACGTTCTGACTCGAAGCCCCAGGAATGGTCAAGTCCAGCAATATCAAGTCAATCCTGCCGCCCCTAGCGCGAAGGAAATCGATGGCAGCAGATCCACTAGCAGCCTCGAATGCTTCCAAACCCCACTTGCGCAGCATCTTCGCAATTGCCACCCGTAACAACTCTTCGTCTTCCACAAGGAGGATGCTGATTCTTCGCGCTGGTGACGCGGACTCTTCCCCATGAAGTACTCGAGCATCGTCGGAGTGAGCCTCCGGTTCGGCGCAAGGCAGAAGGACCTGAAACGTAGTACCTTTGCCTGCTTCGCTCGCAACCTGGATGGCCCCATGGAGACTCCGAACGATCCCATGCACCACGGCAAGCCCGAGGCCGCGGCCCGACAACTTTGTGGTGAAGAACGGGTCGAAGATCTTGGTTTGGGTTTCAGGCGACATACCGCAACCCGTGTCGGAGATTTCCAATTGCACATAATCGCCACTGACTAGCGTCTTCGCGATCGCCTCCGCCTGCCCTATGGCTACGCGCCGTGTGGTGATGCGGATAACTCCGTCGCGATTCCCGATGGCGTCCGACGCGTTGACCACGAGGTTCATCACAATCTGGCTAAGCTGCGCGGCGCGGGCCCGGACCGCCGGGAGATCCTCGCCGAGATCGGTGACCAAGGCCACATTCCGGGACACCGCGACCTTGAGCAGCCCCAGCATTCCCTGTACAGCTTTGGAAGCATCGACCGGTTCCACGACGTCACTCTCTTTTCCGGCATAGATCATCAGTTGTCGGACGATCTCGGAGCCGCGGATCGCCACGTCTCGGATCGAGTTGAGTTGGTCATTGGCATCTGATCCGGGCCCAAGTTCCGCTATCACCAATTCTGTCTGAGCCAGTACCGCGCCCAATAGATTATTGAAGTCGTGGGCGATGCCGCTGGCCAGGGTTCCCAAGCTCTCCAGCTTCTGCCTGGCGAATGACTCTTCCTGTGTACGCCTGGCCTCGGTCACGTCCTGACAGGCGCCGAACATAAGCTCCGGCGAGCCATCGTCATCCAGCAGCACTTCGGATGTGCAGACCACAGTCCGCACATCGCCACCGCGCTGGACAACCCGGTACTCGATGACGCTCCCTCGCTTCTCGCGAAGGCAGTCCGCTCCCCATTCCTCCACCCGCGCTCTGTCGCCGGACGCCACCAGGTCGAGAATCGCCTCACAATCAGGCTCGTAGTCCTCCGGCTGGCCCATAATCCGAAAGATCTCCTCGGACCACGACAAGCGATTAGTCTTCAGGTGCCACATCCAATGGCCCACATGGGTCATCCGCTCGGCGGCCTTTAGCCGCGCTTCACTCTCGCGCAGGAGCTCCGTCGCCTTGACTTCCTCGGTAACGTCCTGCGCTGCGCCGGCCAAACGCACCAGTGCCCCGTTTTCGTTCTTGATCGCCTCGACGATCGAGCGGATAAACCGCACCTCGCCGTTCGGCCTGGTGATCCGGAACTCCACGGCGAACGGCGCATCAGTCGAACAGGCCTTATTCTCGGCTTCCAGAACGGCTCCCCGATCTTTAGCGTGGACACAGCTTAGAAAGGTCTGAAACTCTGGTCGTACGTCTCTCGGTAGCCCAAAGATCCGATACCACTCATCCGACCACCGGGTTCTTCTTGTTGCAACGTCCATTTCCCAGCTGCCCACTTTCGCGAGGCGCTGCGAGTCCATCAGCTGGGCTTGGTTACTCCGCAACTGCTCTTCAACCCGCTTTTGTTCGGTTACGTCAATGCACGAGCCGATATATCCGGCGAATTCGCCTTCACGGTAGCGGGGCACTCCGGTGTCCAGGAGCCAACGGTACTCCCCGTCGGCGCGCCGCAGCCGGTACTCCATCTGGAAGCTGTAGCGGGCGTCGAATGACGAATAGTAAGTGGAGAGGCAGTGGTCCAGGTCTTCAGGATGTATACCATCAGCCCAACCGTTTCCGAGTTCCTGCTCCATCGTGCGGTCTCTAAACTCCAACCACGGCTTATTAAAGAAAGTGCAAAGCTTATCCAGCCCTGCCATCCAGATCATCACGGGAGCGGTGTCCGCGACAGTTCGGAATCGCTCTTCGCTTTCGCGCAGCGCAGATTCGGCGTATTTCCGCTCGGTGATGTCGTGAACCGATCCAATCAAGTGGCTACAAGCGCCTTTGTTGTCGAAGAGGGGCGCGACCGTGACTTCGCCGGTCAACCGCCCGGTAGGGTAATCACTGGTCTCTTCCCAAGAGACGATGGCTTTCTGTTTTACTGCCTGCCGGTACTTCTCCAAAATCATCGTCCGGGAGGGCTCCGGGATGACGTCGGTCACCGTTTTGCCAACCACAGCATCCGGGCTCAGCCCGGTAACCCTTAAAAAACTCGCGTTTACAGAAACGAATCGGAATCGACCTTCGGGTTCGACAGCCAGATAGAAAATGACATCTTGCACGCTGTTGTAGATCGAGACCAGTTGTTGTTCCCTGTCGCGCAATGCCGCTTCGGCCCGCTTGCGTTCTGTGATGTCGCTTAACACCGCGACCGCGCCTCGCGGGCGGCCGTTGTCGTCCAACAGAGGCTCGACATTTCCCAAAAAGTCGATCGAGGTGCCGGCTTCCAAAACCACCTGCACCTCGTAATTGCGGAGCGCCTGCCCCGACGAGGCCACCTTCGGCAACGGGCGTTCCCATTCCGGAACTTCGCTGCCCTCCCACATCAGCCGGAAGTTGCCCGGCCGCTCACCATAGGCTGCGGCCTTCGAGAGATTGCTGCGGGGTGGCAGCCCCACCACTTCGTGAGCCGCCCGGTTGCCTCCAACCTGGCGTCCTTCCACGTCGTGCGCGATGATGATGACTGCAGGCGCCGCATCCATGATTGTTTCGAGTTCTGCCGCCGTGGCACGCGCCTGGGCCTCGCTCGCACGCAGGGATTCCTCCGTCCGCTTCAACGCGCTGATATCGAGGCTGATGCCCGCCCAGCAGGCAATCTGACCCTGCTCGTCCCGAACAGGGACGCCGCGGCCGAGCACCGGATGCCAGTTTCCGTCCACGCCGCGGACGCGATACTCGATGTCCCATTGTCCTTGCGTCCGTACGCATTCATTCCACGCCGCAATCGTGCGATTAACATCGTCCGGGTGCATCACCTTCGCCCATCCGAAATTCGAACATTGTTCCTGGGTCAGCCCCACCAGCTTCAGAAAGGAGTCGCTAGCGTACGTGTTCCCGCCATCCGGCGCGGACACCCATACGCCGTAGTCGATGGACTCGCCAATCGCTCGGTAGATCCTCTCGCTTCGGCGCAACGCCTCCTCCGACTGCTTGCGCTCCGTGATGTCCTCGGTGAAGATGATGACGCCTCCAACGTCGCCGTTGGCTGCGCGCCATGGTCGTACTTCGTATCTCATCCATGATTCTGAGCCATCGCCGGAGTGCCATGAATCCTCCTCGACCCGGACAATTTCGCCTGCCAGTCCGCGGCGATGTGCGGCCTTCCAGCGCTCCGGGCACTCCGGGAACACTTCGTAATGGGACTGGCCCACCACACATTCCGCGCCGCCGAGGTACTCGAGCCTCCAGCGGCGGCTGACGGCCAAATAACGCATCTCACGGTCAAACATGGCGATAGAGACGGGAACGCATTCGATGAACAGACGCAGCCGCTCTTCGCTCTCGTGCTCCACCCGCTTACGCTCGGTGATCTCCCGAGCGAACGAGGGCTCAGTCTGGCCCGTTTCGTAGACCGCCAGGCGTGCCTCGAGTTCCGCAAGACGACGCAGCAGTTCAGCTCGGGACGGTTCAGGATTCATCGTGGCGAGTTTCCGATTTTCGTTCTGAGTTCTCCCCTGAACGGTATTGCTCATCGCTGACATGTTCCATCCAGTCGACAACCTTGCCATCCTTCTTTTCCTGAATGGCAATGTGCGTCATGCCCGTACTCGACGTTGCTCCGTGCCAGTGCTTTTCGCCTGGCGCGAACCAGACAACATCGCCGGGCCGGATCTCCTCGCTTGGTCCACCTTCGCGCTGAGCCCAGCCGCGCCCGGCAGTGACGATCAGGGTCTGGCCGAGTGGATGTGTATGCCAGGCGGTCCGTGCACCCGGTTCGAAGGTCACACTGGCGCCTTGCACCAACGCTGGATCAGGTGCCTGGAACAGCGGATCGATCCGTACGTTCCCGGTGAACCACTCGGCAGGTCCCTTTCCGGACGGTTGCGAGCCAACTCGTTTGATTTCCATATCCGTGCTCCTTATCTACTCACGGACGAAGCGGTGGCTTCCTCGCACGCGGTTTGCCTGGATGATTGATTCTGCGTGCCAACGCACTCAAGTACGGAATCAGCACCGATTCCTTCCGCCACTGCTTGAGATTTCCTGACTCTCATCCTGATATCTGTCTGGCCGACCCGCCATCTTCCCGAATCCCTGTCGCGGGGCAACAGGACAAATGATTGCTCCGTAACGGCGGTAGTATCGTCGATGCCGGAAGCAAGCTCTGGTGCACGAAAGGCCGAAGAAAAAGAAAATCAGCAGCACGATCAAACACCCTAGCCCAAGATTCTTCATCAGGGAATTTCTTCCGGTTACAGTCGTTCGCCATCCTTGCGGCGATTGAGGTTCATATGAGTTGGCGGTGGGTGTTGAGCCACTGGTGAATGCCGTGCCGCAGTTGGCGCAGAACTTCGCACTATTCGAATTCGCGAGCCCACAATTCGGACAATTCATATTCGGGCTTACTGGGACGAATCGCGGTTACTGCTTTACTGCGACGGCCGAAATTTCGATTTTCGCTCCGCCGATCAAGCCCGCAACCTGCACAGTAGCTCGCGCTGGTTTGGGGTCTGGCATCAGTTTTTTGTAGACGTCATTCATTTTCGGGACATCATTCAGGTCGGTGACATACACAGTCACGGAAACGATGTTCGCCATCTGAAAGCCCGCCTCTTTAACAATCTTTTCTACAGCGGCGATGGCGTTCGTAGTTTGTAAAGTGATATCAGTACCCGTGACTTTGCCCTGCGAATCAGGCCCTTGCTGACCGGCAACATAAAGGGTGTTGCCCGCGACGTATCCGTCACTGAAAGGCATTCCCTTCTTAAAGCCGATGGCCTGACTCTGGGCCAAACCACTGCTCGCCGTGAATAATGCCAGCACTCCAGCTAGCCAGAGGCTCCGCTTCATCGCCCGCGGATACTTGTTCTTCATGTTTTTTGTGTCGTTTCCTTGTGGTAGCTAAGCGATTCTCTCATCTCGCCCCTTTCCTTCCTAAAAAGACGGATCATTCGCGCTGTGTCCGCGCGGTAGCTTGTTCGATCGTTACGCCGGGTTTGAGGGTCCCAGCGCACGTCCGCGTCAAAATGGGGAGACCGCTTGTCGACTCCTTCCAAACGTGACATCTCCGGAGCTCAGCCCGATCCTGGATCTGTCCGGGCTCAGCTCAGGCGCATTTTAGCCAGCCGCGAATTTGCCGCTTCCGACCGGATGTGTCGATTCCTGCGGCTCGCCGTCACCGAAACGCTGGAAGGGAGATCGCACGAACTTAAGGAGTACCGATTCGGCGTCGAGGTTTTCGATCGCCCAGCATCGTTTGATCCTGGAGCCGACCCGATTGTCCGCGTGGAAGCGCGACGGCTTAGGGCGAAGCTCGCCGAGTACTACGGCAATGAGGGTCGCTACGACGACATCGTTGTTGAGCTCCCAAAAGGGCGGTACGTGCCGTCGTTCCGCAGGCGCGAGCCTCCAAACCCTGAACCCGTATCTCGCGGCGCCAGCCGGATTGCGGTCCTACCCTTCGCGGACCTCACTGGAGCAACTGACGGAAGCTGCTTCGGGGACGGGCTCACATGGGAACTGATTCACGGACTCACGCGAATCGAGGGCCTTTCTGTAGTCGCGTGGAACTCCGCCGCGCAACTTCGTGCCGAGGGCATGCCCGACATCGCCGTGATCCGGGAAAAGCTACAGGTGCAGGCGGTCCTGACCGGGAGCATCCGCCGATCTGCGGATCGACTGCGGATCGTCGCGCAGATGATCGACACTGCTTCCGGCGTCTACATGTGGTCAGAAACCTACGAGCGCCGGCTAGACGATGCCGCCGACATCCAGCAGGAGATCTCCGAGGCCATTATCGCCACCCTTCGCATCCGGCTCGCGAGCGCGAAACCGAACCGCCGCACTTCGGCTGCCTATCATCCTGACGCCTACCAGCTGTACCTGAGAGGGCGAGGCCAGTGGAACCAGCGCACCGAGTCCGGTATTCGGGAGGCACTCGAAAGCTTCCGGGAGGCAGTAGCGCTTGACACCCAATTCGCGGCCGCCTACGCAGGAATTGCAGACGCGTACGCGCTTCTGGCCGAGTACGGCCTGCAGCAGCCGGCAGAAGCATTGGTTCAGGCTAAGGCCGCCGCCCGGCGCGCACTTGAGATTGATCCATCGCTCGGCGAAGCGCACTGCTCCTTAGGGTTGCTGATTGCGCTCCATGACTGGAAATGGAGTGAGGCCGAAACGCATTTTCGGCGAGCTCTCGATCTCAATCCGGGCTACGCGACTGCGCACCATTGGCTCGCTTGCGATTTTCTGCCGATCTTCGGAAGGTTCGACGAGGCTATGCGCGAGATAGAAATAGCAGTGGCGCTCGACCCGCTGTCTCCCATCATCAGTGAGGGACACGTTTTCCTCCTGATATTGCAGAGACGGTACGAGCAGGCCGAAGTGTTGCTACGCTCTATCATCAGCAGCAAGCCCTGGTTTTTAAGAGCCTATGCCACTCTCGGGCGAATCCTGATGCAGATGGGCCGGAACGAAGAGGCCATTGAATCGCTTGAGCGCGCAACAAGTCACATAGGTAATCTCCCCACCATATTGGGCGCACTTGGCCAAGCCTATGGTCGTAGTGGGAAGGTTGAGAGCGCGCGCCAGATGCTAACTCGGCTGGAGACGATGCGCGCCGTCAGCTACGCTCCGGCAACCTGCCTGGCTCTTACCTGTCTCGGCCTAGGAGACACCGACGCGGCGCTCACGTGGCTGGAAAAAGGCGTGGACCACCGCGAATCTAACGTGGTTCTGATCGGCGTGCATCCGGTGTATGACGACCTGCGCGGCCATCCCCGCTTCAAGAAGCTTGTAAGACGCCTTGGGTTCCGGTCGTAGACTCGCGCCGCTTTGCCCGAACCGCCTACCTACCGATGCGTTGAAACCCGCAGTTGCCGCACATCGATGGTCCACGCCGACTCAGGAGCGGGCACGCTCCTCGTCAAGGACAACTGCTTGCGGAACTCTGCAAGCTCCGGGTAGTCCGGACCGCCCCGCGCCAGTAGGATAGCGATGGCTTTCTCATAGGTTCTAGCCGCCGCTTGCACTCGGCCCTCCTGCCGAAGCAGGTCGGCGAAGTTTCCGAGGAAGAGGCCGTAGCTGGGATGTCGCTCGCCCAGTGTGTCTCTGGCGATTGCAATGGCTTCCCGATAAAACGCGTCAGCCAATCGATAGTTTCGGGTGAACTTATGAGCTTGCGCAAGATTGTTCAACGCCCCTGCCATCTGGGGTGATTTTGAGAGCTCTGACTGCCGCCAGATCTCTATCGCTCGCTCGAGCGACGGCTTCGCGTCTTCGTACCGATGCTGCCGAATCCGTAGGGCACCTATTGCGGCGTAAACTTCTGCGAGTTGCGCACCAGCGGAATCCGGCTTAGATTCGCAAATCTGTTTCGCGCGGATTAAGAGCGCCTGTGCCTCTTCCAGGTCTCCTTGTTGCTGCCGTATGAATGCGAGCTGTTCGAGGCTCCCCGTCAGCAGCGAGCCGTCCGGGCGATCAGCCTCTGAGAGAATCCGAACTGCACGACGGGCCGCCGCTTCGGCCTTTCCGTATGCGCCCTGTTCCCGGTAAATCCCTGCTAGGCTGCTAAGCGAGGCGGCTACGGAACTGCTATTCGGGCCATCGTTTTGTTCGCGATCCCTGAGCGCCTCCATCCCGGTCCGCTCGGCGGCATCGAATTCTCCCCTTCGGAGATAGACCATGGCGAGGTTGTGGAGCACGGTCGATGCATCTGGCCGCGACGCCGCGGAGAGCCCGTGCCACACCTCGAGAGCGCGGCGAAACGTGCTCTCGGCTTCTGTGAACCGACTGCGGTAGTAAAAGGTTGCGCCCAGATTGGCCGTGGCCGTGAAGAGTTCAACCTCCGAGCCGCCGTCCAGCCGTGCCAACCCCGCGCGCAGCGCGTACTCCGCCTGGCCGTATTTGCCGGCACGGAGGAGTTGCGTGCCGCGTTCAATCAGGACGTATGGTGACTCATCGCCATGTAGCGGGGAGGTGAACGGGATGGCGATCCCCGCGAAAACCGTCATAACTTGCATGGCTAGCCTGGATCTCAGTGTCATAGCTGCCTTCTTTCTCTGCTTCATCTGCGAATAGAATGAGGCAGACGGCGACAGCGGCGTCAGTAAGAGATGGTGAGGAACCGGTGCGCATCTTACGGCGAAAGCTGTGGAGAGCGCTTCGCAGTTGAAATTGCCGCATGGGGCAGCAGTTCGTGTCTTACCGTAATTTGATTTTCCGATCCTGTATCTATCCAGAAAATCTTGGCCGTATCTAGAAAATCTTCGTATGTATTCGAACCCAGCCCGCGCCTGTCATACTGGAGACACGTTCGCACCTCTCTAACGATGAGGTGCGTAGACGTCGGTTGAAGCTGGGTTCGTGGCGAATGGCAGTCCGCCGGACACCACTCCTGCCTGTGTCTGAAAGACGAGTGCAGCAGGAAGTCGAATGAACATTCAAGAACGTTCTGCAACCCAAGAACCAACAACGGATAGAACATCACCAGATCAAGCCGCGGCGCACTATCCTGCCGAACTGGAAGACTTGACAGTACAGCTGGAAAAGGCCAGAGCCCTCGAGGCGGAGTTCCGGGCCTTTGCGGACAGTGTGCGTGACTACGCTTTCATCACCATGGGTCTGGATGCTAACGTCATCGGCTGGAATAAAGGGGCAGAATTGTTGCTCGGCTACTCCCCGAAAGAGATGCTCGGCCGACCGGGAGCGCTATTATTCACACCCGAAGATGTGGAACGGGGCGAGCCGGATAACGAGATATCCACTGCACTCCGGGAGGGCCGGGCAGAAGACGAACGTTGGCACTTGCGAAAGGACGGCACCCGGTTCTGGGGAAGTGGCGTCCTCACGCCCTTACGCAATGCCTTCGGCGAGGTTCGCGGATATGCGAAAGTCATGCGAGACCGGACGGAAGCGCGTGAATTTGAGCAAGCGGTACGCATCCGGGAAGAGCGCCTTCGTCTCCTTCTCGAGAATATTCGCGACTGTGCTGTTTTCGATTTGAGCAAGAGCCAAGAAATCTGCAGTTGGAACTCGGGTGCGGAGCAAATATTCGGGTACGCTGCTTCGGAAGTTTTGGGTGTCGACGCCGGGGAATTCTTTGGCGCCGCTGGGTTTTCCACCGAGTCTTTCCGGCAGGAATTGCAAGTCGCGCTCAGCTCCGGGCGGGGCGAGGGCGAGTCGTGGCTCACTCGCAAGGATGGGACATGCTTTTTCGCGCGTTGGATCACGAACGCCATCTACTCTGACGACGCACAGGTCGTCGGATTCATCAAGGTACTCCGCGATGAGACGATGCGCCGTAAAACCGAAGACGAAGAGGCGCGACGGAAACAATTCGCCTGGGACTGGATCGAGGAACAGGCCCGAGCTGCGAGTTCGGCGCTGGGCAAAACCCAGGCTGAACTGGTTGAGATTGGGCGTCGACTCCTTGGCGTCCAGGAGGAAGAGCGGCGTCGCATCGCGCGTGATCTGCACGACCATCTTGCACAACGTCTGGCCCTGCTTGAACTGGGACTCAATCGTCTGCGTGACGGACTACCGGGAGATTTTGAGGTATTGCAAACCCAAGTTGCAGGCTTACAAAACCACACCGCGGCATTGGCTCAAGACGTGCGAGAAATTTCACATCGCCTGCATCCGTCAATCCTTGAGCATCTGGGGCTTATCCCGGCTCTGAAGGGACTATGCGATCAGTATCAGCGCAGCCGAATGGCGTCGGTCATTTTTGAACCAGTTCAGGATGGCTCCCCTATCCCTGTGGAGGTCGCCACCGCGTTTTACCGGATCTGCGAAGAGGCTCTTCGCAACATCCAAAAGCATGCAGGGGACGTTCCCGCGGTAGTCCAAATGCGAGCGGAGAATTCAGAGCTGCTACTGCGCATTCATGATGCTGGCCCGGGGTTTGACCCGGACGCCGTAGAGAGCGGCCGGCACCTCGGGCTCATCAGTATGCGCGAACGCGCCACTATGGTCGGTGCGATTTGCCGGTGCATTTCGCAGCCGGGCAAAGGCACGACCATCGAGGTTCGGCTGAACAGATCAAATTAACCGAAACGCGGGGTACCAAGCGGCTAACTTGGATCAGCCGCCGTAATTACACGCAGCACGTGTTGCTTGTATTTACTGAATCTGGGCCCCTGCCAAATCCCAGTCACAACCTCTATTCCACTTCGTTTCAGCCACTTACAAGGAATCGCTTGCAGCGGTGCTGTATACTGCTTCCAGGAAGCCGCTGCGCTTCTAATCTTTCGAAGAACGCCGGATGAGGGCATCGCCTCTCCGGCGTTTTTCATTTTAGGAGTCTTTCCAATGACCACTGCACAGCAGGCATCCAACAAATCGAATGCCCAACGCTCCACCGGCCCGAAGACGCCGGAAGGCAAAGCCATCTCCTCACGCAACAACTTTCGCAACGGCTTCTCAGGCGCCTTCACGGTCCTTGCCTGGGAAAGTCAGGAAGAATTCGATACGCTGCTCGGCGGGTTGCGCGATGAGCATAAACCGTCCGGCCTCACTGAAATGATCCTGGTCGACAAAATGGCGCAAGCGATCTGGCTGAGTAAGCGCGCCGTCATCTTGCAG
>JBJMGM010000190.1:0-8098 GCA_045807905.1 Bryobacteraceae bacterium | reverse complement strand
TGCCCGACGACGCAAACCTGCAACAGGTTCGGGCCAGTTACCCAACTTATCCCAATGCGCTCAAGCCTCCTTTCGTCTTCGAGGGAGATGACCTCGCTGCTGACACCTTCTGGATCGGTGATTTGCTCAACACCTGGGCCGAAAACTGGATCTCGTACTGGACAGTAGGGCGGGGCTGTTTCGCCATGGCCGATTTTGAGGATGCCGGCGTCGGCCAAGCGCTTCAATTCCTATCTCGAGCGGGTCGGACGGACGAAAATCGGCTTCTAGTGTTACGTGGCGGCAGTAATTACACGGTTCAGCCCGAAGGAGAGACTCCGGCACAGTTTCTGGCACGTCAAAATTCAGGCGGCTTATCGGGTTTCCAGGAAGCACTCGATGATCTTTACCAGGTGGGTAGCATCGTCGTGAGGGAGCTAAGTACGAACTGGAACACCTATGCTAATCGATGCCCCGCCCGAATAATTGAGGGGGGCTGAACGTGTTCATAACTCCAGATCTCAACCCGGCGCGGACTAAGCACTCGCTGCCGGTGAGGCCCGAGAAATAGCTGGGCTTTCGCGAAATCGGCGATCCTGCCCGATGTACTGACGTCGTATGATCCCTTGCCCGAAGAAGCGCTGCACTTTGGGCAGCTTCGCGCTCTTCACTCTTTTTTTCCGGCCGGTTCGGACGATTCTACCCAATCGCCCGAAGGCGTCACGGTGTAATCTTTGACCTCCGCGATGTGGTGGACGAATGTTCCGGAATTGTTTTGCACAATCGGCACCACTTTGACCATCGTCGACACGCCCGATTGAATGCGCGGCACCAGCCAATAATCGACCGTTCCGGCGGAGTTATTGTGTGCCACCACATTCGACGGTACCAGTGCCCATTCGATCGGGGGATGAATATGCCCCCCCATATAGATAGGGGCCGAATCGTCCTTTCCCGGCGATGTCCCAAGCATCTGAGGCATTTGCGGTTGCACTGCTAGCTCCGGCGGTTCTTTGACAGCTGGTGGCCGCATCTGCTGTAAGTGGTTTGCGAGCCGAGCTAGCATTTCGGGCATCGCCTCAGTTCGCTTGGCACTTGAGGCTACGGTGCCCGCCAATTGTTGGAATGAACCGATAATCATTCCGAACGCCTCGTTTTGATGAACGATAGTTGTTGTCAGGGTCTCTAGAGACCGCGACTGATTGTCGTTCGTTACCGTTTGGCTATCGACGTATTTGACGGTTAAGGCAGTAAGAGCTATCGATGCTGCCCAAAGTAGGCAACAGAGGGTGCGGATCGGCGTCACATATCGTGCTGGAGGCCGTTGCTCGATTACATACGTCGGCTGCACTCGCGTTATCTGGCGAGCTTCGACTTCGGCCAGCAGCTTTCGCAATATCAGAGACTCGATCGATGGCAGCACGTTTATCGACCCTGTCGCCGGCTCCAGCGCTTCTGGACGGCCGCAAGAGAGTCCCTCTTTGCGTGCGCTCTGCACTGCTACATACCGTTCAACGGGAAGTGGGAAGATGGTCAGAATTTTTGCTTTCATATGTGTGGGTGGCCTACAGGTCTAGCGCTCACTCCACCTAGCGATACCCAACGTCGCTCATGATCAGGGCCTCGTCATGGACTCGGCCGAGAGAATCAGTGAGCTGGCAGGCGTTTCGCTACTTTTATTCCGCTGTCCTAGTCATGGTGAAAAAAAATCGCGAATTTTCTCGTTCATTGGGGGCTTGTACGGGTCGGCGATTCGGAAATCTGCCAACGTATGCCGTTGCAGTATCGGACCGAACTTCGACAATTGACTCCCCTGGCCGTCTCCGTCGTTGCGGTACGGCGAGGACGCACCACTAGAAAGAGCGCACTGATAATCTTGCTCCGTGTGTTTCGAATTGCTGCTTGCCGTTTCCGCAATTGCGTGCAAAGATGTTGCCGTTATCGCTGAATCAGCCTACCCGAGGAACGATTCGCGTCTCCGTACGCGCTAAATGTCGAGTAAAAGTTGTACAGACGTGCTCGCCGCGACCGGCAAATACCTTTAGAGATTCCGTGCTGATTGTTCATATAGCGCCATGCGCCTCGCTTAGCTTTTATGAAATGCCAGAGTAAAAGACAGTGCCTTGCTACCGTGAGCGCGCCTACGAACATTTCGCAATTCTCACGCGAATCGCCTTACTGTATCCCGTGTTGATGAGCTATGGCAGGACTGGGCCTGTGAAAGAGTTCATTTACGATAAAGCTCCTTTCGCCTCAGCCCACGCCTCCACGATCGTGGAACTGAGAAACGGAGAGCCGATGGCGGCGTGGTTCGGCGGTACCAGAGAAGGCGCTGCGGATGTCGCCATCTGGGGCTCGACCCGCCGGGGTGATCTTGGTTGGTCTCCTCCCATCGAGCTAGCCCGCGAGAGTGGAATCGCCACCTACAACCCGGTGTTGTTCCACACCAAGGACGGCAGGTTGTGGCTCTATTACAAGTTCGGTCCTCATCCTACCAGCTGGACAGGCGCACGAGCCTTTAGCGGGGATGAAGGCAAGACCTGGTCTCCTATCGAGCATTTGCCAGCGGGTCTATATGGCCCGATCCGGGCTAAACCTTTAGTGCTCGATGACGGCACGGTGGTGAGCGGAACATCGGTAGAGAGTTATCGCTCGTGGGCTTGCTGGGTTGAGCGAAGCACGGATAACGGAAAGACGTTCGCCAAGATTGGCCCGATCACGGTAGCTCCGGACTTTCTGAAACCTGTTGCGCCAACCATCGTGCCTCATGAGGCGCCTGGCTTCTTTGACTGGGACCAAACAGAGGGAATTATCCAGCCATCCGTAGTCTGCCTGGGCGGCCACAATCTGCGCTTGTATGCGCGCTCCACCGCACGCACGGCGAAAATCTGTGTTGCCGATTCCAACGACGATGGCATGACGTGGACTCAGGCACATCCGATCAACCTGCCCAATCCCAATTCGGGCATCGACGCAGTCGCCCTACGCGATGGGCGCATTGTTCTTGCGTATAACCACACCGACAAAGGTCGTACCCCTCTGAACCTCGCGATGAGCCGAGACGGAGAACACTTCGTGATGTTCCGGGTTCTTGAGCAGGAACCGGGCGAGTATTCCTATCCGGCACTCATTCAAGGCAGCAAGGGCGACCTTCATATCACCTACACATGGAATCGAAAAAGGATCCGCTATGTTCGCGTGCCTCGAGCTGAAGTCCCCATGCACTAAGTGGTTGGACATTTCCGGACTATCGGCTATGTGTTCCGCAGGGCTGGTAAGCCGGATACTCTAGAGCTCTTTCAATCCAGAGCGGCGTGGCCGCCAGTGGACTTATTCTCCGGAAGTTGCATGCTTGTGATCGTGCCACTCGAACCTACACGGCGGATATAGTCGTAAACGTTTCCTCATCATCGGCTTACGCGGTCAGCCGTCTCCCTACTCTTATTCAGACACTGGGGCACCTTAAGACTGAATTAGATCCAGCCACAAGCGTCGAGGATTGGCTGCATACCACTTTCAATTCATGGTGGACGAGGCACGGCGTTCGCGCAATCGTGACGCGGGTGTTCAACCACGCCGAAGGCAATGGGCCTGTGGGAAGAAGGAAAGCGCAGCCCGTCCAGCAGGGCCAAGCTTGGCAAGAAACGTCCCAACGAGAACGTCGGATACTTTCGTTCGAAGGGGCAGCGCGCGTACTCGACAGGCTGGAGGAACCCAACCGGCTAATCATCGAGACCCGCTATTGCGAGCGCAGCGCGGATCTCGGAAGTGCTCGGATTGACATGGCATGCGTGAACCTCGAGGCTACGCACAATCAACATCGAGCAACGCGTGTGGCGCCAAGACCTCGGCCGCCCAAAAGCGACGGGAGCAAACGCGTCCTCGGTATTGGCGACTTGGTTGAGCGGCATGCCGAGAAAGCCGACGAGACGGTGCCACGCCGGATTCGTTCGTGTTCCAGCAGAAACGAGCGCCTGGAAAGGCGTTGTGGGGCTCAGTTTTCGCGATGCTCTCCACCAGGCAGCGCAAGGGGAACGATCCGACTTCCCTGGACTTGGACCCCATTCGTTCCGTCGGGCCAACATCACATCGTGTTCAACAGGTGGGTGGCAGTGCCATCGAACCGCCGACGGCTTTGGGGTTGAGTTGGTGAGCCACGGCGGAAGGCCAGTCGACATGAATATGTTGTGCACGATTCCGAGGGCGCTCGACTGTGGGACAAGTGTCTCTCTCTTATATGTCTACTTTTTCGGACGATCTAAGACGGCGTCGAGCACATCAGGCAGCAACGATTCCTCGCCCCAATTCGGCGGAGTAAAACCGAGTCGCACCACAACGAGATCCAACGAGGGAATCACGTAACACCTCGTGGCCGCGTAGCCGCGGAACGCGAATGCGTCACGTGGTGCTGACGGCCACAATTCTGCGCTCGTGTTCACCCAGAACGTATAACCATACGTTGATAGAATCTGTTGCGAACTCCTCGTAGCCAAATCGAGCCACCATTTGGGAACAATCTCTTTGCCCTCCCAAATCCCACCATGTGCGAGCATGTAGCCCAACCGCGCAAAGTCACGAGCGGCGATGTGGAATCCGCTATGCGCATTCGTGTGGGGCCCAATCTTGCCTCCGCCGCCTTGCCGATCCCAATGCACGTTCTCGATCCCTAGGGGAGCAAATACGCGCTCTTCCATAACGTCCGCAATCTCGCGTCCGGTAAGGTGAAAGAAAAGCAAGGATAAGTGCGCGAACGCGGCATCGGAATACTCAAACGAGGTGCCCGGGTCAGCGAAGAGTCTGGCTGCAGAAATTCCGTACCGGTTTGGTTCTTTGCCCAAGGCGATCTCGTAATCACCTCCACCGGCGCCGACCGCCAGTCCGATCAGCCCATGCGACTCCCCTTTGATCCCGGAGGTCATTGTTAACAAGTGCCGCAGGCGGATCTGCTTCTTGCGCTCGTCGGTTAACAACTGCGCTTCGGGAATTAACTCCATGACCCGCGTATCTAAGTCAACCTTCGTGCCCTGCGGTAAACGGTTGTGACGGCTGTCGTCCAGGAGAAATCCGTAGGCGATCCCAGTCGCTGATTTCGTGCATGACCACGCGTCGAAAGTTGTACCAGGCATGGCTGGAACGCCAAACCATTCACTGACCATGTAGCCTTTTCTGACAATCACGATCTGCCATGGACCGCCGTACACCTGCGTCTGTCGCATGCCGATCAGCCGCAGTTTGTCGGGGTCCATCGCCGCCAGATTCCGCACCTCAGCATCGTTCTTGCACATCCGCCACGTTCCCTTCCGTTCCGGAGGTGGATAGTAGGACTGCGCAGAGATGCTGAACGAGGCGACAAACAGCAGAGCAATCGTGATCAATGGTCGAGTGGGCACAACGTATGCGTTCGCTGAACAGAGTTTTGGCTCTCAGCGTAACATTCCGGAGACGACACGGACTTACCGTAGCGTTTAAGGAGTGAACGAAGCCCACCACCGTTGTATTCGGGCCCAGGGGTCGGCTGCTGCCATCACACCGGACTTGCCCATACCCGAAACACCGTCGACATTGATATCGGCCGTGAACCGGCAGACCGCACTATTTCGATGCATCCGGGCACACCAAAACGCGCCAATACCGGAGAGCAGGGAGTGCGGTTACGAATCATAAAGAACAAGGTAGCGGCTCAACCCGCTAATTCGCCACCTGAGAAGGCGCGAAAAAAGAGGCAAGCGTTTGAACGGCAATCGAGGACCGTTCGCGACCTTCAATGCCGATCAACACTGATTTAAGGCAGTTCTTCGGGATTCCATTCACAGGCGCATGGCGTGCCTGCATACCACCGGGCGAAATCGTATATACCGAAGCCTTCGCCACGGAACCGGAGCATATCGGACCACAGTCATGCAGGCGATTCGCTCTACCGATGTAAGCGGTCATGCGTTTGGCCTCACGGCGAAATAGAGATGCCGAAGAAGGCAACATGCGTGTCTGCCGATTCGGAGGTTCGCGTGCGAACGATGAAGTAGAATGCGGATCGGATGCAGCCGTTAACTGTTATGAGTGTCACCCATCGAAGAAAGCGGCTCGCTTTTGCGCGTTTGATGACGCCTCCAGCGGGCGTGGCTCTTGCCTAAGAAGCACGGCTTAGAAGACATTTGGGTTGGTGGTCTAGGTCGGTGACGGGGATGGTGCGATCTCCTCGTCCCAACGCTCGTTGCATTAAGACAGTGTCCACCCACTGACCGAGCTTGAAGCCGACTGCTTTCAGGGTTCCCACTTCTTGAAAACCCAAACGGCTGTGAAGCGCGATCGATCCCATGTTGTCGCCACCTCCGATAACGGCGATCATCTGCCGCCAATCTCCCGCTTCGCATCGTTCAATGACCGTTGACAGCAGGGCTCGTCCAACACCTTTAGACTGGAACTCTTCGGCGACGTAAACTGAATCTTCAACGGTTTGCCTGTAGGCTGGACGAGGGCGGTAGACGGTTGCATAGACATAACCGACTATGTGTTGCTGTACTTCGGCCACTAGATACGGCAGACCTGCACCCTGAATTATTTCTCTCCGTGAACATATGTCATCGAGCGTAGGAGGCACTTCTTCGAACGTGGCAACGCCGTTCAATACGTAATGCGCGTATATCTTTTGAATAGAAGCGGTATCCGCCTCGCGTGCGTCACGCACCAGAATCGAACCAGAGCACAAAATTGTTGACTGCATAGAGGTTTCCGTTGTCGGCATACAAGGGGGCCATGGTGATAGGAGAGTCGGTTCAATTGCGTCCGAGCAGAAGGGTATCGACTCCTCGGTACGACTCCTAAGCCATTTTTCCTTGGAACCATCCCCTGGCAGGGAAGGACATCCTGATGCTCCAGTTCGGCAGTATCAAGATTCAAACGGCAGATTCAGCTATTATATCTCCGTCTTCCACAACGGAACTCCGGGCGCAAAGATAAAGGAACGTAATCGTGCGTCGCGAGTGGAATCTTTCCAGCCGGTGTATCCGATGTTCATGATCATTGTTGCTTTACAAGAGGATGGAGATCAGAAACTGCACATCGCAATATGGGCCCTCGGTTTAAACACGTTACAAACGAAGAGCCGAAACTCTGATTATCGTTTGAACAATCGACTCAGTTTTTGCCAAGGCAAGCAATTGAGAACGGAATGTTTTTCCAGGCCTGCGCGCCGTGCCTGATCTATGCCACACCGGATCAGGTCGAATTCACGCGTGCTATGGGCGTCTGTCGAAACTGCAATTTTGATGCCGGCCATTGCTGCGAGTCGGGCATTTTCGGCCGAAAGATCGAGGCGATCCGGGCTGGAGTTGATTTCAAAAAAGCAGCCATTCTGTTTCGCGTGGGCGATGATGCGCTCTATGTCAATCTCATAGCCGGAGCGCTTCAGGAGCTTTCGCCCGGTGGCGTGGCCCAGGATGGTGAAATAGCGGTTGTCCATGGCCCGCAGAATTCTTTCAGTTTGCGCGGCCTTGCCGAGACCAAACCGCGAATGAATGGAACAGACTGTGTAATCCAGCTCTTTCAGCAACTCATCCGGATAGTCCAGCGATCCGTCTGCGAGGATATCCACCTCGGCTGATTTCAGGATGCGGATACCGTCGATTCGCTCATTTAGCCTGTCAATGAAGCGGATCTGCTTCCAGAGATCGTGGACGGAAACACCGCCCGCAATCTTCAGGCTTTGCGAGTGATCCGTGATCCCGGTGTATTCATAACCTTTGTTTCGGGCGGCAATGGCCATTTGCTCGATGGAATTAGCACCGTCGCTCGATGTCGAATGTGCATGGAGCTCACCGCGAATGTCTTTCAACGAAACCAGGACGGGCAACGTATTCTGAACAGCGCGCTTGAGTTCATCGTGACCTTCCCGGAGCTCCGGCTGAATAAAGGACAGGCCGAATTTCCGGTACAAAGCGCTCTCGCTGGGGAAGCGTCCATTCAACCTCAGCGTCTTCAGGCTGCCCGTAACGGCGGTCAGCTTCCGCAGGTGCGCTTTGGAGCCTGTACACGCAACAAGGGCTACGCCCCAATCTCGTTTGCCGGCAAGCTGGACGCGCAATGAAATTCCCGAAGAGAGGGCAAACACCGCATAGTCTTT
>JBJMGM010000189.1:0-8972 GCA_045807905.1 Bryobacteraceae bacterium | reverse complement strand
TCACTTCCATAACCGACAAAGCGTTGACCGAAGGCTGGTCCATTCACGAGCTCGGAACCTCGCGCATGGGCAAGGATCCCAAGACCTCTGTCGTGAATCAATATCAACAATGCCATGACGTAGAAAACCTGCTGGTCGTGGACGGCAGCACGCACGTGTGCGCGTCTGCGCAGAACCCGACCTGGACCATCATGGCTCTTTGCTGGCGATCTTGCGACCACTTGGCCGACCAAATGAAGAAAGGCGAGGTGTAGACCATGGCTCAGATGAATCGACGTGAACTGGTCGAACTTCTCGCAGGCGCGGCCGTCGCGCTCCAATTGCCTGCCGCAGAGCCAGGCGCTCCTCTATTCTTCACGAAGGACGAATTTGCGCTTCTAGATTGCCTGACAGACCTGATCATTCCAACCGATGAGCACTCACCAGGAGCGCACGCCGCCGGAGTGGCGGCATTCATCGATCGCACGACAGCAGAGGCGTTTGAGGCTAAGGACAAGCAGTCTTGGCGTGACGGTCTGCAGTTGATAAACAATTTATCGCAACGCGTGAACGGCGCGCCTTTCTTGGAGGCGCGTAAAGAGCAGCAGGTTGCGGTGTTATCCGACATCTCGCAACACGAGGCGAAGGACAAACACCCGAGACACGGTGAGAACGAAGACGAGCAGAGGACACCCGCGCAAAAGTTCTGGGGCCAGCTTAAAGAGACTACCGCTTTTGCGTATTACTCTTCGAGTATCGGAATTCACCAGGACACGAATTATAAAGGGAATGTCTATTTGAAAGAATTTGTTGGTTACGACGCCACCTAACGGTTTTCGAGAGGTCCGGCTGGGTCGGTCAGGTCCTTTACCTTCTGAAGCAGCGCTCTGGCTTCATCTTTCTTGCCCTCGGCCATAAGCGTTTGGGCCAGAAGATAATTAGCGGAATGGTTATTGGGGTCGAGAATCAAAGCGCGCCGCAGGATGCCTTCCGCGTTCATATAATCCTGCTGTTTGAAGTAACATCTGCCAAGCAGAATAAAGGGTCCGCTGAAGTTCTCGTTTAGCCAAATGGCCCGCTGCAAATGCGGAATCGCGGTATCCCAATGCTGTTGACGCGTGTAGGCATCGCCGAGGCGATACCATGCCATTGAGAAGTTCGGATTGATGGCAAGCTCCTTCTCGAGTTCCGCAATACCCTCTTCGAGACGTCCACGGAAGATTGCCACTTCACCAAGCAAGAAATGAGCCTCAGGTAGGGTTGGGTTGAGAGCGAGAGCTTTGTTGACTTCCACGACAGCTTGCTCTTGATATTCCTTCTTCAGCATCATCTGTCCGGCTAGCAGATGACCCGCTGCAGACTCGGGCTTTAGGCCGAAAAGGCGCGCGAATGCCGCTTCGGATTGGTCCTGCTGGCTTGTTTGAAGGTAGGCGTAACCGAGCATGTAGTTCGCCTCATTAACAGTGGGCACCTTCTCTAGCCAGGGGATCGCCTTGGGCGCCTGGGACAGCATAAAGTAGCTTTGTCCGATCAACAGCACGGATTCTTTGTATTCGACCGTCCCTGGATTTTCGGTTTTTACGGCTTCTTGCAGCGTCGCTATGGCATCCGGGTATTTTTGCTGCTTGTAGAGGTCAACTCCGCGTTGGTGGGCGCCATTGAGAACGGCGGAGGAAAGCAGCAGCGCGACGAAGACTTCGAGCATAGGCTAAGAGCCGGCACCACGCTGCCGAACCATGGAAGGAGGCAGATCGTCCGCTTTCACGATGCGAATGAAATGATCGGTGAATCTAAGCGCCGGGTGAAGCTGCACGTAAGGCATGTGGCAGCCGATGCAGTCGCCTTTCTGTCTCTGATCCACATGTAAGGCTGTGCCGCTGTGACAGACCTGACATTTCTCGTTGTAGAAAACCGGATCATTGCGCCGGGCGTCTTGGTGTGCGGGGTGGCAAGTTGTGCACGCGAGTCTCCCGGAGGTGAAGCAGCGACTTTTCATAAGGCGCAGCGGCTGAAAACGAATATTCTCCAATTGAGCCTCGTCAATGGGCGGCGTACTCCGATGACAATTCCCGCACAAGCGTACCTGGGCGGGGGCACTCAGCTTACCTGGGTTTAAGGGAGGTTTGCCAGTGCCGCTGGCGTGCTCTTCTGCGCCTACATGGCACCGGACACATTGAACGCCGGGCACAGCAGGCTCGAGATCGAGGGTTATTGCAGTGGCATGGCAAGCAATACAGGCCTGGAGATCATGACGATTCTGCTTGCGTCCGAGCGCGGTTAACGCGTGCGCAGAAGCCCCGCCATCCTGGCCGATAGTGATTCCGTACTGGTGCAATCCGGGGAAATAACTGACGCGAGACTCGAGCGTTGCCTGGGGTGTACGGACGAGCGGGGTCTGGCCCTGTGCCCCGGCTCCGAGAACCCATTCAATCACACCGGCAGCCTTATCCTCACCCCGAGCCGTCGTGACTTCAATCCCGTTTTCGACCCGATGGTAAGTGAACGCATATCCATCGACCGATTCGCGCAGTGGCCGGTCCGGCAGGTTCTGAGCAAATCCGCTGTTGAGAGCCGGCAGCATGGCATGTGCCATTCGTGTACGGGAATGAAGCTTTGACTCGGCAGAATGACAGGTAGCGCATTCCGGGATAGGAGGCGCACCGTGCCCGAGGACGCAAAATGCGAATGTTAACGCCGCCGCTTTCCACATGATTCAGTGCGATTGGGCGGGCTGCTTTGCCGCCAGACCTTCACGCGCCTTGGCCAAGTCCGCTCGAGCAGTTTTGTGATCGGGATTAATCCTCAGCGCCTGTTCAAAAGCCTGAGTGGCTCCGGTCAGATCGCCTTCGATCGCGAGTAGAGCGCCAAGGTCAGTCTGAATATCGGCATCGGTTGGCTTCAGTCGGGCTGCCTCCCGGAAATGGGGAAGCGCCTCGTCATATCGATGTTGAACGAAAAGGACGGTTCCGAGACCGATCTGCGCGTCAGGGTCGTCTGCTTTATCTTTCAGAAAGGCGCTATATTCGTTCGCGGAAGAATCCAAGTCGTTCTTCGCGGCGAGAACGCGGGCTAAATTATACCTGGCGTTTAAGTATCTGGGATCAATGCGGAGCACCTCCCGAAATTGAGCGACAGCATCATCGAGACGGTCCTGGGCCATCAACGCCGCGCCTAGGCTGTTCCGTGCGCTCGTGTTTTGCGGTTCGACCTGCAAGGCCTGCTGGTAATAATCGATGGCTTCGGACATCTTGCCGCGAAACTGGCAGAGCGCGCCCAAATTATAGTGGGCAAGAAAATCGGCTGGATATTTTTCCAGGCGCCTGCGCATCGCGGCTTCCTCTAGCACCAAACGGGGATCTTCCTGCGAATCCTTCTTCGGCAAAACTTGTAGCCAGACGTGACCCATCTCGTCAATGCTGCGGTTGCCGCCATGAACGCGCATGGGCGGGTGGCTTGGATTCCGGGGATTGGAGGACGAGTTGTCGTACGTAATGCGCATCCCGACCGTTGTTCCCGCCGGCAGCGTCACGGGTTGGCGATAGGTGTAAACAGCCTGCCAGTTGATATCCCAATCAGGGATTTTGATCAGCCACCGGCGTGTACCGTCCGGCAGCGTCGCCCAGGCTTCTACCTGTTTGCCGACATAATGCGCATGCGGATAAATGGCGAGCACATCGACACTGACGGGGAGCCTCAGTTGGTCTGTCACGGAAAATTGCCGCTCGCCCGGCGGAATATTTAGCGCTCCATCGTTCTCCAACTGAAGCAAGATCGGAAATAGAGTTGGCGCATGGGACGAAAAGTACAGCCCGATGCTGGGCTGGATGAGTTCCGGCTTTCCCGTGGGTTGTAGATGCAAGTTAATAATCAGATCCGTCCCCGGATCTAGCCGCCAACTCATTGCATCTGCTGCGGGCTCGAGCACCGAACCAGGCTTCCAGAACAGGAAGTGAGAATCAGGATCGAAGAGATCCGCGCTGCCTTCGGTGGTGACGTCCATACCCGGAAATCCCGGCTGCCCATCTTCGCCGTCGCGATGACGGAGGAGTTGAGCGCGATCGATGACGGTATTCGCGTGATGAACGACCTTTTCATTCCCGGGCCGCAGCTCAACGGCGCGGACGTATTTCGTCTCCTTTAGATCAACGGGAAGAATAAAATTTCGAAAGATGTCGCCCCCTGCGGCTGGCACCGGGTATGGCTTAGGCATTTGTACTATTAAGTCAGGCGGACCCATCTGCCAACCTTCCTCAAAATGTGGTGCAGACGGCAGACCGGCGGCGTTTCCTTCACGTGCGCCCTGGCCAACCCAGGCGGCGATCAGACGCAACTGTGCTTCGGTGAGACGGCGCTCTCCGACGAAGTCTCCATAGCCCGATTCCGGCGGCCACGGCGGCATGTATCGGCGCTCAGTCACGGCAACCACTTGAGCCGCGTGCTTGCGCACGTCCTTATATGTAAGCAGCGGAAATGGCGCGCTTCCTCCAGCATGATGGCAGGGAGCGCAGAATCGAAACGTGATCGGCGCGATGTCTTTATCGAAGGTTACCGATCTACCGAACAGCGGCAACGCGAGCAACGGGAGCCAAGTCCATTTCATCGCAAATCTTCAATGACGCAGCCCACACTTTTGGTTCGGTGAAATGGCGGAACCTTTCCGGCCAAGATGGCGGATAACTCCTCATCCAAATCGTGGTGCTCCGGGTGCGCTTTCGCCTTTCCAATATCGGCGTATGAATCGTCAATACGGCCTACGTAGGCCAATTTGCCGTTGACGAAAACAGCTGCTTCCGGCGTCACGCGGGCTTTAGCCCGCGCCACATAGCGGTGATCGGCGTCGAGAACAGCTGGAATCGAGTAGCCATAGTCCCGCCCGTGCTGTTCGATCGCGCTAGGCGTTACATCAGGCTCGGGATAGACCCGCAGAAAATTGATCCCTGCCGGGGAATACCTTTTGTACAGTTTCTCCAGTTCCGGCGCGTACCGGTTTGAAACCGGGCAGTCAGTGCGGATAAACAGGAGCACGACGGCTTTTTCACCGTGCGGAGACAAAATGCCGGTTTGTAGCGCCATAAACAGCAATACCTGCCCCAACATAGGCTAATTCTTATCTTGCAACACGGGTCCCGAGAACGTTATGCGTTTTTACGCATGGCAGCACCACGAGTCACGAAAGAGTAAGCCAGCTAACACGATAGGTGAAAAATCGTATACCTGCCGGTTCTACGTAACTTCTCTATTTAACTTTCCATGTTCTTCGTTTAAACTACTCCAAGGTGTGAGTTGTAGCTAGACGGCTGCTGTCCTGGGCTGTGTATGTTCGCTTCTAAGGAGAGGTTATGGTTAGTTTACGCAAAGGGTTCTTTGTTCCCCTGTTTATCGCCTGTTCACTGCTGTTGTGCTTAGGGGGCCGTGCGAGCGCACAACAGGTGTTTGGCCGGATTTTCGGTACTGTAACTGACGCAAGCGGCGGAGCAGTTCAGAACGCAAGAGTCACCATTACAGATCAAAGCAAGGGTACTCAGTTCACCTCGACCACGAATGAGTCCGGAAACTTCGACAAAGGGCAATTAATCCCGGGCTCCTATGCGGTCGACGTTGAGGCTACGGGATTCCAGAAGGCTACCTTCAAAGATATTCGCGTACTGGTGGATAACGCTGCCCGTATAGACGCGACGCTTCAACCAGGCAACGTGTCACAGACAGTGGAGGTCACTGCTGCAGCACCGACTCTGCAGGCTGACCGTGCTGATGTGCAAACGACCTTCACGGCGCAGCAGCTTATCGATCTGCCGACATTGGGCCGTAATGCGCAGTCTTTGGAGCTGCTGATGCCGGGTACGGCGAAGATCGGTTGGAACCATGCCGCAAGTGAAAACCCCCAAGGCAGCGTTCAGATTGAGGTAAACGGGCAGCACTTCAGCGGGACGGGTTTCCAGTTGGACGGCACGGAAAACCAGGACCCCATACTTGGCATTATTGTTGTAAATCCAAATATTGATTCGCTATCGGAGCAAAAAATCTCGTCTCAGGACTACGATGCGGAATTTGGCTATGCCGGAGCTGGGATCCAGAACGCATCTACGAAGTCGGGCACGAACCAGATCCACTTCTCGGCTTTCGAGTACTTTCGAAACAATACCCCGGGCTTCACAACCTTCGCACGAGATCCCTTTGCTGAGCCTAATGGCGCACCGGCGTTCAAATGGAACCAGTTTGGCGGATCCATCGGCGGCAAAATCATCAAAGACAAGCTATTCTTTTTCGCTGACACGGAGCTGATCCGGCAGCGCTACGTCAGTTCGATAACGCAGGTCGTACCGACCGCGCTAGCCCGAACGGGAAACTTCAGCGAGTATCTGGCCGCTAGCCCAAATAACGCAATCTTCGATCCTGCAACGGGCGATCCGACGACCGGCGTAGGACGAACCCAGTTCCCGGGGAACACTATCCCGCAGGGGCGGCTCAGCCCTCAGGCGCTGGCCATTATTCAAAATTTCCCATTACCGAATCTCCCTGTGAGCGATCCTCTTCTACCGAACTACGCGGCTGAGGGAGGTATAAAGTTTGACGCCAATAAGTGGGATACCCGAGAAGACTACTTTGTAAACGAAAAGAACTCGTTATTCGGACGCTACAGTTATCAGGCATTTACCGTGAATGCACCGGGTGCCTTTGGCTTATTGCAAGGAGGTAAGGCGCTTTCTGGCACAAACTTCGCCGGCAACTCCAACGTCAGGAACCAGAGTGTTGCGTTTGGCTACACCCATACCTTCAGTCCAACAACCATCAACGAATTCCGTTTCGGCTACATGCGATATAACGTCGATGTCACGCAGAACGGAGTAGGTACGCATCCTGCAACGGACGCTGGGATACCGAATCTGAACGTTGACGATTTCTATACATCCGGGCTCCCCTACTTTCAATTCAACAATACGAACAACAATCCCATAACGAGTCTAGGTTACGGCTTGGGGAACGACACCCATTGCAACTGCCCGTTGAAACAAACAGAGCAACAATATCAATTCACCGACAACCTTTCGAGAGTCGTAGGAAATCACAGTTTCAAATTCGGAGCCGACATTCGCTATGCACTGAATCTTCGCGTGCCCAGCGACTCGCATCGGGCTGGCGAACTAACGTTCAATACACAAAATACCGGCGTCATCAGCGCGGCCGGGGCAGGCGCGCAGGACGGGCTGGCGTTCGCGACGTTTCTTCTAGGCAACGTGACGCACTTCCAACGCTACGTGAGCACTAGCACCGATGCAGCTGAACGCCAGAGGCGCTGGTTCTTCTACGGCCAGGATTCCTGGCGAGTTACGCCGAAGCTGACGATTAATTTAGGACTGCGCTGGGAGCTCATTTTTCCAGAGCGAGTCAACAGACCATCCAATGGCGCGGCGCTCGATCTCCGCACCGGCCTGATAAATGTATTTGGCTACGGGTCGGTAGGACCGACCGGTTATCAAAGCATGAATTGGGCGAACTTCGCGCCACGTTTAGGCATCGCCTATCAGATGAACCCAAAAACCGTAATCAGGACTGGATACGGGTGGGCGTATGAAATGGGGACCTTTGGGGCAACGTTTGGCCACAATGTGACCCAAAATCCTCCGGTGCTTTCCAATCAGGTGCTGAACTCGCCAACATCGTTCGGAGATGTTTTTACCCTCGCACAGGGACCATCTAACCCCATCGCCACACAGGTTCCGCCAAATGGTAAGTTTATTCTGCCTGATGGCATTGCTGCGAAGGCTCGTCCCCTGGATGTTCGACTGCCGAGAGTGATGGCTTACAATTTCACTGTTGAACGCCAGATCGCAAGTCAAACGTCGGTTTCCGTCGGTTACGTCGGAAACGTCGGACGACACGTCGGATGGGGATCAGGTGATGGCTTCGATCAGAATGTGAATGCGCCCGCGTTTGTTCCGGGCGTTTCAGACCAGAACACGCTGCGGCCTTTCTACAACGCGATAGGCGCCAATGGCCAGCCGTTGCATTGGACGCAGGACATTGCTTTATACTGCATGTGCGCCACAAATTACTATAACTCTCTTCAAGTCCAATTAAAGCGAACGTACGCAGCAGGACTGGGCGTGCAGGCAAGTTATACGTGGCAGGATGCGGTCAGCGACAACAGCGACGCTTATACTTTCAATTACGATCGCCCGCTTGGCAGGGGCCGCCAAAACTGGCTTCCGGACCACCAGTTAATCGTGGCCTTGAACTACAATCTGCCGTTTGGAAGAGGAAGAAAGTACGGAGCCAACATTAACAGGTTCGTGGATTACGCGCTTGGCGGATGGAATATCAGCGGCAGCACAACGTTTTACACTGGACTGCCGTTCACGCCCACCATCGGCGACGCCGGTTCCGCTGTTCGTCCTAACACTGGGCCATCAAACCGTCCTGATAAGGGATCAGGTAGCCCGTACGCATCCCATCAGAACCGCGATCAATGGCTCAATGTCGGCCCGGGCGGGACACTGAGCAGCGCCTTCGTCATACCGGCCGACAACACGTTTGGGAACTATGGCTTTAACACCCTTCGTGGGCCAATCTTTATCAACCAGGACGTATCACTGGCCAAGAGCTTCCGAATCACGGAACGTCTCGCATGGCAGCTACGTGGCGAAGCCTATAACCTCTTCAACCACACGAACCTCGCGCTCCCAAACTCGAACGTAAACGGGAGCACGCCCGGAGTCATCACTGCGATTTCCCCGAATTCCACAATGCGCCGGCTGCAATTGGCGGCGCGGCTAGACTTTTAGAAGCGTCGGACTAAGCCCAAAGGGAGCAGGGACCTGCTCCCCGTTTTTGTTTGATGACTCGCTTTTGGGTGTCCGCCAACCAAGTGGTGGCCGTGAGAGCCTTTGAGTGTTTCGTTCAAAGCGGCAACACGCTGCCTTGTACTACCTGCCACATCCGCATAGGGATTTAGAAGCTGCTGACCAATCGTCCGTCAAAGCCTGCCTGAGCTG
>JBJMGM010000188.1:0-9551 GCA_045807905.1 Bryobacteraceae bacterium | reverse complement strand
TTGGATTCCGATCGCCGAAATTGCTCTTCGCAAACACCTCATTGATGACCGCAACGGCTTGAGAGCCAGGCCGGTCACTTTCCTGGAAATCACGGCCAGCCAGAATGGGAATGTGCATCGTTGTGAAGTACGCTGGTCCGACGGTTGAGTATCGGTTGGCAGGATTGGGTGCTGACCCGGGTAGGCTGATTGGTAGTCCATCCTCGCCTGCTATGGGCGAATGTTCTTCGAGAGTTGCATTAAGAACGCCCGGAATCGCGCTGAACCGATTGCGTAAGTTGCCGTAGAAGGTGAGAATCTCCGGGCCTTTGTGTCCGGCCTTGCGGGCGTCGACCTGAAACAGCAGCAAGTTCTCGCGATTGAAGCCGAGTTCAACCGATTGCAGATTCGAAAGCGTCCGAACAAAAAGCCCCGCCGCAACCAGCATTAGGAGAGAGATCGCGATCTGCCCCACGATGAGCAGGTGTTTCACGCTGATACGGTGGAACGTATACCCGGTTTGCCGCGCAGCCCCCAAGGTTGCCTTTAGGGCGGGCATAACGTCCACGCTTGTGGCATCGAGTGCTGGCGCAAGTCCAAAGAAGACGCTTGTAAAAAAGGAAAGCGCCGCTCCGGCGCCGAGCACGTGCCAGTTCAAGTTGGCATGCAAGGTGAAATTCACCTCGCCGTTGGTCAGCAGCCGCGAAAGAAAGCGAATTCCCCAGACTGCGACGAACATGCCCGTTGCTCCACCGAACGCCCCAAGCAGAACACTTTCGGTCAGCAATTGTCTTATGACACGGAGCCGGCCTGCTCCGAGACTCAGTCGCAGAGCGATCTCGTGCTTGCGCGCAACCGCACGTGCCAAAAGCAGATTGGCAACGTTGACGCACGCTAACACTAGAATCAATCCGACCAGCGTCATCAGTACGTAAAGTGGCTTTGAGTATTGCCGGCGCAGGGTGTCCAGCCCACCCGTGCCTTCGTTGACCACGAGCGCCGGAAGGTTTGAGCGCTCCCGGTCATTTCCAGCTGTACTCGCTACCCATTGCTGAAATAACGGCGCAAGCGCTGCCTGGGCTTGAGCACGGCTCACACCGGGACGCAGTCGGCCCATGATCTGGATCCAATAGTAGTTTCCATCCAAGTAACTCTGAGTTCGAAAGCCAAACGGATCGCTCGCGCCGAGCAATTCATTAGCGTGCAGAGGAAGAAAGACGTCCGGAGCCGCGGCGGCATCGACGCCAAAAAAGCCCGGTGGCGTAACTCCGACCACGGTAAAGGGCAGGTTGTCGATCAGAATCGGCTGCCCGGCTGCGTTACCAGCGCCCCCGAGATGCGTTTGACTGAACCGATAGCTGACCACTGCAACCGCCGGTGCTCCCGCGCGGTCGTCATTGGGAATGATCAGCCGGCCCGCCGCCGGGAGAACCCCGAGTCCACGAAAGTAGTCGCCCGACACGCTCCAGCCGCTGGCAAGGTCAGCTTGTCCGTTGATTACCAGGTTTAGCTTATTTACCTGCCTAGATTCGCAATGAGCGAACACGCTCGAAAACGTTGAGTTCTGTTTTTTGAAGAGTTCGAAGGCCGGGAATGGGAAGATTCCGGCCGTCGTTCCCGTCTTCGGATCATCGTAGGTGGTGCCGCTTACGGCCTTCATGACAAAGTCCTGGCTTATAGGTTTGGAATGCCAGTTCAGCACGACGAGTGACTCCGGATCGGAAACCGGTAGTGACCGTAGCAGGATGGAGTCCATGAAGCTAAAGATCGCTGTGTTGGCTCCGATTCCAAGAGCTAGTGACAAGGCAGCCAACAATGTAAACAGCCGGTTCGCAGTCATGGTTCGGAAGGCGTAGCGCACATCTTGGCCGAACTGTTCGACCATCATCCATCCCCAAACCGCGCGAGTGTTTTCCTGTACCAAAGTGGGGTTCCCCAATTCGCGTCGTGACGTATGACGGGCTTCGTCCTCCGCCAATCCCGCTTCTCGACCCTGTTCTGCTTCCTCCTCCAGATGGAACTGGAGTTCCGCGCTTAGTTCGGCTTCTTTATTACGCCGGTCGACCCACCAACGCAATTTGCGGAAAAAAGGATTCATCGTCTCTCGCCACCGATTGGTTTCAAGATCAACCCCATGGCGCGGGAGAACGCATCCCACTTCGAACGTTCCGATGTGAGGTGCCTGCGTCCTAGGGGCGTCAGGCGATAAAACTTGGCACGTTTGCCCTTCTCGGACAACTGCCAGGCGGCGGCGATCCAGCCCTTTGCCTCCAATCGATGGAGTGCCGGGTACAATGACCCGGTCTCGACCTGGAGCAGGTCTTCCGAAGTCCGCTGAATGTGCTTGGCGATTGCGTGACCGTGGGTGGGTCCGGCTATAAGAGTGCGGAGGATGAGCAGGTCGAGCGTACCCTGCAGCAGCTCTAACCGGGGAGGACCTGGAGGCATTGTGTAGGTATTCTACTACGGTTTGTGTAGAGTGTCTACTATTGGTACCGGTCTATTTTTTTCTTCATCCAAATTCATCGCGGTGGCGTTGCAGACGTTAAGCGGCGGCTTTGGGTGGCGTGATTGAGGGCAAGAACACGAGGCTCGATTTTTCGAAATCCCCGAAGCCTGGACATTGAGTAGTGCGCATTTCTTCTGCTATTCTTCCTTCCGTGCGCTTCGCCGCATTAACTGTCGCAATCTTTTATGCTGCTGGACTGGGCACAGGCTCGGGGTGGTCCCAGACGGGCGACCGCGAGTGGACCATGCCCGGCAAGGACTACGCGGGCACTCGGTACAGCAGCCTCGCGCAGATCACCACGGCCAACCTCCCGCGGCTTAAGCCGATGTGGAGTTTTTCGACGGGCGTTCTCGGCGGACACGAAGGCCAACCGCTGGTAGTGAACCACACCATGTACGTGGTCACTCCTTATCCCGACGTGCTCTACGCCTTCGATCTCACGCGCGAAGGCTATCCGCTCAAGTGGAAGTACCGCCCCGATCCTAACCCGTCCTCGCTCGGTATCGCCTGCTGCGACGCGATCAATCGCGGTCCGGCTTACGCGGAGGGGAAGATCGTTTACAACTTGCTCGACGGTCATACGGTCGCGGTGGATGCCGAGACAGGTAAAGAGCTGTGGAAAACGAAAGTTGCAGATATTGGCGAGGGGGAAACCATAACAATGGCCCCACTCGTTGCCAAAGGGAAAGTTTTCGTGGGACCGTCTGGCGGTGAACTCGGTATTCACGGATGGGTGAAGGCGCTCGAACTGGCGAGTGGTAAGCTCCTCTGGACCGCATACAACGCGGGACCGGACGGCGTGGTGCTGGCGAAGCCCGGCGTGTTCAAGCCGCACTATGACAAGGGAAACGATCTCGCGCTGACCACATGGGCGCACGATAGCTGGAAACATGGTGGAGTTCCGGTTTGGGGCTGGCTCTCGTATGACGCGGCACTCGATCTCATCTACTTCGGAACTGGAAACCCGTCACCCTATAACACTGAGCAACGCCGGGGCGACAACAAGTGGTCTGCCAGCGTGCTCGCTCGGCGGCCGGACGATGGCTCGCTGGCGTGGGCCTATCAGTTCACGCCGCATGATAACTGGGATTACGATGCCAACGGCGAGATGATCCTGGTCGACCTCACGATTCAGGGCCGCAAGCGGCAGACACTGGTCCATTTCGATAAGAACGGATTCGGCTATACGATGGACCGTGCGACGGGCGAGGTGCTAATCGCGCAACCGTATGCGCGCGTCACCTGGGCTAAGCGAATCGATCTGGCAAACGGGCGGCCAGTGTTGGAACCTACACAGCAAACTGGCGCCTCTAAGGGCAAGACGCAAGACATTTGTCCCAGCCTCGAGGGCGGGAAAAGCCCCGCATCCCCCGCTTCTTACTCCCGTCACACCGGGCTGTTCTACGTGTCGACCAATAATCTCTGCATGGATTTCTCTGCGACGCCGGTCGCCCATATAGCGGGGACACCGTTTATCGGGTCGACCACTCCATACAAACCCGGGCCTGGCGGTTATATGGGTGCGTTCATCGCGTGGGATGCCGTGCAGGGGAAAAAGATCTGGGAAATCAGAGAAGAGTTTCCGGTATGGAGCGGAAGCATTGCGACTGCAGGTGACGTCGTGTTCTACGGCACCCTCGATGGCTGGTTCAAGGCAGCGGATGCGAGAACCGGAAAGCCTCTATGGAAATTCAAAGTGGGATCTGGTGTTGTCGGCTCTCCCATCACGTACACCGGGCCGGATGGCAGGCAATATGTCGCGATCTATGCCGGGATCGGCGGCGACTGGTTTCTGCTATCAGGCGACGTACGTTCTGACGATCCGGCCGATGTGCGCCCGCCCGCGGACTTTGCGCCCGAGCTCGCCCGGCATACGAGTCAGGGCGGAATGGTGTGGATCTTTGGGTTGTAGGAAATTATTGATCACGACGGGTCTGGTTATGGCCGCGTCACTCGGCTGTCGCCGCGCGGAGGACAAAACCCGCGCTATTCCGCCGAGCATCGCCTACGAGTCGCACGTTCGGGCGGGCGGATCCATCCCCCCCTCAGGCACACTGGGCAATCCACTCACGCACAATGCTCAAGCGGTCAAGGACGGTGAAAAGCTTTTCAGCGAGATGAATTGCGATGGGTGCCACGGTGGCGGCGCGCTCGGCTGGGTGGGTCCGAGTTTGGTTGACGGACGCTGGCGTTACGGAGGCGCCGATGGCGAGGTGTACCACTCCATCTTTTACGGGCGCCCCAGGGGAATGCCGGCATACGGCGGCATCCTGTCCTCCGATGCGATCTGGCGGATCGTCACGTATGTACGTGCTCAGCCGGTTCCGAAAAACGTTCCGACCGAGTCATGGATTACGGGCGTCCCCACGAGGCCTGCGCCGGCGAGAGAGGAAACACCAACGAGCAAGTGAGGTGCGACTGCCGGAGTTCGAACCACGCACGCGGACCTCGATATTACTGCGGCGTGGGACCCCGGACGACTTGGACGAAGTTGGCCGGATCAATCCACTTCGAGAACGCAGCGCGGACATCGGCGGCGGTCAAGACGAAATAGCGTTGGGCGGCGCGCGAAGGCTCGTCAAGAGGAAGGCCGATGCGGGCATAACCGATCAGAGCGCCAGCAATCGAATCCTCACTGGATTCCCGAAGCGGGATCTGACGCAGTAGCAGCGCCTTCGCTTGCTGCAACTCACCTGGAGTCACCTCGGACTTCTGCATAGCGACTAGCTCCTGTTGGATGAGCGCTCTCGCTTTCGAGACGTTCTGTGGATCGCAACCGTAATCGATGGTGAACGTGGCGCGGGTTTCACTTGCGTGGAGCGAATCATCGATGTTGTATACGTAACCAGCCTTCTGACGCAGATCGCGGTACAGGCGCGTAGCATAAAAGCCGCCGCCCAAAACGTGGTTGCCAAGCTGTAGGGCGTAGTAATCCTGATGGAAGCGGTTAAGCTCCAGCTGCTGCGAGAGATCCACCGTATCTTGCACCTGAGCCGGATCCGGCACGTTGACGGCACTCGGCTTGTTGGCCGGAACAGGCGGTAAAACCACGGTTGGTTTGGGGCCGGACGCCTTCCATTCACTGAAGCACTTTTCGATCACCGCGCGGGCTTCTTCGACCGTGATGTCGCCGATCACGACGATGGTGGTCAGATCGGGCCGGTATGTATTTTTGTAATAGGCAATGACGTCGTCGTAGGTAAGCGAGGAAATGGTTTGCGGAGTCGTTTCGCGCAACAGCGGATCGCCCTTCGGAAGGAGCGCGAGTTCGAGCGCACGATTCATGCGGTAGCCGGGACTCTGTAAGGCGCCAGCAGTGAACTGCGCCGTTTGCTGCTGCACGACTTTGAACGCGTCTGATGGCAGTGCCGCATGGAGTTCGTTATCAGCGAGCAATTCAACGCCGTGCGCGAAGTACTGCTTCAGGACTTTCAGGTTGAAGCTCGCGCCGGCAGATTCGGAAGCCGCAATGTCGTCGAGCGCCTTTTGAAAGGCGAGCCGGTCGAGCGTCTTGGTGCCGTATGAGAACAGCCCTTCGAGAACGTCAGAAACGCCATCTTTGCCGGGCGGTGTTTGAAGCTGGGTCTGTTGCTTGACGGATCCGATGAGGGTGACGGTGGGGCTGGTCTTTTCGGTTTCCACGATAAGACGGATGCCGTTGGGGAGAGTCACATCTGCCGGGTGGAGATTTGGTCGCGGTATGCTGAGCGATTTCACGGCAGCCTCCGCCCAGTCGGGGAGTTGAACAGGCTTGGTAGGGGCAGTGGTGGTTACTTCTGTGCCGCCAAAGCCTTTTCCGGAAACGGGCTCGCCCGAAGGTGTGGGCTTGAGCGTCGCAATAATTGGATTTTGCTGTAACAAATAGGTCCTGGCGACGCGGTTCACATCCTCGACCGTGACACGCTTGATGGCTTCTACGTTTTCATCCGGCGACTGGCGGTCTTCCGCAGCCAAGGCCTGAGACCAAAGCGAGGCAAGATTTGAAATGGAGTTACGCGCGAATTCGGCGCCGGCGATCTCACCCTTTTTTGCAGCATCAACAAGTTCCGGCGGTACGCCTTTCGTGGCGTAATTGGTAACGATTTTCTTCATCTCGGAATTGAGCGCTGCCGGGTCGGCTTCACGTGGAAGGTACGCAATTGCGAAGGCGGCGCTTGCTTTGGGATAGGTCTCGAGCAGTGGGAAGGAGACATCGAGCGCTTTACCTTGGGGAACCAAAGCATATAAATCGGCTCGTTGGCTCGAAAGGACGTCGCTCAAAACCCGTGCAGCAGCGAAATCAGGACTGTCGGTACCGGGAAAGCGAAACGCAACGAACGTGAGCACATAGGGGAGATTGCTATCGAGGGTGAATGAATCCGCCGCAACCGGCTTCAAGTTGATGACTGGACGTGCCGCGACGCGACGGCGCGGAATGGATCCGTAATACTGTCTAACTTTGGCTAATGTCGAAACCGGTTCAACGTCGCCAGCGATCACGAGAATTGCGTTATTAGGCGCATACCAATCGCGGTAAAACTTCTTTAGCGATTCACCAGTGGTTTGATCGAAGGAAGTTTTTGTCCCGAGTGCATCAGTTTCGTAGGGGGTCCCTGTAAAAAGATCTTTGTTCAGCCGAGTGATGAATTTGTACACGGGGCTCGAGAGGTCGCGCGCAACCTCCTGCTGGATTGCTCCTCGCTCCTGCTCCCATTCATGTTGCGAGTCCTCGACATCGGCCATACAGGCGGCATCCACGCGGAGCGCAACATCTAAGTCTTTCGCCGGCACGGTGACAAAATATTGCGTGACGTTTTGCTGAGTGTCGGCATTACTGTCTGAGCCTAACTGGGCATAGATCGCGGCTATTTGATCGGCCGTCAGGCCAGTACAGCCTCGGAAGGCCATATGTTCCTGCGCGTGGGCCATGCCAGGGAAGCCAGATGGAGTCTCGTTTCCACCGACGAGGTAATTCGTTTCAATAGTGGCGACAGGCGCTAAGGGATTGCGAACGATTACAACTCGGAGACCATTGTCGAGCGTGGCGCGGGTAACGTTCGTATCGACACTTTGCGCAGCGGAGGGACTGACGAGTCCAGCAAGCAGCAGGATACTGGGAAAAAGACGAGTAAGATCTTGCATTAAGGGATACCCTCAAGCTTACGGCACGAGTTGTGATCGCGAGCGTTGAAACGCTCCCCCGCCCCGAGGGATCGAACGTGCATGAAAGCTGCATTCTTGCTCGGTCGCCTCGTTTTCGGAGGTTTCTTTCTCTATAACGGAATCAATCACATCAAGCAACACAAACAGCTTTCGCAGTACGCGGGGTTAAAGAACGTGCCCATGCCGGAGCAAGCTGTGACCGGATCGGCAATGCTGCTGCTGTTGGGAGGGGGAAGCATTCTGCTGGGAGCCAAGCCGAAGATTGGGACGGCAGCGGTGATTGCGTTTTTGGCGACGGCCGCAGTGAAGATGCACGATTTCTGGAGTCAGCAAGATCCGAGCCAGCGACAGAACGAGATGATTCACTTCAGCAAGAATATGGCCCTGTTGGGCGCGGCGATCGCCTTGATGGGCGTCGACGAGCCTTGGCCGGCCAGTGTACCGCTGCTGAAATAAAAAGAGGCAGGTGTCGAAATCGCGCAGTGCGCGGGAGTGGAAATTAAAGAGCGCGTTGTGCGATCTCGGTTAATTCTTGAGCCGTGAGCGGAATCGGATTGGCTTTCATGCTGTTCGCTTTAGCTGCCTTATCGATGAGCGAGGGTATTTGGTGGAGCTCGAGACCGTGAACGCGCAGAGGTGCGATCGAGAGTTGTTCACATAAGACTGCGATCCACTTTGCCCCGTCTTCGGGTTCCGCTCTGGGCTGATCCGTCAGAAGGCGGCCGATGTGGCGGTATTTTCCCAAGGCTTCGTGCTCGGGAGCGCGCTGCCGCAGGGCTTGAATATTGATCGCCATCGCCTGGGGGAGCACGGCGGCACACAGCGCGCCATGCGGTGCGTGAAGCATCGCGCCAAGCGGGGCGGCAAAACCATGTACAACTCCCAGGCCCGCGTTCGCCAATGCCAAGCCGCCGAGAAGGCTAGCGAAAGACATCGACTCTCTGGCCTGACGGTCGCTTCCGTTACGCCAAACTTGCAAGAGGCATTTCGAAACGCGTTTCATGCCTTCGACGCAGAAGAGGTCGGTAAGCGAATTTGCGCGCTTTGAAACGTAAGGCTCAATCAGCTGGGTTAAGGCATCGAGGCCAGTACTCGCGGTAATCTCGGGCGGGAGACTCAGAGTGAGCGCAGGGTCGATTAGCGCGAGTTTCGGAAGCATGAGAGGGCTGCGAAGGCTGGCCTTCACGCCGTGTTGAGGAGAGCCGAGAACGGCGTTGCGTGTAACCTCCGCTCCAGTTCCGGCGGTCGTCGGGACGGCGATGAACGGAAGAGGATCGCGTTCGAGAGCACGGCCTTGCCTGATGATTTCGAGGTAGTCGAGAGGCTCACCGGAGTTCGTGACCAATGCCGCGACGGCTTTAGCTGCATCGATGGCGCTTCCGCCGCCGAAGCCAATGACCAGGTCGCAGCCGCGGCGCGCCTCCTGCACGCCAGCGCGGACGATTTCAAGAGTCGGCTCGGTCTCGACGGCGAAGTTGGCGACTTCTATTCCGGCGCGTTGAAGGCCTGTGGCGAGCGGCTCAACGCGGCCCGTATTACGGCCGGTGACGAGGAGCGCGCGAGTGCCGAATTCACGAGCGATGTTCGGCAAATCGGAAACAGCACCGGGTCGAAAGACGATTCGGGCGGCAGTGGCGAAATCGAATTGCATTTCCCGGGGCGTTCTGATTTACCAGGATTCATCTTCTGGAAAAACGTTGGTGAATTGAACACTCGTCCTTGGCTCAGCCATCATGCCGGCGACAGTATCGCGCCAAGCCTGGTAATGAGCGGTGGTTTTATGATGAGCGGTCGCTTCCGCAGTGCGATAGACCTCGGTTAACAGAAAGCGCGCCGGATCGTCGGATTGTTGGAGCACATCGAAGCGCGCGATACCTGGTTCCTGCACGCTGTTTCGCGCGTTTTGAAGGCAGGCTTCACG
>JBJMGM010000187.1:0-9966 GCA_045807905.1 Bryobacteraceae bacterium | reverse complement strand
GGAGCGGCAGTCGGCCACAATGTGCGTCTGAAGCGACTGAAGCATCTCATCGGACTGGCACCCGCTACATGGGGATCGCCGCAGGCCCATAAGGGCCGGACCTGGATTGGCGCGCTGGTCAAGGGAAATAGAGAGCCCGGTCCGGATTTCCTCAACGCCGGCGACGAGGTGCTCGATGGCCTTGAGCTTGGGAGCCGCTTTACGTGGGACCTCGCGCATTTGGATTTGCTGGGAGATTCACCCTATTACGCCGCCGGACCGGATACGCCGTACGTCTGCGTTTTTATCGGCAACACCTCCTACTCAGGCATTTCGAGCATCGCGAACGATCCGGGAACCGATGGAACGGTCCGCTGGGCCGGGTGCGGCCTGAACACGCGCAAGATTTCGATCGATCTTACGCGCACGCCCATCGGCGAGCATGGCAAGCCGGTTTCCCGAGTATCCATCACCCCGTGGGCGGGCAGGGTCGACATCCCTATGATTCCTGTTGAGGGAAAGAACCATGCAACGCTCATCAGCGAGCCTGATGACGACATGGTCCGGCAGATTCTCGATTTCTTGAACGTCGCAGATGAACCGGCGTACAAAGGTTGGCTCGAGAGTGCGACCAGACACAGGAAACCGGCCTTGGCGCGGATGCAGATCAATCCGGGCAAGGACGCGGCTGGAATTCAGGGGGAGTTTAAAGCCTTCTTCGGTCATCTCTTCCACGCCGCCGACCAGCCGATGGAAGGCTGGCAGCAGTTTATTGTCCATGCACGAGACGAGCGCGGCGACCCTGTTACCGATTACTTGATAGACGTGCTGCAGAAGGGCGGGCAGGATGGCAAGGAATGGGTTCCGTTTACGCAAATGTACACGGACGTCCATGCGTATGGCGCGGACGCCAGTTTTCGTTGTTTTCACGTAAGACTTCCGCAAGGCATTTCGCACGGCGGCGTTCCTTTGCAGATTCGCATCACCGCGTCCACCGGCACTAAATTGATGGCATATCAAGGATATGGAAGTGACGATGATCAGAAAACTATGACAGCGACGGCAAAGCCGGTGGTCATCAACGTGAATGGGCTGGGGGATGCCTCATTGTTCTATCCCTTTACGACGACTTTAGTCGAAGTCATCATCAATCGAGAGCCTTCACCGCTGGACCAGGTGAGCGATATCTTCAAATTCATAGAAGGCGTTGGTCCAGCAAGGGGGCACCATGACGGCGGGCGCTAGTGAGGGATGTCGTTCTGATGACCTCCGGTGTCGCTGAAACACCGCTAAGTGGGGATGGGCATTTGTAGCAGTCGTTAGAACGAAGCCGCCCGCGCGGCGGACGCAAGGCGTTCTCTAAGAACTTCGAGAACGACTGGCAGCACTGTGGTTGCACTGCAGAGGTTGTATGAACGCGCCCAAGCCGAAGCGTTGCCGTATAACGGGAAGGTGCCCCAAGCCGGCCTGTTCCTCACAGCAGGAGCGGATGTCCAGAAGGACCGGATCGAAGTGCAGGTGGTTGCCTGGGGCCGCGGCAAGGAAAGCTGGCTCATTGATTACGAAGTGCTGGCTGGCGACACATCCAGGCCTGAAGTCTGGGTAAAGCTGACGCAATACGCTCGGCGCACTTTTACCCATGAGTCTGGTACGCAACTTCCGATTGCGCGCTTCGCGATCGACTCGGGTGCGGAAACTCAGATGGTTTATTCCTGGGTGCGTACGCAGGATGCAAGCCGGGTCTTAGCCGTGAAGGGTGCGGATCACGGCATTGCGATCGTCGGGCTGCCCACTTCTGTTGACATCACGGCGGAAGGGAAGAAGGCGCGCCGCGCAGCGAAAGTCTGGCCCGTAAATGTGTCGGCGCTCAAAAGCGAACTCTACGGCTGGCTGAAACTCGATATGCCGACCGTCGAGCGCGGCGAACCGTTTCCTCCCGGTTCTGTCACTTTCCACAGTTGGGCGAAGAGTTCTTTCGACAACTAACCGCCGAGCAGTTGATCACCAGGATCGTGAAGGGCTACCGCAAGTCCGAGTGGCGAAAGGCTCGAGAGCGCAACGAGGCATTGGATACTCCGATCTACGCGCGCGCCGCCGCTTCCCAGTTTGGAATCGATGGCTTCACAGAACAACACTGGACGGCGCTCGAAAAGCAAATGGGCATTACTGCTAAGGCCCCTCCGCCACAGTCGCCGTTCGCGAGTTCGACTTTGCTACCCCGTCGACAAGACTTCAATCGCAACGAACGTTCTGTTGATCCGTTCATCGGTTGGACTACAAGCCGCGCTGGCTTGGGGATCGCAAAAGATGGTTTGATCGGTAAAAATAGCTGAGCTCCATGACGGCCGGTGACACCGCGCTTTTAGTGCCGCGCTCGACGGCAGAGGCTTCCTGAAATCCACGCCGGGCCTCCGGCAAACGACTCATGAAAACCTTTCATCGTCGACTTCAAAGCGTGTCAGTTAGGCGTCAACATGTGTACTGAACATTTTGTCCAGCTCTGTCTTTTTCGCACGCGCGAGAGCACCCGAGATCAACCCTGCCTCTGCAGCCGTGCCGCTGGCCCGTGATACCCCACGCCGCCGCGAATACGAGTGACACCAGTATGGATATTGATTTCACGACTAACCTCCTTTCGAGCCACTTTGGAGTTTACCTGGGCCGTGAATGCGCGGGCGGCAAACAGCAAGCGCGGCGAACCGCACGGGGCAGGTTCTGGGAAGTCAGTTGTCAGTTATCTGCACTAGGTGTTTAGCAGCTTCGAGATCTCACGCTCAATGAAGCGCATGTGGCGATTGCACTCTCATGTACAGGGGTGCCGCCCTGCTGGCCGTCGTGGAACTCGCCTCCGGGATGAACGTACCGGATGATGCCGCTTCGGTCGACTAGAAACGATACGGAAGTGAAATCGCGATCCTTGGTGAGCCACCAACGCTTTAGGGCTGCCCAATCCCCATCGACAGCAATGGGGAAACGTAAAATGTTTTTCTTCAGCGGCTCGGCGGACTGCATCTATCGTCCATTCGCCGGACGGCTTGGGTGGAAGACACGAATGACTTGCAGGCCGCGGGATTCATACGTTCGTTCGAGACTGACCAACGCTGGCGCAGTGGCGACGCAATAGGGGCAGCCTTCTGTCCACCACCGGAGCAGAACCACCTTGCCGCGTACATCGCCCATTTCGAGAGGATTCGAGTTAAGCCAGTCCTTTAGCGCGAGTGGGGGCGCGGGTTTGCCAATCAGTTCTTGCTCTTCAGCTTTTGTAAAGCTGTGTGCATCGAGAACTGCGGCCGCAGGAAACAGCGCGGCAACTCGGACGGCCAATTGTCTACGTGTCAGGGTCAGCCTCGCTCACTCGCACTACTCCTTAACGATACGGGAATCCAGGTCAGGATAGGATTTAAGAGGCATCTGAGCGGCAGCTGATGCACAGCTGCCGACACCCCTGCTCCGCTCTCGCTTCCTCCTCCATATTTTGACACTGACTTCACGGCCTCGCTGCGAATACATCCCGTGGAAGGTCGACTCCGGGCGACGGCTAAAATACCGCCGACTTTGGCAACACACCATAGACGTTCACAGCGTTGTCGTAGTTGGGAGCGTATACTTTTCCGGAGGCCACCAGTGGTGGCACGAATTTCACCAAAGTGCCCAGGCGGTCGCGATTCATGTGCTGCTCGCTATTCCTAATTTCTTTGAGAGTTTCGGCATAAAATGCGTGCAATACACCGGGCGCGTTTCCGTGATCGGCGCTTCTTCCATCGGCGGCCGTCGCCCAGAGCACGCCAGTTGCGGACTTCGTCCCATTGGAGGAGACAGTGAGCGCGCCACCTGGCGAACCTTGCGACACGACGATTCCCTTTGCATAGGAAGCCGGCTGAAGCAGGTGGCCATTGAATCGAAATGCCTTCGGAACATCGGTTTCACACCACAGGAAGATGATCGGCCCGGCAGGCCCATCCCAATAGGCAGGGCCGGCCATGATGCGCCCTCCGTTCACTTCTAACGCTTGTATCAGTCCGTCGTTGTCCGCGGTCATCTGGCCCAACTTGTTAGCGTCAAGAAGATAAACGATTCCCTTTTGCTCCCGCACACCAGAATGTCGGTACCCGGGATAAGCAGCGGCCCGGTGGACCCCAAGTCTGCATCTTGATCATTGAGCTGGCCATAATCGTGAGGCGTGAAATAATCTTCAATCACGGCACTATTGTGCACGTTCAGTTTGATGACAGAGGTACCGATGTTTCTGTGGCCATCCCAACCCCCATTGCCCACTTCAAAATACAATCCACCATTTGCGTCGATCGCCGGTCCTCTGCCCGATTGCCAAATTCCCCCATCCGCAGTGTCGGGCGTCGTGCATAATGCACCGGTCTGTTTGAGAGTTTGGGCGTCGTAGGTCATAAATCCACCCGTGGTACGGCTGAATATCTTCGTGTGAACCCCAGGCGATGACAATCGTTCCCTTGACGAAGGCCAAGGCGGAGCGTTGGTTGCCTGCTCTTGGATCGAAATGCAGCACCCCATTGACCGCGTCGCGGGCTGAGCTGTTCACGCTGGCCTCTACCATCACCGCCTCATCTTTGCCGTCCTTGATGTCCGGTTTGTGCAAGCGCTGCACGTATTTGCCGTTTTCTTTAGTGCGGGCGACTAGGTAGATTACTTCGGCAGAGGTGTCAATTACCGGCGTACTCTCAATTCCGGCGTTGCCCACAACATTCAGGTCATTGCTGTTCGTAATGTCAGTAATGGGCACGGGTGTAACGCCGGCGATCTCATTCGTGAAATCGCGCATCCACAGCGGCGGCCCGCTTCGATCGGCATCAAAGGCGTATAGTTTATCGTTCATGGTGGCGACATACAGGACGTTGTGCGTGCTTTGTCCCGGAATCCGTACCGCCGGCACGTATAGTGGCTGCGCGTAGACAGCTCCATCAACGTAGTAGCTGTACAGCTTGCCGAAGCTGGCAGCATTCACGTTCGTGGAACTCAGCGAAGTTTCCTGTCTGTTTGCTCCGGTCGGGAATCGATCGTACCGGTTCATGGGAACGGCGCGCTGGGCGGTGAGGTTGAGTGCCGCTAAGGCGTGTATTAGCACGGCGCCAATAAATTGAGCATTCGAAACACACCTCGGGTCATTATAAGAATGTCCTTCGTCGAGTGATTACGGGATATTGCGTTTGTTTCTCAGTATCAATCTACGTTGCCCCGAGGCGTACGGGACCACAAACATACGCCAAAAGCGCGATTGCGGTTAAGAGTGACTCGGTTCTGCTTGCGTTCGTATTGCACCGTGAACATCTGGTCTAAAGCCGCTTTCTTGAGGATCGAGCAGTTGGCGAAGTTAACACCACACCCTGACGTTGCAGTTAGCGAAGCGAGCGCGATCGAGTAGCCTAAAACTCATACCGTAAGGCGAATTGCATGACGCGAGGCTGTGTAAGCAGGTTTGTGTAATTACCGAACTGAGTCGCCAAATCTAGCTCAGGAAGTGCCGCTCGCGACGCCACGTCGAACCGCGTAAGATTCGGGACGTTGAACACTTCCCAGCGGAACTGGAGGCCGTGGTTTTCAAACGGCATGTTCCACCTTTTGCTCAAGCCCATGTCCCAGCCAGCGAAACCATCACCACGAAAAGTATTTCGCGAACCGCTCGAACCTGGGTAAGGATGTATGAAATCAGAAATCGCCGCAGGTCCATCTGCGAACATACTCACCGTTCCATCAGGCCTTTTATATGCACCGCTCTTGGGGGTGATGACTGTCAGCGCGTTGCCTTCAAGTTCCCAGTTTGTCGGAAAGAAGTAGCCATTATCCACATTGACGGGGAATCCGGAGGTCCAGCGGGCGATTCCAGTCAACTGCCATCCGCCGATGAAAGCGTCCAACGCACCATTAGCGTTCCGGCCGATTCGTTTGCCCCTACCAAACGGCAGTTCAACGATCCAGTTCGCATTGATCTGGTGAGGGGTGTCAAAATCAGAAACGGCGCGCAATTGATTAGGCGAGAATGCGTTTATCACGAGGCCACCAAGGCCACCACCCCAGGTCACGCGTTCCGCATCTGAAGAGATGTCCATCGACTTTGAAAACGTGTAATTGATATCGAACTGTATGCCGCTGCTGAAGCGTTTTCGCAAGGTGACTTGAAGGGCATTGTAATTTGCATTCCCGATGGTGCTCCAGGCGTAGAGCGATGAATACTGGCGATTGTAATAAGAGAACGGTCCGGTGTTGAGGGTGTAGGAAGTGTCACCGAAGTTCGCATCCGGAATCCCGCCGAATGCATCTATTACAGCTTGTGATGTAGTGTCGTTAAAGGCGTTGCAAGAGTAGATGTCGTAAACTGCTTGCACGACGTTGGTAGTAGAACCACCGCCGCAGGTGAGTGAATACGCACCTCCATTTCTGAGTGGTTGCATCAAATTCTGCCAATAAGCGGCCGTAGGACCTACCAGTGAGGAGGTAATTTTACTGGTGGGGATGCCCTGGCGATAGAGCTGCGACATGCGGGTCGCCGCAGTGAAGTAATCGATACCCGACTTGCGGTCAACCAAATTGAGGGGCTGCATCACATCGCGTTGGGTTAGGAGATTTCGCGAGATGCGTCCCACGTACGCTAACTCGAGGGCAAATTGTTTGGGAAGCTCACGGCCCATCGAAAAATCAAAAGTGTAGGAGTATGGCGTTCTGATGCTGTTGTCCAGGCCCCATGCAATATTAAAGCCGCCTGTGTCGAGGGACGAGGGCGGGGTTTGCGGGAAAGCGCCCGGGGGTGCCGGAAGGAAGATTGGGGTTCCCAAATTATCCGTTGTAGGCACCGTGTGCAAGTCAGTCAAGCGTGGAGCGGTAGAGGCCGTTACAATACCTGCCGGATTGGTGAGGGCTGTCGCGAGCCCAAAAGCCCCGTTTTGATCGAAGGTGTTTAGCAATCCGAGACCAAAACGGTCATAGACTTTGCTGAAACCTGCACGAATGACGGTTTTATCGTTTCCGCCGAAGAGCTTCTTGGCCCAGCCGCTTTCGGGGCGCAGAGACCAGGCGATAGAAAAGCGCGGAGCGATATCCGCTTTTTTCAAAGTGGTAATAGCCGGTCCATTGTTTGCCGGGCCGGCTAGGTTGAACTGAATGAGGGGATCGATATTCGCGGGATAGCCCAACTGCGCGAAATTTGCATGCTGATTGAGCAACTGGCCGAGATTGACATTTGGTGCGACCTGTAACCCCCTGGTCTCCCAGGGCGGAGGAAAAAAGGACCAGCGCATGCCATACGTAAATGTCAGATTTGGCTTCATGCGCCAAGAGTCTTGCGCATAAAACTCGTACCAATTAAGCGCGAAGTTGCGCTGTACCGGAGCGCCCTGCGGCAGCAGACTACCGTCCTTGTTGTAATTGTAATTAGCGTTAATCTCGGTGAGCATGCCCAGTGTCGCGATCAGGGGAAAATCATAAGCGTTATTGAAGGCGTCATCGACAGCCGGAAAGCCTCCGCTGACCGGGTTAAAGGGACTGTTCTTGTTCGCAAATCCTGCCGTATCCAACCAGGCGGCGTTGGCCAAACCATAACTGAACGAATTCAAAAAACTTTGACGCGGATTACGAACAAGTCCAATATTTCCGCCGAACTGGAACGTGTGGGTGTTCTTAGTCCACGAGAGATCGTCTAGAAAATTGTGGACCGGCATTTGGAAGCTCGTGCTCCGAACGATGCCTTGATCATTGCCGTTGTTATCCACGATTCCGCGGAAGAAGTTCCAGGTCTCCGAACTGTTTCCCGTGTCTCCTACGCTTTGCCGCGTGAGACCGTATCGAAGATTGTTTACCAGGGTGGGCGTAAAGACGCCAATGTATCCGGCGGCGAAGCCTTTACTGTGATCGACCCTGGTACGTTGCGGGGTTTGGCCTGGCAGAAACGGTGGCCCTGGATTGTGGAGATCCTGTAATGCGCCGCGCCAGAAGAGAGTGTGCTTCCCGTTCTGGTCAACGCGGTAATCGAAGCGGGCAATATACACGTCGTTATCGTTCTTTATGGGGGCAGCAAAACGATATCCGGCAAAATTCAACCCGTCTCCCACCGAGTTGTCGTTCGGCAAAGGGAAAGTGTTGAAATAGTTCAACATCACCGGATTTGGCCCGCGGTGAAGCGGGTCTAGGGCGGTTATATCTTCAGGGCTTAAAGTCGTGATACCACCACCCACGTTTTGATAGCGGATAATCCCCTGACGAAGTGTCGCGGAAGGAATTGTGCTGACTACACTGTTCTCTTCACGTTGCCGTGTGCCTTCGTAATTCACAAAGAAGAACAAGCGCTGTTTGAGGATCGGACCGCCGAGCGACACGCCATAAATGTTGCGGTTCAGCTTCGGCGGTTTGTTCGGTTGGCCACTATTCAATTCGGCGAGCTTGACGAAATAGTCGTTTGCACTCGTTTTGGTGTTGCGGAGGTATTCGTAGGCTGATCCGTGGAACTGATCGGTGCCGCTTTTTGTGACCAGCGAGACCTGTGCGCCGGACGATCTTCCCTGATCGGAATTGTAGTTTGTGGTGGTCACGCGGAACTCTTGGACAGAATCCAGAGTAGTCGGAAGTACGGAGGTAAATGCGTACCCATTGCCCTGATCATTGACATCGACCCCGTCCAAGGTCACGTTGCTCTGGTCGCTGCGAGCGCCGTTTACGGAGCCGCTGCGAGTGTCGCGATGCTTATCGAGATCTGGTCGATTCCCGGTATAAACCACACCGGCCTGCAGAGAAAGCAGATCGGGGACATTGCGCCCCTCAAGGGGAATCTGCTTTACCTGCATGTTATTAAATGCATTCCCCATCGAGGCATCTGACAAATTGAGGAGGGGAGCTTGAGCCGTGACAGCGAGGGTCTCGTTGACTGAGCCCAGTTTGAGCTGCACATTTACTGTTGCGGGTGAATTTACGAGCAATTGCAGATTGGTCTGCTCATAACGTTCAAAGCCTGGCGTTTCAACCAACAGCTTATAGTTACCGGGCGGCACCGAAAGAAAGGTGTAATCTCCTTGCGAGCCAGTCGTCGTGGTGCGCGGCGTATTAACCTCAAGATTTGTTAGTACGACCGTCGCTTTCGGCACGGCAGCGCCGCTTGGGTCAGTAACAGTTCCGCGGAGCGATGTTGTAGCTTGTCCCCAAGCCACGCGACCGCCGTTAAACATCAGAACTATCGCAATGCAAGAAAGTGTTCGAGCGACAAGAGTCCGACAGGTGTGCCTGTGCATAGAACTGGCCTCCCAAAACGCGTAATCGCCACGCTTCACGCGTAGCGGATTACTTCTATCTAAAGGAGAATACTGTTTTTGTCAACAATAAAGCTGAAGAAAACGGGAAAGAGGGCTTATGGCGCGAACGGTGGGCTCCGATCTTGCGAGCTGCATGCACTCTAGTTCTAAGAGGGCGTCTTTTAAGCGGCAGAGGAAATGCCAGCCGTCTCAGCGGCACTGCCGTAGCTCCGCGGATGTTCATCGGCGCGGCAACTAACAGAAATTCGTTTATACTCTCCCGGGGCCAGTTCCTCGAGATAAGGACCTCAATAATACGAATGGTGGCCGCACAAACGCGGACAATTACGTGCAGAGTCGAAACGCTTCAGCTAATACCCTGGGTAAGCTCGATTTCAAAGGACAGGCGGAGAATGGCTCGTTTGTCGCTGACCACTGTTGCTGAACTGCTATTGCTGAATTGCGAGAGCGGTCAACTCAAACTGATTCCGCGCAAGTCAGGTTGCGTCCAAAAGAGCATGGCCATCGCGCAGCAGTTATTACCTTCCTCAGAGGGCTCTTTTCGTAGGCAATGCGCCTGTGCACCTCGAGGAGTCAGAGGATAGGAGTGACCATATTTTCTCCGGATTATGTGAAACCGTTTCCTGTTCTCTCTCCGGCAAACGATCCATAGGGGCCAAATGCAAACTTACCCAGCCAAATAGCTACACGCACATTGGGGTGCCCGGGGCATCCGTCGATT
>JBJMGM010000186.1:0-5957 GCA_045807905.1 Bryobacteraceae bacterium | reverse complement strand
CGCGTGTTCGAATCCAGGTCGGGCACCCAAGATTTGTCTCTTCAACCTCCGCACAATGGATGCTTCTAAACGGCCTTGCAGAATAAATGGTTAGCACCAATGAACTCCATCCGAAACAAACGTGTCTCGCATCAGAATTTTCTCCAGGCGTGAATCGATGTTCGAATCCAAGTCGGGGACCCAAGATTTTCTCCGCACACAAAGACATAAGTACTCAGGCGCTCGCACGTGAACGAGTGGCAGTCCCGTCGCACGGAGCCGGTGCCCAAGCAAAGGGACGCGCTCTAGATGCCCCCGCAGCACAGCCGCCGGACATAAAGCGCGGGGAGTGCAAAAGAGACAACGCACACCTGTATCGGCCAGCTGCTCTTCGGCGCCTCGCCGACAGCCATTTGCGCACCGACGATCAAAACATCTTCGCACTCGGCGAATGCGTTCAGTATCGGCCGCAGATTTACGGTCTGGTTGCCCCGGCATGGGAGCAGCCCAAGATTCTCGCCGCGCGGCGGCTCCTTCACGGCCGGAGGTCGCGAGTTCGAGTGTGTTAACTAATGGGTGAGAAATGACCAGATAGCTCGCGAAAGCCTACTCGCATCCCGCCCCAGCGCAAGTGGGCACAAAGGACAGGTTTACTCGCCTGTACAGAATGAATATCCAGAATGGATATAGTGATTGCGATCTGGCCGATATCAGAATGACAAAAATAAGAATCTCCGTTGCCGCTCTTCTTTTCTTGGCGCCCCTAGCTTTCTCGCAGAGAACCGTTCAACCTACCGCAATCGAACCGAAGCAGTTTGCGGTGATGGCCTGGGGCGATTCTCCGTCTGATGCCGGCCAGTTGCGCGGAATGAAAGAGGCCGGTCTGAACATTTCCGGTTTCTGCCGCGCGGAGGATCTCGATCGCGTCACAGCAGCCGGCTTGACTTGCTTCGTCAACGACCCGAAGCTAAGCGGTTATGCCCCGGAGCAGCTTCTGCCGGTTGCCATAATGCGTCAAGACATCGCGGCTTTGAAGAAACAGATCGGCGATAACCCTGCCGCCCTCGGTTTCTATCTACGCGACGAGCCCTCCGCGTCGTTAATGCCCGGTCTTGGCCGGCTGGCAACTCTGCTCCGTGAAGAAATGCCGGATAAATGGCCCTATGTCAACCTCTTTCCTTACCGTGTTTCTCCGGCAGTGCTAGGCACGAGCGATTACGATTCCTACGTGCGCATGCTGGTAAAAACCATCGGGCAGCCGTTCCTGAGCTACGACAACTACTCGCTCGTGAACGGTGAGATGTTGGACTCTTTCTATACCAATCTCGAGATCATCCGCCGGTTAAGTCTGGAGACCAAAACGCCGTTCTGGAATTGCATCCTCGCAAATTCGCACTTCAACTACATGGAACCATCGGACGCAACATTCAATTTGCAGGTGTACAGCACAATGGCATATGGCGGGCGCGGCATTCAATACTTCACCTATTTCGCGCCGCAGGTCGGCAATTACCGACTCGCCGCTGTCGATCAGTTCGGTAATCGAACGCCGACTTGGGACATGCTGCGCCGGATCAACAACCAGATTCATGCGCTGGCACCGGTTTTGATCCGATTGCACAGCACAGGGGTCTATCACTATCCGGACGTTCCGGAACAAGCACAAGCTCTTGCCGCAAGCAAACTGGTTGAGAGTGTGGAAATGACGCAGCGCTACGTGCGTCCGCCCGTCGGAGGGCGGTTTCTAGTCGGAGAATTCGAAGACGACCAGAATCGCCCCTACTTTCTGGTCGTCAACAAAGACCTGAAGAACTCATTCCAGTTTCGCGTTCATCTCAGGCAAACTGGCCGGAAACTGATGCGGATCTCGCCGTACTCGGGACAAGAGGAACCGTTCGGTCGCGAAATGGACTGGCTCGCGCCTGGATCGGGTATCCTGTTTCGGCTTGAATAGAAGTTCCCGGTCGGTACCAAGAAGTGTTTAACTGCCGCTGCTCTGATCGCGCGCGGAATCCTATCTGTCCTGCATGTTCCAGATGGGGGCGCTTCAGCTGATGACTCTTCGGCTTGGAGAACGCAGCCTGCGTCCTGCAGGCCCTGATGTACCGGCACCGTGGTTCACAATAGGGAGCTATGAGAGCAAATGGCACGGCAGTTCCCGTGTCGGTCCTAACGCTGTCCCTGATGGTTTTCGGACAAAGTGCGGCACCGCCGATGAATCAGCTAGGGCCGTATGGACCTTGGCTGGCAAACGATGTTCTTGGGGACGGTCCGGGGCGGTTGTCGTTTCGGACCGGCCAGTGGAAGGATGTAGAGACGTGGCGGCGGGCGGGCCGGAAGCGGGTCCTGGAGTGCATTGCGCCGGTGAACTTGGGGGGCCGGCCAGTGGTCACCGTAACGGGACGCACCACGTATGACGGAGTGGACATCGAGTTCCTGACGTGGCAATTGCCGATGGGACCGAAGACCGAAGCGGTGTTTCTGAAACCGGCGGGCACGCGCGGGCGCCTACCCGCCATTCTGGCGTTGCACGATCATGGCGGCAACAAATTCATGGGATGGCGCAAGATTGTGCGGACGGACTCGATGCCTTGGCCCATTCAGGAACAGCACCAAGCCGAATACTACGGCGGCGTGGGGTGGGCGAACGAAATTGCGAAGCGCGGGTACGCGGTGCTGGTTCACGACACGTTTCCGTTTGGGAGCCGGCGGGTGATGGTGAAGGATGTACCGGAGCAGATCAGGGAAGGAGGTGTTGACCCGTCGCCAGACGATCTCGCTGGCATAGCCAAATACAACAAGTTCGCCGCGCAACACGAGAACGTGATGGAGAAGAGTCTCCTGGCAGCCGGAACAACTTGGCCCGGAGTTTACTTGGTTGAGGACCAGCGGGCGCTCGATGTTCTGAGCAGCCGGCTGGAGGTGGACCCGATGCGAATTGGATGTGCCGGGCTGTCAGGCGGTGGAATGCGAACCATGTTTCTTGGCGGCATGGACGATCGGATCAAGGTTGCAGTGGCGGTCGGCTTCACGACCACCTGGCGAGACTTTCTCCTGGATAAATCATTCACACATACCTGGATGACCTTTGTGCCCCTTCTGCCGAAGGACTTGGATTTTCCGGAGATCCTTGCGTTACGGGCTCCAGCGGCGACAATGGTTCTAAACAGCAGGGAAGATGGCCTTTACACGCTGCCGCAGATGCAGCGCGCGGACGCGATGATTGCCGATACGTTCAAACGTGCGAATGCCGCGGACCGGTACAAGGCGGTCTACTATGACGGCGGCCACAAGTTTGACCGGCCCATGCAAGCGGATGCCTTCGATTGGTTCGATCGGTTCCTCAAGACTCCTTCGGTTCAGCACTGAGGATTCGCGAGCGATCGCACGGAACGCAAGCAGCTATAAAGCCCTTCCGAATGCCATTCAGCAATAGAGCCCCGGAAACCGCGCGTCGATATGCTTTCGAAAGTGACCCGGCAATCGATGCAGCGATACTGCATGATATGGGACCAAGCGATCTAGACGCCAGACCGGGCCAACGACGCTCCATATCTATGGAGTGGATGCCCTTGAAACTGTCAAACGCCTGGATGGTGGTGTGGTGCCTGGGTATCATCCTTCCGACCTCATATTTCGCTCAGCAAAACCCTCCTAGCCAGGGCCGGGAAGTCACAAAACTCTACGCCGAAAAATGTGCCAGCTGTCACGGGGCGGACATGTCCGGCGGCTCCGCATCGAGCCTCGTCCAGTCTAAGTGGCGCTACGGAGGGGACGACGCCAGCATCACAGGTAGCATTCGCGATGGCCATCCTGATGCAGGAATGCCCGCAATGCGACAGGCGCTCAACGATGCTGAAATTCGCGCTCTTGTCATCTATATCCGCGAACGGAGCGCGGCATTCGAGCAGGCCCAAACAAAATACAACGCACCCGTCCCGGGCACGATCGTACAGAGCGAAACAGAGTCATTGAAGCTGGAGCCCGTAATAGAGACCGGGCTCGAGGAACCTTGGGCCATTGCGTTCCTGCCGGACGGGCGCATGTTGGTCACGGAAAGGCCGGGGCGCCTTCGCATCCTTCAAGGATGCTGCTTATTGCCGGAGCCCGTGCTCGGCATACCTGCTGTGTATGGAGGCGAAGGAGGGCTCCTGGACGTGGCGCTCCACCCCAAATACTCAGAGCCGGGTAACGACTGGATTTATCTTTCCTACGGTGACAAGAGCCCGGACGGACTTGGTATGGCGGCTGTCATCCGTGGCCGCTTGCGGGATGGCGCATTTGTCGATCAGCAACAAATCTTCAAGGCGGATTTCTCGCTTTATCGGCGCGGAGGTCAACGTTTCGGCTCGCGACTGCTGTTCGACGGCAAAGGACATCTCTTTTTCTCTGTAGGCGACCGCGCTTCTCCCGGCGACGAACAAGATCTTTCGCACCCGAATGGCAAAGTGCATCGCGTCTATGACGACGGCCGTATCCCGAAAGATAATCCGTTCGTCAATCACCCCGGCGCCATCGCAAGCATCTGGACTTACGGTCATCGCAATCCGCAAGGACTTGCGTTTAGTTCTGTCACCGGCGAATTGTGGGGGGCAGAGCACGGTCCAAGGGGCGGCGATGAACTGAATATCCTTTACCCCGGCCACAACTACGGTTGGCCTGTCATTACCTATGGCATGAATTACGACGGCACACCCATAACGGACCACACCGCCCAGAAAGGTATGGATCAACCCATTGCATACTGGGTCCCTTCCATCGCCACTGGCGGCATTGCCTTCTACACGGGCAATCGATTCCCGCAGTGGAAGAACAATCTCTTTGTAGGCTCGTTGGCAGCGCAAGAGCTGCGGCGTTTAGTGATCGACGGCCACTCGGTGCCGCACCAGGAAATCTTATTTAAGGGAATCGGCCGTGTTCGCGATGTAGTGAATGCGCCCGACGGGTACTTGTATATCGTGCTGAACCAGCCGGACCGCATTGAGCGCCTTGTCCCTGGTCAGGCAATAGACGCCCCTAGTTCGGTTACGAAATAGCCAGGCGGCGATGTCACTTCAGCGTTTCTTCTTCCGTTCATTCTCGGCAATCCGCGCTTTCACCAACTTCTTCAATAGAGCCGCGGGCAGCGGCTTATCTGGTGCAAATCGAATTGTGCCCTTCGATGTCTCGAAATTCGTGAGCTCATCCTTAAACGCATCGATAAGCGACGAATTCATCGGGAAAAAACTGCAATGGTTTGAAAATGCCGCGAACCCAACCAGCGGTCCAAGGTGTTTGAATGTCGGCATCCCGTAGCTGATGGTCTCGGTCGTCTCAGCCGGCACAATAGTTCGGATCATTGCCCGAATCTTGCGCAACGTGCTCCGAGCCGGTTCCGGCACGCCTGCCAGATATTCGTCCATATCCTTGGGAGTTTCTTTGTTCATTTGCGCAATTCGATTGTGCTCTCGGTCAGGTAGCGCAGGTCCTTTCAAAGTCTACATTCTGTCCTATGTGCCGTGATGGACCCAATCCCGATTCCACGGATGGCATTTGAAACAGGGTTGTCGGAAGGAAGATTATTCGCGTGGGAACATCGCGTCCTAGCCGGCCGCATGCCGCTGCGCCTTGCATGTCTCAGACCGGACGCAATCGAGTGTATTCTCATCTATGATGCGCATTCAATGTTTGAGATTATTCGGGTTTGCGGGTCTGATTGCGGTGGCACCTGCCCTTTCGGCGCAACAGGCAAACGCATCAAAACCTGAAGACACCGGAAGTGTGGGAGCCGCCGGAAGCCCCCAAACAGCGGGTTTCAAGCATGTAAAGTCTACACGGGATTGCTCAACTGATAGCACCACGCGGGTTCGCTCGCCTGACTGCGGGCTCCCACGGTTCAAAAACAGACGGGACAGCTGGAAGTGATATTAACCAATGACGCGCCGTCTGACGTGCTTGCGGTTGGCGTCTGAGGAACCATCGCAACTAAGCGGCGCGCT
>JBJMGM010000185.1:0-9757 GCA_045807905.1 Bryobacteraceae bacterium | reverse complement strand
GTCGTGCTGCCCAACTGCGAACTTGAGCAAGCCGCCCACCAGGCTGAACGCATGCGCGCCAAATTGCACGCGAGCACGATGATTGTAGATGGCACGGAAATACGGGTTTCAGCGAGTTTCGGGGTAACCGTTTCGGACGGCTCGGAGCGGAATCCCGATGCGTTCGTGAGAGTGGCGGACGAGGCGCTTTATCGGGCTAAGGCCAGCGGGCGCAATTGTGTCGTACCATTACACCTCAACGAATCCAATCGCGCGCCTGTTTTGCAGCCGGTTAGCTCCAATGCTTAGCGCTGTTATACTGATGATCTGTTGCGCCCGTAGCTCAGCTGGATAGAGCGTCTGGCTACGAACCAGAAGGTCGGCAGTTCGAATCTGTCCGGGCGCACCAGCTTACTAACAACACCGCACAGTGCAAACGAACTCGATGCGAATTGTCGTTGCTGCCTAATTCCCCCGAATTTCCGAGCGAGCATCGGGAGTATACAACTCTTTACTGAAGACAAACGCTGTTGTAACCAGGAAGAGACGCATTCCGCCGCTCCCAATGTAAGCTTGGACCAAATTTGCTCGACGTATAGAGTGGCTCCTGGATTGCTGGTAGGAACGAGACTGGCACGGGGGAGATTAGCTCATTCGGGTTGGTGGAAGCAGAAAATTGGCGATCTCCTTCCGGCCGGACACCGATACAGCGGCGCGGTAGCCAAGGGGAATAAGGCAAGGGTTCGCAATACCCTTTTCGGATGGTTCGAGTCCATCCCCGCGCCTCCAAATAGCTCTCCTGTAAAAGGGCCGAAAATGGCCGGCGAACCTGACCACTTACCCCGTTACGTCCTGATTCGTGCCATTAAGTAAAGCCCCGCGAGTGAGAACACGACATCCGGTGACCAAGCGGCCATGGCCGCGGGTAACTGGTTCAAGTCGCCAATCTGTTCGAATAGTGTGCCTACCGTCCAGTAGGCGATAGCAATCCCAAAGCTAATACCGACGCCTGTCATAGCACCGCGATTTCCGGCTATAAATGCGAACGGAATACTAAGGATAGCCATAATCAACGCAAACAAGGGCACTGCAAACTTCTTGTAGTACTGCACCTGCAACTGGGTTGTGTCGAGCCCGCTTGCTTTCACCTCCCGGATATATTCGTCGAGTTCCTGAAAGTTCATCTCCTTGTATTCCTTCTCTTCCTTGACGAACCAGGAGGGAGGTTCTTTGAGCTCGCGAAACGATGCCGACCCGCCGTAGAATTGGCGGTAATTATCGACGTTGTTTCGCACTGTCTGGCTAATTCCGTTTTGAAATACCCAGGTCTTCAAAGTCGGTTCCCAGCGCGCGCGGTCGGCCGAAATCTGGTGAACGATATGAAACGTAGCCGGGTCGAGCTCATATACGTTGACGTTCGACATGATGGCCTCGTGCGGATCGAGATAGCGGTAGTTGTAAATGCGCGAACCCTGTCCGTAGACCCACTGGCGATCGGGCCGCAGATACGTTTGAACCGGCTTTTTCTTGATTACGCTCCTCAGCATCTCCTGGCGTCGATTTGCCTGGGGAATGTAGTAATGGTCGAACCCGAACAGGAGCACGCTGATGACAAGACTTACAAAAAGAACAGGCATAGCCAGCCGGTGCACGCTTATGCCCCCGGCTTTGAAGGCCGTGACTTCGTTGTATTTAGTAAGTATTCCGAAGCAGATCAGGGATGCCACAAGCGTGCCCATTGGCGTGAGATCGTAAATCAACTTGGGCGCGAGGTGTACTAGATAATCGAGCATCGTCGACATTGCGATATCGTTCTTGATCATGTCCCCTAGAAGCTCGAAAAACGTAAAGACCTCAATCAGCGCAACGAGCGCCACCAGCAGGATCGCGAAGTAGAAAATGAAGCCGTTCAACACGTAGGCATCGATCAGCATCGGACGCAGTCCAAAACGGCGGATCGCACCGAAGCGCACTCGCTGGCGTCCGATCGGCCGGACAGATTTCACATCTCTAGCAATTCGCTGAACCAAGCTTCGGAGCCAGCCGATCACATCCCGGTCCCCCGGGTTCTCGAGTCGGGCTAGCAGCACGGTGCCAACAATTGCAAACACCACATTCGGAGTCCAGACTGCGATCGGAACTGACAGGCTTCCCTTTTTTGCCAATCCAAGCAGACTGATGTAGCCCATGTAGTAGAGGAATGCGAGCAGGACCGTAAACACGAAGGCAGCAGACTTTCCGCCCTTGGGCGAAGAGACGCCCAGCGGAATCCCAACTAAGCCCAACAGAACGCAGGCGAATGGAAGCGCGAAGCGCTGGTGCAGCTCGATCGCGGCGTCGGTATAGTCCTGTCGCGAGAGGTCATGCCGATCGTAAACGCGCTTATACAGTGGACCTGTATCCATCTCTTGCACCGTCTTATTGACCTGCAGTTCGGCCGGTTTTTGTGCCTGAAGTGCCTCAATCTGGACGGGCGCCGCGGTAGTGATGACCTTTCCCTCTTTGTCACGCTCACTCGTGCGAACGCCGCGCATATCGAGAATGATTCTGTTGTGAGCCGCGTCAGGATTCGGAATCGCTTGCTGGGCGACGATGATTCGAGGACCTTCACCGCGGTTCTTACCCTGTTCCTGCAATTCGTTTTGAGGCGTTACGTCCGCCATAAACACTTGATGCCACACCACTTGTTTGCCGGCCGCAATCACATCACCCACATATAGGATTGTGTTTGGAAACTGTTCATTAAAGATGCGCGCTTCGATGTCGCCTGTAAGCTGTGATGCTGCCAAATTTCGGGCAATATTCGATTCGAGGTGAAGGGACAAGGGCGTGAGCCACAGCGATGCAGTTGCCGTTGTGACAAGACCCAGAAACGCGAAAAACAGAACCGGTCGGGCTATGGTGGCGCTCGAGATGCCAGCCGCGCGCATGGCTGTGATTTCACTATCGGAGGACATCCGGCTGAGGGTGATGAGGGCGCCGACCAGCACGCCCAACGGGAGTGCGAACGGAATGGTGGCGGGCAATGCGTATAACAGGAGTTTCGCGACGGTCGATGGAGGGGCCGAGGTTCGCACGAGGAGTACCGAAAGACGTTCGATAGTCCGCAGAAATAACACAAACGTAAAAAGAAGCGTGCCGAGACTCGCGCTGGTTAAAACTTCGAGGAAAACGGCCTTGCTGAGAATGCGCATCGACTACTTACCAGTATCTAGCCCACTACCGCTCTTGCACTGAAGAAACTTGTCAAAGAGGCAGAGGTTTTCTGCCTTCCAACGCATTGCGGCATAAATGCGGGTGCGGCCGCTCGGGTGGTCGAAAAAGATAAACTCCTCGAGAGGCGTCGGATCGAGTTTGCGGTACTCGCCCAGCAGCAAGTCCGCTTCCGCTTGGCCGTCGGGCTGGCGAGATGCGTTTAGACCGAAGATATCGGCTTCATATTCTTGAGTCCGCGTATAAGTGTTTCCGATGGGTGTGGACACGAAGCTCAATATCGAAAGAACCAAAACCGCAAGCGGCAGAGCAGCGATATCGCCGACGTAGTGAACCTGCCATCGTGACCCCCAGCGTGACAGCGCCCATGCCATTCCCCAGCTCAGGATCGCGAACATTATCGCCATAACGATAGCCGCCCAAATCACCGAATTGTAGACATGGTGCAGCACGTAATGCCCCATTTCGTGACCCATGACGGCGAGAATTGCTTCGGGTGAGCACCGCTCCAGTAAGTTATCGTTCAGGGTGATGCGCTCGGTGGACAAAATGCCGCTTACATTAGCGCTTACACGCTTACTTTGGCGCGATGCGTTGACTTCATAGACATCCTTTGCGGAAATGCCATTCGCGCGAGCAAGGCTCAGGATCTGGCTCTTGATAACTGTGTTTCGCAGCGGCTTGTATGTATTAAACAGAGGCGCGATATAGACGGGACCGATCAGCATTCCGATCATCAGGAACAAAATTGAAACTCCAGTTCCCCAAACGTGCCAGGTTTGCGGGAACCGGCGCACAATCCCCGCTAGGACGATGAAAGCGACTCCTCCTAGCACCACAATTACAAGCAGGGCTGCAAACTGGTCGCGAAACCACGAGCTAAAGTTCTGGTTCGACAAGCCGTAGTTGTGCTCGCGGAGGAACTCTTCATAAAACGTAAGGGGAAACAGGAGCGCAGCACTGACAACCACGAATCCAACCCAGTAGCAGAAGGATTGAACCGGGCGAAAACGTGTGAGCCGTTCAGCTAAGTGGCGGATTCGGGCTGACAATTTCGTCTCGAGGAGCAGTACCATCACGGCTGCTCCGTACAGGAAATCCCACAGAATAAGCCAGTAACCGCCTTCGACGTATGCATTCGATTTTGCGCGTACCGCCGACGGAACGGTGTCGAGCCATGCCTTAGTCGCCGCTTCTGAATTGAAATGTGGCGAAGGCCGAGCGGCTAAAGGTACTACCGGCGCCCGAGGTGATGCAGCACCTGCAATCGTCGTAAGCAAAAGCAATACTTGGCGCAGAGCCCGCATGAGAATTGACGATTATTGCACCTTCAATGCGCCTCGACAGACGGTCCCCGCGATATCATAAAGGCGTCGTGAGGCAGCCGGCATAACTGATGGGACCGCTTGGAGTGCAGGAGATGCTCGGGATCTTTCTCATCGCCCTACTCTTGTTCGGTCCTAAAAAGCTACCCGAACTAGGACGAATGCTCGGAAAAGCAGTGAGCGAATTTCGAAGAGCGAAAAACGAGTTGAAATCGACTTTTGAATCTCACTTAAGTGAATTGGAGAAGGAGGTTGAAGCGGAAAAATACTCTGTGTCAAACACTGACTCTTCCTCCGTTCACTACCCATATCAGCATGACGAGCAGGGCCAGGATTCCGGCTATTCCTCTTCCTCTCTATCTGCCGGCACAAATGAGCCTGCCGAGGGCGGCGGTTCGCATCCGTCTACCACCGAAATACAACACGCCGAAGCTGATGGGGATGCTTTGTCACATGACTTACCAGTTCCAGGAACCGTGCCACGTTCTAACGGGTTTCTGCCAACCGGGTCGGATTCGCTTGCCACGGAAGAGAAGAATTCCGCGTAATAACTGAGGGTTGATGGCCGACCATTTTGAGGAGCATAAGTCTCCAGAGGGCGAATCTGCGCCTCCGCAGCTGGAATCGCAAAAATCTGCAGATGAAGTTTCTAACTCCGATGATGCGATTCTGCAAGAACCGGCCAATGAACCGCAACCGAGTACGCCCGAGTACAGCAGCTCCTCGGATCCTTACGGCGTCGATTCCGACCTATCGCTAACTCCAGCTCTCGAAGAGCCGGCTCCGGCTGAACATCTGGAAGCTGACACAGTTTCAAGCGCGCCAGCGCAAGTTCCTGCGACGATTCCGCCTCCGCCTCCATCACCTCCACCGCCCGGCGACGACGACGGTGAGGGAGATGAAGAGGAAAGGGGCATGCTTCGCATGTCCTTTATGGAGCACCTCGAAGAGCTGCGGTCGCGTGTTCTGCGAGCGCTGATCGGTGTAATTGTTGCGTTTCTTGTCAGCTTGTCGTTCGCTAATCCACTCTGGAAAGTTGTTGCCAGTCCCGCCACTAACGCTTTAAAACATCTGGGCATTCATCCGCCAAATCTGGTGGCAATTTCGCCCATGGATCAATTCAACATAATTTATTTAAAACTGCCCCTGCTGGTTTCAATATTTCTTGGATCCCCGTGGATTTTGTACCAAGTCTGGGCGTTCATCTCGCCGGGCCTGTACAAACGGGAAAAAAGGTGGGCGGTTCCGTTCATCTTATGTACGGCGGGGCTTTTCATTGCCGGTGGGCTCTTCGCGTACTTCGTCGCGTTCCGCTATGGCCTTGAATTTCTGCTGGGCATCGGGCGCGACGTGAGCATCTCCCCGATGGTTTCGATGGTCGCGTACTTCGACCTTTTCGTTAACGTCACGCTTGGGGTCGGACTCGTTTTCGAGATGCCGGTCCTCATTTTTTTTCTGACGCTGCTGCGTATCGCATCGCCGCGATTTCTTATCAGGCATAGCCGTTACGCCATTCTTGCCATCACTATCATCGCCGCCATAGTCACACCGACGCCGGATGTTTTCAACATGATGATCTTTGCGGTTCCGATGGTCATGTTGTTTTTTGTCGGGGTCTTCGCGAGCCACTTGCTCGTGCTCAAGAGAGAAGGCAAAAAATTCCCCTGGGGCAAAGTGCTGTTGATCATCCTGGGAGTTGCTCTAGTTGTTGCCGGAAATATAGCCTTGCTTCTATATCGCTATCACTATCACGTGATCTACAAGTGGCCGTATTTAGTGAAATAGGTTTACCAGTAACCTGATGCTATCTCCATGGAAGCTGGTCGTCGCATACTTGAGCTCAATTGCACTTCTTCAGGCTCAAGTGCCGGGAACGCCAGATCGCGGCCGGTCAATGGGTCCACTCCTAAATCAAATTGAAGCCTTCGTCCAGGCTGGCATGCAGAAGACCGGAGTACCTGGTGTTGCGATCGCGATCGTTTATCGGGACAAAGTTGTCTACCTGAAGGGTTTCGGAGTGCGCAAAGCCGGGCATAACGAGTCAGTCGATTCGGACACCGTTTTTCAATTGGCGTCTGTATCGAAACCGATCGCGTCCACCGTCGTGGCTTCTCTAGTCGGCGCCCACCAGGTTGATTGGGATGACAGAATCATCAATCTCGATCCGGAGTTCAAGTTATCCGACCCAAAGGTAACGGAGCAAGTGACCATACGCGACCTTCTTGCTCATCGCAGTGGCTTGCCGACATCTGCCGGCGACGTGCTGGAAGATCTCTGCTTTACCCGTCCCGAGATACTACACCAAATGCGTCTGTTGCTGTTGCCTGGTACGTTTCGCAAGACCTATAAGTACAGCAATTTTGGATACACCGAAGGCGCTATAGCGCCCGCGAAACACGTGGGTGAACGTTGGGAAAATCTCGCCGATGAGCGGCTCTTCAGGCCACTGGGGATGACCTCTACCAGCTATCGGTACTCTGATTATGCTGATTCTCAAAACAAGGCTGCTATCCACGTCTTTGTGGACGGAAAGCCTGTCGCACGCTACAAACGTGATCCGGACGCCGAAGCTCCTGCCGGAGCGGCCAGCTCTTCAGCGCGAGATCTTGCGCAGTGGTTACGTTTGCAACTGGCCGGTGGCACATGGAACGGCAAACAGATTGTCGCGACCGACGCCTTGAAAGAAACGCACTCCCCTCAGATTGTGACTGGCGTTGATCATATTACTGGAGGAAACACATATTACGGTCTAGGCTGGGATGTAAACTACGACCGGCACCACAACCTGATCCTCAGCCATAGCGGTGCTTTCTTTCTGGGCACGGGCACGGCGGTCAGGTTCTCCCCTTCCGATCAGTTGGGAATTGTAGTTCTTACCAATGCGTTGCCGACCGGGCTGGCCGAAGCGACTACGTTTACATTTTTGGATCTGTATAAAGAGGGGAAGCCGAGCCGCGATTGGCTCGGCTTGTTCGCCGGCATCTTCCGATCGATGATTGAATCAGATAACAACGCAATCCCCAATTATTCTAAGCTGCCTGCGCCCGCTTCTCCTGCTGCCAGCAAGCCTCTCTCCGCTTATGTTGGAACCTATAGCAACGACTACTACGGTCGCATCGAGATCGCCCAACAAACCAACTCGTTGTGGATGCGCTTGCCCGCTAACGGCGCCCTATACTGTCTCACCCACCGGGACGGAGACACGTTTACCTACCGATTCGAAGCCGAGCAGGGTATTGGCAGTCGCGGTGTTAAGTTTACGTTTGGCGCTAGACCCCGAGTAATGATCGAGAATTTAGTGCTCGAAGGAAATGGAGTGTTCACCCGAATTGATAGGTGAACATCCCGTGTAGCCGCAGGATCGATACACTCCTATGTACGGCGCCTACGGTCTCGCTTCGAATACGAGATTAAACGGCGTTTCCGATGCCCGCCTAAAGCGTGTGAACCCGCCTGCTGTGACGACGTCTCGAATCGTGGCTTCACCAGCCTGCGCGCCGAGTCCAAGACCAACTTCTTGCGAGAGTGAGGCCGGAACACAGATCATCGCCGAAGCCGAGTAATAAATGCGCCCGACCGGATTTAGGTTGGCGGCGACGTTGTCGTTCGCAAAGGGCTCGACAACCATCCACGTTCCATCCGGGGCTAGGGCGCGTCGCACGTGGCGAGCCGCGCCGACCGGATCGCCCATGTCGTGGAGGCAATCAAAGAAGGCCACAAAGTCATAGTCTGAGCCCGGAAACTCCTTAGCCGGTGCGACCTCAAAGCTCACTCTTCCGGAAACACCCGCCGCCTCAGCTTGCTCCCGAGCCCGTTCTACCGACGCCCGATGATAATCGAATCCGTGAAAATGGGAAGCCGGGTACGCTTTTGCCATCAGGAGCGTGGAAGCGCCGTGCCCGCACCCCACGTCGGCGACCCGCGCTCCGCGCCGCAACTTCTCCTCGACGCCGTCGAGGGCTGGAATCCAACTTGTCGTCAAGTTCGCGACGTAGTTCGGCCTGAAAAACCGCTCACAGCCTTCAAAAAGTCCTTTTTCGTGTTCGTGCCAGCCGAATCCTTTTCCGGTTCGGAACGTCTCCGTCAACTTCTCTTCATCTTTCATGCAGGAAGCCAGCATGTGGTAGAAGCCGGGCAAATGCACGGGCGTATCGTCCAGTGCAAGGGCAAATGCCTGCTCGGGCGTCATCGAATAGGTTGCGGTATCCGCGTGGTACTCGATGTACTTGCCTGCCGCATTCGCGTTGAGCCACTCGCGGACATACCGCTCCGCCGTCCCCGTCCGTGCCGCCAGCTCGGCGGGTGTCAGCGGCTTGCCGTCCGCCATGGCGCGGTAGAGTCCCAGCCGATCTCCAATAACGATGAGTGCTGCGTGCAGTGCGGCACCCATATCCTGAACCGCTTGACCGAGGAGTGCATTCAACTTCTCCTGATCGACGGGTCTCGATTGCGCTTGAGTACTCATACCTGGGCCTCCCGGAATCGGGAACTAGTATACTGCCGTTTGGAAAGCCTCGACAGACTTCAATGCAAGCCTTGAGGTCCTATCAGTTCTACCTGACAAGAACCATGTACCCGACGAGAACAAACCAGCACCGACCGTAAGCAGGTTTACGTTTGCGCTTCGGTACGCTTGGCAACCAGCATGTTTAGCGCTGTGGAAAGGAGCGTTTATGTCGAAACAAGAAGAAGCCGGTCTGATCCTGAAGCTCTATGAACTCCGTCGCGAGGAAACCATGCGTCAAGCGCGCAACTGGTATTTCCGGGATTTTAATCCCCAATCAATGGCCGACGTCAATGACGCTCTGTTTAGCGAGCACAGCGGTCATCTGCGCATGGTCGTAACCTACTGGGATATGGCCGCAGCGCTCGTGAGCAACGGAGCCATAAGTAACGAGCTCTTCAATGACGCTAACACCGAGCACATCGGCGTCTTCTCCAAAATCGAGCCGCTGCTCCCTGAGATCCGTGCTGCCATTGCACCGCAGTTTGCGGCGAATCTCGAAAAGCTGATTGATGAAACACCGAACGGTCGCGAGCGGGTTGCAGCGGCCCGTGAACGCATGAAAAGAATTCGGGCTCAGCTTGCCGAAACGCAAGCGAAGACCGCGCGACAGAGTTAGCGCTCGTTGCGCGCCGGTCTGAAAATCTGTCAAACAATACTGCGCCGATTGCTGGCGTAGCGAACGTGATCGCGAATGGCGGGCGCATCGTCCGCGGTTGTGAGTAAATATTGATCG
>JBJMGM010000184.1:0-14675 GCA_045807905.1 Bryobacteraceae bacterium | reverse complement strand
TTGACGGGAAACGCGCATTCCGCTGATGTGGTATCAAGGCCGGGCCAAAAGTTGGCTTGTAGCCTTAAGCCCCCTTATCAGGACCGCCCGCATATGCGGCAGGGCCCAAAAGGCCCCGCGAACGTAGGAAGCATGACAGCAGCGGAAGTTGAACGAATCATCATCGGAGCCATGTCGCTAGCTACAGCGACCGCGAAACAGAGTCAGGCCATTATGCACGAGGACGGCCAAGCAGCGAAAACGGTAGCCGCGAGCGTTGCAGCGGGATTGAGGGAAGCGCAGCAGGTCATCGACGCATCCGGAGACGACTGGCGAAAGGAGATACTTTGGGTGGATGATCGCCCCGACAATAACGTCTACGAACGGCGTGCGTTCGAGCCATTAGGCATTACCTTTACTCTCGCCACCTCCACGGACCAGGCACTAGAGCTGCTGTCAACGCAAATTCGGCGCAATCCTTTCCGAACACAAGCGGGAAGCCGAGGAACACGGCGCTCAAGGGAGTACAAACGACGCTTAAGAGCTGTTTGAAATGGTTAGGAAAGTGCTACGGTAGCGCCTTCAAAACGCACTAAGCCATCCGAAGGCCGACCTGACCGCTTGAGCATAAACTCGGCGCAGCGGCCCCGGAATACAGCAACAGGGACGGGAGCATGCTGTTGTCGCGAACTCGGCTTTGTGGGATAAGAGCGACGAATCTTGATTACGGCGAGGCTTAGCTTGTGACAGAATGCCTCAACGGACCCCACATGCCCGATTGTCCCGTCCTTTTACATCCGGAAAGGTGGGGTCGCTTGCGCCCACGCTATGAAGTAGTCAAGCCGCGTAAAATGCTCGCGCTCGATGGAGGCGGCATCCGCGGCTTAATTTCGCTCGGAATTCTCAAACGTCTGGAAGAGTCCCTCGCGGCAGAGAGTGGTGGCGGCAGAGCCTTCCGTCTGTGCGACTTTTTCGACTACATCGCCGGAACCAGCACGGGCGCCATCATTGCCGCCGGTCTTGCCCGCGGCATGTCAGTTGACGATTTGACGGATTTCTATAAAGAGTCCTGCCGCGAGATGTTTGAGAAATCGCGGCTCGATAAGCGCCTCGTCAGCTTTTACACCGCAGATCCTCTGCGAAAACAACTGCAGAAAGTGTTCAGCGCCGAGGAAGACGGCACCTACGATCCCTACGCTCCCGACAAAGATCTCTCGCCCGACAATCTTCGCTGCCTATTGCTTGTCATCACCAGAAACGTCACCACTGACTCGCCCTGGCCGATCTCATCCAATCCCGACGCCCAATATAACGACCCCACCCGCCGCGACTGCAACTTACGTATTCCCTTATGGCAGCTCGTGCGCGCCAGCACCGCTGCTCCCATTTACTTTCCGCCCGAAATACTCAAATGGGACCCTACCGATGCTCTGAAGACGTTCACCTTCGTCGACGGCGGCATGACCCCGTACAACAACCCGGCCTTTCTGCTGTACCGCATGGCCACGCATCCGCTCTACCGTCTTGAATGGCAAACGGGCGAAAACAATCTGCTGGTCATCTCCGTGGGAACCGGAATGGCTGACGACCCCAGCTTCAACACCAACATCAATATCGCGGCGAATCTCGCCGGCCTTCCCAGTACGCTCATGCGCGGTATTCAGATCGAACAGGACATCAACTGCCGCGTCGTCGGCCGCTGCAGCTATGGCGATTTCATCGATCGTGAACTTCGCGACCTGACCTGCCGCGAGGTTGGCATCGACACTACCGCCAACGACTGGCGAGAAGCACCACACATCCCGCTTGATCGGGACCTCGGTCGCGCCTTTCTTTATGCTCGCTACAACGCTGATCTCTCCGCCGAAGGTCTCGACGCCCTCGGCTGCAGCAAGATGGACCCCCAGAAAGTGCAGAAGCTCGACGCCGTTGACCAAGTCGACAATCTGCTTGAAATCGGCTTCAGCGCGGGCAAAAAGATCAAGCTGGAGCATCTCGGCGCGTTCGCAGAAACAGCAGGGACCGCATGAGAGCCTTCATCATCCGCCCGTTCGGCACACGAAAAGGCATCGACTTCGATGCCGTTGAGAACAAGCTTGTCGGTCCCGCGCTGCAGAACGTCGGCGCCGAAGGCAGGACTACCGGCGAGATTCTCGAAGCTGGCAACATCCGCATCGACATGTTTCAGCAACTACTCATTGCTGATCTGGTCATTGCTGACATCACCACCAACAATCCGAACGCGTTTTACGAACTCGGCATCCGTCATTCGCTCCAGGAGAAGCGAACCTTTCTCATACGCGCCAAGGCCCCGCGTCCCCTGACCGTGGAGGAAGCCAAGGACGCCGACGTCCCCTTCGACCTCAAGACCGATCGCTACTTCGAATACGATCCCGCCGATCCCGCTGCCTCGCTCGACAAACTCACCGAAGCGCTGCGCGTCACAGCCGCCAGTGATCGCCAGGATAGCCCCGTCTTCCTCTCCCTGCCGAACCTCAAGTCACAGCCCCGTGAGCGCTTTATCCCCGTCCCACTCGGGTTCGGCGAAGATGTGCAGCGAGCTGAAAAAGATAAGGATGCCCGGAAGCTGACTCTCCTCGGGCTTGAAGCGAGCGGCTTCCCTTGGCAATCCACAGGACTCCGCGTCATCGGTCGCGCTCAGCTTCTCATCAAGCGCTACGGTGCAGCCAAAACTGCATGGGAGAGCCTGCGCAAACTCGATGACTACGATCTCGAAGCGAACACCGCGCTCGCCAACATATATCAGCGCCTGGAAGATCTTACCGGCTCCGATCAGGCGCTCGAACGCGCGCTCAAAGTCGCTAGCGAACCAGCTGATATCGCAGAAATCCACGGCCAGCTCGGGCGCAATAAGAAGGACCGCTGGATGCGCTCCTGGTGCGAGGCGCCCACGCCCGAAGACAAGGCACGGAAAGCGCTCGATTCGCCGCTGCTCATGGAAGCCTATGAGCAGTACCTCGCCGCGTACCGGCAGGATCTCGATTCCTACTATCCCGGCCTCAACGTGCTCTTCCTCGCCGTCATCATCCTCGACCTTGCGGGCAAATACCCGGATGTATGGAACGATCAATTCGCCAAAGATGCCGAAGCCAGAAGCAAGCTCGACGAGATCACAGAAAAGCGCGGCCAGATAGCGCAAGCGCTCCTGCTCCGTTTCGACAACGCCGACAGACCGGCGCCCGCCGGCGGCGCCAACCAGGATCAATGGCTGCTCAGCAGCGCCGGAGATCTCAATCTGCTCACGCAGGCCACCCCACGCCGCGCCATCTACTTCTATAAGAAGGCCGCGTCGGTTGGCGGTGATTTCGTGCTCGACTCCGCACGCAAGCAGCTCATGCTGCTGACACAGATCGGTGTCCTCAAAGACCAAATTGAGAAAGCCCTCGAAGTGTTCCCGCCTGAATCGGTCGGCACGTCCAACCAGCGCATTGATCGTGTCTTGCTATTCACCGGCCATCGCATTGATGCGGCCAATCGTCCGAAGCCGCGCTTTCCCGCCGTCAAGGAGAACGTTGCGCGCGAAGCTATCTGCTCGGCCATCTTCCAGGAAAAAGAAATCACCACCGGCTCGCTTGTCGGCATCGCGGGCGGCGCAAATGGCGGCGACATCTTATTCCTTGAAGCCTGCGATGAGTTAGGCATACAAACCAAAATGCTGCTCGCCCTGCCCGAAAACCAGTTCGTCGAGGCCAGCGTGGACAACGAAGACAAGAGCTGGTTGCGCCGTTTTTACACCCAGCTTGAAAAGCACCCGAACGCCCCTGTGCTCGCGGAGTCTCCGGAGCTTCCGAAATGGTTGCAGTTCAAGCGCGGCTATGACATTTGGCAGCGCAACAATCTTTGGCTTCTCAGCGAAGCCCTGTGTCTCGCGCCAAGAAATATAACCGTCGTCGCCCTTTGGGATGGAGAGCTTGGCGACGGTCCCGGTGGTACCGAACATATGGTCGGCTTGGCCAGGGAGCAAGGAGCGCGCGTCATTCGTCTGGACACGAACACGCTATTCGGACTGACCTAAACCGGCATTGCCATTCTGCTCAGCTGTCCTCGAACCGACTTTTGGCTCGGAAGGTGAGGCGGCAAGGAGATCCAAGGTGCCGCTACGCGACTTCCAGTTTCGCGAAGATAAAACGGTCAGCTGCTGTCGTTTGGCACGCTCTCTGACTGCGTTCTTGGAACAAGTCAATTGCTTGCGCAGGAGCGGATTCTCGGCCGCTAGACGCAGTACGGTTCCTTAGCAGCGCAAAAGCGAATCCAATGCAATCACGCTGCCCTTCAGCTTGAGAATCCTAGCCCTACGGCACCGACTCGGAGTTCTGAACATCTATACAGCAGCCGCCAGCTGACAACAGCCGACCGTCTCCTTGTAAGCCAGAAAAGATGTTTTCGTCCGTTGTGCGCGACCCTATCCAGTAGAATCGCAAGGCGCACAGTAAAGGTCTGTTACACTCCACGACCATTCTCCTGTGTGCAGATCGATTTCTCACAGTGCCGGGCGGCACGGATATAATTCAAGAACGCGAAAAGAGGAACCGGTGACGGAGCAAGATACTTCGGCCCTCGGGCATCACTCCGAACAGATCACCGCGAAGTCAACTTCACCGAATGTGAACCGAGCGTTAAGAACAACCTGCTGCGTTGTCGGCGGTGGGCCAGCCGGCATGATGCTGGGTTACGTATTGGCGTGCGCAGGCGTTACCGTCACGGTCATGGAAAAGCATGCGGACTTTTTTCGCGATTTCCGCGGCGACACCGTGCATCCTTCCACTCTGGAGGTGTTGTTCGAGCTCGGACTGCTTGAGGATTTTCTGCGACTGCCGCATCAGGAATTGAGCTCGATTGGCGGCACGGTTGGCGATTTCGCTTTCCAGGCCGCCAACTTCAAACACGTGTCGACTCACTGCAAATTCGTCGCACTTGTTCCGCAGTGGGACTTCCTCAATTTTCTTTCTGATCACGCCGAGAAATTTCCCAGTTTCAATCTCTGGATGCAGCATGACGCCGTGGATCTTATCGAAGAAACCGGACAGTTCGTAGGCGTGAAGGTGAACACGCCGGGCGGAATGACGGAGATTCGAGCAGATTTGGTAGTGGCGTGCGACGGCCGACATTCTACGATGCGGCGAGCTGCAAATTTGAAGGTGCTGGACTTCGGCGTTCCCATGGACGTGCTTTGGTTCCGAATCACTCGAAACATAGCTGATCCGGAGCAGCTACTCGGAAAGCTGAACTACGGCGGAGCGCTCGTTTTAATCAATCGAGGTGAGTATTTTCAAGTCGGCTTTATCATTCCCAAAGGTTCGTTCGAGGATATGAAGAAACAGGGATTACAGCCATTCCGTGACACGGTACGGCAAATCGCGCCGTACTTGGGGGACCGTGTCAACGAGGTCCAATCATGGGACCAAATTAAGCTCCTAACGGTACAGATCAACCGTTTGCAACAGTGGTACAAGCCAGGGCTGCTCTGTATAGGTGATGCCGCGCATGCCATGTCCCCGGCTGGAGGAGTGGGCATCAATCTCGCCGTTCAGGACGCTGTAGCCGCTGCGAACATGCTCGCAGGACCGCTCAAACGTAGGGCGGTGACCGAGGGAACCTTAGCGCAAATCCAAAAGCGGAGGGAGTTCCCTACGCGAGTCACTCAATTCATGCAAGTCAATACGCACAAGGTGCTCCAGCGAGTATTTCGGAACAAAGGGCCACTGCAGCCTCCGTGGCAACTGAAGTTTGCAGCACGGCTGCCTGGATTGCCGGTCGCCATCGCACGTGTGATTGGGGTAGGAATTCGGCCGGAACACATCAGAGGTGCTCAGAGGTCGCGCCGCCGTGGACGGCTAGCCGTGCGCGTCCTTCTGTGTGCTGGCACGATCGTGGCGTTGGCCATCGTCTTCGGCAGGGAATACAGGCGTCTTCCGGAGCACCCAAGAGCTCGAAGTTTCCTAGATGGCTAGGGCTTTTGATTCCCTCGCCCATTCGAACCCCAAATTCTAACCTCCTAATATCTGAACTGGTGAATCAGCACTGCTGTATGGATCCAAGGGGGACCGGGCTCTGCGAAACGGAACACTCTGTTTGCAGATACTAGGCGTGCTTGACTGGAGTGTATTAGCGGACGAGAGCGTGCGTCCCTTTGAATAGACCGAGCCACAAGAGAATTGCAGGTTAAAGCGCAAGCGCCCAGCATTGGAGGCGAAGCCTCACTTGATTCGGCTTGTGACCTTGGCGTAGAGTTCGTCGGCTGTCATTTCGCGACCGAACCAATAAAAGCCGATCACGGATGTCCCGCTGAAAAAGTAGGCAACACATCTTTTATAGCCTTTTCACACATTGATTCGCTTAAGAAGATACTCAAGCCTCCCGCGCGATACCAACGATACCCATAAGGCTCGAGCAAAATGCAGTGCTTGCCCCATTCTTTTGCAATGCTGTGCTCCGTCGAAAAGAATATTCGCGAGCCGGTTGCTATCTTCGCCCTTCAAATTGCCGTTCAGCCAGATCTGATGTGGGATTGCGCTCAAATTATGTACAACCACGACTGAGTTGTTCCGCCAGTCATAGCGAATCGCAAGCACGTCCCAGGTTCCGGTGCGAAGTACCTCGAAATCACCCCACCCGATCTCCGGAACTTCCTTGCGCATTCGAATTAGGCGCTCCGTCCAGTTCAACAAAGAATTTGGGTCGCGGCGCTGCTCAGCAACGTTTACGCGCTCAAATCCATACGCACCGCCCCGAATCACCGGCAAGATCGCACGCGCGTTCGCAACGTACAATCATCTCCGGAGCTGACGTTCGTCTTCAGTGGAACGCCTGTACCAGAAAAGAAAGCAGGCTAGTAAGCGGATCGCGATTACGTTGTACGGGCACGACGGATAATCAAGCGCCCGAGCTAACCTGAGCGTCAGGACCTCGCCATGTCCGAACGACCAACATCCTTTACTCAGCAAGAGATCCTTCCGTTGCTGGAACGTGCGAAACGAGGAGCTTATGTATGTCGGGAAAAAGATTGCTAGCGGTGCGGTACACGAAGTCCCTGCAGGCTTTAAAAAGCACTTACATCCGACCCGAAATTGTTAGCAGCATGGGAGGACATTACGCCGCTCGCACGCAACCCGCGGATATGTTGGATTGAGTCAGCTAAGAAAGCAGAAACGAAAGCCGCCGATTCGAGTGGGGCTGTTCAAGCCTCAAGGACGGGAAACGCCGCCCTTGTTGTTGGCCCGGATGTGCCACCGCTAATTCCAAGATGGTCAAACTGGACGGGTAGGACCGGACTGGACTCGGCTAACTTCCGGTTTACCCGTTATCCAGGAACAAACCGGAAGAGTGGCTTCAGTGCGATTGCGCGCAACGAGAACACCTGCACTTGCGCCGCTCCCGCTGATTTAGCCAATTTTGTCAATGTCGCCACCCACGATTTCCGGGCACCTCCTCGGGTCGCTCCCCCGTTCCATTTTGATTCGTAACCGGCCGGCACATGATAACGGTTCTTATTCGTGATGAACGGGAAGGCGGCAACCAGTGGCCACTGGCCCAAGGGCGAGAGGAAAATGCCTTCGACGTGGAAGCGATCACCCGAGCATAGAGCGGCGCTGTAATGCCGTTCACCTCCAGAGCGTCTAACTCGATTGCGATCGTAAACTGCCGTGGTGTGCCGAACGAGTGCTGCATCTGAATGATATGACCCTGAACAGTGGCTCCCATCGGCACAAGAATTGATTTGGAGTGAGGATCTTGTACGGATTTGCGAATTGTAGCGTCGCACAATATCCCCAGCAGCCGCCAAATCTGTATCAATAGGGTCGATCAGGACGATAAAAAATGGCAGGTCTGGGGGTAGAGGCTCGGCGCTCGGCTTAGGCGTTTCTGTCTCGGTGCCGGCTGATCGAAGTAGTGAACAGTAGCTTCGCCGTGATATTCCTGCCAACCAGAATAGGCGCCAACGACTTCGATCACGCTGCCGTCAAGCATCAGTATCCTGATTAAACTTTCCTGCGGTACCAGAAAGTCTCCGGTGCCAACGCGTACCTTTCCGTAATCGACGATTGTGGTGGCCGCGCACTCTTCGGAGGATGGCAGTCCTCAGATTTGGAAGAAGCCGGCGGCGCGCGGTTGCGAAATCCAGCTGACAAAGGGCCGCGGGGGCAATCAGATGGAATCGGCTGATGGGGCGTACGTTTACTACTTGAAATCGGGTGAGCGTGCCCTGTGGCGAGTTCCAGCCGCGGCGGACGAAAATCTCAGCGTACTTAGCCCTGACACACCGATCGCAGTTCGCGCTTGGAACCCGTAGCGCATATTTGATTGAGAAGGTAGCTCCGACAACTCTGAAATATCTCGATTTCGTGACGGGTGCGATCAAAGTCCTTGGCGTGCTTCCAGGGCCGGTTTTTCAGGACCGTTGACTCGCTGTTTCGCCCGATGAGCATTGGTTACTGTACGGAAAGACGAGTTTGCGGGCAGCCAGTTGATGCTCGTCAAGGGATTCCGGTAAGAACTGGCCGGAAGTCCTCAATCGCGCACAGAGCAGGCTAGTGTTTAGCTTCCGAATTGCTCCTGAGTTGTCGGCGCGACTCGGAGATTATGTTCGGAGCGCTCATAAACGGATTCGGCATAGTGATTCGTAACGTAATACACGTCCTTTCCAGTGGCCGGCGCGAGAATCCCACGCTGCGCAGCCGGGGCGCTTCGGGCCGGTGGTCTAGCACATTGCCGGACTGAACCGTAAGTGCGCTGGTATTTTTGTAGCCGAATCGCGACCGTGCACGGTCACTGCAACCCATGCTCTATTGAGGAAGGAGCGAATCAATGGTGTCTAGGATTGATCGACGAACCGTGGATCTGAGCAAATACCCCGATCTGATTGTCATTTACCTCGGCATGCGCGTACGCAAGCTGGCTGGCATCAAGCGTCTCGTAGGTCTCGGTCCCTCGATTGCGAAAGCTGGCCAGGCACGGCCCGAAGGGCTCCTGCACTGCGACAACGGTATTATTTATAGTCTGTTCCCGCTTCATGTGGGAATGCGCTGGTATTGGAAGGATTTCGAATCGATGGAGCGTTGGGCTCGCTCCGAACCGCATCGTCGCTGGTGGCAGGACTTCGTTCGCGATTCCGGTGGCACTGGCTTCTGGCACGAAGCGTATTTCATGCGCGGTGGCATGGAAGCCATTTATGACGACACGAAACTTCCGCCACTCGGCTTTGAGACGTTTGCGCCCGTAGTTGCCGCTCATGGGCCCATGTTCTCCGCCCGCACCCGCCTGCATCTTATGGGCGAGACGCCTACTCAGCCCGAAGGCACGACCGAGCCGGAATTGATGAAGTAGTCCATTTCGTTCAACCAACAACGATCTACGGACAATTTCCGGTTTGCCCGTCATCCTGGCCCTATTCGGCCAGCAACGCACGCGCCGATCCGTGGGTATCAGTGCTCCGGTTCATGCCAGTACGATCGCATCCCATTTAAAATTCGAACCCTGAAAGGGAGCGCGGTAAAGCTCGTTTTGACCTCGCAATTCGTGTCACGCCACGACGCACGAGCCCTTGTGCTTCGGGTTGATTCGGATCACTGGGATTGTCCGGAGCCGCCGAATCCTCTGGAGTATTCGCGTCAGCCGAGCTCTTCGAGATTGAGGGCTTGAACCGGGCCGTCCACAGGACGGACTGGATTGAGCATGGATCGCGTTTGACTGAACGTGGGATAGGAAGAGAGCCGAAGTGATGACCCGAACGAGCGTTTCGCGCGCCCTTCCACAACGGGAGATATGTTCATTACGATTCGATTCCAGAGCGTCTACGGTCCTAAGTCATGAAGATCCTGCATTAAGTGGGCTAAATCTGTGTTGCGTTCTCACGACAGGTGCTACGATTCTCGGCATGACACGGCGAGAATATCTGTTCTCAGCTATAGCACTGGGCCTTGGCGCAATAGCTGTTGGATTGCATGCTGCCGGCGATGAAAACCCAATTTATACGGTTCGCACTCTGGCCCTTCCCGATCACGGGAAGGGAAACATCACAATGGATTACATCGCCTATGATCCGAAGACGGGATATATTTGGGTCCCAGCCATAAACATTGGGTCAGTCGATGTGGTGGACACCAGCAACGAGAGGGTCCGTGAGATCTCGGGGTTTGCCACCAACGAAGTGGAGGTCAGAGGCCGCAAACGCGCTCAGGGGCCCAGTGGCGTATCGATTGGTGACGGCTTGGTGTACATCGGGGACCGGGCCGATTCCAGTGTATGCGCGATTGATGAAAGGGCCCTCGAGCGCAAGACCTGTGGCCACATCGATTCCACACCGGACGGCGTTGTCTATGTGGCGCCCACAAAAGAAGTCTGGGTGACCGCGCCGCGCGACAACTCGGTCCGTATTCTGGACAGCCAGAACTTGAGCCAGAAAGAAAAACTGACATTCGAAGGCCGGCCCGAAGGCTATGCAGTCGACGCAAGGCGCGGACGGCTCTATATGAACTACGAGGACAAAGACCTCGCGACGGCCATTGACCTTAAAACACACAAAACTCTCGCGAAGTGGCAATCCTCGTGTGGGGAGGACGGTCCGCACGGTCTCTCGGTCGATCCAGAGGCGGGATACCTTTTCGTTGCTTGCAGTACGCGGGTGGAGGTCTTGGATGCAGGTCATAACGGGGAAAAGCTGTCCTATATCAAAACCAGCGGCGGCGTAGATGATCTCAATTACTCGCCAGTTACTCACTTGTTGTATGTGGGCGCCGCCAAGGACGCGCGGCTCACAGTGGCCCGAGTTGACGGCGGCGGCAAGCTGGGCCTGGTTGCAGAGGTGCCAACTCACGAGGGGGCTCGCAACGGGGTCGTTACGAAGAATGGCACGGTGTACCTGGCGCACTCGCAGCTCGGCCAATCAGCAGGCCTCATCGTGGTATCGCCCAACATGAAGTAGAGCGCAGCCCGCACATGCCGGCTCTGCGGAATAGCCCCTGGTCGTTCCGGTCCGCAGGCATACATGACTTATCCAAAAGGTGGCAGCTTCGGGATGCATCTCGCCACGACGGCCGCCCGCTTATTTCGAGTTGCTCCTGAATTGTCGGCGACTCGGACGCTACTTACCAGCAAATTTAAATCCGGTTTTACGTTCGACAATTACGGTTATCGAACCTAGAATTTCCTCGACCGCCTTGCCGTTCACTCTGACCAGCACGTTAGGACGAAGTCGCCGATACCACGGACGCTGCCCGCAAACACTTGCAGAACAGTGCACATGGGCTGTCTCGATATCGTCCACCAGAAATGCTGAGCGGGCTAATGGAAGTTTCTGATTAGAACGACGTGGCTGGAATACTTCACCGCGAGTGATCGCCAGCCGCTTGCCATCTGGCGACCGATCGTATGCGAGGATTCGGTAATGGAAAGAGTGAGCTGACGAGGTGGGCCACCAGAGATCGGCTGACTCCACGGATTCATTTCATCCCGTGGCAGAAGAGGATACGCGAGAGATGCATTACGAAATTAGTGGAGATGGATCACCTTCGCTGGCGCTCGTTCACGGCTTTGCGTGCGATCACACGGACTGGACCGCGCAGGTCGAAGCGCTGAGCGAGCGTCATCGCGTGGTTACGTGCGATCTGCGCGGACATGGATATACGCCCGGCAAGCCGCAGGACTGCTCGATAGAGACTTATGGCGCCGACGTCGCGGAACTCATCGAGGCGCTTCAGCTTGCGCCCGCGGTTCTGGTCGGGCACAGCATGGGGTGCCGCGTCGTGCTCGAAGCGGCATGCCAGCGGCCCGGGGCCGTAGCCGGTCTCGTGCTCATCGACGGCAGTCTGACCGGAAGCGGAGATCCACTCGCGGCCGAACTGGCGACCCAAGAAAAGATTGCGGCAAAAGGATTCCGCACATTCTCAGAGGACTTCTTCCGCGACATGTTTCCGGTGCCCTTCGATCGTACCGACGAAATTATCGAGCGCGCGTGCAAGCTGCCGGCGCAAATCGGCTCGACGCTGTTTCCGCGCATTTCTCGCTGGGACGCGCAGCACATGAACGCCGCTCTCGCGGCTGTGCAGGTCCCGCTGATGGTAATCCAGAGCACTCACATGAGCCCAACGCTAAAGCGTGAGTCACTGCAAGCAGGGCAAAGCTCACCATGGCTCGATCGCGTTCGCGAATACGCGCCGAACGCGCGTATCGAAATTGTTTCCGGGGCCGGGCACTTCGTTCACATGGAGGTGGCGGAGAAGGTGAACGCATTGATACAGAATTTTCTCGCCAACTAGACCGTATTCGACCTACAGGGGGCATGCCGACGCTGGTTTCGTATCGTTTTCGCTCGAGAGTAGCTCCCGACGACCCGCTATAGTGCCCGCGCGCGTTCGCAACGTACAATCATCTCCGGAGCTGACGTTCGTCTTCAGTGGAACGCCTGTACCCAGAAAGAAAGCAGGCTAGTAAGCGGATCGCGATTACGTTGTACGGGCACGACGGATAATCAAGCGCCCGAGCTAACCTGAGCATCAGGATCTCGCCATCGCCCAACGGCCAAAATCCTTTACTCAGCAAGAGATCATTCCTTTGCTGGAAGGTGCGAAAGAGGAGCTTATGTATGCCGGGAAAAAAGATTGCTAGCGGTGCGGTACACGAAGTGCCTGCAGATTTTAAAAAAGCACTTACATCCGACCCGAAAGTGTTAGCAGCATGGGAGGACATTACGCCGCTCGCACGTAACGAGTGGATATGTTGGATTGAGTCAGCCAAGAAAGCAGAAACGAGAACCCGCCGAATCGAGTGGGGCTGTGCGAGCCTCAAGGACGGGAAACGCCGCCCTTGTTGTTGGCCCGGATGTGGCCACAGCTAATTCCAAGATGGTCAAACTGGACGGGTACGACGACACGAAGCCGACTCTGACCGAGTCCAGCGCTTTGAAAGAGAAGCTTCAATTTCCGAACATCGTCCTCCGCTGTTGAACGCTTCCGGTCCCAATATAAATCCGATGAGGAGCTTTCCGCGAACTTGATGTTCGACTACCTGCGGTCACGGGAGTCGCTTCGAGGCACAAACGTATTGCTGACAACTGATCACATCTCAAAAGGGTTCTCGTATCGGATATCGGCGCACTTGCGCCGGACGACGTGCTGGCCGGTGTAGAGGAGGTGGCGGAGCTGAAGGCAAATCACCTCGCTTCGCTTGTCGAGTATTCCTGGATTACACGCCCTGAATTCTCCGAAGATATGCGCCAAACAAATCTGCTAGTTCAGCCCTACAGCAGCCCCGATTTCCCAACCTGGAGCAGATACCCTCGGCCGAACTCGAATCGTACGTACGACAATTCATCTGCTTTAAGTCGTTCACTGACCCGAGAACCTGGAACGAAAACCAATTTTCACGGCCTAGCCTCGAACAGGCCGAAGCTTTGGCCGAAGACACATCATCGAAGTTACCCAATTGTACGATCTGCCGGTTGATGTCCTGCTTGGCATCGGGCGCAATGGAGAACAATTTCCTGAACGCGCCAGGGGATCTGAATGATGCAATTTGGAGGGGACGACATCGTGCTCCAGCATCAAGGTCGGAAGGCATGGGTTCTGAACAGTTCGAGGGGCATTTGGCAGATTACACGTCAATCTCTGCGTCATGCACGCGAGCTGTTTTTATGCGACACGCGCGATTACTCAAAGCTGGCCGCGCGGCTTCGTCCGACAGACCAGCTTGATATGAATTTCCTCAGTTCGCACGTTCTGACGACCTATGCGGCCTTTGCTCTGCGAGATTTGGTCGACTACTTCAATGGAGATGTGTTACTGGCCACAGGCGCGTACAACGGAACCAAAGTTCATCCAAATCTACGATATGCTTCCGGCGTGGAGAACGTTGCCAGCTACGCCCGAAGAGTCTTCGGGAACGGTAGCATTCACGCTGCCAACGCATTACCTGCCGAGTGACACGTTTGTTCACTTGTCTGCCCGGAAGATCGGCTACTCGGAAAGAACGCGGCTGATCGGATTACTCCTGCTTAGTCGCGAACGGTAGATCTACAGCTGCGTGAACAGCCCTACCGCCCAGCAGCTACTTCTTGCGGGCCATAACGGGCTTCCGGGGAGATCACAGACCTGACAAATCGCGAACGCTCCTTTCGCCGTGCCAAGATCCTCCCTCGAATCTGGTCGCCTTCGCTTGCCTTTGTTGAGCACCGAAGTGATGAATGTGTGGACCGCAACTAATCCGCAAAGGAGAAATATGGCAACGTCCACAATCGCCTCAGCCAATAACATCACGGCGCACACGGACTTCCGCCCAACGCCGATAACCTGCAATCATTTTCGACTGTGCAGGAATTGGCTAAGGTCAGCGGGCGCTGGCCGACGTCGCGGCTGCTAGAAACCTTCAACAGCTTCGCGCGGGTGGTCCCCTTCGACGACCTGAAGCCCATGCAAGAAGTCGTTCGCCAGTCACAAGGTTGCGGTCACCCGAATCTGTTAAGCGATCCGGCGACCGTCCTCGGACGTTGCGCCACACCCGACGTGTGTGCGAACGGAGCGGACCCGGTCGAAGAAGTCCCCGACCAAGCGTTCGCGGTGCCGCCCGGGCGCAAAAGAGCGTAACCGAATCGTGCACCAACAAGAAGGCGGAAGTGATCGCCTTGATGAAGCGCGCGACGGCGCGGCTCTGCCCGAGATCATGGAAGCAACAGGCTGGCAGAA
>JBJMGM010000183.1:0-7240 GCA_045807905.1 Bryobacteraceae bacterium | reverse complement strand
TCGACGTGTTCCGGTGTCCCTGTTTCTCTTGCGCTCGCTAACTCCGCCGCTTCCTCCTGAAGCTTCTCGACCACTCCGCTGATGTCTGGCCATTCAAAACCTAGGCTGGCTGCTTTGTGACTGATTTTGTCCGCCTCGACCAGCGCTGGCAAATTCCGCGGCACTCCGTCCAGCACCGATTCAGACCCGCTCGAAGCTTGCGCAGTCTTCTCCTGCTTCTTGATCTCGTCCCAGTGCTGCTTTACATCCTCCGGCATTTCGGCGACCGCATTCCCAAACACATGTGGATGACGTCGCACCAGCTTTTCATTGATTGCGTCCAGCGAATCTGAAATCGTGAACAGTCCCTGCTCCGCCGCCATTTCAGCGAGAAAAACAGGTTGCAGGAGCAGGTCGCCCAATTCCTCGGCCAAACTGTCCCAGTCCCGCGCGTCAATCGCATCCATCACTTCATACGTCTCTTCCAACAGATACGATTTGATCGTGTCGAAGGTCTGCTTTCGGTCCCAAGGACAGCCTCCTGGTCCGCGCAGCCGCGACGTTACCTCAACGAGCTTTTCAAATTTTTCCCCCGCCTCCCGAAAGCCTCCTGGCCTCAGTTGCCCCCGTCCGACTATATAAGATGGTGGTTTATATGCCTGAGAGCACCGAACCCTCCTACGAAATTCCGATCCCCCCAGCAAGTTTCTCTTTTCTGGTTGAATCGATCCTGATGCAGACGCAGCTTCAGCTCGGCCTACTCGACTTGGGCGAAAAAGACGACAACCCTCCGGAGCCCAATCTACCGCTGGCTCGCCATTCCATCGACATTCTGGCGATGCTGCAACAAAAGACTCAGGGCAATTTGACGGTCGAAGAACAAAGGCTCATCGAGAACGGGCTCACCGAGCTCCGTTTCCGCTACGTGCAGGTTGCCGAGCAAGCGAAGAAGCGATCTGGAGTTCAGACGTCCAGCGGAGCGGCTGACGAGGGTCCGCGCATCATTACGGCCGACGGCGGTAAGGGAACCAAAACCGAGTAAATGCTCGAACAATTCGAGCACGCGTCTATCCTTGTGCTCGGCTCGGGAACCAGCGTGGGCGTGCCCATGATTGGCTGTCGCTGTAAAGTTTGCACTTCAAGTGATTCGCGCGATAAGCGCCTCCGCCCTTCTGTTCTTCTGCGCCTTGGCGCGAAACGCATCCTGATCGACACCTCGCCCGACTTCCGGTATCAAGCGCTGCGCTACGGCATTGACCGCCTGGACGCCATCCTGTACACGCATTCGCACGCTGATCACATTCTAGGTTTAGATGACGTTCGGCCTTTCAATTTCATGCATAAGCGGGATATTCCGATCTACGGCTCTTGGGAAACGCTCGAAGTCATCGAAAGGACGTTTTTATACGTGTTCGACAAAAGTCCCAGTGAGTCAAGCCGGCCGCGCCTGACCCTCCATTCTTTCGAGCAAGAAACCATTTCCGTCGACGGGATGATCATCGAGCCCGTAAGAGCGGCCCACGGTAAAGGAACGGTTCACGGTTTCCGCTTCGGAGATTGCGCCTACTTAACCGATCACAGCGAGATTCCGCCCGAGAGCCGTGCGAGGCTGAGCAACCTGGATGTTCTCTTTCTAGACGCATTGCGCAACAATCCCCATCCAACGCATTCGACGGTTGAGGAATCACTCAAAACAGTGGAATCTCTAAATCCGAAAAGGGCTTTCTTTACACACATTTCGCATGATCTCCTTCATGAGTCGGTTCAGTCGCGGTTGCCGTCTCATGTCCACATAGCCTACGACGGACTTGACATCCCAATCGGACGGAGCGATCAGGTATGAAAGCCGCTGTCTTCCGGTCACTCGAGGGAACCCGTCGCCGGTTCGGTCCGTGCGCGCTCACAATCGGCAATTTCGATGGGGTTCATATCGGACATCAAGCCCTCGTCGCGCAAACCTTAGACTATGCTGCCGCAAAAAATCTACCGGCAGCTGTGTTGACCTTCAATCCACATCCGGCAGCGGTGGTCGCCCCGGAGAGAGTGCCACCCCTGATCTGTACGCTCGAACAACGTCTGGAACTGCTGAGCTCGGCAGGGGCTGATCGCATTCTCGTGCTCCCGTTCACGGCCGAAATCGCACGCTTAACTCCTGAACAGTTCGTTTCGCAAATTCTAGCCGATGTGCTTGAAACGCAGGCTGTTTTCGTAGGCGAAAACTTCCGCTTCGGCTACAAACAGGCTGGCAATCCGGAAGTTCTGCGGGTACTCGGAAACGAATATGGGTTCGTTTCGCAATTTGTGAAGCCGGTTAGGTTCCGCGGCGAGATTGTCTCGAGTTCTCTCATTCGCCGCTATTTAGCTTCCGGTAATGTTTCCCGGGCGGCGCGGCTGCTGGGCCGTTGGTTTTTCGTCCAAGGACCAATCGTGGCTGGTCGCGGCCTAGGCTCAAAACAAACGGTTCCCACCCTGAACTTACGCCCTGATCCGGGCCAACTGGTTCCTCGCGGCGTGTACATTACGGAGACTACTCATAGCACCCGGCGCTGGCCCTCGATCACAAATATTGGCGTGCGACCCACGTTTGGCGGCGATGAACTCACGATCGAGACGTTTTTACTGTCTCCGCTTGAAGGCAGATCGCCCGATCAGATCAGAGTCGAATTTCGCCGCTTCGTCCGTCCGGAACGGCAATTCGCGAACCCAGGGGAGCTGAAAGCTCAAATTCTCAAAGACGTTGCCACAGCCGAGAAATACTGGCGTCGCGCCGCGAAGTTAGCTCAACCAGCTCCTTCGATATACTGAGTCCGGAGAAGACCCATGCAGCTTTCCGAAGGCAAAATCAAACATTTAAACGCGCTTTCTAACAAGAATGGCGTGATCGCTGCGGCGGCCATGGACCAGCGCGGCAGTTTGCGGAAGGCGATCGCGTCAGCCAAAGGCGTTCCCCAGAACGACATAACTGACGACATGATGGCCGAGTTCAAGGTGGCCGTTGCGAAAGCATTGACGCCCCATGCGAGTGCCATTCTGCTTGATCCTGAATTTGGGCTTCCTGCTGCCAGGGCGCGGGCGAACAACGCCGGACTGCTGCTTGCGTACGAGGAAAGCGGGTACGACAACACAAAACCAGGGCGTCTTCCCGATCTTCTTCCACATCTTTCGGTCAAGCGCATCAAGGACATGGGGGCGGACGCGGTGAAGATCCTCATCTACTACACCCCGTTCGACACGGCTGACGTAAACGACATTAAGCACGCGTTTATTGAACGGATCGGGGCAGAATGCGAGTACCAGCAAATTCCATTCTTTTTGGAGTTTGTTGGATACGATCCGAAAGGCGGCGACGAAAAAGGCTTCGATTTCGCTAAGACGAAACCCGAAGTAGTCATGAAGTCGATGGAAGAGTTTGGCAAGCCACAATACAACGTGGACGTGCTCAAAGTCGAAGTCCCGGTGAACGCTGAGTTCGTAGAGGGTAGCAGCGTGTTCAAGGGGAAGGCGGCATACAGCCGGAAGGAGGCTCTTGATTATTACCGCCAAGCTTCTGCGGTTGCGCAAAAGCCATTTATCTATTTGAGCGCCGGCGTGAGCAACCCGCAGTTCGTCGAATCCTTGAACATGGCAGCCGAAGCGGGAACGGATTATTCGGGTGTTCTCTGCGGGCGCGCCACCTGGAAAGACGGTGTCCCGGTGTACGCGAAGCAAGGCGTAAAAGCGCTAGAAGAGTGGTTGTCCGATCAGGGCGTAAAAAATATCGACGCTGTGAACGCTGCAATCAAGTCCGCAAAGCCCTGGCATGCCAAGTATGGCGTCGCCGCGATCGCCTAGGCTACGACTGCGCGAAACGCGAATGGCTTTTGCTTCTATAGCTGAAGCGATCGAGGACTTCCAGAACGGTAAAATCCTGGTCGTAGTAGATGATGAGGACCGGGAAAATGAGGGCGACCTCACGATCGCCGCTGAAAAAGTCACTCCAGAAGCGATCAACTTTATGGCTAGGCATGGTCGCGGGTTGATCTGTCTGGCACTCGACCCTGAGATCTGCAACCGACTTAATCTTCAGCCGATGTCCGCGGTAAATACGGCTCGATTTGGGACCGCGTTCTGCGAGGCTATTGATGCGGCCGAAGGGATAACCACTGGCATCTCCGCTTATGACCGCGCTCGCACCATTCGGGTCGCTATGGACGAACGAACGCGGCCTGAAGAACTAGCCCGACCGGGACACGTGTTTCCGCTCCGCGCTCGGCCAGGTGGTGTGCTCGCGCGGTCAGGTCAGACCGAGGCTGCCGTGGATCTTGCTCGTATGGCCGGCCTGTCACCGGGTGGCGTAATTTGCGAAATCATGAACGACGATGGCACGATGGCGCGCGTTCCGGAGCTAATCGAATTCTGCCGGCGCCATGGTCTCAAGATGATTTCGGTCGCGGATTTGATCCGCCATCGCATGCAAACCGAGAAGTTCGTGGAGCGTGATGCTTCCGGACGACTTCGCACGGCTCACGGCGATTTTCAAACCATCCGCTACATCAGCCGCATCGATAGAGAGGCTCATCTCGCATTGATTCACGGCGATATAGCAGGCAAACGTGACGTTTTAGTGCGCGTGCATTCACACTGCGTCTATGGTGACGTGTTTCATTCACGCGATTGTGATTGCCACGGATTAATCGCCGCAGCGCTTGAAAGCATCGCGCGCGCGGATTGCGGGGTATTGCTTTACCTGCACCAGACGGGTCCGGGTCTGCAATGCGTTTCGCACGGCGGCCATCAGGAACTGGTTGCTTACGGCCGTAGCCACTCGAACTTCACTCCGTCACAACGTCAAAAGCCGTTGCAGCATGAAATTGGTGTCGGCGCGCAGATCCTGTCGGATCTAGGGCTGTCCACCATCCGGCTGCTAACTAATCATCCGCGCAAGGTGGTCGGCCTGGAAGGATTTGGCATCGAAATTACAGAACAAATCCCGTTTTCGGCGGTGCTCACATCAAAATCAACCCCGACGGCGCAAACCAACCTCACGCGATGAATTTTGTTCAATGGCCTTAATGCCGATTCCATTCCGGCTGCCGCGTTTCTATCCCATCCTCGATACCACTGCGCTTGCGGATCGCGGGTGCGCCGTCATCCCGGCCGCCAAAGCACTACTCGAAGCCGGAGCCAAAATTGTGCAATATCGGCACAAGTCTAACTGGACCCAAGCCCATTTCGATGACGCCCAACAAATTGCCCGCCTGTGTCACGACCACGGTGTTCTTTTCGTGCTCAACGATCGCGCAGATTTTGCACGGCTTCTCGGCGCCGCTCTGCATGTGGGACAAGATGATCTGCCGCCCGTCGCTGCACGGCGCGTGGTAATTGATGAAGTAATCGGGTTCTCAACTCACGATGAGATGCAACTGACTCGCGCGCATGCGGAGCCCGTCGAGTACGTTTCGCTCGGACCGATTTTCGACACAAATTCGAAGAGCAAGCCTGATCCAGTGGTCGGGATAGAGGGCTTACGCCAGCTGCGCCGATTCACGGAAAAGCCTCTAGCCGCAATTGGAGGCATAACGCCCGAAAACGCTAAGGACATTCTGAACGCCGGGGCAGATTCAGTCGCGGTGATTTCGGCGCTCCTCCCGCATAGCTGTGATGGAGTGACACTGAGGCGGCGAGCCGAAGAGTGGATTCGGCTAACGGCGTGATCGGCGGCTCCGCGAACCGGCACACTAGAACTCGGTTATCGTGTAACGGGCCGGGCTGCGCTGCTGAAACGAAGATGACTGTGAAACCGGCTGTACGCAAAGTACACGATCAATCCAATGGCCATCCAGATCAAAAATGCGGTCCACGTCAGCTTGTTCAGGCTTAGCATCAGCATGAAATTGATCAGTACACCGAGAATCGGGAAAAGGGGCACCCAAGGCGTCCTGAAAGGCCGGGGCAAACCCGGATCCGTCTTGCGCATGATGATCACGCCAATACATACGAGCACGAACGCGAACAAGGTTCCGATGCTCGTCAAATTGCCGAGTTCCGCAATTGGCGTAAACGCCGCTCCGAGCGAAACGAAAGTCATCAGAACCAGATTGGAGCGCCACGGAGTCCGGAATTTGGGGTGCACGTCTGAGAAGAGCTTCGGCAGCAAACCATCGCGTGACATTGAATAGAACACGCGCGATTGGCCGAGGAGCATGACAAGGATGACGCTGGTCAGACCCAGCAGAGAACCGAGTTTCATCAGCTTACCGACCCAGGGCACCGCGCTCATATGATTGACGGCAACGGCGAGGGGAGCGGCGACGTTTAACTCTTTATAGTTGACAACACCTGTAAGCACGAGCGAGTAAAGGATGTAGAGGATCGTGCAGATTCCGAGTGAGCCGATAATCCCGATCGGCATGTCGCGCCCGGGATTCTTCGCCTCCTGGGCCGCCGTCGAGACAGCGTCGAATCCTATATAGGCAAAAAAGATTTGGCCGGCGCCGGCCAGCACACCCGACCAACCAAACGCGCCAAATCGACCGGTCGTGTTTGGTGGCAAGAAAGGAGTGTAGTTCGCCTTATTGATATAGAAATAGCCGATCACGATGAACACGACCACCACGGCTACCTTCACGAATACGATGACAGCATTGAACCGCGCTGATTCCTGGACACCGATTATCAGGATCATCGAGATGACCACCACAACGAGTACAGCAACCAGATTGGCGGCGCCGGGCATGATGTCGAATGGTGATCCAAGCAACGCTTGAGGAATCTGAATATTGAAATCGGCCAGTATCGACGCCGTTGTTGCGGACCAGCTGACTGCAACCGTCGCCGCTCCGACGGCGTACTCCAACACTAGGGCCCAGCCGATAATCCAAGCCACCAACTCACCGACGGTCGCGTAAGCGTACGTGTACGCGCTTCCGGCGATAGGAATCATGGTTGAAAACTCGCTGTAGCAGAAGCCCGCAAATGCACAACCGATAGCGGCCAGAATGAACGAATAAACCAGAGCGGGTCCAGCGTGAGTGGCGGCGGCCACGCCGGTGATGCTAAAAATGCCCGCTCCGATGATTGCGCCAATGCCCAGGGCGACCAAGGACGTGGCACTGAGCGTCCGCTTGAGGCTACCGCCCTTTTCGCCGACGCCTTCGGATTCCGCCAGTAGCCGGTCGAGCGGTTTCTTGGTCAGTAGAGTCATTCAACACACCTCGTCCTTTGTTTGTGCCGATAGCCTAACATAAACTGGGAAAGCGAGCCGTTTTCGCATGGCATGCAT
>JBJMGM010000182.1:0-22524 GCA_045807905.1 Bryobacteraceae bacterium | reverse complement strand
TGATGGAATATCATCACCCGGCCCTCTCTGGTTCGCTGTAGCGCGCCATAGCGCGATTTTTGCGCCTAACTTGCGCGCTTCTGCCTTTGGCTCTGAATCGTCCGGACCAGGCGGAAGACTCCATACGTCAACCAAGCCGTGGAAAAGAGCGGCACCACAAAGAACAGCCCTGCCCCGTAAACGTAAGCCCATCCATCATGGCTGTTGAGGAAGAAGACCCAAGCCCCGTGCCGTGCAACCCAGGCATGTAAGCCCAGCAGAGGGAAAATCTATTTCTCTTCCCTCTGGAGTAATGCATAACGTGGTACAGTAAAGGTATGAAGAAGGGAACGAGTTTCCGATTGAGCACTGAAGCGCTACGGCTTATTTCTCTGCTCACTGCACACCTTGGGTTAAGCCAAGCTTCGGTCGTGGAACTTGCTGTTCGGGACCTCGCGAGGAAAAACAAGCTCTCTTAAATGCGCTGCGGTTTTAAATATCTCTTGTATCCAACGAAAGCGCAGAGTGCGTTTCTGCATGGGGAATTGCGTGAAGCGTGCGACTTGTACAACTGCGCTCTCCAGGAGCGCCGGGACGCTTGGAAGACCTGCCGTAAATCGATCAATTACTACGACCAGGCCAATCAGTTAAAAGCCATGCGGCAGGATGGATGCCTGACGCTGGCGAATTTCCACTGTTGTCAGGATGTGTTGCGTAGGCTAGATAAAACCTTTTCAGCTTTCTTTCGTCGCGTGAAGCGTGGCGATAAGCCCGGTTTTCCGCGCTATAAATCCTCCCGTCGTTACGACTCGATCACCTTCCCCTCTTATGGAGACGGGTGCCGATTGCTTCCGAACGGTAAGCTCCGTATCCAGGGAGCAGGCCACATTAAAGTCAAGCTCCACCGCCCAGTGGAAGGAACGATTAAAACAGTTACCGTGAAGCGAGAGGCAAATCGCTGGTTTGTTTGCTTTAGCGTCGAACGGGCATCTGCTCCGCTTCCTGCTTCGACTGAAAGCATCGGCATTGACGTAGGATTAACGCACTTTGCCACCTTTTCGGATGGAACCACTGTTGATAATCCGCGACACCACAAAACGGCTCAGGCTAAACTCCGCAGAGCGCAACGCAAGGTAGCACGACGCAAGAAGGGGAGTCATCGGCGGCGGAAAGCCGTTATTCTCCTACAGAAAGCTCATGCACATGTGCGGAATCAGCGGCGCGATTTTCACCACAAGCTCTCGCGGCAGTTGGTGAATCGTTACGGGTTGATTGCTGTTGAAGACTTGAACGTGAAGGGGCTGGCTGGCGGAATGCTGGCAAAGTCGGTTAACGATGTGGGGTGGAGTCAATTCTTTTTATTCACTGCCTTTAAAGCGGAAGATGCTCATCGGCAATTCGTAAAAAGAGATCCCCGGAGAACCTCACAGGAATGCACTTGCGGTGCGAGTGTCCCCAAGACACTGCGGGACCGCTGGCATCTGTGTACAGCTTGCGGGTTGTCCGCTCCGAGAGATCATGTCAGTGCTCAAGTAATTCTTTCTAGGGCTGGGAGTCAGCCTTCGGTCATTAACGTAGGTGCTGTAATGCCAAGCGTTGACCGAGAAGCCGTCTGCCTTAGCTGACGGAGTGCTCACTGAATCGGGTGCAGTAGAAATCCAGCTTATTCAGAACCACATCGCGCCAAGCGGGGTTCTCTGTGATGTGGACGTGTTCTTCCGTGCTGACTTTCTCTTGCATATTCCCTCTCTCTTTTGATTTGAATTAAACGGCAATACCGTACTCGTGGCCCAGCTCTGCGCTCCGATTATTCCCTTTGGGTACGATCTCGATTAGCTGCTCTCGATACCGGGAGATCTCCTGAGGAGACAGCGCTTTCTGTTGTTCGTTCTCCCGGCCCAGCACCCGGAGCAGTTGCGAGGCATTGTCCGCGAACACTTGCAGATCGTATTCGGGCCGGCTGGCCGCCACGTACGCGAATACCTCATTGAGCAGTCCGCGCAAGCGTGGATCGGAGCTATTCACGTTGATTAAAACTCTGTCTACCGTCTGCGATTGTGCGCTGTGGCTCGTCATCGTGTAGGCGTGATCGACGTGCCGATGCTGCTCTAAATTGAACTTCAGCACCTTGGCATTCCGGTCTAATACGACCTCCACATTGCCGTTTTCATCCAAACTACGGATGGTTCCCGTGTCCCTGGTATGCGCTCCCAGCTTCTTATCTTTGGCGAGAAATTGAACACGCTCACCCGTTGAGAATTCCTGCAATCGTGATTCAAAAGCATTCACTCCCGCCGCTCGGGCCGGGTCATACGTCACCAGGCGGCCGTCTTGCGTCTTGACCGTAAGCCGGTTGCTATCGATGTTGCGATCCAGGACCGTGGCGTATTCCTTCGCCTTGACGCCCACCTCTTTGTTGCCCTTGCGGTACTGAATCACATCTCCGATTCGATACGAGCCGGCCCGGCTGGTATCCGCAACCGTGAGGTCCCTTCCCGCCAAGATCGATAGTTGATACGCTTCTTTTCCGAGCATCCCCTGCTTCCGCATCTCGGCGCGAATGGCCGCGTTGAGCTGCATTCGCGACTCGTTATCAGGCGAGACGACAAGCGTTCCTTTGGGAGACGCCGTGTAAGCTCTGGCGATCTTCTCATAGCGTTCCCGGCTGCTGCTTTGCTCGTGAATGCGCCCTTGCTCCGTCAGTAGACCCAAGGCCCTCTCCGTTTGCCCGTGGCGAAAGCTCAAGACGACATCCTTCAGTTCCGGGTCTTTCTGCCGGTAAACCCGGTTGAAGTGCGCCGTTTTCATCCCGGCTTCCTGCAGCAATTGGAAGACTCTCCCGGCTTCTACGGAGGTGTGCTGGCCTACTTTCTTCGGGTCCGAAGCATCATCCCCCACAAATAGAACGTGATCTCCCGCCTGGAGCGTTTTGAGGAAAGCATGGATATGCTTCGTGGAGGCGAGAGAAGTTTCGTCCACAATATAGAGCGTCTTCCCTTCGCTTGTTTGCCCCATCCGGGCCTGCGCTAAGTGCATCTGCAGCGTGTCCGAGGAGATGCCTTTCTCGCGTAATGCCGCTGTCGCTGTGCCGGTTGGTGCTAGACCCTTGACGTGGTATCCCTGCGACTCTGCCAGCTCCCGAATGATTCCGGCAGCCGTTGACTTCGCAGCCCCGGCAGCTCCGTTTATCGCCACAAACTGATCCCGCGTGCTGAGAATGTCTCGAATGATTTGCTGGCGTGGCAAGTTGTCAGCTAGTTGCTTGTAGCGGCCAAGATCGGCATTCGCCAAGATCGGCTCTACCGTATTCGCGCCGCTCAGGACCCGATCTATCGTTTCGCGTTCGATCTGCAGGGCCTCGCGTGTGGTGTAGCGAGCGCCGGGCGCATGGTCTCGATAGTGATGAATCGGCACCAGCTCCCCAGCCTCCACGCGCCGCTCAATCTCCTCTTCCAGGGCTTTCCGTGGCACGGTTCCGAGGCTGTACCGGAGCGCCTCCCGGCCGAGCTGGTAGTGCTCGAATGTCGCCAGCCGTTCGGATAAAGAGCGTTGCGCGTGGGTTACTGCCTGCTCCGCTGTGGCCATCCGTTCCATCCGAACCGGCCCGCGTTCTAGCGCTTCCGGTACTACCTTTAACTCCTCCGAGAATGTCTTGCCGTGCTCCGTTTGCGCTGCTATGAATTGCTCCGGCGTGAGGTCTAATTTGGCTTCTCTATTCCGTTCCGCGATCCGTTGGGCGTTGCGGCCGCCCGATAGACCTTCTTTCTCCAGTTGCTCTTCGATTTGCAGCCGCCGTGGGCTTTCGTGTTCGCGGTAGGCTTCGGAGATCCCGCGAATTTCCGGCGCGAAGGTCTTTTCGGAGAAATCCACGCGGTACCCGCCAGCGCGTCCCTGGCGCGTCAACGAGTCGTAAAATACCTGCATCCCATAGGACTTGGACCGATAGATTTCGACGGGATCGAGCGCCCGGAACTTGCCATCAGCCTCCTGCAGGTTCATCAGGACGTTATGAAAATGGATTTGCGGAGCGCTGTATCCATCGACGGGTCGAGCGGTCTCGTGCCGGAAGGTTGCCACGGCCCATGCGCCTGTCGTGATGTTGCGATGATTCCCTCCGCCATGTGCTTGAGCGTAGGTTTGCGTGGCCGCTAGCGCTTCCCGGTTCGCTCGCTCGGCCCATTCGTAAATGCGCTTGTCTTCTCCGACAATAGCGGCAATACTCCAGCTCTTCGGGAGACTGATATTGACATCCCAGGCGGGCCGGTGCGCCACTTCCGAACCGTCCCTGGTGCGCTTGGTATCCCGATGTTTGATTAACGGCTCGTCCGTGACCGGGTGCCGCGCTTCGATCAACCGCATATACTGCTCCTCGGTGACGCGGCCCGAAAGCCCGAGCTGAGATGCTAGCTCGCCGCTCCATCGGCCATGCGCTAATCCGTCTTCGGCAAAGTAGGAATTGCTAGATAGGGCGAATTCCGCCTTGAAATAATCCCGGGCTGTGCCGGGGCGAAGCGGGATGATGGATACCATCAGTTACCCTTTTCCGCCTCTGCGAAAACCTTGGCGTTCTGCTCGCGAACAGTTTCAGTAGAGGCCCTCGTCGGAGGTTTATCCTTGCGTGGCGGCGTGGATTCCGGCTGCTCCGGTTGAGTTTCTTCCGGCTCCGGATGCGACTCCTGGGTGTCAGGAATCACCCGCTCAACAAGCCCCTGGCAGTGAAACACGGGAGGATCGAAGGGCAAGTAAACGCGAACCACACGCAAGCCGATCTTTCCCTTTTTCGTCGGACGCTGCAAAACGTAACCCTCTAGATCGGCCAGCCCCTGTATTTCCGAAGTCATGACGAGCGTTTCCCGCTTATAGTCCGGCCCGGCTACCGTGCTCTTGTTTTGGTCGCTGCGGCTTTCGCGGAAGTATCGTTTTTCTACTTCACCGATCAAATCTTCCAGTGCTTTCGCTGATGCCCCATCACTGACGGCAAACACCATTTTGGTGAAGGCTTGCGAGAAGATCGTGGTTGCTTCATTGCCGTAGCGGTTCTTTAGCTGCGCTACATTCTGCATTCCCAGCACCAGCGGGTTGCCGGTGGAGCGCATCATCGCGAGACCTTCCGCCAGCTTCGAGAGCCGCCCCAGGGAGTCGAGCTCGTCGAAGAAGAACCAGACTCGTTTCCGTTGTTTCCGGCAAGACATGACCCGCATAATGGCCAGATCAATCATGCCTGTCTGCAGGGGCCGGAGCGCGTCTCGCGTGTCGGAAGTATTCGAGAAAAACAGCCATCCGTCACGCTGTTCCGCCCACTTCCGGATGGTGAAGTTCTCCCGGTACGCCGCCTCGGCGGGCCGGGGCATCATCGATAGAACCGTCCCGATTTGATTCATGGTGCCCAGCACGCCGCTTTGCACATTGGGTGATTTCGGGTTCAGCGTGGAGTAGTGCCGGGTGCCCTTCAGCTTCTCTAGAAGCACGTCGGGATGGGCTAGCCAGTAACCGAAATCCGCACAACTGGGGCGGGGATCACTCCGCACTAAGAGGTGCGCCGAGATATCCCGTGCGTGCCGATCAAACCACTCTCCATTGCCGGAGTTTTCCTTCAGCGGGAACATGCTGGTAAACAGCGCGTGAGCGTCGGTTTCGTCAGTCGCTTCGTTGCCGAAGTCCCAATAGACGGTGCGATTGTCTTTTGGGTTGATGATTTTGTCGTTCTGCCGGGGATCGTAAAACTCTTTTATAAACTCCGTTTTCCCGTCCAGGACTACCGCCACATCGCCGCAGCGCCGCGCATAATGCATCAATTGGCGCATGGCTGAAGTCTTGCCCACGCCGGTGTCACCCACTAAAAGGGCGTGTTTCGATTCGTCCATCTTTCGGATTCGTATGTACTCAGTACCTGGCACTCTGCTCCTCCACCGTTTCGACCAGCAACGAAAACCCCTTTTCCCCTCGGCCCTGCGAACGATTGAATTGCTTCACTGTCATGTTTTCCGGCCCGCGTATTCTCTCGCCCCGTTGCGCTGCTTTGCGCTTCTTTCTCGTGATGACCGTGGCCGCAATGATGGCCGCCAGCGAGAGAAAAGCCCAGAGAGTCAAGGGCACTGCCAGCAGTTCCAGCCCGGTTTGCCCTTCGTAAACGGCCGCTCGCAGCCACTTGCTAAAGAGATCCGGAGTCGTGGATGTATACCGCACTCCCACGCCACGCGTCGTGTCCGGCATGGTGGAAAGGTTGGCGTCTTTGCCGTTGACAGTGAGTACCGTGTACCGTTTCGGTTTGGCCGCCATGCCTAATAGAGAGGGGCCCGGCAAGTACTCCGCCTTGAAATAGGTGGGCAGATAGGCGGCTTGTATCGGGGCAAGACTGCGATACCAAATACCCATCGTCAGGACGCCCGAAGCGAGGATTCCGCCCGAAGCGAGGAGCAGACCCAGCCCCTTCCCGGGGTATTCGGACGCCATTACGCGCCTCCTTTTGCCGGGGCCAGGAGGCTCAGCCAGCGGTCAACCAGCGCCTCGGCCGAAGCGCTGGCTTTTCGTTCAAGGTCTGCCTGCGATTCCTTCGAGGAGATGTCTTTTTGGTCGTAGAGCGCCAGCAAGGTGAGCCGGTTAATCTCGTTGCCGAGCGCCAGCAATACTAGCCGGTTGCGCTCTTCCCGGCCCGGCCCGGCCGCCGCCAGAAGCCGTTCGCGCACCCAGGTTCCGAGTGAGACCCGGTCCTGTTTTGCCCTGAGCTGAAACTCCGTTTTCTCTCTCGGAGTCACTCTGAAATTGATCTGCTGAGTATAAATACTAGTGTCTTGGTCTTCCATAGTCCGATTCCGCTTTCCCTAACCCTCTCTATCACTTAACGAGACGTTATACAGTTGTGGTACGTTTCGTTATACCTGTACAACTTATTGTTATACATATAGACGTAAGTGCTTGATTCCGTGGATGCTAACGCGGCGTTATACGCCAGCAACCTGTAAGGCGTCTAGTGTCTAAAAAAGAAGAAGAGGCGCAAAGCGCCGCCTCCCCCATGAAAGAAATAGCTACTGATTCTGGATTTGTTGCTGAATTAAATTTGAGTTTCATCGCGAATTTAATTACGGAAGAAACTCAGAAAGAAATTCCGAAGTCTTGCTCGATCTCGGGAGTTTCTTTCCCTAACTTCGCCTCTATGTGTCGGCTGAACAATTCGATTTGTTCGTCAAGAGTTTTGTGGATTCCGTGCGCCCATTCCGAGAGTCCGAGCCGCATGCCGCTTTGGAATTCCCTGCTCGGTTCTCCCGTCTCGGGGAAGTGCCGTTCCAGGATCTCTTGCGGGTACTGCCCATTCCGAATTCCCCGGCTCAGGCTATCCGCTTCATGCTGAACCCAGTTCTGCGCTTGCTGGAGGATTCTGATGTTCTCGGGAGCGTCCGTGAAGCTGTGCTGATAGAGCCAGGATCGGTCATAGACGCTCTCCAGGTATTCCTTCGCGGCTTCTCGTCCTTCTTCTTTCCCGTGATCGTTGGCGGCCATAATTAAGCCACCTCTCTTTCGGAAATAGAAACCGCTCCGGCTTTCGCTTTCGGCCCGCGTTTCGCCTTTGGGTTGGCATCCGAACCCAGGCTTAGCTTGTCCTGGTTGGCTGATTTCCATTCTCGGAATGCCTTGTCCGTAGTCAGCCGTTTGATGGCCTGGCTGATGACGTAGCTTTCACTGGAGGAAATGGCGGCCGCATAGGCGCGCAGCTCCTCTAATTCGTCGGCTCGCAATTTGCATTTGAAATCCACGAGCGGGGTGGAGTCTTCTGGTTTGATGAATGGCATTTCTTGGTTCTCCTCTGGGGTTATGGGTTGATGGTTGAACGGGTATCACTGAAGATTAGCCGCAAAAGCTTGTTCGTCTCCCGCCTGGGTTACTGCTAGGATCAGCGGGTTCACCTTGAGCAGTGTTTCGATGTCCGTGCCGGAACGCTGCTTCAATCTCTGCACTTCGTCATCCGCCGGATTGACCGTGAAGCGAATGGTTCGCAAGAAACTCTTTCGCCCGGCAATCGTGAGCGGCTGAGAGTAGTAAACCTTGTCGTAGTAAATATCCGCTTCGTACGGCTTCCGGTCCAGGTTGCGGAGGTTGATGTTTGTCACCACGATGCGGAATTCCGGCTCCACGGAGGACATGAATTGCGAAACCTCATGGTTCAAGGTTTCTTGTTGCGTATAAGCCTTCGCTAGGTCACTGCTCAGGAACAGCATGCTTTGTGGAAAGGCGCGAGTCGCGATTTCCCCATTGAGAGGATTTCGGATGCGAGAGCCGAAATCCTCTATCCAAGTAGTGATTGCTGTCCGGAGTGATGCTAGCGCCTCCGTCTTGTGCAGGCTGAAGCTGTTCAAGCGAAAGGAGAAGCTTTCCACTTGGCCCGCGTTGTTCATCGAAAGCACGCGCACGGGTTGGCTTTGCTGCAAGCGGTATTGGTAAACATTCCCGCTGAAAGAGCAGAGCAGAAGAATAAACAAACCCGCCGAGGTCAGGAAGGATCTTTTATTCGCTTTCGCTACCGGGTCCACGGGCGCGAACAATTCACGATCCACCGGATTCATTCCCGTCAGCGGGTAGCTTCGGGCTTCCATTTTGATAACAGGTTTTGACATATTTATTTCCTTGTGACTTTCCGAACGGTTCCGCGTACGAATTGCTCCATGTCCGAGGCCATGGAGGCTCCTGCTCCGCCCGCTCCGGAAAAGATCAGCCCCACGACGCGGGCCAGGCGTATCCCTGCGATCACGAAGCCCACGGTGGCGGCGATCGCGACAACAAAGGTCGCTCCAAATCTCGCCATGCTTATGTCCGTTCCGAACAATTGATCGAACGTATTCGTCAGGAGCTTCCCGAATACGTAGGTAAAGATGGGAATCGAGGCGAGGAGCGCATGGCTGCCGAGCATGGCATCAGCCCAGTTCCAGTAAATCCGGCTGAAGTTTTTCAGCATGAAGAGCGGCTGAAGCAGCGCCCCAAAGACCACTAGGTAAGCAATCGTTCCGAGCGTGGCCGCGTAGAAGGAAAACAAAACGGCTTGCACTGCCGCCATGTTGCCGTTGACGTAAATGTAGTAAACCATTTCAATTAAAGCGAACGGGTTAGAGGGAGGCTGTGCTCCTGACGCGATAGCGTTAACTTTCCCGGCCAGGGGATCAGCAGCGGCCAGATTTGCCATCGTTGAAAGCCCACTCGCCGCGCCCCAAACCGCCTGGCAAATCAAGGAATAATTCATCAGGAGCCCGGCTGCAAACGCAATATTCGTCATGAGAACCCAAAAGCCTTCCCAGTCGAAATAGCCCCGGTTTTTCCAGGGAGCTTTCATCAGGAAAAGAAGCGCCTTGAGGGCCGCGAAGACTGACCATTCCTGCCACGCCACGGAGAGATAAATCCCGCTCTTGTCCTGGATCAGGCCCTTGACGATGTCCATCAGGAGGCCCGTGAGATCGAGGGTAATGTTCTGCGCCTGAATCTGCATCAGCGATACAGGTCCTTTTTGAAAACATCGTCAAAGCCCTTCAGGACGGGAGCTTTCTTTTTCTCTTCCTCCAGTTGTTTCCGGAACTTGTCGTAATCTTTCTGGACTTGCTCTTGCCTCTGGTTCTGGACCGCCATGTGGTGTTCCATCTGCGTGAGCAGGAGCCAAACGGCTCCGGCAATGGTGGCGATCACGAGTAGAGTTTTTAATTGGAGAATTTGCGTCATTGATTTTGTTCCTTTCTTAATAGAGAGAATGTGTCCGGAGAGCGGCATCGAATCCGCCGAGTACGGGAGCTTGAGCCGTTTGTATCTTCAAGTCCTGCAGGAAATTCAGATGCGAAACGGTATCGTCCCGGCGTTGCATGTTCTGAATCATCAGCTGCTGCGCGATAACGCTATTGACCGCGAGATTCGAGCGCCCCTGCTCGAACAATTGAACGAGACCCGTGTTGGCAAGGTTTTGCTGCGCTGCCGCTGTGTTCAGATTCGGATCATTGCTCGAAACCGAGGATTGCCACTGCCGGATGGCGGGCGCGTTCTGCGTCTGTTGTTTATTGATTTGCGCCGCCAAGGACATTACGCGCTGGGACAGGTCATCGCTGATCCCCACATGCGCCAGAGAGGCGAGATAAGACCCCCCGAGCTGCGGGGAAGAGAAGAAGGAAGCGTTGAGGCTTTGCTTGAGCGTGGCGTGCCGATACGCCAGAGGAATCGACAGCCCCAGGTTAATAGCCTGGTTCCATCCGGCTAATTCCCCGTAATGATCCTGCGCGGCCGCCGCCCCGGCCTGCAGTACGCTCTGAATCACATAAAGGTTCTTGTTCCGGATGGCCTGGGCCATGGTTTGCGCCAGCTGGTAATTCTGCGCTGCCGTGTCGTACATCGCCTTGAGTTGGGCCACTTGTTGTTCGAGTTGCGCCAATTGGGCGAGCAGCACCCAAAGGTCCTCGCCAAACAAAGCTTTCGCGGGCCGTGGCGTAACGAGAATCCCCACGAAAGCGACTCCCGCCAGAGGAAAGCCAATGCGCTGCAGCCGTTTTCTGCTGATTCCCCCATGCAGGCAGCCATGAAAGGCGAGCGCCGCCAGGACCATCAATCGAGGCAACCCCGTTACGAGGCCGGCCATCACGAGCCCGGCCGCATAGAGCGTGTAAGTAAACCAGCGGGACGAAATCAAATTTGCAATTCTTTTCACCTTGAATCTCCTTTTCTAGTGATTGAAAAAGTTGGCCGGTGGGTAGATGTGGAAGACGTGCCGCAACACCCAGCCGAGAACGTAAAGGACGATCATGGCGGAACCCATCCCGCCAATCACGAAGAGCACGAGGCATCCACGGAAGCGATCCCCAATCGTGGTTCGCTGATAAATCCGGTAAACATGCTCCCGGTGCGCTTGTTCCGGAATCGGCTTACCGCGCATTGTTCACCCGTGCTAACTGCGGGTCGTATTCCGAAATGGAATAATCGCCGCTGATGTAAACCTTGATCGCGACTCTTCCGCCCCGCGCTTGAATGGAAGGCAGTTGCTGGAGCTTCTGCCGCAGGATTTCCATGCCCTGCATGCCGAGGTTCGAGCTGAGGCTGTTCCGCATCTGAGCGCTCCAGTCGTAGCCGCCATATCCGCCGATGTTATTCAGTTGCGTCAGCGTGCCAAGCGCCGCCACGCCGCCAGCCAGCGCAATCTTCGAGAGGTTGTGATTGTTGACCTTATCCCGCAGCCCGGCCGCTCCCGCTTGGTCCAGCCCCTTGAGGTTGTCCAGTTTAAAAGTGGAGCCATCCGGCCGTCTCAGCTTATGGAACGCCACGTACAGCCGTTCCTGGTGCTGCTGTCCCACCGCGAAGACTTCCCCTGTGATCCGCGAGCCGATCGGGACCAGCAGCCGCCGTCCTTTGGGGTCCGAATCGTGCGAGTAAAACGGCGCGTAGACTTCCGCGTCCACATTGCCGGGAGACGCGCCATCCAGGTTATTCACGAGAACCGTATCGAAATGATCGCCTTCGCAGAGCTCGTGACAGTAATGCTCCTCTAAGGACAAAGGCTCTCCCTGAGCCGCTTGTGCCACTGCTGGCGCGAGGAGAGTAGCCGGTGCTTGGCTCTCCGTCCGTTCGGTTTCTTCCGGAGCGCGCAGCGTTTCCGCTTCCGGCTTCGTGAAGTCAATCACCAGCATCGAGGCTTCCCGCCGCTCCTGCTCCCGCTTTCGCGCCTCTAGCCGCCGCTGCTCCGCCACGGATGCCCCGGCATTTGCGCCTCCCGCGTCGTTTGCGCCACTGGGCGCTGTCGCCCCGGCATAAGGACCACCGGGAGCCGCCGCCCCCGCCAAGCGCATGGCTGCGTCCGCGTCGGCCCATGCTTTGTAAATCCGGGGATCGGCGTTCGCGGGATTCCCCGGAACAGCGAGCGGGTTCGAGGAGTTCCCCGGCGCGCCCGGCAATCCGCCGCTCATGATGTCCGCGAGTTTCTTCGCGCTAGCCGCCTGTGCAATGTCTGTCGCGCTCTGTTCCGTCCGTTTCCCGAACTGGCTTACGTCTACCGTGTTCGGCGGCACTGTGCTTTCGTACCTGGCCCGTTCTTGCTGTTCCGCTTTCTGTTGGGCTGTCTCGTGTTTCCCGCCGAAGAAGGTATGGACAAGCGTCGTGATTCCTCCCAGTAAAATCACGATCAGCAGGAGCGCCCCCGCAATCACCTTGGGGTTTTTCACCGCGTCCCACGGTCCCTTTTCCTCCGGTGGGAGTTGAACGTGCGGTTCCATCGCTAGTTGCCCTCCCCGAGCCGCGAGAACTCCTGACGATCCTTCTTGAAGCGCAAGCTGCCATGTTTCACGACGCCTTGGATGCTGTAGACGCCCTTTTCCGCGTCATAGCTCCAGTTCGGGATGTCCTCTTTTTTCGCGCCGTCCACCACATAGGGAGTTCCGGGTTGCGCGTGCTTCGGGTCCACATAAATGTAGGTAAAGCTTCCATCGGTCGAGACATCCGTCACATGGAACGGGGCTTTCAGTCGATCGAAGCGGTAGTTGTGGTCAATCTGTTTGGAGTAGTCCGCCCGGTAACGGTTGAGTTGCGCCTGTACGCTCGCTTCGGAGGCTTTCCGTTGAGCCTCCAGCTTGGCCACGGCTTCGGCCGCTTCCTGCTTGTAGCGATTCCCTTCTTCGGCCGCCATGAGAACCACGGGCGCGATTACTTTGGCTTCTAAATCATCGCCAGCCATCACCCGTACGCTGACATCGGCCGTGATCGGAGCGCCCGACACTTCCCGCACGAGGAACGAATACGGGATGTTGTGGTTGGTGATAATGTGCAGCGTGGTGGAAGATCCCGCGACGGAAGGCTTTACTCCCACGTAGCGCCGGGCCGCGCCATTGGCGGCCGTCTGGTACAGCCACGTCCCGTGCGGGGCCGCATCCCCCCCCTGCACGACGAGCGCTTCCTCGCCTTCGGGAAGTTGAATCAGGGTTTCGTCATTAACGCGGCAATAGATCTCTTCGATCGCGCCGACATGAAATACAATCTTGCGCGATTCTCGCGAGAGATGAAGCGGTTTAGTGCTGTCGCTTGTTTTCGGGTTGTCGGCCGCGAGTGCTGAGAATCCCAGCACCAGACAACCGAGAAATACTCTGATTTTCTTCATAATTTTGCTCCGCTTGCTGCTAATACTTCAATGGCCCGATCGCCGTAGCGCCGGATTGCCTCCTGCCGCTGCCGCTGCTCTTTCGGGCGAGTGGTCCAGCGCCAGTAGGATTTCGGATCGACGGTCAGGCGCAAGACCTTCGAGTATTGGAGAGTCCTTAACAGGAACTCCCGTTTGCCTTTGTTGAGGCTTCCGGCGAGTTCCAGCTCCCGCTCGTTGAAACCAAAATCGTTCGCGTATAAATCGCGGTCAAAGTCGGGATTGCCGAGGAACGCGATCGTTTCGCAGTTATCAATCACTAGCCGCTTGGCCGCGCCCAGGTCCTCCGCCGATTGCGTCCACAGCGCCGTGGCTACCAGCCGGTTGCGCCCGAACTTCAGCATGTCCGCGAGCCAGTCGAGAATCCGTGGAGACTTCAAGAACTTCCAGACCTCATCGAGATTGATCAGCTTAAACTCATGCACTACCGAGGGATCGAAGAACTCCATGCGGGCTCGTCCAAGCACCCAGAGGATGAGCGGCTCCATCAAATCGGGATAGTCCTGGCTCCCCGCGAACTCGAAACATGTGAGGCGAGATAGGGAAACGGTGTCTTCCGCGTTGTCGAAGACCCAGCCATACTGGCCGCCCTGAATCCACTTACTCAGCCGCTCTTTGTATGCCGGGTGCGCGTTTTCGTGAAACTCGCTGAGCGTGCGCTCCCCGATGTCGTATTTCCACATCGAGACCGTTTGCGCGTGGAGGATCTTTTCGTGTTCCGCTTCCAAAGCGCCGCCGCTCTCTTCGATGAGGAAGCGGAGGAACTGGAAGACAAACTGGACATTGTCCGGCGTGTTCTCCACCGCGAACGGATTGATCTTGAACTTTCGATCCCGCAGGGAAAGGGAAATGATTTCTCCGCCGTAAAACTGAACCGTCTGCCGGTAGTTGTGGCCCAAGTCCAAAATGACGGTGCGCCCGTTGTACTTCTGGGCGCTGCTGACGATGTGGTTCGCCAGGAACGTTTTGCCGTGCCCTCGGCGGCCCGTGCCGAACAGGCCGAACGCTCCGCCCACATACGGGTCCCAGTAGAACGGGGCGAAATCCCGCGTCTCGAACACGGACAGATATTCGGTCCCGTCCTCCAGCTCGCTCGTTTCCAGACTTCCCGTGTCCGGCGCGTAGCAGAGCGACAAGTCCGCGAAGTGCCGGTTGGAAAGCAATTGCTGCCGCTTATTGAACCGGAAGTTTCCCGGAAGGATGGAGAAGTAAGCCGCCGCAGCGCCTCGCGTTTCCTCGAACAACGCGCCGTCAAATTCGCCCCAAATCCGGTTAATCTGGGCGATGGCCCGGTTCAGCTTCTCGTTGTCTTCCCCGTGCAGAATGACCGTGTAGGAGTAGTAGCCGTAGATGTCGCCCTCATTCTCCATGTCGCGAACGATGCTCCCCAGCCGCCGCATGCGATCTTCCGCCGATTCGTCGGCCATCAGTTCATCGGCTTTCCCGTCCTCCAGCTCCGGGTCCAGCGCCCCGTGCCGCTCGAAATCGTTGATGTGCTTCTTGCTGCTTTTCACCTCGTCCCGAACTTCCGCCCGCTCCTTCCACTCGAACTGCTGGCAGATGATCATGTCGGCATCCACCGTCAACATTTCCTTCAGTAGGTTGGGTTTCGATTGATTCGGCAAGCCGCAATCACTTTTCAGCCCGGCTTCCTTGATGGACAACACGCGCACGTGTCGGCTGCCCTGGCGGTAGTGCTTGAGAGTGTTGTCCCAGTCCAGAGGCTGCCCTACCAGCTGCCAGTCCAACTCGTAATCGCGCTTGAGCCGCAAGCTGTCCGCTACGCTGCGGTTAAGATTCAATAGCTTTCGCAGAAACAAAAACGTCTCGTGTTTGCTCAGCAGGCGCGTCCCGAACGGGTCTCCGGTTTCCTCCGTGAAGGATTGCGCTTTCGAGAGCAGCATGGAGCAAGCCTTCCGGCGTTCCGCGATCATTTCGTCCGTGGATGTTTTGCCTCTGTACTCCCCCTGTCGCACGATGGCCGTGTAGATTTCGATGGAGCCGAAGCGGGCTTTCTCGTCCAAGTGCTTCCGGCGTTCGTCTTGAAACTCCTGCACCTTCGGGTTCGGATAACCGTCCTGTTGAACGATGGGACAATCACCCCGGCGAATGATGTACTGATAGGTGCGCTCGACATCAAACTGACGCTGGGCCACACGCAATTGATCGGTGTCCTGGCCGCGCTGCTGATCGGTTTGGCATTCGTCATCAACGCCCTGGTGAGAGAAGCAGACGACCGCGTGACCTTCTTTCGTGAGAGCCGCCGTTTCATCCACAAAACCCTGAAGTGGCACCGACTTCCGGAAGGCCCGAACCTTTTTGGGCCTGATCGACGGGAGCGCGCTTTCCTTCTGTTCACCGTGAATACTGAGAGCATTGCTTCGACGCACATTGCCGTGGCGAAGTCGCTTGTAGATTTCCAGTGGTCCCAACATCAGGAGATGTCCTCCCAAAGCGCCGGGTCGTAGTGCTTGCCGAGCGGGAGCAGAAGCAATGAAAAAAACTTCGGGTCCGCTTTATGCGCCAGCCGGATCAGAAACAGCACCCCGAGGAAAACCAGGATGGCCGCGATGAAGCTGTAGAAGAAGCCCACCAGGAACGAAACACCAAACATGATAATGGGCTCCAGGAAGGATAAGCCGAGCCGTGGTATCCAGCGCGGCTTATTGATCTCCTTCACGATCTTTCTCCCTTCCATCGCCGTTTACCCGTTAGCGCTGTAGATGCCGGAAATAAAGGCTTGCGCGACTCCGGCGATAATGGCGCAAATGATGGCGGAGAAGATACGCGGCCGGCCTTCGCGCCAACTTTCCAGGACGCACTCCATGCAGCCCCAAATCAGAGCGCCGATAAAAACGAACAGCGCCGCGTTGCGAACCCAGGACAGGATGCTCACGAGGTATTGCATGGCGGTCCCGAGCCCCGCCACGTTGCCGGTTCCGGGTCCGGTCGGAAGTGATTGAGCGTTCATCGCGACGGAGAACGCCAGCAGGAGCGCCAGGGGTGCCGAGGCGCGGACAAAAGAAACTGTTTTTTGCTTCATAAGACTTTTAAAGATTCCTCACTTTTGAAATGGGTAAACGGTTGTGGCGACTCGATCGCAAGCCGCCAATAAAACTCAATAAGGCCGAAGGTCGAATTTCCCGGAGTGATAGCCGCGCACCTCTTTCAGCTCCACGACTCCGCGTGAACCATCGGATCGCCGCTCGATCTGCACTCCCATGTGGACCGCGCTTCCGATGTGCCGGCAAATGGCCTCCATCGGCATATCCTTTGCTTCCAGGACATAGAGCGCCAGTTTTTCGAGCGCCAGCTCCACCGAATCCGCATGGATGGTGAAAAGCGATCCGCTCACGCCGCTGTTTAAAACCTTGAGTAAGTCAAAAGCCTCTTCGCCGCGTATCTCGCCCAGAATGATGCGGTCCGGCCGTTCTCGCGTGGATATTTTCACGAGATCGCGCAGCGTCTGTCTTGGCGAAATCACCTTTCCCGCCAAGTCCCGCTGTTCTTCCTTGGCTTCCAATTCCACGACCAGGCCGAAGCGCCGGGGATCGGCCCGTAAATTCATTTCCGCCGTGTCCTCGATCGTGACGATGCGTTGATCGGCGGGAATCCGCGAAGCCAGGCCGCGAAGCAGCGTCGTCTTGCCGGTGCCAAAGCCGCCACTGATTAGGATGTTCCTGCGCCGGTCGATCGCACGCAAGAGTGTTTCCAAAGCTTCCGGCGTGATACTGCCGAGCCGCACCAGCTCATCGAGAGAGCGGAAGCCCTGATGCTTGCGGATATTGAGCGTCGGATAGGAGCCAAGCGCCACCGTCGGCCACACCATGCAAGCCCGGTTTCCGTTAGGGAGCCGCGCATCGACCTTGGGACAAGCGGCGGAAAAGTCTTCCCCCTTCTGCCGAGCGATGTTCTGCAAAGCAGTGATGTAATCCTCCCGCGAGAAATCGAGCGGAATTACCGTCAACCGCCCGTCGCGCTCAATCGACACCCCTCCGTCAGCCGTCACCATGATTTCTGAAATGGTGTCGTCCTCCAAAAGCGGCTGAAAGGGCCGCAGGAAAGGGAGGATGTGCCGCAGCGGGTTGCTCATTCGCGCCCACCCTTATCGAGGCAAGCCGCCACCACGGTGGCGAGCAGGAAGATCGCTGCAAGAATGAGTGACCGCGAAAGCCACCCGCTAGTAGTCCACATAGCCAAAAAGCCGAGGAAGGACAAGCAGGCCACAAAGATGCACCCCATGTCGCTTATGCTTATTCGCGGCCCGATCCGTGAAAGGCTGTCCTGATAATCTCTCCAGCTATTCCGCCCACTCGCGATGCAAGCGGCCACTATGAGTCCGCCAGCTATCATTCCGGGATAGTCTCCACGCCCCACACCCCAAATCACCAAACAAGCGCCGAGAAGAAGCCCCGCGATTGCGACAATGGCGAAAGCCCTTTGGTAAGCCCTCATGCCGAGCACCCCGGCTCGTCCAGCCATGACGCTTGTTCCTGTATCGGCACTAGCGATCTCCACTGCCCAGGGACCCTCTGTGAATGGAGACAGACAGGGCAAGCCGACAAGCTGATTAGCACCTTGCCACCGCACGCTGGGCAGAGCGCATGGGTATAGGTCTCCAGTTGGCGCTTAATGCCGTCCATACTGGCTAAAATGCCCCGTCTTGCACCCGTCTTGTGTTTTGCGGGCAGCTGTGTTTCTTTCGTTTTGGTCATATTGGGTACTCCGCCGCATCATCAAAAAAAGACTGCTCTTGCACTGGCTTGCGCTTGGCTTTAGGCTTGCCGGGTACGACCCACTGCTCCCGTTTCTTTTGGAACCCAGCACAAGCCGGGCAGGCCAGGAACTTGACCGGGAATAGCACGCCGCATTGCGGGCAAGTCTCGTGAGTGTCCGTAAGCTGGCGATGAATGCCGTTCATGGTGCCCAAAATGCCTTTCCTGTTCATGCTTCGTCCCTCCAGCCACACTCGATCCAGTACTCCAATTCGTTTTCAATGCGAAAGTGCTCCATCGCCGCAACCGGCGTTGTCGTGTCGATGCAGCCGAAGTACTCATTCGTAACCTTCGCTGCGAACCCGTTCCAGTGTGCCCACTTGCGAGCCTCTAATAGCGCCTCGGCTATCTGCATGACGCGAACAGCATCAATACAGCTCTGGTCTCCGAAGCGAGGATATTCGAGAATCTTTGCCGCGTCTGATCCAGTCATGCTTTCTCCTTCGAATGTCTGGCGGGTTCGGGAAGCTTTCCCCGTGCGACACCATTGAGCATCGCGATGGCTCCTCTCAGGCAGGCCGTGCGCGTCCGGTAATAGCTATAAGCATCCGCGCCACCAGATCGGAACCGCACGCACCATCGAGTGCTCCGCGCTGCAAAAACCTCGACAACGAGAGCCCCCGCTTCGCGTCCATTCATAAGATCTCTCCGTGCTTCCTGGCCCTATTGCGCAAAAAGGCCAGCAGCGAGAAGAACAGCAGCGCGCCGAACAGGAATCCCTCAAGCCCCAAAAAGATCTCGTTCGACTTAGTGATCAGTTGCGCCAGCGCAAGCAGCTTGTCGGTCATGCCGCCACCCTGTAACTCACTGCGGACTTATCCTCGATCTCGCCGTAGCTGAGCACCTGCGCAGCTTTTAGCTGCCTCTTGAAGAAATCCATCTGGGACCACGAGGAAAAACGCTCAGTCGATAGCTCGCCGTAGTAGCTGTACCAGACCACTTCGTAGCGGGCCTTAGTGTCAATTGCTTGATTTACCGGCATCGCTTAGCGCCCTCCCCTTTTTGCGTCAGAAGCGCACCATGAGCAATGCGCAACATGATGGATTTCAGTTGTGTGCTCCGCGCAAATTCCGCTTCCACAGCCTTGGCAAAACGCCTCTCCGCTAATGGGCTCCGAGCACACAAAGCACTCCGGGTTCGTCTCTTCGAGATTTTGGTAATAGGCCGGGCCGAGTGTCCAGCACGCCAGATTCGTAGTCATTTCTTTACTCCTTTTTTCTGAACAAAAGTACTGGCGTTTGATCTGCCAGCCTTGCCGAATAAAATCCTTCGCGTCGGATCAGTAGCGACACGCCCAGGCCGGGGGAATACTCCCTTTTGTCGGTCCTTCACGGGTGCCTTTTTCTTTGGCTTAGGCTGCCGTTTCAGCCGCTCCGCATGGGACTCGCGATAGGCCAACATGCTCTCGATCACAAAGAGTTTCTGCAACTCATCGAGAGAGCTATCAGGCGAGGCAGTCTGCACGATCCCGTGCTGTCTTACCTGCTCTTGCTGCAATTCAGCGGTCGTGAGCTGGTGGTAACTCATGCGGCACTCCTGAAGAGATCACCTATTTGGGAATCACGCCTTAAGCTCGCGAGAGCAACTTCTGCGAGAGAGGAAAAACACCCGCTACACAGCGGTTCATCAGCGGTAACGTTTTGGCAATCGAGGCAAAGCGGATCGCCACAGAAGTTACAGAATTCTTCGTCCGCATCAGCCACCGATTCAAAACAATCGACGCATTCAACTTCACTTGCTTCATGCTGCGTGTGGTTGCGTTCTGATGCCCAGAGTCCTGATTTGCTGTAGTACGCCATCTGCTTGGTATCCCCTCTACCTAAATCCCATCTTACATGGTACCCATACCTTTTGTCAAGGGGGTTGAATAGGAGGGGTACTTTATATTAAAGTAAATTCAGGGTTTCGCCTTTGCTTAAATACCTCTTGAGCCTTCGGGCAAAGGGGGGATACACTGCGAAAGCCAAAAAAACAGAGGCTAGGAGTGGACCAATTGCGAGATTTCATAGTATCGGTAGTAACCAATTACCCAGAAATTGAAGAGATCGGCATGCGCCGCAACGTAAGCCCGGCTGATCTAGTGCTTCTCGGTGTGCGGAAATTCGACCGTGACTATGTGCCCGATGATGCCAGCGCGGAAGAGCTTTTGCGGATTCACCACACCGGGACACTTAACGAGGATTCGGCCAAGGATCTCTACCGGCAGCTGAGTAGATATTTTGCTCGCAAAGGGGTTCAGAACCTGTCCCCCGAGGAGCGCAAGAAGTTCGGGGAACAAGGCGCTAAAAAGAGATGGGCCAAAGAGGGTAAGGGTCTGCCATCCGAACCAGCAAAGGCGAGCGAGTGATAACAACTAAGCGATGGTTGTTGTATGGATTGTATTGACAACACATGCAATGTAGCGTAAGCTGATGGCATGGAAGCAATCCGAGACAAGAAGCTGGTTTTAAATTTCGTGATCGATCACGAACTGCTGGAGCGGATCGACGAATACCGCTTCCGAAACAAGTTCCCCGCCCGCGCCGGTGCCGTTAAGCACCTGATCGAGACGGCTCTCGCTTTAGACGAGCAGCCGCAGGCATCGAAAAGGAAAGCTGGGAAAGGGTGAATAAGTCCACACCATAATTCGAGGAAATTCCAGAGTGCCAGCCATTTATTTTGCGTTGGCAGTCAAGTAAGACCAACAACCCTAGGGAATGCGATAGTGGGGAAGATTTCTAAATTGTGGCAAAGCCACTGAAGGAAGGGGAAAGCGCCGCTAGGTCTCGAACACCTAACGGCGCTAAGTTTCAAGTGAACAACTTAAGTATAAAACAGTCATTTCATCATTTCATCAAGCATCCAAGTGCTCAAGTAGCCATTAGTGCATGCCGGGAGGTGTCGGAATGATGCCTCAAGGTGCCAAGCCTCTCACGGAAGCTGATTTTAGACGCCTAAAAGGGATTGACCGCGAGATCATTCAACAGGCTAACCTTTGCCGCGTAGATTCGCTGACTGGTGCCGGGATTGTCGGGCGTAACGGACACGGCGATTATTCGGGCATTCTTATCCCGTATTACTGGCCGGGGGAGAATGACCCACGCGAATACCGCTTGCGCCGCGATCACCCGGAGATGGAAGTTAACGGAAAGGGAGAGCGGAAGCCTAAGGATAAGTATCTTTCTCCTTCCGGAGCGCGCAACATGCTCTACTTCCCTCCCGGTATTGACCCCGCTTGGTTGGAAGATCCGAAGATGTCAATTGTCCTGACCGAAGGGGCACAGAAAGCACTAGCATTGCATTGCCTCGCCTGGCACGACCTAGGGGAGGCGGCGGATCGCCCACGATGGCTCTCTTTCTCGTTATCTGGCGTTGACAATTGGAAAGGCGTGATCGGCAAAGCTGACGATCCTGACGGCGTTCGCGTCAATGTGAAAGGCGTAATTCCTGACTTCGACCGGATTGGGTGGAAAGGCCGAGTAGTCAAGATCGTTTTTGACTCCGATGTTTACTCCAATAAAAGAGTCGGAGATGCCAGGAAGTTCCTTGCGATAGAACTACGCAAACGGGGCGCGATCGTCTCGTTTGTCGATATACCAAAGCTGCCAGAGGTCAACGGTATTGATGACCTAGTGGCACGGCATGGCAAGACCGCCGTACTAGACAGAATCATGTCTGATACGGTCGCGGTGGGACAGGAACCCTGGGGTGAACCGCTTCCTTTGGCTCAGCCCTTGCCTCCCGTGGAAAAGTTCGACATGGACCTGCTCCCGGCTGCTTTCCGCCTTATGGTCGAAGACTCCAGAGAACGGATGCAGGTTCCGGCCGATCTGACAGCGGTTCCGCTCGTTACATCGCTTTCCGCTGTAGTCGGACGCCGCGCCAAAATCCAACCCAAAAAGAAAGATAGCCAGTGGCAGATTACGCCAAATGAATGGGGCGCGTGCATTGCTGCGCCAGGGTCTATGAAAACACCAGCGCAGCGGCTCGGTACTATGCCGCTCAAAAAACTACAGGACGCGGCCCGGGTCGGGTTCGAAATCAAGGAGCAGGGGTACAAACAGGACTGCCGGCTCTTCAAAGCGCTTCAGGAGGATTGGGAGTCCAGCGTGAAGGCTAGCGTGAAGGATAAGGCGAAGGGCAGTGCAATCAAAGATGCCTTTTCCAATTTCGAGGAGGCTAAGAGTACACTCCCCGCTTTCACGATGAAAGAACTTGAGAAGCCGACGGTTCCCAGGTACATCGTCAACGACGCGACAGAACCAAAGTTCCAGGAGCTCCTGGCTGCTAATCCGGGAGGTGTCCTTTTGGAACGCGACGAGTTAAGCGGATGGCTGGCGCAACTCGATCATCCGGATCGCGCAGGGGAACGGGCCTTCATGCTGGAAGCGTGGGAAGGGAACGGCTCTCATCACGTGGACAGGATAGGCCGGGGAACCACCTTTTGCGATTCGCTATGCATCTCGGTCATTGGCGGCATCCAGCCTTCCAAGTTCCGCTCTTACGCCAGCTCTATGCTGCGGGACGATCCGGGCTCTGGGAAAGCGAATCAGAACGACGGGCTCTTGCAACGCATACAGCTTCTGGTATGGCCGGATATGGACCCCCAATGGACCTATGTCGATCGCAAACCTAACGAGAAGGCTGTAC
>JBJMGM010000181.1:0-14184 GCA_045807905.1 Bryobacteraceae bacterium | reverse complement strand
TAGCCTTGCGCAATGATGGCATCACACCCCTCGCCTTCGAGCCATCGCGCCTCGTCCACCGTCGTCGCGGAAGATAAGATTTTCGCACCGGCGGATTTGACGCGCGCCAGAAGATCCTTTGAGGGGAGGCCAAAGTGAAAGCTCACGACCTCCGGCTTGAATTCAAGGAGTAGATCACACGCCGCGCTGTCGAACGGTGTGCGACTGGAAGTCGGTAGCGGCGCTTGCGGATCGAGTCCGAGCTCTGAGTAATAGGCCACCAGGCGCTGTTTCCACGCCGACTCGCGCTGTTGATTGCGCTGCGGCGTGTGGTGACAGAAAAAGTTGACGTTGATGGGCCGCGATGTTCGCTGCCGAATGCCCGTGAGCTCGGCTCGCATTTGGTCCGGGCTTAACATCGCGCAGGGGAGTGAGCCAAGGCCGCCGGCCTCTGATACGGCGATCACCATATCGGACAGCACCGCTCCCGCCATGGGTGCCTGTATGATTGGCACCTGTATTCCGAGAAGCTCCAGGAGACGACTGTCGGGCCACCAGTTCATAGGTTTTCCAATCGGGTGAAGCGAAGGTTAGCTTCCATAAGAGTATATGAGCTCGTGGCTGTTGCACGGGATCGATAATTAACTGCGATGCGAATGCACAATTTACTGTTGGCGATTGTCTTTGCTTTCGGCTCCCGGACGGCTCAGGTCGATCAGCCTGAATCGCATCATCATGCCGAAGTGGCTGAAAGCTGGGAACGATCTCTTTTCCTACATCGTGTGCTGTTTAAGCCAATTTAAAACTTGATTAGCGCTCTTGTCCGGTGGAAAGACGGGATAGAAGGCGTGCTCTATTCGCCCATGGCGGAAAATCAATGTTATGCGCTTCACTAACCGCATGCCGTCCACTTCGAAGGTAGGCAGGCGGAGCGCATCGTATAATTTGAATTCGGAGTCGCTCAGGATCTCGAATGGAAGATGGAGCCGGTCGGCCATCTCACGCTGATATTCAGTTGTTTGAGTGCTGAGGCCGAACACCTCGGTATTCAGCTCCGATATCTCATGATGGTGATCCCGGAAGCTACATGTCTGGGGAGTGCAGCCGCGGGCGCCTGGGATCATGTCCCATCCTTCAGGTAAGGGCTTCCCCGGCACTCCGGTCATGGGATAGCAGTAGAGTACAGTTCGCGATGCGCTTAAGTCCGAAAGGTCACCATCTTGCCCGCTGTAGAGGGCAAAGAGATCTGGGGTAGCGGCAGGCTCACGAGATGTTTTGCCGCACCATCATCGACCGGTTGAGGCAGATCAGCGGGTAAGGGGAAATCTGTCTGTTGTTGCACTTGCCACAGTTTCACATGCTGCACGCACATCGCACACCGTGCATTTTCAAACCGCCGCTGAGTTTTGGCGTACCCGTCGCGGGAAGTGACAGCAAATTGAAGGCCCACGCCCAGGCGGACCCGTACCTCACCTCCTGTGCTACTCTATAGAGGAATAAAATTGAGATTAAGGTAAAGACGAGGAGTTTCGTTTCGTAATGAGCCTGGCGTCAGAGCAAAAGTCGCAGGTGATCAGTAAATATCGGATCAATAAATCCGATTCTGGCTCGCCAGAGGTTCAGGTAGCCATTCTGAGTCAGCGCATCCTTCATTTAACAGAGCACTTCAAGACCCATCAAAAGGACCATCACTCAAGGCGCGGTTTACTGAGTATGGTGGCCCGCCGTCGAAAATTGCTCAAATATCTGAAAGACCGCAGCCCGGAACGCTACAAGGCTCTTATCCAGAGCCTCGGGATTCGCCGCTAAATTGAGGTGCTCACGCACGCGACCCAAATCCGGGTCAGTTGTCAGGCGCACCGAAGCTTACACGATTCGGTGAGCATACCCTCCTCCACCCCGAGCTCTAAGTCCTCGCTTAATCCGAATTTAGTTCGCACGCCAGTTGCCTGGCGTTGCGAGCATATATATATCAAGTTATGATGCGGATCACGCATCGGGAATGAGAAATGTCGCATACAGTTGAAATTGACCTGCACGGGTCTAAGGTCTCGATTGAGACCGGAAAAATTGCCAAACAGGCCAACGGGTCTGTTGTTGTTCGTTCTGGAGACTCGGTGGTGTTGGTCACCGCATGCTCCGCAGAGAAGCCGAAGCCCGGAGCTAGCTTCTTCCCCCTCACGGTCGATTATCGAGAATATACTTACGCCGCGGGAAAGTTTCCAGGCGGCTTCATCAAGCGCGAAGGACGACCCTCTGAAAAAGAAATCCTGACGAGCCGTCTCATTGACCGCCCCGTCCGGCCTCTCTTTCCGGAGGGCTTTAGCTACGAAACGCAGATCATTGCCATGGTGCTCTCCGCTGATCCGCAACATGATCCCGGCGTGCTTGCCATCGTTGGCGCAGGTGCGGCTCTCGCGATCTCCGATATACCGTTCCACCATGTTTTGGGCGGTGTGCGTGTCGGGTTGATCAACGGCACCTACCGGCCCAATCCCAGTTATGACGAAACTAAAGACGCCCGGCTGAACATCATTGTCGCCGGAAGCGATGAAGGGATCGTCATGGTCGAGGCCGGCGCGAACGAGGCCTCCGAAGCCGAGGTCGTCGAGGCCATCGAGTTCGGCCACGGCTGTTGTAAGAAAATTGTGGCCGGCATCCGTGAACTCGTGAAACTGGCGGGTAAACCGAAGCGAGAGTATGTTCCACCGGCTCTCAATGAAGAAATGTTCGCCAAGATCTCCGGCGCAGTCCGTAACAATCTCAGCGACGCTCTCAACACGGAGAAATATTCCAAGCTCGAGAGTTACACTCGCATCGACCAGGCCGAGGAACAGGCGCGCGCACTGTTCACGGAAGAAGATGAGCAAGCAGAAGCAGGCAACGTCTTCGATTATCTGAAGGAGCGCATTTTCCGAGACGAGATGCTCAAAAATCGCCGTCGCCCTGATGGCCGCGCCTTCGACCAGATTCGGCCAATCTCCTGTGAGGTTGGCGTGCTGCCACGTACCCACGGCTCTGCAATATTCACGCGGGGTGAAACCCAGGCCTTGGTGACTACCACGCTCGGCACCAAAGATGACGAGCAGCGCATTGAACTTTTCGACCTCAGCGAAACCTCAAAGCGTTTCATGCTTCACTACAATTTCCCTCCGTTCAGCGTCGGCGAAGTTGGGTTTATGCGCGGCCCAGGCCGTCGCGAAATCGGCCACGGCGCTCTCGCTGAACGCGCTATGTCTCCTGTAATCCCAGACGAAAAGGTATTTCCCTACACGCTGCGCCTGGTAAGCGACATTCTCGAATCTAACGGTTCCAGCTCTATGGCCAGCGTTTGCGGTGGAACTCTCTCGCTCATGGATGCCGGTGTGCCCATTCCTGCTCCTGTTGCGGGCATTGCGATGGGACTTGTACTCGAGGGTGACTCGTATGCGGTCCTCACCGATATCGCTGGCGCTGAAGATCACTATGGCGACATGGATTTCAAGGTCGCTGGCACGAGCGACGGGATCACTGCGCTTCAGATGGACATCAAAGTCCCGAACGTCACGACCGCAATTATGAAAGAGGCGTTAGAACAGGCACGCAAGGGTCGCCTCCAGATCTTGGAAACGATGAATGCCGCCATTTCGACGCCGCGTACACAGTTGTCTCAATATGCGCCGCGTATCTACACCACCAAGATTCCAACCGACAAAATCCGCGAGCTGATCGGGCCGGGCGGTAAGGTCATCAAGGGCATCATCGAGCAAACGGGTGTCAAAATCGACGTGACCGACGACGGAACAGTGAATATTTTTGCGTCAGACGGCACTTCCGCAACTCGCGCCTTGCAGATGGTGAGCGACATCGCAGCGGTCGCTGAGGTGGGAAAGACCTACCTCGGTAAAGTTGTGCGCATTGCGGATTTCGGAGCCTTCGTTGAGATTTTCCCGGGCACCGATGGCCTACTGCACATCAGCGAGATTTCTGAAAGCCGCATTAAGAACGTTCGAGATGAGCTGAAGGAAGGCGATCAGATACTCGTCAAAGTCCTCGCGCTCGAGGGCAACAAAATTAAGCTCAGTCGAAAAGCCATCTTGAAAGAACAGCGCGAAAAGCTAAAGTCGGGTGGCGAAAAAGTCGCTACCGAAACACACGGAGCGTCCTAACACCTCGACCTTTCATGGCGCTCGTGCCCTTGCCTAAGGGGTTGCGCCGCGTTCTGAGGAGTGCGCTAGGGTCGAAGAGATCCGGAATGCAAGTCGCTCATTTCGATCTGGCCAAGCCCATACCCGACGGTTTCTTTGATCGCATCGAAGTGGATCCCGCCGGTATCCTCCGTATCATCGGTTGGTGCAGAAATCGATTCGAATCGAATAGGATCCCGCATCTCTCGCTTGACGGGGAAGGCATTCCGTTTCTTCAGCATTACCGCGTAGCGCGGCCGGATATCACCGAACCGCCGTCGGAACTCGCGATCGAGCAGTTCGGTTTGGTGCTTGAGTATCTGGTACCCGAATCAATTGCGTCTCGCTCTTTTGAAAGCATGTCTATCGTGCTGAACGATAGGTCTCGCCATCAATTCCAAGGCCCATTTCAGTTTGTGATCCCGCATTATCGCGCTTTATTCGAATCTGAGCAGGTCTATCATCGGGAAAATATCTATGGCTCCGGGCCTCCAAACCCAATTGCACAACCTGAAGCACTGGAGCTTGCGAAGCAACTTAGTGATCCTATCCTAGACTTTGGCTGCGGTGGCGGTGCTTTGGTTCGGGAATTACAGAGGGTCGGCCTCAAGGCTCAAGGCTTGGAGTTAGACACCCCGATGATACGTGAATCGCTCGACGAGGCCAAAAGAGCATCGGTTACGCTGTACGACGGCCGGTTCCCTTCGCCTTTTCCAAGCGACAGTTTCAAATCTGTTTTCTGTTCTGAAGTTTTGGAGCACATTCCAGATTTTGAACTAGCGATTCGAGATATCGCTCGGCTCGCAACAGAAAAGGTGATCTTTACTGTTCCAGATGCGAGCGCGATTCCCACCGGATTCCGCCACACCCTGGTGCCGTGGCATTTACTGGAAGGCACACATGTCAACTTTTTCACCCAGACAAGCCTCGTGCGTGCACTTCAGCCTTATTTTTCGAGTGTTGAATTCGGTCGAGTAGGCGCGTGCAGGATGAACGATAGTTTGTTCCATGTCAGCCTAGTGGCCGTGTGTCTGAAGTAAGGCAGAGCAGGCAGTCCGGCACCGCCATTCACGTTCAAACCCTAATCAGCGCCAACCCGTTTTGGTTTGCGAACGGATAAAATCTGAAACGCTGTGGCTGGGATGCAATCCAATCCCGCACGGCGCGCGTCATTCCCGGAAAAGAAACGTAGTCGTGGATTGCAATCCATGATCCGGAACGCAGGTGCGGCGTGTATTTCTTCAGTTCCGCCGTGAGTTGGTTGTAAGTGTGCCAGGTGTCGATGAACAACAAATCGATCGGCTGAGGAATATCAGAATCCGGAACGCGTAAATCGTCGGTGTGCCGAAAACTCCAAGAATCGGCCAGACCGGCAGAGGCAACCCGCTGCTGAGCCAGTTCGCAGGGCTGTATGTCCATGCTCAGAACCCTCCCTCCGACCGACTTCGCAGCCGCGAGGAGAGTCAAACTGGAATTCCCCGTCCGCGTCCCGAGCTCGACTATCTGTTTCAACTCGAATTCCCTAACCAGCATGCACAGGATTGGCAGGTGCTCACCGATGTCGTCGTCCTCACTCTGTTTGCTGTTCACAGCCGTGCTGATCGCCCCTGCATTTTCGGCTAAGCTGCACGTTTCCTCTATTGCTTCCCACAAGATTGGCGGCTTAAACTCGGAGGCGTGCTCTGCGTACCAGGCTGTGTGGGGCTCAAGGATGTCCCGGTGAGAATCCTGTAAAACACCTTTAGACGCGTTCGCGGCCCAGTTGATTAGAGGCTGCAGCTCTTTGTCCGAAACCTCAGGATAAGCTTCCTGCAAATCAGCCCGGGATGCGTAAAGATCTAACAAAACCTGCAATGGTTCAGTTTGCGTTTCCATGAATGTCTTATTCGTGTTCGCCGTGTATTGTTACGACATGGCTTAATGGACAACCGTGGCCATCCACAATCGCTACCGCTCGTAACTGCCTCGACTCATTTGAAAGCGGAACGTAAATATGCCAGCCCACTCGTCCGTGTGTGCCCGGATTTCTGGCCTTCACGTCTGGCCGATCGAAATGCAGCGAGCTCTGTGCGAGAACGGTGCCGTGATTATCAATAATCGCGATGCTTTCCGCGGGCCGGCGCGTCTGGCGCTTCATAGCCCAACCATCCGCGCGAAGTTCCTGTGGGCCGGGATCGAAGCGCTTGAGCGGTGAAATCGCATCCAGCCATCCTTCGCACGCTCCAGGTTTCCAATCGGACGTCACGACAGAAGCCGGCAGATTCGGCGCGCTTGGTCCGAGCGCAACGCCGTGGGAGTGAAGATAGCGCGTGATGGGAATGATAATAGAAATCGGAATCACTAAGGTCTGTGCCAGCATCGGATCAACTAACCCGCGATCGAGCGATTCGCCGCTCAACGAAATAACATCGGCTCTCGCCTGCGTCTCTTTAATGAGCGGTCTCAAGTTCCCGAATGGAAGAAAAATAGCGGCAACAGCTGCCATGTTCAAGGCCAGAACATCGCGCCACGAGCCCAGCTGCCATGCTGCTATGAGGAGGGCCGCAAAAGCGCATCCCCAATACAGCATTACAGGCGTTTGGTAGCGGCTGCCTTCGGCTTGCTCGATCCCGAGCGTTAGCCGGCCCAGCCCGGTCATCGCTCCAGTTGCCAACACGAAGCACATAGTCGCGGTTAACGCGACGCCAAGCACATGCGTTTGTGGGCGCCGAAGCAAAAAAAATAAAGCTACGAAAGCCGCAACAGACAGAACGATTGCAATGAACCCTGCCTGGACGAAGTAATTCGAAAGGCAGTGGCCAATGTACCTCAGAACATATTGGGCCACTTGGTACGGCTGCCGTATTGTCTCAAGGGGATTCGAATGATAAGAAGGCTGCCAATAGTGGTAAAGATAAAGCGCGATTGCAGCCATACCCGTGCCGCCGAGAACCAATCGATGCTTGCGCTGCATGGGCAACCGCAGTGTTGCCAGCCAGAGAATCGGCCACGTCAGATTGCCGTTTGCCAAACTTCCTTCGGCCAAGAACGCCGCCAGCGAAGCAAGTCCCACCGCACGCCACGGCCGCCCTTTTTGGGCGAACCACGCGAGCGCGATGAAAGCAGCGCTCGAAAAAAAGAACTCAGCAACAAAGGTCCACTGTATTGCCGAGTAAAAGTTCTGAATCTGGTTCGGACAGAAAAAGCAAAACCCGAAAAAGCCCGCGATAGGCATCCAAAGTAGCTTAGGCAGGTCAGCGGTTTGTCGTACAAACAGTGACCACATTACCCACTGCAGCAATAGCGTCACAAAACTTAATGAGTAGAGGAGATATCCATGACCTCCAAAGAACTGGAGATCCGCACAGATTGCCAACCGAAGCAACGGAATCCTGTGCTCATTGGCTTGTTTCCAGAGCCACGTGGGCGAAAACCATTTCTGACCTGCCGTGATATCGTCCAGAATTGCCCACTGATCCGCGTGCGGCGTTGGTGAAAATGCAATTTTCATCAACCATGGGCACAGTATCGCCGTACACAGGCCGGAAACTAGAATCAGAATCCCACAAGCAACAATAATTCGTTGTACGTTGCCGGGACGGCCGATAAACTCGATCAGAACGGAACGCAAACGCGTTGTTTCTGCCGTCACCACAGGCCCATTCTAGCTGACGTACTCTGCTTTTCAGTAGAATAGACGAAGTAACTCGCAGTCACTATTTCTTCTCGTCACTCGCTTCTGCACACCTGCCCATGAACTCTTCCCTGCCACAATCTGAAACACAAGCAGAGCTTGAAAAAATCTACTCCGTTCGTTTTTCCGGCCTGGAAGCTTACCGGAACCAGGTGTGGAGTGTTTTAGTCAAGGAGTTCTTTTCGCGCTGGGTTAAACCGGCACACTCCGTCCTCGACCTTGGTTGTGGCTACTGTGAGTTCATCAGTAACATAACAGCCGCTCAGAAGTTCGCGATGGATCTGAACCCGGGCGCAAGGGAACGGGTCCCTCGCGGCACGCGCTTTATTGAGCAGGATTGCAGCTCGCCATGGCCTCTGCCGGACCGCTCACTCGATGTCGTTTTTTCCAGCAACTTCTTCGAACATCTGCCGTCAAAGGCAGCGCTCGAAGCGACTCTGGTCGAAGCATACCGGTGTCTGAAACCCGACGGGCATCTCATCGCGGTTGGTCCGAACATAAAGGTGCTGAGCGGCCCATACTGGGATTTTTTCGATCATCACCTGCCCTTGACGGAACTCTCGGTATCTGAAGCGTTAGTTATGGCCGGATACAAAATCGAGCTTGCTTTAGCTAGATTTCTGCCCTACACGATGTCCCAGGGCTTTCGCCCTCCCATCTGGACTCTCCGCCTGTACCTGAAAATTCCGCTCGTCTGGAAGTTATTTGGCCGGCAATTTCTCGTGATAGGTAAGAAGTAAGGGATGGCGCTGCGGCACTTAAGAATGTTAAGACCACAATGTGGGAAGCGAGTAATCCGCCTTACGTCTGGTTAAGTTCGGACTGTAATAAGGATCGGACGCAATCACTTCTCTCCACTTACTTTGCATGATGGCCACTTCTGTCGGATGAGGAATCAAGTCCTTCTGCGTTTTTGAGAATGATTCGTGATGGTACAACTGTGCGAACGGCGTAAACAAGACTCGATAGCCTATGGCCCCGATTTTGAGGCATAAGTCCACATCATTGAAGGCCACCGCTAACCTTTCCTCGTCGAAACCGCCCGCTTTCCAGAACACCTCGGCTTTTGTCATCAGGCATGCTCCGGTTACGGCGCTGACATTCCGGATTATCTCTGTAAAACCGAAATAGTGCGGGAGACCGCCGTCCATGCTGTAGAAGGCATGGCCGCAATTGTCGAATAGTCCCATGACGACCCCGGCATGTTGAATGCTTCCGTTGGGAAAAAGAAGCTTCGCCCCAACAGCTCCAACCTCAGGCCGCCCAATAAGCTCGACCATGGCGGTGAGCCAGTCGCCATTGATCACTGAAACGTCGTCATTGAGGAACAGTAAGATGGGCGTTTCGCATTGATGCGCCGCCACATTGTTGATCTTTGAATAATTAAAGGGTTGTTGGCGCCAATCAATGTAGCGAACTGTATTCCCGGCGGCCACGAACTCATTCACAAGCTCCTGGATATGGTTCTCCCGTGAATTGTCCACCACGACCACCTCGAAATTCCTGTATTCCGTCCGCGTGAATAGACTTTGAAGATTGGCTCTTAATATCTCCGCGTTTCCACCGGACGCGATGACAATGCTTGCACGGGATCCTTGGGATATCGGATATCGCAGTCGCCACGCGCCGGGCAGATTTGCCGGTTCTATGAGGGCCGAGTTTCCCGTTTCCTGGCAAAATCTTTCGAGGGCTCGCCGGCTCGCCTCAACCGTGTAGGGCTTGCTCTCCACTGACGAAGCGGTCGAGTTCGGCCCTGCTCGCCAGTGATAAAGTACGTGAGGGATGTGCACAATTTGTTTTGCGTGCTTTGAAGCGCGCAGGATGTAGTCGTAATCCTGACTGCCATCCGTCTCCGAACAAAACTTGCCCACTTTGTCCATCAGAGTTTTTCGAAGAACTAGTAAGTGACAGACATAGTTGGTCGAAAGAATGAGATCGGGAGACCACTCTGGCTTGAAGAACGGCTGATATCGTGCGCCTTTCTCGTCTAACTTGTCCTCATCCGAGTAAACCAGATCCGCTTCGGTATTCCGGCTAATCGCTTCGGCAACGTAACCTAAAGCATGTGGTGAAAGAGTGTCATCATGATCAAGCAATGCGACGTATTCGCCCGATGCAAGTCCGCGAGCAGCATTTAAAGCAGCAGCGATTCCACCCTGCTTATCTAAATAGATGACCTTGATGTTCTCACGTCGAGTTACAAACTCCGAAAGAATAGCTTTGGTGTCCGGATTTGTTGAGCCATCATCTGCAATGCATAGCTCCCATTGCGAATAAGTCTGTGCGATTACGGAATTGATGGCGGCTGAGAGTTCGTCAGGCCTAGTGTTGAACACTGGCATGATGACGCTGATAAGCGGCCGGTGTTCGAGCGTGGCCAGCTTCAATTGTAAAACTTCGTCGGCAGGAGCCTCGAATTCTGCGATCCACTCTTCGTAGTCCGATGCATAGCCGACCGTGTGATCGATAAGAAAGTCGGCCTCGATCTCGCGGAAAACTTTCTGGTCGGCGACGAGTCGTACCCGCGCCGTGTGCTTCCCGTCCGGGAGCGCTTGAATATCTATCGTTCCCGAAAACCCGGAACGGCCATTTTTATCGAGATCCGGAAAATTATGTTTCACGTCCGGACGCGGCATGCTTATCGACATCTGTTGCGGTGCAAGGCCCGGAATTATCAGTTCGGCGTAGTCAAATACTTCTTCGCCCAGAGCCCAGCCGCGTACGATAAGGGTCCTGTTTCGGGGCCGTTTATCGGCTTGGGACGGCTCATCAAGCACGAAGTAAAGCTCCTTCGCATTGAAAAGGTCCTCAGCCTGTGTCACAGGGGCCTCTTGTGCCGGCGCAAGGTCCGTGTCCCGAGCGTCGGTTGCTAGCGACTGGTCCCCTTGCTTTGGCGAGACCTCAATGTCTGGAGCAGTGCTTGTCTCCGTCGCCGCGGCTGAAGGATCCACTATTGCCGGAGTAGTCGGCGCATCTGGGTTCTGTGTGACTGCTGGAGTAACTGGCACATCGGGAGTTCGCTCAGGAGTAGCTGTTTCCTCCGGCCGCCGCTCTAATGCAGGAGCGGGCTGAGGCTCTGGACGCTTCATTGGGATAACTTGGTTAGCCACTCTCCCTAACGCCTGGAGTGTCCGCCACGTTCGGCTGGCCATAAGCTGCGTCGTAGCCAACTCCTGCGCCGCCAATCGCGACGCAAAGCGTTCTAGCCGTAAGTTCTGGTGTATTTGTTGCTGCCGCACTGCGTCCCGAATGGCAGTAAGTTCGCGCTGCTCACTTGTCTTGAATTCGTGCATGACGTCGCGTATGTGCTGCCGAATGGAAGTAACTTCACGCTGCTCAATTGCTCTCAGTTCGCGCACCAAATCACGTACGTGTTGATTACTCGTCGCAAGCCGTTGCGCCAGTCCTCTAGTGTCTGCTTCTAGAGAGGTCTGTCGTTCCTGCAGGCGTCCATGCGCCTCCTCCATTTTCTTCATTCTGAATTGCAATTCGGCAGATAAGCCGGCGTCTCTCTTCGCGGAGGACAGCTGAGCTTCAAGATTGACAATATGACGATCTTTATCCGCCAGTGCTGTTCGCAGCGTTTGTTCAACGTTCTGGATGTGTTGATCTTTTTCCTCGACCGCTTGCCTTAAGAGCACTTGTTGTTCTTGAAGGTTATGGATATGTCGGTCTTTGTCGACGATAGTCTTAGGTGCGATCTCAGCTTCGGCAAAGTCGCGGATGAGCTGAAGCACCTGTGAAAGCTCCAGATTCGGACGATGATCAGGTGTAAGCCTGCTGACCGCAGTATCGAGGGCAGACCTACTTTTGAGCTTAGAAAACAGATAGAAAGTGCGGTAAGTAGGACCACGCCAGTCGAAAGCAGCGCAATCGCGATTGAAGCGCTCGTTCAATTCGCGCAGCATTTCAAGACTGTGCATGCGCAGCGTATGCGAGGCCATCATCATGAAGACCCAAACATCCACATTCCCGTGGCCGCGCTTGGTTGTTGCCAGATCGCCCGATGTTATGAACTCCTCGAGCAAAGAAGGATCTGGCAAGCCGAAATCGGAATGTTCCTTCAATTGAGGCACTGGACTGTGCAGTACGTCAGTAAGGTATGTACCTACAACGCGTTCTGCCCATAAATTTTCCACAGAGTGATAAGGGAAAGTCAGATAAACGAAATCCCGACTAACCCGTAATAGCTCCCGGATAAAAGGCTTTCGATATTGAGCTGGGATATGCTCAAGAGTATCGAGGGCACACACGAAGTCGAAGGAATTATCGGCGAAAGGTAACTCAAATCCCGAGGCAACCACTGCCTCGCGCAGTCCGGCGGTTATCTCTACATCCGTAATGGTGCATCGCGCCTCCGGTAAGAATGTCTTGGATAATGAGGAAAAGCCAGGCCAGAGATAGGGAGAATTCGCGCCTACATCCAGAAGTTTCAGTTGCTCTGTCGCCGGGAAGAAGCGTCGTACGATTTGCGCGAGAACGCTGTAGCGCTCGTAAAGATCAAAGGAGAGTCCGAGGGCTTGTTCCGGAACGTGTTCCTGAACTTGTCCCAGCTCCGACGCAATTGCCGTCCCCGGGGAAACCGCTTGGTCTGGCATTCAATAAACCCTTAGAATAGCAATGGGAATGTTTCTAAACAGAACCGTTCCGCGGTTCCTCGATCGCTCACATTTGCCCTTTCCATAGCTACATGCCGCAACCGGTCATTCGTTTGGACAAGGTCTCAAAAAGCTTTAAGCGCTACAAGGCTAACCGTGAGCGCGTCCGAGATTTATTACTGCGCAGGTCTACTGCTGCGCACGAATTTTGGGCGCTGAAAGACGTCGACTTAGAGGTCGGAGAGGGTCACACGATAGGAATACTCGGACGAAATGGATCTGGCAAAAGCACCCTGCTTCAGATCGTTGTCGGTACCCTCAGGCCCACCTCGGGAACCGTTCAGGTGAATGGACGTATTTCAGCACTGCTCGAACTCGGGACCGGTTTCAATCCAGAATTCACAGGGCGGCAAAACGTGTTTTACAACGGTCGGATCCTCGGAGTGACTCAGAGCGAAATGGAAGCTCGCTTTGACGATATAGCCGCGTTTGCCGATATCGGAGACTTCCTCGATTATCCCGTAAAGACGTATTCGAGCGGCATGTACATGCGGCTGGCGTTCTCTGTTGCCATTTCCGTGAATCCCAAAATCTTGATTGTCGACGAGGCGCTCTCGGTCGGCGACGCCCGTTTCCAGCAACGGTGTATGTCGAAAATCAAACGGCTGCGGGAAGAGGGTGTTTCGATTCTCTTCGTCAGTCATGACTCAGATGCGGTCAGGCGCTTATGCGATCACGCCATTGTTCTTGAGCATGGAAGGGTTGTCAATCACGGAAGCGCCGTAAATATGAGCAATTGGTATCTCTCGCTTATGAGTGTGAACTTCGATCTCGAGAGGCAAAAAATGATCGAGGAAGCGGCCCTCGATCAGCCGCAGGAAGCAGAGGAGGCGCAAAGCGAAGACATCGACTTACAAGTTCTGACCCCTCTAGAAGAGCTGGGTCTGGAACAAGCCGAGACCGTCCCCGATACGGCTCTCGACCATAAGGAATTTGAAAATGAGTTTAAGTATTACCGCCACGGCGACGGTGCTGCACGAATTAACAAAATTCTGATTCGCAATGCGAAAGGCGAGATCACCGGGAACGTCTTCATGGGTGAAACTGTTTCCGTAGAGTTCTACGTGGACTTTTACAGTGATCAGGAATCCCACGTGCTTGGTTTCTATTTGCGGGATCGGTTGGGCACAGACATCATCGGGCTGAATACTTTTCAGGAGCGCGTTCGCGTTCCAGCAGTGCGTGTAGGGGAGCGAGTTGCTTATCGGTTCACATTCAGGATCGACGTTCGGCCCGGAGTGTATGGCATTTCGCCCGGCATAGCCTACAACCAGATTGAAATGCGCTATTTGGATTGGATTGATAATGCGGAAATCTTGCGCGTCTCCGACCCGGATACAGGACGGATTGTCTTCGGGATGTATTTACCGCCGCAGAGAAGAATCAAGATCTGGAAAGCATTGAATGGCGAGAAGGATGCGCTCTTGCCGGAACAGCAGGCCACGACTCGTTAGAGCCGACCTCCGGCTGCAATTGTCCCTGTCAAAGGACTGCTTGCACTGGCGTACTCTCTTTTCGCCATACGCCCCGCGAGGAATGCCGCGCGCCCTGCTTCCACTGCCAGCTTCATCGCGTATGCCATCCGCTCCGAGTCTTCAGCTTCCGCGATTGCGGTGTTCAGCAGCACGCCGTCATACCCCAATTCCATAGCGATCGAAGCATCAGATGCCGTACCCACGCCTGCATCCACGATAAGAGGAACTTGCGT
>JBJMGM010000180.1:0-15336 GCA_045807905.1 Bryobacteraceae bacterium | reverse complement strand
ATCCCGGGAAAGCCCGCGCCGGTCCCTGCATCCAGAACTTTTTTCACGCCGCGGAAGTGGTGCCACGGCGCAACCGAATCGTAGATATGCTTAATCGCAGCCTGTTGCGGATCAGTGATGCGAGTGAGATTCATATACTCATTCACTGACACGATTAGAGCGAGGTGCTGGGCCGCCTTCTCGATCAAGCGTTCGCGGTGCGGAATATCCGGAGGCAGTATCCGCGCAAGTTCTTCATTGAACTGCACATCAACATGATGGCATCCGGTTTCAAAAGCAAGCCTACGCGAAGATGGGAAGTGAATGTTAAGAGCAGGGATTGTTGGGCTTCCCAATGTGGGCAAAAGCACGTTATTCAATGCGGTCACGCAAACGCGTAAAGCACTCGCCGCCAATTATAGGTTTTGCACTATCGAGCCAAACACAGGTGTGGTTACGGTCCCGGATGAGCGCCTGGAAGTGCTCGCAAAAATGAGTGCTTCGCAGAAAGTAGTTCCGGCTGTTTTCGAGTTTGTGGACATCGCAGGGCTTGTGAAAGGCGCGAGCCAAGGTGAAGGACTCGGCAACCAGTTTCTCGGGCACATCCGGGAAGTGGATGCGATTATTCAAGTGGTCCGATGCTTCGAGAACTCAAATATCGAGCATGTGTTGGATACGATTGACCCGGTTCGCGATATCGAGATCGTGAATACAGAGCTAGTGCTAGCGGATTTGGAGTCTGTTGAGAAGCGCAAGACAAAACAGGAGAAAGCGGCCAAGAGCGGAGATAAAAAGGCGCTTGCCGAAGTAGAGCTGCTAAAGAACTTGGAAACTCACCTGAACGAGGGACGAACAGTTGTCACGCTCAACCTTACTCACGAGCACGAAGCTCTCGTAAAAGGATTTTTTCTATTGACGGCAAAGCCGACCCTGTTCGCCTGCAATGTCGCGGAAGAAGATCTGGCAAGCGCCGATACTAACAAGTACGTGCAGCAAGTCCGGTCCTATGTAAGGGAGCATCACGATACCAGGGCTGTAGTCGTTTCGGCAGAAATAGAATCTGAACTGGTGACGTTGGCTCCCGAAGAACGTGCTGAATATCTGGCGAGCTTGGGCGTGACGGAAACCGGAACGGACAATCTAATCCGCGAAGCCTATGACCTGCTCGGTTTGCGTACTTTTCTGACCACGGGAGAGAAAGAGACGCGCGCCTGGACGATTCACGCCGGCGACAAAGCGCCGCAGGCAGCGGGCGTCATTCACTCCGACTTCGAAAAAAGCTTTATCTCAGCCGAGTGCATAACGTACGACGAACTCGTCGAGGCAGGCTCGTTCGCCCGGGCTCGCGAGGTTGGAAAACTCCGGACGGAAGGCAAAGAGTACGTCATACAGGATGGCGACGTAATCGAGTTCAAGACGTTCTTATAAGTCCCTCTATTCCTTGTCTTGATCGAAAAGATCGGAACGATCCACTCGTTCGCCGCGGAACATGACAGTCGCGATGCGTTCTGTGTTCGAGATGTCTTGAACCGGATCTCCATCCAGGAGAATCAGGGTAGCCTCGCGTCCTTTCTGAACAGAGCCAATACGATCATCTGCCCGCAGCACTTTTGCCGCATTGAACGTTGCTGCCTGTAAGGCTTGCGTGGGGGGAATCCCGGCTTTCACCCATAATTCGAGCTCGTGCTGAATCGTCGGTCCGTGAATAACCAGCAAGTTGCCCGCATCACTCCCGGTTATTAGCAGGACGCCTGTTTTGTAGGCGTTTAGGAGGTTCTGGTTTTCACGATCCAGCATGGGTTTGTAATTTTCGAGGGTGTTGCGCGCCTTCTCCTTCCCAAGCACGGCGCGTGTAGAGGTGAGCAGGTCGGCTGGGCCGACCTGCTGGACGAGTGAGCGGGTCAGCGGCTCGAAGTTGCCGGTTCGCAGATCCGCCAGCGCTTCGAAAACACTAAGAGTCGGATCGTACGCGATTCCTTTTTGCTTCATTTCGAGAAATAAGTCGCTCGGAATCAAGTTGATCATTGAGCCATGCTCAATACTGTTTGTATCTGCCTCGATCGCGTCTTTCACGTCGGCGGCGCTGCCGGTGTGCGTTGCGGTGGGCAATCCGTCTTTTGCGGCTTCTCGGATTATTGCGCCATAGATCTCGGCATCCAATCGGTTGAACACACCCCACTCTGAGTTGCCGGATTCCAGTACAGCTTTAAGGCCGTCTACTCCGGCCTCTTTTAGATCGTCCACCGCCTTCTGGGCTTCGCCGGCGGACTTAGGCAACCGGACAAACTGTCCCTCGGCCATTTTCCGCTGTGATTCCGGAAAGTACTTCAGCATTTCGGTAGGATGTCCACCCGCGGCCGTAAATAGAGGCCCATACGTAAAGACCTCAGAGCCGAGGTATTCGCCCGAATTCACTGCCGCGCGAAGTTTGAGCGAATTATCCAACCAGTCGCCCGTGCTGCGTACCGCGGTAATGCCGCTGTACAGGTACGCCGCCACGCGGCGCTTGCTCGCATTCGGATCGAGGTATTTACGCACGTCTTGATATACACCGCCAGGCACGCCGATATGAACGTGCATGTCGATGAGGCCCGGCATGAGCGTCTTGCCGGCGGCGTCGATCACCTCCGCGTTCAAAGACTTTGGGTTGGCGGGAGGCCTGTCGAAGACTTCGTCAATCTTGCCGTTTCTAATCAGTACCGCGCCGTCCTGAATGACCTTGCCGTCGCCTACGAAAATCTTTGCATTTTGAAAGAGTACGGACCGGTTACGCATCGCACTGCGGGTCAGGATTTTCGATTTTTCGACGTTCTGCATTGTCCGCACCTGATAGACGCCCATCAGAATGAAAGGTGCAAGTACAGCGACAATCCACAATTTTGCACTGTTTTCGATCTTTTCCTCCTTCTCCCACCGGAACAGCTTGACGCCGACAAACAGTGCCACAAACATGGTGAGCAGCAAGGCAACAACGGATGTCATGTTCGCGGCGAGGCTGTCGCCGGCTATCATGATCGACTGCATGCCCTGGAAAAGATAAGTGGCGGGCAGAAACTGAGCAATACTCTGAACCCAAACTGGCATGACACTTACCGGAATGGTCGCTCCGCTCAGAAAGAGCATGGGCAGGTACAGAAGCTGAATGAGAATTCCACCTTCTTGCGCTGAGTTAACGACTGCTGCGACGATCATGCCCAGGGAGCGGAACGTAACCACGCCGACGGCTACAAAGAGAAGCATCGAAAGTGCGTTATGCGGGAAGGGCATGTGGTAGATCGTTGTCGCAAACAGCAGAAACAGGAGCACGGTAGGCAGGAACGCCACCAGTCCAGAGACGAGAGAGGCGACGATGATAGGACCCGCGCTAATAGGGGCGACCTTGAATCTTCGCAGTACGTTCGTTTCGCGATCTTGTACGGCTCGCATCCCGGCACCGAAGAAGCCATTTCCGAGCACGCCGATAATCAGCACCATAGAAAATACCTGGGCCATGGCGGCGGCGCTCTGCGAACCGCTGTACAACTGGGCAAATAAGAAGAAGAACGTGAGCGGGAACATGTAGCTGAAAAACAGAACAGAGCGGTCACGTCCCATTAACCGCAGATTGCTCTTGATCTGGGCGAAGTACGGCTTCATTATTCGCGGAGTCTCTTTCCAGTCAGCTCAATGAACACGTCTTCAAGGGTGGGGCGTTTGAGGTGAATATCAACGAGGCGCAACCCGTGCTGGTCAATCGATTTCACGAGCTCGACGATGCTCGCGGCGGGAGCATCTGTCTGCATGGAGAGAGTACGACCTTGATCGCGAGTTGTGTATTTCTCATTCCGCAGGGCCTCCGGGAGCTGCTCAAAGGGCAGGGGTTGATTTGTTGTGATCTCGACCAGTGAACGTCCCAACACACGTTGCTGGATCTCACGCGGAGTTCCAAGCTCGATGATCTTTCCAGCGTCGATAATGGCGACGCGATCGCAAAGGCGCTCTGCTTCTTCGATGTAGTGGGTTGTGATCAGAATAGTACGGCGGTTTTCTTTGAGCTCCTGGATTACACCGTGAATTTCGTGACGCACCTGCGGATCGAGACCCGTCGTCGGCTCATCGAGAAATAAAAGCGCAGGCTCATTCAGGAGGGCGAGAGCCAGGGCAACTCGCTGCTTTTGACCTCCGGAGAGCGTTTTGTAGAATGCGTCTTTTTTATCCCACAGCTGAAGCCGTTTGAGCAGTTGATCACGGTCGCAATGCCGCGTATAGAATGCGTCGAACAGCTCGAGTGCCTCATGAACCTTCATTTTGTCAGGCAGATTCGTCGCCTGGAGACAAACGCCGATGCGATTTTTGATTTCCCTAGTTTCCACAGCGGGGTCAAAGCCGAGCACAGAGACTTTGCCGCGGGTACGCGGCCGCAACCCTTCCAGGATTTCTATGGTGGTGGTCTTCCCCGCCCCGTTTGGGCCGAGCAGTCCAAATACTTCCCCGGTGGGAATCTCCAGATCAATGCCGCCAACTGCCTCGACGGCACCGTAGTTTTTATGAAGATCCTGAACAGAGATTACAGGCGAGTCGTCCATCTTGCCGTTCAGTATCGAGGATGGCGGATTCCCCACGAATGACATCCTCATACGTCTCGCGCTTTCTCGCGAGATAAACCCGGGCGCCATCGACCAGCAGCTCGCAGGGGCGCGGACGGGAGTTGTAGTTCGATGCGGTCACGAACCCGTAAGCGCCAGCCGTCAAAATGGCAAGCAGGTCGCCCGCTTCAATCATTGGCAGCTTCCGGCGCTGCGCAAAAAAGTCCCCGGTTTCGCAAATGGGGCCCACGACATCAGCCGTAATCGAATCGCCCCCGGACACCTGCTTTACGGGAACGATCTCATGGTGGGCGTTATAGAGAGCGGGACGGATGAGATCGTTCATGGCGGCGTCTACGATGACGAAGGTCTTGCCACCATTCTGTTTGACCAGCAAGACGCGAGTGAGCAGGATGCCGCCTTCGGCGACGATGGAGCGGCCCGGTTCGAGCATCAGAGTTAAATTGAGACTTTGGAGTTTCTCGCGCAAGCGCTCAATGAGCACGGGAATTGACCCGGCTCGATCAGCCGGCCGATAGGGGACCCCCAGGCCGCCGCCCAAATCGAGATTCCGGATCTGGTGCCCCTGCGCACGCAGTCTTTTTACGAGCGCAATGGCTTTATCCGCAGCTTCGAGCAATGGATCCAGATCAACGATCTGCGACCCGATATGGCAACTGACTCCCGCGCACAGAATTCCGGGCAGGCGGGAAGCGCGCTGGTAAATCGCTTCAGCAGCAGCCATATCGATGCCGAACTTGTGTTCGCGGAGGCCAGTCGAAATATAAGGATGCGTGGCGGGATTGACGTCGGGGTTTACTCGAACAGCGATGGACGCGGTGCGCCCGAAGGATGTCGCGAGGCGGGAGATGAGCTCGATTTCCGCTTCGGATTCGCAATTGAAGCCATGAATTCCTTTCTCAAGCGCGAAACGGATTTCGTCTTGTGTCTTGCCAACCCCCGAAAAGACGACCGAATCCGCTTTGCAGCCGGCCGCGAGGACGCGATAGAGTTCACCGCCCGAGACAATGTCGAAACCGGCACCTTCACGCGCCAGTGCGCTGAGGACGGCGATGTTGGAGTTTGCTTTTACCGAATAGCAGATGCGGTGAGGCACGCCGCCGAGTGCGCTTTCGTACTCGTGGAATCGCCTGGTAATCGCCCGTTTCGAATAGACGTAAGCGGGAGTACCGTGCGTCTCGGCAATGAGCGGAAGCTCAACGGCTTCGCATGCAAGTGTGCCGCCGAGATAACAGAATTCACCCTGCGTGAGCATTAAAGGACTTTGAGAGCAATGACGGTTTGATCGTCGGTGAGCGCAGTCGGACCACGAAATGCATCGAGATCTTTGAAGATGCCGTTTACCACCTCTTGCGGTTCCTTATCACCGATTGAGCGCAAAAGCTTTTTTACCCGCTCGTGCCCGTAATCTCCATTGCCGTCGCGCAACTGGTCCTCGACGCCATCGGAATAGAGAAGCAACAAATCGCCGTGCTGAGCGGCTATTTGAACCTGATCGTATTCCTGGTCTTCGAGCAGGCCGATCGGGACGCCTTCGACGCGGGGCTCCATGATCTCGCCATTATGGAAAAGCAGAGGCGGAAGTGTTCCCGCGCTGGTTACCGTGAAGACACGATGCGCGGGGTGCCACAAGAGCAGAGATAATGTGGCATATTGGGCGTCTACTTTTCGTTCGAGCAGGGCCTCGTTAAGCGACTTCATCAGGTGAGCGGGACTGCGATGGCGTGGGCCGAGGGTGCGCAACAAACCAGAGATTAACGCGCCGAAGAGCGCCGCCGCCGCACCTTTTCCACTGACGTCTCCAAAGGCGATCAGCGTGGACTCGTCCATATGCTCGAAGAAATCGTACAAGTCGCCGCTGATTTCACGAGCAGGTCTTCGTTTGAGCCCGACGGCGAGCCCGACGACGTCTGAGACCGTGCGCGGAAGCAGGACGGACTGGAGCTTGTAAGCAGCCTTTAAATCCTGCTCCATGCGCTGTTCGCGTTGGGCCAATTCTTCGTAAAGCCGGGCGTTCTCGACCGAAGTCGCGATTTGAGGGGCGAGTAACTTCAGAGCGCGGACGTGATCTTCCCGGAAGAAAGCGAATCGAACGCTTTCAAGGTCCATCACGCCAATGACGCGATCGCGCAGAATCAGCGGCACGGCTACCTCCGACCGTATGTCGAAATGCGCAGGAATATAGCGTGGGTCTTTAGTAATATCCGGAGCGTTGATCACCTGACAGGATGCGGCGGCAGCGCCTGTAATCCCTTTGCCCATTTCAACGTTGTCGTCCGAAGCCTTCTCATTGTCGTAGCGTTGGCTGAAACGGCAGCGGAGGAGATTGCGATTCTCCTGAACGAGATAAATACTGAACGCGTCGAAGTTGATGAGGGAGCGAACGCTGATCGCGATTTTCGTGAGCAGCTCATCAATCTCAAGGATAGAGCTGAACTCTTGCGAAAGGTGCGCCAAAAGCCGAAGCGTACGATTCTGCTGTTCAACGCGGCGATATAAGCGGGCGTTGTCGATAGTGACGCCCACACGGCTGGCAATCAGGGCCAGAAGAGCGCGATCCTGATCGGAAAAGGCGTCCAGGCGCGTGGACTGGAGATCGATCACGCCGACGAGTTTTCCGCGAACCAGCATGGGAACGGCGAGCTCGGCGCGAACAGCATCAAGCGCGTTCAAATAACGGGGGTCGGCTCGCACATCACGGACGAGAACCGGCTGATGGGAAGCGGCAGCAGCACCCGTAATTCCCTCGCCCAGGGGGAGCACCAAATTTTTCACCATTTCATCGCGGTGCCCTATGGAGTAGCGCACTCTAAGACCGCCGGCGCGCTCGTTATAGAGCAGAATGGCAAAAAGATCGTACGGAATGACGTCCTTAATGATGTCGGCGAGATTGGCGAGGAGACGATCGAGATCGAGAGTTTCGGCGGTGATGGTGCTAACTTCGAGCAGGAAATCAAGAAGCTCGGCACGCTCACTGAAGCGAGGCTTTGGACTGGTGCCGCTCACGCGGGGCGCTTTGCGGGTAACGGCCATCAGGATGAGCCTTGACCGCGGACGTGGGTTTCGGGAGCGCTTATTTCGCGCACGATGCTGACACCGGAGCTCGTGCCTATTCGATTCGCGCCGGCTGAAACCATAAGGCGCAGGTCGTCAAGCGTGCGAATTCCGCCCGAAGCTTTCACACCCACAGAAGGTCCGACGATTTTGCGCATCAGCTTGACGTCTTCGAGCGTGGCGCCTCCGGTTGAGAAGCCTGTCGAGGTTTTTACGAAATCCGCTTTCGCGGCGGCGGCCAGAGTGCAAGCCGTGATTTTATCCTGCTCTGTAAGCAGCGATGTTTCAAGGATGACTTTCACGATCGCCCCGCGGGAATGCGCGAGAGCAACTACGTCTGCTATCTCTTTGCGAACTAGCTCAACCTCCTGGGAACGCAATGCGCCGATGTTCTGAACGATGTCAAGCTGTTCAGCGCCGTCGGATAAGGCGAGTTGTGCTTCGCCGAGCTTCGTGCTGGCACTGTTCGCGCCAAGGGGAAAGCCTACGACGGTACCGACGTTCACGGACGAGTCGCTGAGGAGCTCGGCAGCGAACCGGACCCAATACGGGTTGACACAGACGGATACGAAACCAAACTGGCGCGCTTCGTCACAGATTCGCGCGACATCCGCGCGCGTTGCCTCAGGTTTCAGCAGGGTATGATCGATGACCGAAGCAACGGTTTTCGGGTTATCTAACGGGTCGTTACGCGTCACGATTTCTAATGCAGTGGGGCGAGAAGTGCGTGCGGTTGGCGCCTATGTTGGTCAAGCATAACATGGTCGTTTTTGCGAAACGAACTCCCTCGCAACTAAGGCGGACTTGGGCGGTTTTAATAACGGCAGCACACTTGCTCACCATATTTATAATCAAATGTTTATGACTGTTATGGCACGTTCTGGTTGAGGATTATAGGCCACGCTCACGGCGACGAAAAGCCGAGATCATTTGGCGCAAAGTAAACTGTAGACAACTGGATCACGTCTTGGCAACTGAACCTAAAACGCTGCCGCAAGCTTTACCCATATCCGCGGAGAGCCGCCGGATAGGGCACCTCGCCGATCAGCCGCCGCTCTTTGCCGCACAGCGGTGGTTCACTCGCGAGCGCGCCTGGATCAACGAACAGCAGCTACAGCTTTGCCGAATCCCGGCTGCAACATTCTTCGAGCATCAGCGCGCTGAGTGGTTTCGTGTCCAACTGGAGTCGCTGGGATGGAAGGCCAGAATCGACCGTGCGGGCAACGTGCTCGCCACATTTCACGGCGCCGTCAGGGAGCCTCTGTTCGTAGTTTCCGCCCATCTGGATACGGTTCTGGCTCCCAATCGGCCTAATGAGATCACGTACGCTCTAGACGGACGATTGTGTGGGCCTGGCGTTTCGGACAACGGCTCAGGGCTGGCCGCTTTGCTTGCCTTAGCCCGAGTCGTGGGCGAAAACATCCAATTACACCATCTGGCCGGCTGCATTCTATTGGTCGCGAACGTCGGCGAAGAGGGTGAAGGCAATTTGAACGGCATGCGGTATCTATGTCGTCAAACGAAACCAGCGATAGCTGGCTCAAACGGGCCGAAGCCAGCGGCTGCATCGCAAACCGGCCCGATTGATTTGTCAAGCATAAAAGCCTTTATTGTGCTAGATGGCCCCTCGCTCGACCACATCACGGCGCAAGCTCTCGCAAGCCGGCGATTCGAAATTAGCTTTACCGGCCCTGGCGGACATAGCTGGAACGATTACGGCACTCCCAACCCGGTTCATGCATTGGCTGAAGCTGTGAGCTTCTTTGTGCAGTCTTCTGATTCGCGGATGAGTGGGGAGCGCAAACGGCGCTCCTCATACAATTTTGGCCTGATTGAAGGCGGGACTAGCATCAACTCGATCGCCTCTAGCGCGCGCGCCAAACTCGACCTACGCTCAGAGGAGCCCGGCATTTTGGATGATTTGTCTGCTCTGCTGAACTCCGCCGTAGAACGAGGGCTGGATCGCGAGAACAGAGGCGCTCGCGTACAACGACTGACGGCAAAAATACGCGAGCTCGGATCGCGTCCAGGTGGGAAGCTGGCGGAGCAATCGCCGTTACTCCGAACCGTCCAGGCCGTGGATGCGCATCTGCACATACGATCCCGGGTCGATTGTGCTTCGACGGACGCGAACATTCCGCTTTCGCTTGGAATTCCAGCAATCTCCATTGGCACGGGTGGCCAAGGCGGTGGAGCGCATACGGCTCAAGAGTGGTATCAGCCGGATGGACGCGACTTGGGCTTGCGACGCATTCTGCTGATCCTGGCTGCGCTTGCCGAAGCAAATGGGGGCGGGCAGCAAAGCGCAAGTCCTGCTGAACTGTGAGCACGAGCGCCAGCCCAGCGGTTACGACATCGCCACGCTGGCAGGCTGATCTAAGCTTGGCGATCGTCGCCCTGATCTGGGGCGTAACTTTTGTAAGCGTCAAGCGCGCGCTCAATGAAATCTCAACGATGTACTTTCTGGCGGTCCGTTTCGGGTTTGCCAGCGTTTTCATGTTGCTGACCTTCGGCTTCCGCTTTCGCGGTGCTGGATCAGGGGCGGTTTGGCGGGGGCTGCGCGGCGGTGCGGCGGCTGGTGTTTTCCTCTGGCTCGGATACGTATTGCAGACCTTCGGCTTAAAGTACACGAGCGCCGGGAATTCAGGATTTCTTACGGGCCTGTATATCGTGCTGGTTCCTTTGGTCAGCGCCTGTATCTACCGGAGATGGCCGCAAATACCCGAGCTAATTGGTATTGCGGTCGCGAGCGCGGGTATGGCGCTGTTGACCTTCCCTTCGCTGGACCGCAATCATCAGATGAATCGCGGCGATCTTCTGACCGTTGGTTGTGCGATCGCATTTGCGTTTCAGCTTCTGGTTCTGGGTTACTATTCGCAGCGCGAACGGTTCGAAGCCGTGGCGGTAGGCCAAATTGTATGCGCCACCGTTCTGTCTACCGCGTCTCTTGCAATCGAGCCACCTAAAGCGGTGTGGAGTAACACTGTCATATTCGCCGTAATCCTGACAAGCCTCTTCGCAACGGCCCTCGCGTTCGCTTTGCAGTCCTGGGCGCAGCAGTACACAACCCCAACGCGGACGGCATTGATTTTTGCATTGGAGCCGGTATTTGCATTAATCACGGCGGTACTGGCGGGAGGCGAAAGACTGGCGCTCGCGGCAGTTTTTGGAGGCGGCCTGATTCTCGGCGGAATCATAGCGGTAGAAGTGAAACCCGCACGCACCGCGTGACATCGGAATGGTACCAACAGTTTCCGGCTTTATCCCTGTCTCGACACGGCAGGGTTGAAGCGGGACAGGGCTCAAGACCTCTATACTGTAAATACCGCCGCCGAAAGGTCCTCTCGAGCTATGCCGGTCCTTCAAAAGATGAAGCAGCAGAAACTGCTGAGCGTCGCACTGCTGCTATTCACGCTCATTATCGGTATTGTCATCGGGACCCTCATAAATACTGGAGTGCAGGCCGGCAAGCAGAGTTCGTCGATTGCACCGGATGCGACGCCACTCGCCGTGCCGCAGGCGGTTCCGGTCTCGAATGAATTTACAAAATTGGCAAAGCATCTGGAACGGTCCGTAGTTTACATTGAATCCGATTATTTGCCCAAGGCGGGGAAGAATAAGCGGCCTAGTGATTCGGAGGAGGAAGATAACGATGGTGAGGGGCACGCGCCGAACAGCCAGGATCCCTCCGACCTCTTCAAGCGGTTTTTCGGCAAGCCCGACCCCCGTAGCTTTCGTACGGAAGGCACCGGCACCGGCTTTATAGTCGACAAGAACGGTTACATCCTCACGAATGAACATGTGGTCGACAAAGCCGACCGGATCAAAGTGAAGCTAAACGGCGAAAGCGGCGAGTATAGGGCACGGGTGATCGGCTATGACGGTGAGACCGATGTAGCCGTGCTCAAAATCGACGCAAAACGCCCACTCGTTCCAGTGGAAGTAGGCAACTCAGACAGCGTGGAGGTCGGGGATTGGGCAATCGCGATCGGCTCTCCATTTGGGCTTCAAGCAACGGTAACGGCCGGAATCGTAAGCGCAACGAGCCGAGACCTGCCAGGGGCGCAGGCATTTCAACATTTCCTCCAAACCGACGCGGCGATCAATCCAGGGAACAGCGGCGGTCCTTTGCTGAACATTCGCGGCGAAGTCATCGGCATGAATACGATGATCGCTACGCGCAGCGGATCTTACGAGGGAATTGGTTTTGCCCTGCCCTCAAACATGGCGGTGAGAGTCTATAACGACATCATTCGCCAAGGCCGTGTCGTACGTGGCTCGATTGGGATTAGGTGGTCGAGAGAGGGTAGCCAGGCAGACACGCTGCAAGCCTTCGGATTGGACCACGGCGTACTTGTAGACGTTGTCGCACCGAACGGCCCCGCGGCTAAGGCGGGGATCAAGGCGGACGACATCATCGTGGGTATGAACGACAGGCCGGTTAAAAATGGCGAGGAACTGGTGAGCAAAGTAGCTGATCTGCCGGTCGGCTCGAAGGCTTTGTTTACCGTGGACCGGAATGGAAAGCGACTCGACTTCAAAGTGAACGTAGAAGAACGCGCAGTGGTATGGAAGGACAGCCCGCAATTCGCGGAAAGCCGCCCAGGGGATCCGGAGCACTCCAAGGAGGTTACTCAGGCTAAGTTCGGTATCACAATCATGAGATTGACAGACAAAGAGCGGCAAGACCTCGGCATCGAGGATAAGCTGGGCGTAAAAGTAGTATCTGTAGATCCTGGTTCATTCGCGGACGACATCGCGCTTCAGGAAAACGACGCCATCATTTCTATCAACCGCCAGCCAGTCACATCCCCCGCGGACGTGATGCGAGTGCAATCGACCTTGAAGCCTGGCCAAGCGGTAGCGCTTCATATCGTACGCAGCGGGAGTGTGAGCGGGCGGCGCATACCGCCGACGCGCATTTATCTCTCGGGCAGGTTGCCCGAGCAATAAGAATCTCGGTTGTGAGTAAGCCTGCGTTATCGCAGCAGATCTTCCAATTCGATCTTAGTCTCCGTACGTGCATCGCGGTATTTCACGATTACCGGCGTGTACAGTGAGATGCCCCATTCCTTACCCAGACCGGACTGCACATTGCGGGAGCCAGCGACCACGACCGCTTCTTCCGGAATAATGAGCGGCGCATCGCTGGTCGCATGGTGCACTGTGCCGCGGACCAAATCGTACACGGGCGTCGAGCGATTCAGAATAGTGCCGCTGCCGAGGACCGCCCGGCGCTTTACTACCGTTCCCTCATAGACGCCGCAATTCCCCCCGACCAGCACGTCATCTTCAATGATCACTGGAAGCGCACCAATTGGTTCCAGGACGCCACCAACTTGCGAAGCAGCGGAGATGTGGCAGTTACGTCCAATTTGTGCACAGCTTCCAACCAGGGCGTGCGAGTCGATCATAGTACCTTCACCGACATATGCGCCGACGTTAATGAACATGGGAGGCATGCACGTGACGCGTCGGTCGACATAGCAGCCGTCGCGGACACTGGAGCCGCCCGGCACAATTCTGACGCCATCCTCGGCCCTGAATTTCTTCAATGGATAGGTAGATTTGTCGAAAAACTGCGAAACGCCGTCCCGCCGCGGCATCTCAATAATCTCGCCCATGCTGAAACCGAGCAGGATGCCCTTCTTCACCCAACTATTCACACGCCATCCGACGGGCTGAGACGGATCGGGCTCGGCTGATCGAATAATGCCCCGATTAAGCAAATCACGGAAGTGATGGAACAGTTGTTTTTGTTCGTCTGAATACTGCGCGGGCTTTTTTTCGAATAGTGCTTCGATGCTCTGCTCAGTTTTCAGCAGATGATCGGCATCCTGGCTCAAACACGAACTCCCGAAAGCAAGCCCAGCCCTTCCAACACCGTCTCAATTTTCTGCTGAGACGCGGGTTGCGGAGGAACCATGGGCAGCCGCCACACGGGTTCGAGCAGTCCCATTCGTGCCATGGCAAACTTCACTGGCCCTGGACTCGTCTCGACGAAATTGATCTCCATGAGAGCCTGATAGGTCCGCTGTAACTGTCGCGCGCGTGCAAAATCCCCCTTAAGCGCCGCCCGCGTAAGCTCCCCAAATTCAGCGGGTATTTGGTTTGACACGACAGAAATTACGCCCCGGCCGCCGAGAGCAATTAGCGGCAGCGTGACTGTGTCATCACCGGACAGCACAACAAACGAGTCAGAGACGCGAGCAAGAATGCTCGCCATCTGCGAAATGCTGCCCGATGCTTCCTTTATCCCGACAATATTGTCAATTTCAGAAAGCCGAGCGACTGTGGCGGGTTCAATATTAACCGCTGTTCGAGATTGCACGCTATAGACAATGATGGGGAGCGGGGTCGATTCCGCAATGCTGCGAAAGTGCTGATAAAGACCTTCCTGAGTCGGCTTGTTGTAATAGGGAGTGACGGACAAGATTCCCGAGACGCCTATACTTTTTAGTTCCGCGATCAGCTGAATCGCCTTCGCTGTGTCATAACCGCCCGCACCCGCTAGGACGGGAATGCGTCCACGTGCCTGCTGAACCGAGATCTCAACCACGCGAAGATGCTCTTCATGGGTCAGTGTGGGGCTTTCACCGGTGGTCCCGCAAGGTACCAGGAAATCAATTCCTGCCTCGATCTGGCGGCTTACGAGAGCGCGCAAAACGGGTTCGTCAAGGGACCGATCCTGCCGAAATGGGGTGACTAGCGCGGTCCCACAACCTGTGAACATATTCAGATCCTCCCAGGCGAGAATTACAAGCTAATATCTCTCGTCTTTACCGAACAGGACCTCGTCAAAGGTGTAGACGCCCTTGCGGTCCAGAATCCATTGTGCGGCTTTCAGTGCGCCTTGGGCAAAACCATCACGGCTGCGAGCCACGTGCCGCAGCGTGATTGTATCGGCGGCTGAGTCGAAGCCGATCTCGTGCGTGCCCGGATGTTTGCCCGCCCGATTGGAGCTAATATCGATCTTTTTTGCGTAGCCGCTCTGTTCCATGGTCCGCAACAACTCATGGAGGGTTCCTGACGGCGCGTCCTTCTTGGCGTTATGGTGAATCTCCCAGACCCAAGCGTCATAGTCATTCTGCCGGCTCATAAGTTCCGCGGCAACGCTTGCCAGCCTGCGAAACATCGCCACGCCTATGGAAAAGTTCGGGCTCCATACCAGCCCGGTACCGTTCTCTCGGACCGCCCTCGTCACTGCTCCCAAATGGTCAAGCCATCCGGTCGTTCCTGCTACCGTGGGGATCCTAGCATCGGCCAGGCGCTTTAAATTCAAAGGAGCGGCATCGGGCGTAGTGAATTCGATCGCCGCGTCAACATTCGCAAGGGCTTCGCGGCTGATTCCAGCGCCGTTCGCGTTTCGCTTGGAATCAAGGCGCAGAACAACCTCAAAATCGTGCTGTGGCGCAAGCTGCTCAATCAATCGCCCCATTTTGCCGTATCCAACCACTGCAAGTTTTCTTCTGGCGCTCATGAAGTTCTAATCAAAAACAGCCGGATCGAGCTCCCAGAAAAACTCGTCGTGCAGCGCCCCAACTGCCTCCTTCAGATCATGCTCGGAAATGACCAAACCTAGATTCAGCTCCGACGCTCCTTGCGAAATCATGCGGACGTTTTTCTTGCTAAGTACCTGAAATACCCGGCCCGCAATCCCGGGTGTGTGCCGAATATTCTCTCCGATAAGGCACACTATCGCTTGTCCGTCCTCTGT
>JBJMGM010000179.1:0-8677 GCA_045807905.1 Bryobacteraceae bacterium | reverse complement strand
GATGCAGGGGCTCGGCCGGCGCCTAAACTATGACGCAGATCGGATTTTGTTTGTCGATCTGGATAGTGTTCGGCTCGATGGACAACTTAATGCACTGGGTCAACAACACGTTAACCTTGCGCAGTCCTACACCGAGGCCACGCCTTCCGGTCGGGGTATCCGTATCGTCTTTAGGGCAAAAATTCCGGAAGCACTCCGTGAGCAGCTCTCCCGTGCTTCGAGCATAAAAATCGTGCCTAAGGGATCTTTGGTCGATTTTCCTGATGTCGAGGTGCAGCTGTTTTTCCGAAACAGTTACATGACGGTTACGGGGGATCGAATTGGGGAATGCGCCGCAGTTGAAGAGCGGCAAGGATACCTGGACTTTTTGCTCTCGCTTTGGCCACCCGCAAAGTCCTTACCCTCAAAACGGCGAATTTCGTCTGTGGTCGCTACGGGCACTCAAGGGGTCGATTGTGAGCCGGCCGCGAAGCCTTCCAACAAGGCGCGAGTGATTGTTGAAAGAATATTGTCGCGCGAAGGGGACCTGAAGCGTTTATTCCTGGCTGAAGATCCTCGGGAAGAGCACTCGGCCAAGGATCTCGCCCTATGTAATGGGTTAGCTTCTCTATGCGATTTCGATCCGGCTCTGGTAGACGCTGTCTTCCGCCAGTCGAAACTGTATCGACCAACCAAATGGAAACGGGCCTGCCGCGGAAGCACGTAAGGGAAAGAAAAGGTGCGCAAAGCCGTAGAAGACACACTTGCGTATAGATCTTGTGTACAACCGCCGGAACCACACAGCGAACGACTCTTTTCGAAGGCCATCTCAAGTGCCGATTGGAAGAAATTATCGAAATCTCGCCGGTTCAGGAGCGCGTTCGCGGCAAAGAGGCGGCCGCTAAGTGCCAGCGCCGCGTCCGATAAATACGAACGGTCTTGTTACCTCTCGATCATGTACCACGTCCAATGCCTGAACCTGACACCCGCTCACGCAGTGTGGTCATTGATCGATTCCGGAAACAACATGAGATTAAGGAACCCGTGCCGTTAAATCGTTTCTGGCATTTATGGACCGTTGCGGAGAAGCAGGTCCAAAAAACCGGTCGCATCACGAAAGAAAGTTTTAAGCGCGACAAACCGCGAGCTGGTGGAACCTCCCATCGCAGCTACAGTGCCACGACACTTAATAGCGAAACTCAAAGCACTCGGCTTCAAGCGCTCAGACTACCGACACTTTCTTGAGATCAGCGAGGCGAACTTAGATAAGACACTGAGGAGAATAGCGCAGCACGAAAAAGATCCGGCGTTTACGAAGGAGATAGCAGCCCGCTCTCTGGCGGAATTAGCAGACAATGTGCCGATCAAAACCGAGCTCTTCACGGAAGCGTTTATGGGCACGAGGCTAGCTCCCATTCAGGATTTTGTCCAATTGGCTGGGGGTCATCGAATGAGAACGAAAACGGCACGCAAAGTTGCTGAGGGCGTTGAAGCCCACTGTCTCGAAAGTGGCATCTATGAAATCAACCTTGCGATCGTGTATGTCTTCGCCCGGAAGACGGCAGGCAAGGGGTCCAAACGCATGAGCAACTGCGTTGTGGAGGCGCTGGCCAACAGTGAGTTAGAGAGTTCGGCTACGGATGGGCTGCGAGTATTCGCCGGCGTCTACAGAGAACAAGGCTTGCTGGGAGATGGAAAGCGCTTCTCGACGCGGACAGCACTGAAACTGGCCAATGAACTCCACGAGAGCTTCTGTAGATTTTTTCCTCCGGTTGCGACTTCCGTTGCGATTCCATTCATACGCCAGTTGATCTGGCCTCGCGCCGTGCTAAAAGCGATAATCGAGGCCGTAGGGGACCCAGAGTCCCTTGACGAGTTTGGCCTGATCCAATCTGGTGAAGAAGAGAGTCTGCCCCAACTCACTCCCTGCTCGTATTGATGTCATGCTGGGATCGTTGGCTTACTTGGGGAACTCGCACGCTGAGTCCTCCGACGCGATTTGGCTGCACCTAATTTCTACTTGGGGATTCCGTTGTAGGACTCCAGTGGACGTTCCTGCAGCCGCTCATGTTCTACGCCGTCGGTCGTCCATATTCGCCCCCGCGATGTCATGGGCTGGCTCATCACGCCGTTCCTACAGCGCCGATTGACGAGCATGAGATCGCTGCAGTGGCGCTGCACAAACAGAGGCTTCACTCATGGATCTTCGCTCTCGCGGAGCTTCAGAAATCTTTCCGGCGCATGACCGCGTGCGTCGGCCGAGGCACAGCGCAAACGATCCGCCCTCCCCTCTTGCATCCACCAACCGGCTATGCGTTTGGCTTCCCGAGACTCTTGCGGATCGAGCCGCGGGCATCTACTGCCGTGTGAACCGGCCGCTCCAGAGTGCCATAGGCCACCCTGGTTGAGTCATTTCTTCCGTGCAAAATATCACTGGGCAACGCGACGTGGACAGTTAATGCTTAAGCGTCGAGTCGCAGACTCTGGTCTACCTATCGGCGTTCGAGCCCCTGCCTCCCAGCCATAGATTTGAAGCAACTTTGTCTCACCTGTGGTTCCGACTACGTCGCACACATAGATCGGAATCGGTCCAATCGATGCTGTGGATTGAAGGCGGTCAGGCGTTTGCCGAATGTGGTGTGGTGTTGAAAGCAGTACGCTATCTCGAGGGCAGGTGGTTACGATTAAGCGCTGCTCGGTTCATTCTGCCCTTCGTTCATCCTGAACGGAGTCTATAAGTTGATCGCCAGAAACCGTCGCCGGCTCTCCTCCAGTGCGGCCGTCTGCCTGGTTCCCAATCCTGAACGGCGCAATCGCCTCGTCGTGACTTGATGTCACTTTCGGGCATACCTAGTGCCAATGTGCCACCCTTGCACACGTTGAGTACTGGAAGAGTAGCCGACTAAGCGGAGAAGTGAAATTCTTTCACTCCACCCTCCGCCGTAACTCGTGACTATTTGACGGAATGCGATGTTCTGTCCGGATTGCGCGTTACACAGGACCTATGCGAAAAACTTGAACGACCGAACAAGCAAGTTACTGCTTGGATCAAAATCTACGGAGCGAAGGCCAGAGCGGTAAACGTGTTTGGAATCGGTTGAGGATAGGGATGTGGATTTTGGGGAGTGGCCGCCGCAGGTGGCCGCATTCGCGCCGTGACCGTGTAAATGGCATGCGTCTTGAGATCGAGCGCCATTGTGCGAGCGCCGGACTCGGTCGTAATTGTCTGGGCGACAGAAAACCGATCCGGTGAATCCTCGCGGACAACGGTGATGACGCCTTGACCACACGAGGCGAACGCGAGCCCTGTTCCGGGATCGAAGCGGCTCGCGTCGGTCCCTTTTCCAATCGGCAAAGTGGCCAGCACCTTTCCACTTGTGTAGTCCAGAATCGCCATCAACTGATTGCGACAACCGGCAAACAAACGCTTGTGAGCAATATCGATGGCAAGGCCAGAGGGATCTTCGCAGGGAGCGAGGGGCCAAGTGTGCAGGGATTTTAGCGTCTTCGCGTCGAAATCTACAATCTGACCCTTGTCTTCGATGTTGACGAAAATATGCCCGCTGCGATCTGTCTGCGCAAACTCCGGCTTGCCGCCCAGAGCAACGGTTCCGACAACTTTACCGGTTGCCGCATCTATCGCCGAGGCGTCCTGTGTTCCGCCTCCATTGAAGGTGAAGACGCGGTTGCTGAACTCGTCATAGAGTATGGCATCGGGATCTTTGCCGGCCAAGTCAACACGACCGGATATCTTCATAGCGTCCAGATCAAGGATCGAAATCGATGCTTCCGTGCTGAGATATGCCTTATTCAATTCGTGGGCGAAGGAAATGGCGTGCGCTCCATCGACACCGGGAATGTCTGCCAGCTTGTTGAGATCTTTATCAAGGACAAGAATGTGCGAGTCGCGCGGAATGAAGACGCGGCCGGTATCCCGGTCAACGTCGAAGTAGTCCCACCCGCCTTCACCTGCTAGAGTCACTCGCTTGGCGAGGTGATATTTGACACTTTCAGTCGTCGTCGCAGCAAAGATCGCCAGCGACAAAACGGGGATCACGATGCCGATAAATGCGAGGAAGCGGCGCCGTGTACGAATCATGCGATCTCTCCAAAAAGGCGGCGAAAACAGACCTGCTGCCGCCCGACCCGTTCACACTCTCAGTAACGGTCACATCCTGGGTCCATCGCTGAACCGTACCGGTGGGTTGAGCGCACAACTTTGAAAACAATTTCTGAGCTAATTTTACCTGACCAATCAGGACGGCGGCAGCCTCATGGAGACTCATGTTGCGATGACCGCCAACGTAAACGTCCACGAACGTCGATGTTGGCGGGTTGAGCCGTCGGGAGCGGTGGCTTTGTCTTTGCGCGGGGCTACGAGCCGTTTGCGGCGGGTTTGTGGAGCGATACGGCCGGGCGGTTTGAGTTTCGCAATCTGGCGGCGGGGCGAGACGGGCCTCACGGTTGAGAGCGAGCGCGGCTCGGGGATTTCTCACGCGCCTGCTAGTCGGGTGGCGGGCTGAAGAAGATCTCTCGCACCTCGACCTGCCCCCGAGTGGCGGCGACGCCTTTGCGCGCCGATGCCACCCCCTCTTCCATATCGGCGCATTCCAAAATCCAAAAACCGCCGATGTGTTCCTTGGTCTCAAGGTACGGCCCGTCGGTGATGAGGACACCGCCATCGGTCTGCGCTCGCAGCGACTTCGCGGACCCAAGGCCGCAAGCGAATTCCTGATGCCGACAGCAATCATCTCTTGGTTGAGCGCGTGGATTTCGCGGCCCGTGGCTTCGTCCGCCTGGGGGTCGAAGTCGTCGCGGAGGTAACCAGCAACCAAATATTGCGGCATGTCTTCTCCAAAATGGTGTCGAGGCAAGCTAGTTGCCTGCCTTCACTTTAACGACGAACGCAAGATCGGAATTCTCATTTGGCCAGAAAAATCTTGTTTCCTAGCGTTGAGTGGCGGTGTCGCGTTCCTCGCCCGCCCGCAGTCACTGTCTCGTTTGTATCCACCCACTACATTTGGCCTGTGCCTCGGTCATCGCAGTAGATCCTATCAGGTTGAACCCCCTGCAGAGCACGTAGCAGCGCCAGCCCCCAATGCCCGGATCTTTACGGTGCTCTCGTTCTGTCCGAAGGGTCGGCCATCGGAAACTGGACGGATTAGTACCGGGAACTCGGCTTCAGTCCGCCGATCCCAGCCGCGTGGACGTCATAACGCGCTAGGGTTCAATGTCCCACATGCCGACTACGCGGACATGTGAAAACATTCAGATAAACACTGGGCCGTCAGAGTGGATCCATCCGACTTTGGTCAGATCTATTTTGGATCGTTCCACTGAGTTCTTCCCTCCTGGTTTGGCAGTGTTTAGCAATCAAGAAATCGTTGCCGAGACACCACGGTCGCGTCTGGAGAGCGGCGTTTCGTTAACCAACTCGCGCCGCTGATGTCTCCCGCTTTAGGAAGTCCTGAATCAGGCGAATAGTGTATGTCGGACTCTCCTCCATCAGCCAGTGGCCCGCGCCGGGCACGACTGCTTCACGCACATCGCTAGCTACATTGCGCATTACGACAGCCTCTGTTGCCCCGAACGATTTCTCACCACCAACAGCAAGCGCAGGCATAGTTAACTTCGTTTGTTGAAAGATTTTGTTGTCCTCGGCATCCTGCGCTAAAGCGGTGAACTGGGCGAAGCCCGCCCGCATCGCGCCCGGCTGAGCGTATTGCGCTGCGTAGTGCGCTCGGGTGGCCTCGTCGGGCTTGCTGGCGTCACCTGTGAAGTCGTTCCAAATACGGTCAAGGTAAATTCGCTCACGTCCCTCTACGAGCCGCTCCGCATCGGGACCGTGGAACGAGAAGTGCCAGAGCGCCGGATTTCGTACAATTTCGTCCCATGGCGCGACCCCTGGAAGCGGAGCATCCATGACGACGAGCTTCTCAACCTTATCTGGGTAACGCGCTGCGTAGGCATAGGCAACCATGATGCCGATATCATGCGAAACGATGGATGCCCGGTCATGCCCAAGAGCCGTGACGACAGCTCTCATATCGGCCGCCTGCGTTTTCTTAACGTAGCCTCCAGCCGGGCGAGACGAGCGTCCGATGCCTCGCAGATCCGGCACCACAACCGTGTAGCTCTTGACCAGCTCCGGTACCAGCGGAGCCCAGGAATCGCTCGTTTCGGCGTATCCGTGGAGAAGCATGACCACAGGACCGGACCCGCCTGAGCGGACGAAAATCTCTGCGCCTTCGGGGCTGGGCACTGTTTGCGCTTGAAAGGTTGAGGGTAGCGATGGGTGCATACGCGAATGCTACTATGCTGCGCCTCGCACATCTCGCAGTTAGTGCAGCCGAAAGAAAATGTGTCGCGATGGGGTCGCAGGATTAGTAAACCCTGGGCCGTCACACGCGAGTAATCTCCAAAAACGGCGCGTGCACTTGTAGGGATAGCGCCTTTTCAGCCACGTAGATACCGCCCACCCGCAGCCCACTCGTTCGAACTGATGGGGTATCAGGCAGGGTTAAGTTAGGCCTCGTTCGACCATGCCCACAAGACGCTGCCCTAGCGCGAGAACATCTTCCCGCGGCATGGGTATGAGCGGCCCCTCAAGCGCGAGCAGTGCGAGCCCGTGAACGGAGGACCAGGCAAGAAACTCCGCCCCCTCTCGACTATCATTGCTGAGAAGCCCAGCCTCTTGCATACGATCCAAAGCGAGCGAAAGCAACTGGTATGGGTTGAGCCTCGAAGAGGCGGTATTGGCCTGATTGTATTCGTGGATGGCTGGGGGCACGGAGAAGGCGGTGCGGAACATTCCCGGCTCCTTCAAGGCGAAACCTAGATACCCCATACCTACGGCGCGGAGGCTGCGACGAGCATACAGCTTCGAATCACGGCCCGGCTTGTGGCGAGCCATCTCCATCTCTATCGCGCTCGCGAGACGGGAGATACAAGCGGAGCGTACAGCATCAAGCAACGCGGCTTGGCTGGAGAAATGACGATACGCCGCGTTCGGAGCGACACCCGCCCGCCGTGTCGCCTCACGCAGAATGACCGCGTCAGGACCTCCGGCACGCGCCATGGCGAGGCCCGCTCTGACAAGCGCATTCCTCAGGTCCCCGTGGCGGAACGTCTTGCGAGGTTTGGCTGGATCCGACGCTCTCATTGCAGTCCAAAGGAAAGTTTAGCCCGCATGTCCGGAAAAGATGTGGACAGCATCCACTTACCGATGCTATCGTATGTGGACGGTGTTCACTTCGGCGGCCACGTGCCGCTAAACGGAGGATTGTAATGGCGGATGGATTCGTCTGGTATGAGCTTGTAACGAACGACATGGACAAAGCCGTGGCGTTTTACAGCAAAGTGGTCGGTTGGGACGTGCGCGATTCCGGAATGCCCGGAATGCGGTACATGATCTTCGGTCAGAGTGGGAAAGATGTGGGCGGCATAATGACATGGGCAGCTGCGGGCGCACCGGCGATGCCACCCGAATGGATGGCGCACATTCACACAGCCAAACTGGATGAAGAACTGAAGGCGGTGGTTGCAGACGGTGGCACGATCATCAAACCTGCACAGGATATTCCAGCAGTAGGACGCTTTGCCGTTGTGCTTGATCCTCAGCAAGTCAAATACCTGCTTTTTGAACCAGCCAGCAACTATGTTCCACCGCGGCTGGCACAGATGGACACGGGTAATGTGGGCTGGCATGAACTGCTGACGGACGATGCAGAAAAGGCGTTCGCGTATTACTCCAAGCATTACGGCTGGGAGAAGGACTATGCCCACGACATGGGGCCCATGGGAATCTACCAGACCTTCCGGACGGACAAGCCGCTATACGCTGGTGGAATCATGAACCTCAGGAGTTGCCCGGGTATGCCTGAGGGATTGAAGCCGCACTGGAAGTTCTATTTCACCGTGGGTGACGTTGAGGCTGCTCAGAACCGAATCAAAGAGGCGGGCGGATCCATCGCAGCACCTCCCATGGACGTGCCGGGAGGGGCACGCGTTTTGCAGGCGGTAGATGACCAGGGCTGTGGATTCGCTTTGATGCAGGCACCCCGGCAGTAACGTGCGGTCCTGGCGGGGTTCAGTCATGTTCCGGGTTCGTAATCCTGGCTGATAAAGGACATAACACTTGATCTCTTATGAAGTCTAAAAACACGATCTGCCTTTGGTTCGACAAAGACGCGCATGAGGCGGCGCGCTTCTATGCGTCCATCTTTCCTGACAGTGAGGTAAGCGCGGTTCACCATGCCCCCGCTGATTACCCGAACGGCAAGCAGGGCGATGTGCTGACGGTGGAGTTCACCCTGCTTGGCCTCCCCTGTCTCGGTCTGAATGGCGGCCCGGCGTTCAGGCACAGCGAGGCCTTTTCCTTCCAGATCGCGACCGACACCCAGGAAGAGACGGACCGTTACTGGAACGCGATCGTTGGCAACGGTGGCACGGAAAGCGGTTGGTGCAGGGACCGCTGGGGCCTCTCCTGGCAGATCACCCCGCGTGCTTTAACCGATGCGCTTGCGGTCGGAGGCGTTGAGGCCAAGCGTGCTTTCGAGGCGATGATGACGATGAAAAAGATCGACATCGCTGGTATCGAGCTTGCGCGGCGAGGCTGAGGTGAACTTACATCACTGCATCGCCAGAATGCCAGCGGTTCTTGTCAAAGTCCAGGGATCGGTGCTTTCCGAAAGAAGTC
>JBJMGM010000178.1:0-5710 GCA_045807905.1 Bryobacteraceae bacterium | reverse complement strand
CCGGCCATCGAGATAATCGAGGCGACCGCCTGTAAGCGGAAAACCCACTCTCTTAAAGTCCTTAACTGGCGGCGAAAAGTCCAGCTTACCGTTGAACCAAGGTTTTACGGTGTGCTGATCCGACGAGGGAACATCAGCTAGGTGGTTCGCCATCAATGAACGGATGTGGCTAGATACAACTTGCTGGGCTAACGTGTTCGTTTCTGAAGCGCGTCGAAGCATCGCCACAAAGATGGCGCTGAAAATGGCTAAACCCACGATGCTGGCAGCAACGGCGGACAGGCGCCAGTCGGGAAATGTTTTGTACCGAGCGGTTCTAGTCTGCCCTCCGCCAGAAAGTCGAAGCTGAGCGCGAATGTTTTTTTCAAGAGCCTCAGGAGCAGCAAAATATGGATAATGAGTGCGCAGCGCGCTTCGGAGTTCTTTAACCTTCTCGCAGTGCGCACGGCACCCGGCACAGCTTACAACATGGCGCTCAATCTCCAAACTTTGGACAAGATCCAGCTCCCCGTCGACATAGGCCTCGATTAGTTGACGCGACTCCTGACAGCTCACGGTGTTACCTCTTGCGCGCCTTCGCTCAGCCGATCATGGAGTTCCTTGCGCGCTCGCGATAAACGCGACATTACGGTTCCCAAGGGAACGTCGATGATCTCAGCGATCTCTTTGTATGAAAACCCTTCCAATTCGCGCAAGATCAGGAGTTCGCGCTGGTCGACAGGTAAGTGTTCGAGGGCCTTCTGGACTAGTTGCGAAGTCATCTTTGCAACCAGTAGCGTTTCCGGATTCGAGCGCGCAACCGGTCCATCCGGATCGGCTCCTTCGAAGTGCTCAGCGATCTCGTAAGGCCTGTTCTTGCGAAGCCAAGTGTAGCAAGTGTTTCGCACGACCTTCAGCAACCAGGCGCGCGCGTCCCGGCCATATTGAAAGGTTCCAAAGGACTTGAGAGCACGTAGATAAGATTCCTGGACGACATCCTCTGCGTCATGTTCATTTCGTGTAAGCCACCGCGCAAGATTAAAAGCAGCATTCAGATGCGGCAAAATGGTTTCTTCAAAGCGCTCGACCTTACTTTTGCTTACCGAAATTTCCGCCATTTTATTCCAGGTTCCCCTCTGACAGTGGCGGGCAAGGCGATGGCCCTGCGCCGATTCCCAGTCAAGATGGGACGGTTTGCCCATGGTATAGCTATGTGGCACCGGTCTCCTGATTGTCGAAAGGGACGTGCGGCATGGGCGCGATTATATAAATTTCTTTCGAAGACCCGAGTACAGCTTCAGCAACGCTCCGGCGAACCATTCCCTTGAGACGGGGGACCGTCGGCTTTGGGAGCACCGGCCGTCGCGCGATGGTCCCCCGCACGGCGTCAACAGCGTATGCAGTGATGCATCGCGATGCAAAGTTATCTGATGCAGAAAATAGAGATCGTGTATCAATACGCACGCCTTGAGCGCCGAAAGGTGATTAACCGCGGCTGTAACGAATGTCGCTCAACCAATCGCTGAAGACACTCTTCAACAAAAAAAGCTGCTCACGACGGAATTTTTTAGTGACAGTGCCGGTAGTAGTTGACGAGCGGCGTGAAGCGCCGTCAGAGATGAAAGAGGAGAAAGTATCTTGTCGAAGCGAATTAAGGAAAACCTGAACAAAGATGGAGTGGATCGCCGCGGTTTCTTGCAATGTATGGCTTGGGCCGGAACAGGTGCGGTCTGGACAGTTTCCGGAGGCGTGCTGAGTTCAAAAGCGTTCGGTCAAATGAACCTTCACGAAGCCGGCGGGAATGGAAAATTCAGCTTCGTTCAGATCAGCGACAGTCACATCGGTTTTAACAAAGAAGCGAACAAAGATGTAGCGGCAACGCTCGAGGAGGCAATTGCGAAGATCAATGCGCTCAAGCGCACGCCGGATTTTCTCATTCATACGGGTGACTTGAGCCATCTATCAAAACCAAGCGAATTCGATACGCTCGATCAGATACTAAAGTCAGCTAAAGCGCGGCAAACATTCTTTGTGCCAGGCGAGCACGACGTGCTCACGGACAACGGGCAACAGTATCTGGAGCGCTACGGCAAAGGAACTAAAGGCGCCGGCTGGTACAGCTTCGACCATAAGGGAGTGCATTTCATCGGCCTTGTGAACGTCGTCGATTTGAAAGCAGGCGGTCTGGGAACTCTCGGCGCGGACCAGTTGAGCTGGCTCGAGAAGGATTTAGCCGGGTGCTCCAGTAGTACGCCCATCGTCGTCTTCGCCCATATTCCTCTGTGGACGGTTTATCCCGAGTGGGGATGGGGCACCGACGATGGAGCCAAAGCTTTGTCGTACACCAAGCGCTTCGGCTCCGTAACGGTACTGAACGGACACATTCACCAAATCATGCAAAAAGTGGAAGGAAACGTCAGCTTCCACACCGCCATGTCAACGGCGTTTCCGCAACCGAAACCGGGCACTGCTCCCTCGCCCGGGCCGCTGAAAGTACCTGCCGAGCATTTGCGTGACGTGCTTGGCATCACGCATGTGAACTACCTCGTCGGGAGCCACACGCTTGCAGTGGTCGATTCTACGTTGGGTACGGCCGCTGCTCAGTCGTCAAATTTTCGGAATGTTAGCGATTCGGGCGAAGTGAAAATTGACAATTTTTCCTTCGCGCCCAAGTCTTTGACTATAAAAGCTGGGACAGCCGTTACGTGGACGAATCACGATGACATTCCCCACAACGTCGTGAGCGCAGAGAACAAGTTTTCCTCTCCTGTTCTCGATACCGACCAGGCGTTCTCCTTCAAGTTCCAGGAGCCGGGCTCTTATCCATATTTCTGCAAGATCCATCCCATGATGACCGGAGCAATTGTTGTCGAGAGAATTGCCTCGGGAAGGGCGTAAGGTGAGGGAGCAAAACTGATGATTGAAGGACTCCGTGCGACCGAGCCATTCCCTGGTCATTGCCCTTCTGCTTGCTTTGTGTTCGGGCCGAAAAGATTCCCGAATTAAGCAAAGGGTTGGCTAGATGAAGGGTACCTTGGCACACGATCGAGGCGATCGAATCCCTGTCTCATCGGCTGGGATTGCGAGACGACGGTCTGGTTCCGACGGGTTTTCAGCGAATGGCATGAGGTCAATCTGCATTTCAAAGACATAGATGATTAGGAGAATCGTTTGCAGGCTCTTCTATACCGCAGAACGACGTCCCCATCCCAGCTTCCAAACGAATCTACGAAATGATGATTCGCAATTCCGCTCGGGAGCGTGAAATCGTGAGGCGAAGCGCCGTTCGACTTGCCCCGATCACAGCACCCAGGTGCAACGCGCACGCGGCAGCTTAAATTCCGGCGGCTCGTGCTCGCGACCGTTCACGTTGCTGCAAACGCCACCAATTCCGGATAGGTTTTCACCAATTCTGCTGGAGTTTTCATGTGACGGCTGGTATCAACCTGATGCCGACAGCGTTCCACATACGGATGCGGAGCGTGCTGGACAGGCAACTTTACTATCCGTTGCATTACGTATCTGCTCCAAGCGATCCAGGAACGCCCACATGTCAGTCCAGGGGTCAACGAACAAGTACCGCGGACTGGCTGTCTTCCTGGGCAGTGCAACGAGTTATTTCGCCCGAAATCACACCGAGTGCCTGCCTAAAATTCATTTAGGTTGGCGCGTGCCGGCTTACTCCCGGATTATAGCTGCGCTTCATCGGGAATGACGCGGCGGAAGGAAGCTGATCCAACCAAAGGCGACGTTGTCAGGACTGATGTTGTTACGGGCTATCCTTCGGGAGGAGAATAACGATTTTATGACGCATACTCCAAAGCTTCGGCAGTTCACAATCGGCCGCGCCGCTATTGGTGCGAATGCCTTGGGTGCCCTCGCAGTCGGTGCATTTGCGGTAGGCGCGTTTGCAATTGGACGGCTCATTGTCGGTAGGCTGGCGGTCGGCAAAGCGAGTATTAAGTCAGTCTCAATTGATGATCTGACAATTGAACGATTGCAAATCCATACACTTACTGTGACCGATTCGCTTATTACGCCAGCCACTAAGCTGTTGGGTCAAGCGGATTGAAGATATAAGATAAGCCGATACGCGGGCGGTCTTTCGGCGGAACGAACGCATTTATAGGGAACCGATGTATGTGTGATCAGGACCATTTCGAAAACGACCGGCTAGAGTACGAGAGGCGCGGCAAGGTGACGAGGAAGCAGTTCGGGGTCATGTTAGGGGCAGGTATCGCGATGATGTTGCCGAAAGTCGCCAACTCGATTGCAGTGACCGAATCCGACGTGAACGTGACCACGCCGGACGGCACGGCGGATTGCTACTTCGTCCATCCTGCAAACGGGACAGCTCCGGGCGTTCTCATTTGGCCCGACATTTTCGGTTTACGGCCAGCATTTCGAGGAATGGGCAAACGACTCGCCGAATCGGGGTACTCGGTGCTTGTAGTGAACCCGTTCTACAGAGCGAAGAAAGCCCCGACTGCCGACGCTGGCGCCGCAACGCCGATAGACCAGGTGAGACCGCTCGCGCAAACTCTCAATGAGCGCACCCATATGACCGATGCCAAAGCGTTCATCGCGTGGCTGGACGGGCAGTCATCCGTCGCAAAGAATCGCAAGATGGGTACGCAGGGTTATTGCATGGGCGGTCCGATTGCGTTCCGGACAGCTGCCGCCGTTCCCGAACGTATCGGAGCGGTCGCATCGTTCCACGGCGGTGGACTCGTCACAGATCAACCGAACAGTCCACATTTTGAAGCGGCAAGAAGCAAGGCGCAGTTCCTCGTTGCGATTGCAGCCAATGACGATGCGCGGTCGCCAAACGATAAGGACATTCTGAAACACACTTTCGCGAAAGCCCATCTGACCGCCGAAATTGAGGTTTATGCCGGCGCCGCCCATGGCTGGTGCCCCCCGGACTCACATGTCTACAACGAACAAGAGGCCGAGAAAGCGTGGAGTCGCTTGCTTGTGCTATACGGCAAAGCTTTGGCCTGAAGATCGATAGAGAAAAAATCGTGATCGGGCCGGTACACCTCTTTACAGCTTGACAATGCTGCAGGCGGGAGACTCAACCGAAAGCCGAAGATGGGGAGTAATCGTGGAGCCACCTCGCCCACTCGCCGACATTACCTCCAAGTGAACGACATTCGTAAAAGTGAACCGTAATCGCCGTCCGCACAGAGAGGGTACGGCGTTGCTGGTTTCACCCGAGCCTTGTACCATAAGCAAACGCAATGCTGTTTTCTGACCTCGGACTCTCACGACGTTTGGAGCACGCGGAAGGGCACGCGTGCGTTGAGTTCGCGGAAGCACGACAGCGTCAATTCCCGGAGAGCGGCGCCGAGTGGATTGAATGCGCAGGAGCATACGCGGTCTTCGATGGTATCGACTCTCCTGTTACTCAGAGTTTCGGACTCGGCATATTCGAGGAACTGAGCGCGGCTTCGCTGGATGTGTTCGAGCGCTTCTTTCTTGATCGCGGGGCGCCCGTGCTTCACGAAGTGAGTCCACTCGCCGGGGCCGCTGCGTTGGACTTGCTCTGTGCCCGCAATTACAGACCGTTCGAAATCAGCAACGTCCTCTATCGGCCTGTTGAGAAGCCTGCAATTGAAGATCACGCTGATATCAGGGCGCATGCTATCGGTCCCGATGAAGCGCAACTCTGGACTGACATAAGCGCAAGGGGATGGACACACGAACATCCGGAACTTCTGGCTTTTCT
>JBJMGM010000177.1:0-7166 GCA_045807905.1 Bryobacteraceae bacterium | reverse complement strand
GGAGCCAAGATTTTCTCTGCACGGGTGGTTCGTGCGTCTCTCGAAATGAGTGGCTTCTTGAAAGGGTACATCGTCGGCGTCGATCGGACGTGGCGCTGCCGAAGGGAGCTCTGATAAAGACCCGCCCGTAATCGCTGGAAGATATTTACCCGACAGTATTTTCGCTTTGAACATCTCAGTTGTACTACCGCGAGCGCTGAAGGCCCTTATTAGGTAGCCATGTCGCATGATCAGTATTGTCGGTTGCTAAACATTGCGAATACCTTAATCGACGCGAGGGACGAGTTGGGAATGCTCAAATTGGAGGACGTGCGGGATGCCCACCCGAACAAGCCCGGGTGGCTGCAGCGGTGAAGTGTACCTGTGCCAATCACGGCCTGATCCTTCCGAGTGGTGGCCGAACGAGGTCCAGCGTAAGGCCGGATTAGAGGATCTCAAGCAGCGCTGTTTCACGGAAACTAGCATACGTAGTTACAAAAAGGAAAAAGCTGCCCAGGGTTGAATTGGCGGCGCGCTGGATAAGAAATAGATGGATGAAGAAAAGCGGGAGCAGGTCAAGCAGTGGCTTGTAGATATCTTGCGCGGCTTGCCAGACGGCCCGCCACCTGGAGTCGAGTTTTTAGATCACCCGAGCGGTGGATTTACTTAACCCTCGCCCCAGACAAGAGTTTTGGGTTCCCTTACAGCACCGTGGAGAAGATTGCCAATGCCGATGAGGAATACTGCGAGCAGGTTTACAAAGACCTGGTGGATTTAGCTAAGGCGTAAAACACGCAGGCGCGCACGCACCGAGGGCCGGCATTCAACTTGTCCGTAGGGAATTTGTCCGTAATTGTGCGTGTGGAATCGGGCTTGACCGCGCCGGCTGGCCGGATATAAAGTCGCCAGAAGCCAAGTACGGCAGAATCTCGCGAACGGAACGCACAAACACGAGCGGAGATACTTTACATACCCAAGCGCAGCTGCGACGCATAACCCCGGAATTCCTGTTGCAACCGCGAAATATGCACGCGAATCATCACCCTCAATGACATTGCGACGATTTCGGGCCAAGCTTTGAAATTCGATAGTTCCTTCTCTGCTGCGGCCAGCATTCCCGTCGTGACAGACAGAGAGAGAAACATCAGAAAAGCAGCTTTCATAAGCGTCCTTATTGTCGTGAACGTACCCTTCTGAGCCTCAGCGGCGGCCGACTGCACGCGATCGGTGAAATCCAGACTTCCAACTGTGTAAGCGGCAACGAAATACGATGGCGATTCCGACGTCACGACTTATTCATCCCGGTCTCGATCTGTCGCACACAGCATGGTAGGCATTTCCGAGTCTTCGGATCAACCTGACTTTTGGGACCCTGACCGGTTAAGAGAGCTTGCAGTTCACACCTTCACTGCCGCATCTGAATTCGTCAGGATCGCATGACTGAGTGGATCGTTGATAGTTGTCGCGCGGCCACGTGAGAGAGTTACATTATTTCCGGACACTACGCTTGTCCCAATCGAAAAACAGGACGATGCGTGCTAGGGTAAACAAAATGCCTGGACGTTATAAGAATGAAAGTAAATACTGTTCGTTCTTTGATGTAGATGCGCAAGCAGAACTACGCCGCTTACCGCTCTCGTCTGTATCCATCTGCCCGCGAGTCGGCGAGCACGTGCAGTTGCGTACTGATCGTGAACACGGCGGAGGTGTTTACCTCGTGGTTGGCGTTCGACAAGTTCTAATTGACTGCGGCCCGAAGCCAGAACGAGGGGCTACGATGGAAGCGCTTGTGATTGAACTGAAACCGCAACATGCGATCGAACTTGACAAGCCAGATATAGCCGCCGAAGTGCTTGTAGAAGAACTAGAATCTATCCCGTTGCCTTCTGAACCCCTTCCGAACTAGCGGCTTCAGAGGATGTGTTGCAAATAGCGGCGCGGTGAGCGAAGCGCTTCGAGTTGCACCGTTGGCTAGCCATGAGGGTGGCTGTTTCAGCAGCTTGGCGTTTGAGGAAGCCTCGTTGGGTAGCGACTCGACTTGAGGCGTAGCTCCTCGTCACCTCTGCACGAGTCTGCTATAAAGCCACATTGTTTGTCCGGCGGCAGTTCCAATGCGGAGTGGTACAGTTGCTCGATTTGATCCCGCCGTTCAGGCCTCATAGCCTGGTTCCATCTCCTCTTCGGCCAACACCGATTGCGAGGCAGTCGCCAGTTTATCGCAGATTATATCGCTTGTACCGCAGCTCTATTCCAAGGACGGAACGTCCGCCTGCGTACAGCTCTAGCTCAGCATTCAATATTGAAATGCTTCCGGGTTACGGAATGACTGACCAGCATTGGACCTGTTCAAGGGACAGCATTTCAACGGAGACGCACTGCGCGTGCGGTGGGACGACCTGCAGCCCACGCTCGCGCCACCGGGATCGTAGTAAAGCGCTGAGGAGATGGGATCCAGATGATGCCGAACGGCGTCTTCCAGCCGGGTGAGGCTGCCGTCGTGAAAGAAGGCGGCCTGGCATCGCGGCGAACTGGACCTCGCAACGAAACCGATACGCATTCACGAATAGGATCACGCGAGCACTCGTTACTAGCGACTAGCGACCAGATACGCGTTGCGCGGCTGGCCGGGTCCATTTTTGTTCAAGCCACCGGTTGAAGCTTGTCAGTTCCGAGTACTGTTGCCGCACCGCCCCGATGTCCACGCTGTAGCCCTTTTGTTCAAACCAGCGAAACATCACCGTCATCTCGCGCCCTGCCTGCTGTTCGAACTGTTCCCAAGCTACCTGTTGATACCGCACTTCGCGCCCTGACACGCGGCTGAATGCTTCTGCAAGCTCACTCATCGACAACTCGTCCCCGGCCAGTTCATACGCGCGATTATGCCAGTGCCCCGAGTGTTCAAATGCGAGCGCCACAAAAGCACCAATGTCGTCTACCGCAATCATTTGCAACCGCGTTTTCGCGCTCAGCGGCAGCGTGATTGCGCCGTTATCAATCCCGTCGCGCATCATCAGCCAGTTCTCCATGAAAAACACCGGCCTGAAGATCGTATACGGCATGCCGGTCTCTCGGATGCGCTCTTCGATCTTACCCTTGCTTTCAAAATGCGGAATACCGGTATTCTGATCCGCGGCAGCAACCGAACTGTAAACGAAATGCCCAACCTCCTCGCGGTTTGCTGCTTCGGCGAATGCAATCCCTTGACGAATCTCCGTTTCGACACCTCCCTGCCACGGTTGTACCGAGTAAGCGCCGTCGGCTCCGTCCAGTGCCCGCTCCATTGATTCCGGATCGTCGAAATCGCCCTGAAGCACTTCGACGCGACTACCTTCCAACTCGCGTACTTCCGGCCTTTCGGGGTTGCGTACCAGCGCGCGGAACCCGCGCTGCTTGAGATGTTGGAACGCCGCGCCGCCCTGTTTGCCCGTGGCGCCGGTCACGACGATTGTTCGATTAGAGTTTGCTGCCATTGGGTTACTCTCGACTGTAATGGATGCGGATAGGAACGCTTCGGCTGCACATAAAATTCAGCTTTACGGGGCAAGGGGGTTCCCAGTCCCACACCCGCGATTTGGTTAATTCGTATCAGTGGGTAGAATGCGCTCGATGCGGTCGGGCTCGTTGAGGATAACGTAAAGGTAGCCGTCCGGCCCGTTGACGACATCGCGCACGCGCCCAATTCCTTTGAAGAGTATTTCCTGGTGCGTCACCTTTTCACCTTCAACCACTAAACGCAACAGCTCTTGCGCCGCCAGTGAGCCTAGAAATAGATTATTCTTCCATTGCGGGAACCGATTTCCCGTATAGAAAGTGAGTGGGCTGATGGCGATGGAAGGAGTCCAACAGGTAACCGGTTGATCCATTCCATCCTGAGCCAGGTGATTCGTGATCGGCGTTCCATCGTAGTTCATGCCGTAAGTAATCACCGGCCAACCGTAATTATGCCCTTCGTGAAGAATGTTCAGTTCATCTCCCCCGCGTGGCCCATGCTCTGCCTCCCACAACTCGCCCGTGACCGGACTGATACTGAGCCCCTGCGGATTGCGATTTCCATAAGTCCAGATGCTGGGCATCGCTCCAGGCCTGTTGACAAATGGGTTGTCTTTGGGAATGCTTCCATCGTCGTTCACGCGGTGTATTTTCCCATTCGGTTGTGTTAGATCTTGTTCGTCTCCCGGACACGCACGGTCCGCGACCGAAAAGAAAAGATGCCCTTTACCGTCAAATAGCAGCCGTGAGCCGAAGCGCTGGCCCCCGGCACGATACAGCGAGTCATCCGCCTTAAAAATTTGTTCCTGATCGACAAACGCGCCATCCCGGAAGCGGCCTCGAATCACAGCCGCCATCGCCAACCCGCCCGGACTCTTGTCACCGTAGGAAAGATAAATCCAGTTATTGCCCGCGCGCGAGTAATCGGGATGCAGCGCCACATCCAGCAGTCCGCCCTCGCCTCCATAAACTGCGGGAATGCCGCGCACAGGTTCCGGCAGCAATTTTCCTTTCTCAATAACGCGCAAGCGGCCCGGCCGTTCGGTCACTAACTGGCGGCCATCGGGCAGGAATGCAATCGCCCAAGGCGTGTCCAGGCCGGTCTCTATCACGGGATCCAGCTTGAACGAAGCGTTCTCACTGCGTACAATCGTGCCCGGAATGGGAGCATTGAACTTCGTATGCTCCGTCTTGAAGCTGGCCGCTCGCTCGCGAATGTAGATGACCAGCCCGCGAATTTCGGGCGCATCGAAGTCCTTCTCCATAGCCGGCATACCCGCCTCGGGGTGACCGAAGGTCCTGGCGCATTCGGTGCAGAAGGTGGAGGCCCGGTTCCCTTCAGCTTCGCAGGTAACTCCTTAGCAAGAAACCAGAGTCTTGCCCTTGGCTATACGTACGCCATCACTCCGGCCCTCATCGCCGACTTCCGCTTCGGCTTCTACCGTTATTGCGTCCATAACCTTCCCAACGGGTTCGGAACCACACCCGCGCTCGACGCCGGTCTGCTCGGGTTGAATCGAGGCGGGCAGGACGCGTCCGGTATGCCGGGTTTGTACGTGAACGGGAATGGTGGCTTCAATTTAGGCTATTCGCTCCATGCGAATGGTTGCAATTGCCCACTCGATGAAACCGAGAACCAATTTCAATGGGTCAGCAATTGGACGAAACAATCAGGAAATCACACTATTGAATGGGGTGCAGACGTGCGCCGCGCCCAGCAGAAGCGCATCGACAGCAGCACGCATCGAGCGGGCGAAGTGACATTTTCCGATTCCAGCACCGGCAGCCTCGATATCGATACTCTAGCGAACGGAAGCGCCACAACTGGGATTGGCCTGGCTTCTTTCCTGTTGGGTTATCCCGCTTCGTTTGTGCAGCAGAATACCGGTCCGGGCCTCTACCCGGCTTTGCGGCAGACGCGCCTCTTCTTTTTTGGGCAAGATGCGTGGCGGGCTACTTCGAAACTGACCATCACGTATGGACTCCGCTACGAAAATTATCTTCCGCAGGTCGCCGCGAAACCAGGCAGCGCGGGCACGTTCGATCCCGCGACGGGCGAAGTCGTCGTGGCAGGTTTTGGAGACGTTCCTCGGAATATGGGGGTGAAGGCGTACAATCTGGGCTTCGCACCACGCCTTGGTATTGCGTATCAAGCAACTGCGCGCTGGGTCATTCGCAGTGGCTATGGGCGGAGCTTCAATGCAGCGGGCGTAGGCGCGGTTTGGGCACAGAATCCCGAAATTGATCCGCCGGTTCAATTTGTACAAAACCTGAATCAGGCGAATCCTTACAGCACTGCAATTCCCACGTTCCTGACCACAGGGCCACCTCCCGCGGCAGTGCCGGCTTTCCAGTCCGGCCGCTACCAACTGCCTCCCGGTGTCTCGGTCTATTTCTTCTTCGATCCCCTGAGCTCGTACCGCATCCCGCTTTCCGACTCTTGGAATTTTTGTGCAGCGCCAGGTTGTCCCCAGCCTGACGCTGGAAGCCGCTTACGTCGGCAACGTAGGACGCCATCTGTTCTTAAATTTAAATCGTAATCAGGCGATTCCCGGTCCTGGTGACTTCGATTCCCGCCGGCCGTTTTTTAAGTATGGAGACTCGCAAGCCATCTACAGCGTTTGCAATTGTGATAACTCGAGTTACAACAGTCTGCAAGTGAAGGCTCAAAAGCGTCTGTCCCATGGACTCGATTTTCTCCTGGCTTATACCTGGTCGAAAGCGCTCACCAACGGAGAGGGTGGCTACAACTTCTCTGATAATTACAACGTCAGGGCCGATCATGGACCGGCCATCTTCGATCGAACTCACGCGCTCACGATCCTCCACAATTGGGAATTGCCGTTCGGCAAAGGGCGCAAATTCTTGAGCCACCCAAACAAGATTGCGGACGGCGTTATAGGAGGATGGCGCTTCAGCGGGGTGAGCACGTTGTACTCCGGGGTAGCATTCACACCGACGATCTCAAACGCTCCATCGGTGAACGCTGACCTCAATAGCTCCCGCCCTGACGTCATCGGCGATCCCAATGTTCAGAATCCCGATGCCAGCTTATGGTTCAATCCATCAGCTTACATAGCTCCGCAGCAGCCCTTCCGTAATGGTAACGCCGGTAAAGGGTCTTTACGCGGTCCGGCATCGTACGTATTGAATCTCGCCCTCGCAAAGAATTTCCTCTTTACAGAGAGCAAATCACTCGAGTTTCGATGGGAAAACTTCAATGCTCTAAATCACGTCAATCTTGGACTGCCGAGTTCGCAAGTCGACGTGTCGGGAGCTGGACAAATCACGTCGACCGCTAGTCCCATGCGCCAGATGCAGCTGGGACTCCATTTCCGGTTTTAGGGAAGACTGTAAGATCTTAGCGGCGTCCCATTCATACTCCTCATCGCGACGATTCCGAGTAGAAGTCCTGACCATGAATAGACCCACTACCGAAAAACAAATTGCGACTGCATGGGGAACACGGCATCCGTGTAAGCACACGCGATCTACTCCAAAGCATTAAGCGATCACCTCCCGAACGCGAGGGTGTTTGGCGCGGCGATGCCTTTGGTTTGGCGGGCTTCCAGGACTGCTAAGCGCGATGTTTCGCTACCTTGCGGGGGCGTCCATCAAAAGATAGATAGTGTTCTGCCTTGCGTTGCGGAAACGATCATGGCACCTGTGTACACCCGGGTCCTGTGTCAGACGTGTAG
>JBJMGM010000176.1:0-61428 GCA_045807905.1 Bryobacteraceae bacterium | reverse complement strand
TTATCGGCAATTCAATCGCCAAAGTCACAGATTCCGGAAGGCGGGTTCTGAAGAAAAGGTACTATGGGGCCTTAGTGCTCAAGCTGGAGCTTGACCCAACCAGGCAGCATAGAGGGTTCCGTCCCGGAAAACACGATCCGCCGCGTCTTAGGAAACGGAACACCCTCACGAATCGCTTTCCCAAACCCAGCCACCGCGCGTAGAATTTTCCGATATGATTCATGCTCGGTTTGGAGAAACCCTACCTTGGAAAGGAAACCGCTCCCCCAGCCCAAGCATAGGAGACAGGTCCCCGGCAGCTCTCGTGAGGAAAGCAATTCCTCATTGAGGCAGTGAACCGTGTGACGTAGTCCCTCGAGCCCCGCCGTCTCCGCATAGCGCGCATGAAGCTCCAGTTGCGTTGCCGCGTGTTCGTTCGCAGCATCCAACATGAGCTTGGGCTCAGGCACGGATCGCCAACCTAGGGCATGCGCGAGTTCCCGACTTTCAAGAAACGTGCGTTCGTCCCATTCACCAATGAATCCTGTGCCAGGGGCCGCCATTTCCGCAAAAACCGGCGTCGCATCGGAAATTCTTTGGGAAGGGACGCTCCCACGACCCGCAACTTTCCAGGTCACCTGAGGTTTTCCGGGCTGGCGGGTATCGAGTGACGCCACGCGCGTCAGAAAAATTTTAAACGTCGATGCAGGAATCGGCTGGCTGTCGGCAACGGAAATGATTTTCACCTGCGAGGCGCCCGAATTTACCTCAGCTGCCTCGGCTAGCCGCCTTGGCGCGCGATCGGTTGGCATGCTCTCAGCGATCCGGTCAATTGTATTGGGTGTCCAGCGCGAAAACACAATGCTCGTCCGCAGTGCACCTTTGAGCGCAGACCCGGGCAAATACGCGCCGCGATGATCCGCCGCAAATGTCGGGATGAACAATGATTCAGGAGGTGCAGAGGTCCACGCTGTAGCCGCCTCCGGATGCTCGAAAGGAATGCGGCGTTGCGAGAAGTTTTGCGCGAAACCTCCCCAGGACGCGAAATCCAGTTTGGTTGCTTTTCGTAGTTGCGCTAGGTAGCTATCGAGCCTCGGGCCGCGCGCGAGCAGCTTAAAGATGCGAGGCTGATCGAGCACATTTACCTGATCCTTCCAGACCATGTAATCGATTGGTGAAAGCTCGTTGCCGTCACCCACCAAAAGCGGAGCGAGAGCCGTGACTTTATACCTCATCCCGTGGGCTCCTCTTCCGCCGTTCCGGGCCCTTCCGGTATCGGCTGTTCTGTTACAGACTCATCCTCGCGCTGTCTACCTCTTTCGGATCGCTGCTCGGCAGGCTCTTCACAGGGCCGTTGTTCCAAATCCGGTTCAGAGGGCATTTCAACTGGTCCCTCCAGTACGCGTTCCTCCAGAGCGGGCAGCTTCAACGCGAGTGCTAGGCCCGATCTGTAAACGGGATGGGCAAAGCCTTCTGGCGCCACGTCCACCGCAGCGCCGATCGGTTCGGAGCGTGCCGCAAGTACCGACCCTTCTGAAATCATCCGTACGGGTTTTTTCTCGAGACCAGAGCCGAATGTACTTTCGATCCGGCCGCCACGGACCGTTGGCTCGTACTGGCCCGCCGTCCAGTCAATGCTGTCGGCAGAGGAAGGCGAGTAGAGCGACAGGAGCCAATAAAGCGAAGGGTCACTCCCTATCTCGGCAGCTTGGCTCGCGTATCCTTGGGCGGCTTGTGCGCCATTTCGATAAATTCGGCCCAGCTTCGGGCTAAGCACACTAGGCCACGCACCTGATTGAAATCCAGGCCCTTCCGTCTGCCCCCACCCGCTCGTACGCCGTCCTCCGAAGCCTCTGTCCGCGAGCAGCCGAAACACGCCCCGCAGACGATCGTTCCACGCCGATTCGGCCGCCGCGTCCGCAAACCGCGCAACGGCCCACAGACCCGAACTCGCTTCGAACTCCGCGCAAGCGTACGCGTCCACATGCACCCTGCTATGGGAAAGGCGGTCCACGGCCGCGCTGCTTCGTACAGCGACACGAAAAGGGCTTGTGTTCGGCCGGTCACGCCGCAAGAGACAGCCGCTCTCCGGATCCGCAACCCACTGATCCGCCAAAATCGCCCCCCCAGTGAGAATCGATTCGACGACGCTGAGCGGGACAAAGCGCGCCGCCGTCCATCGCACTTTCGTTAGGAACACTGGACTAGATGTCGATACTGAAGCAGAGGGAGGCGGCCACAAGGTAGCCGGAGGCGGGGCGAATAACGTGTCCGCCTGATACGGCAGCAGTGAACTAAAGCTTACCGCCGGCTTGGCATTCCGTGCGGTAGCATCCAGCCACTCTTCCAAAAACCCCAAATCTCGCATGGCCAGGGTCACCGCAGAAAAGACGCGGTCGCTGCGAAACAGTGTGTCGACGCGGTTCTGTCCACCGTCGCCGGGACCGTATCGCCACGGACCGAGCGGCCGGAGACGAATCAAAAGCGCCGGCTGCATCCTAGGCTAGCTTCTCAGCGAAATCGTCGGCACTGGCCAACTGCTGTAAAGCTCCCAGGTCGGCCCCAGAAAGTAAATTCGTCTCAGGTGCGCCCTTCGCGTAGTAGTCCTTGCTGCGCCAAGTGAGATTCAGCGCGTTAAGAGCTATTCGTCCGCTGCCCCGGCTTCCGCCGCCGCCCAACGCATCGTCCTCGAGCAAGCGCAGCGCTTCAGCAACTCGCGCCAGCAGCGGCCGGTCTTCTGGGCAGAGCACATCCAATACCATTCGAAAGCGAAACCGCGCGCCGGCAGGAACACGTTCGAGTGTTCGAGGATTCGCCTGTGACGTGATGCGATCGACCGCATTTTCGCTCTTCACCTCCGTCAATTCGTCATCCAGGTTCTCGCGCATTTGCGCTGTAATGCTATCCACCAGAAGCGGTGCATCGTAGACCGTGAGGCGCGCAGGTGTTGCGCCAGCCGATTCAATCGCCTCGCCAGTAACCTTCTCGACACGTCCCGGAGTCCGGCCAAACAGAATGCAAACATCATCGTCGGGGCGATCACTTTGGTGAATACGAACTTCTTGACCCTTGCGCTTGGACAGATAAACCAGTTCCTGCGGGATCGCCAGCCCTAGTGTCTGTTCCAGGAGCGAGCGCAGACGCCCTCGCAGCGAACTACCCGGTATGTAAGGAATCCCAAATGCATCCTTTACAACCGGATTGTCAGCGCCGCCAATTTCAAGCGAGCCTTTGCCGGCTCCGATATGGAGACCTGTTTGACAATGAATCTCGCCTTCGAGAACCAGCTTGCCTAAAAACGTCAATTCCGTAGCTGCAGTATGAGAGCTCATGCGTAATATCCAGTTCTTCGCGCGTTACTCGTTGTAAGCGATAATCGCTTCAAACAAATCCCGGAAGCGTTCGTAACCGCGTGTATCGTTCTTGCGCGTCACCTGCAGCAACAGACGTTCGAGCGCGTCCAGGCTGCGCAGGGAATGACGCGCGATGGTGTACGCAAGTCGCGCGCGAACCATCACAAACTCATGCTGGCGCTCACCTTCAGGAGCCCGGGTTGCACGCCGTACCGCATTGTAGAGCCGGCGCAACTGGCTTTTGGTACCAGAATCCATATCGCGCATTCGGCTTACCACAACATGCGCCTGATTATCGAGATATAAACTGTCGGCGATAAGTTTGTCCAAATCGATCTCAGGCGGTCCCTCGCCACGCCGCTCGCCCGGTCCGCGTGGACCACCGCCAAAACGCTGCTCACGGCCCCGATCACCGCCTCTTTCTCCACCCCGCTCGCCCCGGCCGTCGCCTCCTCGATCGTTGGGTCCCCGACCGCCCGGCTGGCCGCCGCCCCGATTCTCCCGCGCTGGGCGATTTTCGCTTTTCGGGCGCTCTTCCGTTTTCTTCTCTTCTACTTCAGGCATTTTCGATTCCTTTCGATGAGACGCTTACACGCCGGCAGCCAGACGCGCCCACTCCAAACCTACGCGTGCCGACGGGCGCAGCTTGAAGCCCGCCGTCTTCTTTCCAACCAGATTCCCGATTACCGCACTTCGAACGTTGTTCAGTTCCTTGTTGCGTGCTTGTGGAATGACTCGCGACAACCGCATGTACGTACGCCAAGGTTTATCGACCCGAATAGGCTTGTTAGAACGAGTCGCGCGGGCGGAAAAAGCTTCTCGATATACCGCAGCCAAGTCCGTAATGTAGGCAGGCGAATATCCGAAGTCTCGGACCAGCCGCACCAACCCTGTCTTTAGGTCTTCCGCATCACCTAAGCGTTTCCACTCGAGCGTCCGTCCAAATAAGTGAAAGCTTCCCGCTTCGGTTGCCTTCGCTGCACGGAGTTGCACTCCAGCTTCCTCAAATACCGCCGTTGCGGACGTCTCAAGATCCGGCGCAATCGCAAGCGCCATGCTGATCGTCTTCCCTTCCAGGCTTGGGAACGACTCGAAATTCTGTTGAACAAACTTTTCGAACAACCGCTCCACTTCGCGAGCCAGCATCACGAGCGCGTCCCAGGTGCCGATTAACGCGAAGTCATCACCGCCGCGATAGAGAATGCTGACTTTTCGCCAGAAATCGCCTAGCGTGCAGAGCAACGCAAGCTCGCCCGCAAAGAATTCCTTAAATAGCACCGAAAGATGAATGTGCTCCTCGATTGAAGCGGCACGTCTCAACCTGAAATCGAAATGATCAACGTCGCCGCGCAATACTCCCCATCGTGGGGCTCCGTCCGCGCGCTCAGCCAACTCCCCCAGTGGAGCTGGATGCGTGCCGGTCTCATCCATGGCGAAGCGGCGCAGGAACAGGATTGCTTGCTCATCTGCGCTGGACTGCTCCTCCAGACGCCACGAATATTGGCCTTCGTCCCAGCTGAGATGTGCGGGCCGATCGGCAGACCAGCCAACTCGTGATGCCTGGGGAAGACTCTGACCAAACACACTGAAATACGAATCGCAATCGCGTTCCGGCAACTGACTAAGTGGCGCAAAGAAACCGGGATCTGCATTCGCCGCAAGTGGCGTGGAGCTCTTTTCCACCAGCGCATCGTCGAGACGCTTTCGTGCCACGGGCCAAGCGCCGAGGTTCTCCGTGCTCGCCCAAACCAGACGTAACGTATCGCCGGAAAGCGTGACAACCGCATCCGCCGCGCGGGTCAAAAATTCATTCGCCCGAGCGATGTCTTCCTCCGCAAGAACGAGAAGAAACTGTTCGGCGCTACTCGATCCCAAAAGCATGCGCGAAAGCTTCAGCTCCGACAGCAATGCCCTGGGCAACACTTCGCAAAATAGACTAAGCCATGCGCAGCGCCCAATCAGGTCTGCCATAGATTCCGAATGCCCGGAAGAACGGGCGATCAGGAACTCTTCGGCGCCGAGCAATTGAGCTTGCAAAAAAACTTGCAGCGACATGGGAACGGGTCGTGGCGACCCGCAAATATGCGGGCGTAGCGTTAACAGCCAAGAACGCCTTTTAGACTAACACAGCACTGTGGTGCGCATTATTTCCCGTTCGATGTTTCAAACGTAATAATTATGTGCGCGAGAATTCTATGAACATATGGTCGTCTTCATAACAGGAGCTAGCTCTGGCTTTGGAAGAGCCGCGGCGAAGAGATTCGCGCAGGACGGGGCGAAGGTCATCGGAACCGGCCGCCGCAAGAATCGTCTGGACGAGCTGAAGCAGGAACTCGGCGCCGATTTTCTACCCCTCGTGTTTGATGTCACACAACGCACGCAGGTCGAGCACGCTGTTCAGAGCTTGCCTGACCCGTTTTCGGCCGTCGACGTCCTCGTGAACAATGCGGGAGGCGCAATCGGGCTCGACCCCGCACATAAGGCGAATCTCGATGATTGGGAAACCATGGTCGACGCCAATGTGAAAGGCGTGATGTATTGCACACGAGCGCTACTCCCGGGCATGGTGGAACGCAACCGGGGCCACGTTATCAATATCGGCTCTACGGCCGCTGAATGGCCGTATCCCGGAGGAAACGTTTATGGTGGAGCGAAAGCGTTTGTCCATCAATTCAGCCTCGGGTTGCGTGCTGATTTATTCGGAACAGCCATTCGCGTCACCGACGTGCAACCTGGCCTGGTTGGTGGAACCGAGTTTTCGGACGTTCGTTTCAAAGGCGACAAGCAGAGAGCCCAAGCCGTATACGAAGGAACTCAGCCGCTCACCCCGGAAGATATCGCCGATGCCATACATTGGGTTGCGACCCGGCCCGCACACGTCAACATAAACACGCTTCAAATGATGCCGGTCGGCCAGGCTTTCGGACCGCTTCCCGTCAAAAAAACGAAGTAGCGGCGCTTTTCACAGTCACTCAAAAGCTGCGCTGAGGGCGATAGCCCGGCCGAGCCCGAATCTTGTATTTCTTCATGGCGTCCGATGTCAACTGAATGCTGATTGTTCGGAAACCTTCGTTCGGGTTCGGTTGTGGGTAATAAGTAACGGTATAGCTATTGCCTAGATCCTCGCGAATGGATTCGAAAGCTTCGACTTGCTTCTGCCATGTTTTTGCAAAGTAACTCTTGCCGCCCGTCTTCATTGTGATGCGTTTGAAGATCGAGCTCGATATCGAGTCGTTCGTCACCTCGTTAGTTGAGATGACGTATATCGGGATGCCTTCATCCTCTGCGACCGCCCGCACGTCATCCGGCGCCACCATGCTGGCGTTATCGGGGCCGTTTGAAAAAACGATCACCACTTTGCGCCCCGCTACTCTTGCCGCATCACGCAGCGTAAGTAGAAGGCAATTGTAAAGCGCCGAGTCATCTCCGGCGACCGCTTTTCGTAAACCAGAGATTGCCGTGCTGCGATCGCGATTCAGAGGAACGGCGCGATTCAAGTTGCGGCTATACGTGTAAACGGCAATCGAGTCAGCCCGATCGAGACCGCGAATAAAATCAGCAATCGCATCAGACGCGTACACGAACCCACGGTACATGTAATTGCTCGTATCGAAGAGGACGAACACGTTGGTGCCCGTCATGGCGTCAGACCTCAGATTCACAACGCCAGGTCCTGACGGCGTGCCGTTCCCGGCGCTCCCAGCAGGAAGGGGTCTGGTTTCCCCGTTCGCAAGCACCTGCACCGGCGCGCGGGTGCCCTCAGCAAAAGTCGCCACTTTTTGGGGAATTTCGTCTTCGTATACCTTGAACTCCGAGGGCTTCAGCCCGTTTACATACTTGCCTTTCGTGTCCGTTACCGTGAAGCTCAGCACAACCATGTCCACCTTTACATGGATCGTGGCTTGATCCTGGTCTTGAGCGTGCACCCAAAAGGCAGCCGACATTCCCAGCAACGAAATCACGCCGACGATACGCAGAATGTTTTTCACCATACCCTTCCTAATTCTGTGACGTATTGATCGCGGCGCGCTGATTATTGCGCTGTCGGACGTTTTCGCCAACCGCATGAAGAGAGCGCAGGACCGCAGGCCAATCCTCTAAGTGTGTCGCAAAGATATTCTCGATCGCTGAGCGGTTCCACTCCGGCACGTAAGAATCCAATTGATCGATGGGCACTCCCACCTGATCGGCAAGCGCCGCATAGTACAGGTTGTTAGATTCCCAGCTCTCGGCAAGTATCCTGCTTGAATAGCCCATGAGTGCCGGGAACGTACGCAAATAGAGAAGTCCCGGCCGGTACGAATGGGTCAGCGTCGGCTTGGGCGTGCCGAATACCCGCGCAATCGCAACAGGCGCCAGATCTGGGTTGTTCTCGTCTGCCATTACGGTAATGGCGTTCGAAGCGACGTCGGGAGAAACGCCCCGAAGCGTCGAATCTTGTGCTAGCGCGTAAAGTTCTGAGGTCGGCACCTCAGAAACGGCCTTTTGGAAATCCCCTGCATTCAGTTCATCTCGAAGGCGCTCCACACGCGCGGGAGTTGCGAATCGCGCATACGCTGCGAAAACCCGGGATTGAATCGTTGGATCAAGCGCGGCTGCTGCTATAAGGCTGCGCCCCCTCTGAATATGTAACGAAACCCAACGGACTTGTTCCGGCTTCACATTCCTCCATCGGGTGACCGTCACATCCACAATCATTTGCGGCACCAAATCTGCCCAAATCAGAGCCTGCTCGCGCTTGGGAGTGAGAAAGTTCTGTTCCGCTTCAGCAATTGCATAAGGAAGCGAAGTTAACGAGCCCATAAGACGCCCGCCTGTGCTCGCCGGCCATCCGCTTCCCACAATTTCGGTCGCGCGCCAGGACGCAAGAGCCTCAGGAGGGCCGACAAAATCGTGACCGCGCACGAACAATGGATTAGTAAGCAGTAGTTGAGCGCCTGCTGGCGCGTAATAGCAATAAACCAAGCCCACCAGTGAGTCGCGCAGGAACGGCGCAAGCACCGCGCCGGGTTCTCTCTTTTCAGAGTTCTTTGCGAGGTTCTCGAAGCTGACTTTCCGCTCCTGGTCGAGGTGCCGCTGGCTCCAGTAGCCGACCGCCATGGCGTTTTTCTCCGCCGACGACAATGAACCGCGTAGCGATTCAGTATCTTCCAATCGACCTAACTGTTCATCAATATTCTTCATCGCCCTCTGATCAACTGGGCCCTTCCCTATACCATCGGCCACCGTAAACAGGCTATCCAGACGAATCAAACGTTGTGCATCAAAGATGCGCAGGAAGTTTTCGGCGGGGGAAAAAGGACCGGGCCCTCCAGAAGCATGCACTTTACCTACAAGCAGCTCAACTAATTGCTCTTGCTGCGGTCCCTGTCGCCGTGCTCCCGCGGCCGACAGCAGCACACCGACTCCAGACCGGCCGGCGTTGAATACCTCCGCTTGCTGCCTCACATGGCTGAACGGCTCGATCAGCTTCGCAAACGTCGCGTCTTCAGAAGCAGGTGAAATCATGTTCTGGCGCGATAGGATCTCCCAGATTTCAACCAGTGCTTGCAGCGTTCCAATCGCGTCGGCCTTCACGAGACCGTCACGAATGCTCGACATATCGGCACACGTGTCAAGATAGTGCCCCATTGACGCTTCGGTTAGAGAGGGCACGTCTGCAAACAAGATATATTGCGCACCGTAGTTTCTGTAACCAGCTACCAACCGCGCGGCAAGCTGGGCTGAGATTGGCTTCAACCGGTCGCGATCAATGTCGTTCAGAGTCAAGAAGATTTTCAGCGGTTCATTTTCGACCGTCTTTCGGCTGAGTCCGAACAACGCTTCAAGCAAATCGTCGTTTGTGCGCCATGACGATGCCGACCGGGTCAGCCTGCCGTCGTACTTGCCGTGCGGATGCTTGATGAACAGATTCCGCCAGACGTCCAGGTTCCCCGGCACGTGCGGCTGGCCGTTCGCATCGATTTGAAGAGAGCTTGTGAGCAGCAGAAGCTCCGTGCTTGAGCGGAAAACGGGACGCGCCGGACCCGGGCTCGTAATTTTCCCCCGCAGCGCATCGTAGAAGCGCTTCGTGCGGTCGGGCTGCGTCAGATACGTGAACGCCGGCCCATTCAAGCGGGAAAGTGCATCGAAGTAGCTTGCCAGCCAACCATCATCTACGGTGATGAGCTTGTCAAAAAATGCTCCCGGGTTAGTTGGTGGCACTCCGACCAACGACGCCCATAATTTGGGCGAACCAGGAACCACCGCCGCACCATTTCGAATCTGAAACATGCTGCCGAAGAAGTCCAGCACGTGGGCATAAACCTTGAGCTTGGCCGGTGACGCCTCTTTGCGTACGGCTTCGGCGGTAGCACGGTCCAGCCGTGATAACCCCAAATACAACCGGCACAGCGACGGGTCGGAAAGAAAGGCATCCAGAAAATCAGCCTGCCCGCTCTTGCCGAGTGCCGATAGCCAGTACTCCGCGCTGTATAAGACAGGCACTTGCGTCGACGCAAATGCGAGCTCGAACCGCCGGTTCGCACGCAGATCCTGTTCCAGTTCAGTCAGCGGAAACCCGGAATCGATGGTGAGGAAAGCTCGCGTCGCATTCACTGTCTCCAGCACGATATCGGCGCCGCAGGAGCCGCGCATACGATATCCCAGCGCCTTCAGTAGCTTTCCAGTCTCCTCACTGTCGCAATTGGGAATGACGATCTTTCGATCCTTGTTCGTCATGGCCTGCAATTCCCGTGCCTGCCCAACGTACCGGATCAACAACCGGAGATACTCCGTTTGCTGGAGCGCTTCGTTTCCCGAAGCCTCATAGCCATTCGTCACAACGTTACGCGCGAGCGATGGAAGCAATTCTTCGGGCCCCAGATCGGGTGACAGCGCCGCCATTCTCGCAAAGGAAGAGAGCGGGCCTGGAATGGTAACGGTGGTGAACGTCTTGGCCGGTAACTTTCCGGCCGGCGGTCTGAGATCATCGCCACCAACTGCGCCATACCGGTCCAGGTCGCTCTGCAGTTCGCTGTTTCTGCCTTCCATGAAGTCCAGAAGTACAAGGTGTCGGAGAGCCAGCTTCCGTTTTGCCGGATCGCTCTCTTCAGACGCCCACTTCACGTAAGCGTCGCGACTGCCAGGATCATCATGGCGCTCTAAGAATTCGGCCAAAGCCGCAGCACCGGAACTGTCGCCGGGCGTTCCCGCCGCCTGTTCCAAAACTGATCGAGCGCCGGACAGATCGCCTTTCAACTCATGCTGCGATGCTTCTTCCTGAAAGTGCGAACCCGAGCCGCCCCACACGACGCGGCTGGTCATGCAAGTCACCGCGCTGAGAAGCGCCAAAGAAAACAGCGTCTTACGGGGTGAGCCTATTTCCCATCGCGCACGCGTAGCGCGTCCGCCGCCCATTATACGTACTGAAAACATCTTGATTTCCCAACTAGGTTTTCTACTCTACCACTTGTCATTAGAACTGTCGGCCTTAGTGAGAGATCACTAAGATTTTGTAAAAGTTTGCACCCGAAAGTCCCGAAACCGCCCCTTGCCCTACACGGTCGGACCACCCGGCGCAAGAGTGACATCCATCTGATAAAACTTGAACGTATCCTCCTCGCCGGGCTTATCGGCCGCCACAGATTGGTAGCGACCCAGCACGTCCATAATGAAGTCGGTCCTTTCGGGCTCAGGCAAGAACCGCGTCCATTCAACGAAAGTCACCGAGCAGAATGCTAAGAATTCCGGGCGAGATTTGAAATCCCAAGCCTTCGCTTCCATGTGAATCCGCCGGACACGTAGCCCGTTCCGCTCGGCCATTGCCCCGTATTGCTCGGGTGTCAAATGCAGATAGGGAGCCCGGAAGTCCTGGAAGTAACGCGTCCATCTCGATGAGAGGCGTGTCTCCTCAATCACATCTTCGAGACTCTTTCGCTTACCTGCCGGAACCAGGCGCAATTGTGCAACACCTTTCGCATTCATGGCAGACCGTATAGACCGCAGCGCCGCTTCTTGCTCGGGCACCCAGTGGAGCGCATTAAATGAAACAACAACATCGAACTCTTCCCGGAACGACAGACGGCGAGCGTCCCCCACTTCGAATCTAAGATTGGGTCTGACCGCCGAACCGAAATGGCTTGACGCGAAAGCGATCATGTCTTCGGACGGATCAATGCCTAGAACAGATCCTCGCGGGACGCGAGCAGCGATCTCCGCCGTGATCTTACCCTGACCGCATCCAACATCGAGAACCCGCTCCGAGCCCGCTAGATCGAGCAGCGCGAGCACCTCCTCGGCCATGGCCCTCTGGAGCCCTGATATTCGGGCGTACTCAGCCGCATTCCATTCCGCCATTAATTCCCCTCCATTCGCGGTTGCCCTCGCAGCCACAAGGCCTCAATCCTGATGAGCGGCCGCAATCTCGCTTGTCGCCTCGAGCGGAAACCCGAGGTCGCGCCACGCTTCAAAACCGCCCGCCAGAGGGCGAACCTGCTGAATTCCTGCCCTTTTCAGTTGAAGCGCCACACGGGCGCTGGTAGCTTCATTCGGTCAAGTACAGTAAAGGATAATCTCCTGATCCCGCGGAATCTCGTCAGAGCGTGAGCGCAAGTCATCCGGTGGGAGGACCAGCGCCCCGGCGATCTTCGTTGCGGCACGTTCCACGTCTGCGGGGTGCCGCAGATCGATGATAGTCACCGGCTGGCCCCGTTCGAGCAAATCACGGAGTTCATGCGGCGTGATGCGATTGATCCGCAACTTGCGCAGGAACCGCCTTCGCTGCCAATACTTCACCGCAACGTAAGCTGCAATCAGGACCGCCAAAAGCAAAGCGGCCCTGCGCCCCAATAATCCGAGCAGCAGGATGACTGCATCCACTTGACGATAGAATATGCGGCCAATTAGCAAATACGTGCCCGCCCACAGCGTCCAGCCCGCTGCATCGGCCAGCAAGAAGCGCCAAATTCGCATTTTGCTGATGCCGGCGAGCGAAACAGACACGACACTGACGCCCGGAACAAATTTTGCAAACAATAGCGCCCTGGCGCCGCGCTTGGCAAACGCTCGCTCGGTTTTTCGAACGCAAGTATCCGGTTCGAGCGTCAGCCTGCATAAAAGCCCCAGCACGGACCGCCCTCGTAAACGTCCCACCTGATACCAAACCATGTCGCCAAATAGCGCCGGAATGACAGCCACGACCAAAGACTTGAAAAACGAATAATCATGATTCCCAACCATCGCGCCCGTGAGAAGCAGCAGCGGATCGGCCGGAATGGGCACGCCAACTCCCACCAGGAGCATGTACAGGAAGAGCAGCACATATCCGTGTCTTACGAAAATGTCGTGGAATGAAAACACGTAGATAACGGTCGATGAGGGAGCCGGCCAACCTCATTCAAACTCTCGATTTTGTTCCAGAGGTTTAATCCGACAGTTTGATCGGAAAAAACCTAACGAAACGCTACCACACTGCGGTCTCCTACTTACAGATGAATATCAGCTGGTGTTCAGTTAAGGACCTTTGGCACGGCGAAGAAGGCCAGGACCTCGTAGAGTACTCCCTGCTTTTGGCGTTCATCGCGATGACGGCGATGGCCCTGCTCGTCACTGCTGGAGGGTCCGTCAAGACAGTATGGACGGGCGTTAATAGCCAACTGAAGAACGTCGCAGCCTCCTAGGAGTCCGGTGCTAGGCTCCGCAAGCCAAACCAGCAACACGTGCCATCGCTAACTCCAACCCATGTCCGCTAGAATGGCGGCTACATGGCGCGACCCGGCCATCTCCGCATTGTTATCCCTGGCGGAACCGGCCAAGTCGGCCAGATCCTGTGCCGTCATTTCCATGAGCAGGGACATTGCGTCACAGTCCTTGCCCGCCATCCCAAGCCAAGCGAGTGGAAAACCATTTTCTGGAACGCTTGTGATCTCGACACTTGGGCCCTGGCCATCGACGGCGCCGATGTCGTCATCAATCTTGCTGGCCGAAGCGTAAATTGCCGTTACAATGCGGCCAATCGTCGCGCCATCAAGAACTCTCGAACCATCACGACTGGCCTAGTCGGTCAGGCCATCGCGCAGGCCGCACACCCTCCCTCACTCTGGCTTAATGCCAGCACTGCCAGCATCTACCGTCACACTTTAGATGACCGCATGGACGAAGCGACCGGCGAACTCGGTGCAGATGAGCCCGGTGTGCCCCCGAAGTGGCGTTTCAGCACCGATGTTGCGGCCAGTTGGGAGCGCGCGCTCTTCGCAGCCGATACCCCGCACACCCGTAGAATCGCAATGCGCAGCGCCATGATCATGAGCCCCGATGCTGGAGGCATCTTCGATACTCTGCTTCGGCTGGTTCGCTTCGGATTGGGCGGCTCCGCCGCCTCTGGCCAGCAGTTCGTTTCCTGGATACACGACGTCGATTTCATACGCTCTGTCGATTTTCTGATTTCTCATCAGGACCTCAGCGGTGTCGTCAACATTTCTTCTCCACGCCCCGTCCCTAATCGTCACTTCATGCGCTGTCTGCGTCACGCCTGGTGTACCCAATACGTTGGAATCCCAGCCTCGAAATGGATGCTCGAGCTTGGCGCGCTTTTGTTGGGCACCGAGACGGAAATCATTCTGAAGAGCCGCCGCGTCGTTCCCGGCCGACTTCTAAACACTGGCTTTGAGTTTCATTTTCCAAATTGGCGCGGTGCCGCTCAGGACCTTGTCCAGCGCTGGCGCCAATTGCAGGACGACTGACCCTCCCTAAAGGGGGAACATTTCGGCGCATCATCCGTCTAAGCCTTCCATAAGGAGAGCCGCCTGTTGCAAACGTTTTTGAAAGACCTAAAGCATTCGCTGCGCATGTTCCTCCAGAACCCTGGCTTCACGGTGGCCGCCGTTGCGGCGTTGGCTCTCGGTATCGGCGCGAACACGGCTATCTTCTCAGTCGTCAATGCCGTCATTCTGAAACCGCTGACCTACCCTGATCCCGATCGCATCGTCCTTTTTTTACTGACATCGCCCCAAGGATCAGGGCCGGCCGCCTCAGTCCCGAAGTTCAATCTGTGGCGCGAGCAAACACGCGTCTTTCAGGACATCGCCGCCTACGATTTCGGCGGCCCCGGTCTCAACCTTACGGGTGGCTCTTACCCTGAACAAATTAAAGGCATTCACGTCACTGCGGACTACTTCCGCCTCTTCGGCGCTCCAATTGAGCAAGGTCGCACATTCACAGCGGAGGAAGATCGCCCCCGCGGTCCTCACGTGGTCGTCATTAGCGATGGGCTTTGGAGGCGCCGCTACGGTGCCGACCCCCACATGATCGGCAAGACCATGGAGCTCGGCGGTGAACCCTACACAGTGATCGGCATCGTTGGCCCCGGGTTCAATTTCGATCCGCCCTCAGACGTTTGGATTCCCTTCCAGTTCGATCCCAACAGTACCGATCAAGCTCACTACTTTCTTGCAGCGGCCCGTTTAAAACCCGGTGTGACGCTTGCTATGGCAAACGCCCAACTGAAACTTACTGCTGATGAGTTCCGCCGCAAGTATCCCGGCGGCGCCATGGATCCAAAAGACGGCTTTGCTGTGCAGCCGCTACAGAACGCAATTATCAGCGATGTCCGAACTTCTCTATGGGTTCTCATCGGCGCCGTCACTCTCGTCTTGCTGATCGCTTGTGCCAACGTTGCAAATCTGCTGCTAGCGCGCGCTACCGGCCGCAGGCGCGAAATAGCCATCCGCGCAGCTATCGGCGCAGGCCGGGGCCGCCTCATTCGGCAACTGCTCACTGAGAGCGTGCTTCTCTCCGTGATTGGCGGTGCGCTTGGCCTCATTCTCGGCGTAATCGCCGTTCGTGGCCTTCTAGCCATCAACCCCGGAAACATCCCTCGTATCGGCGAGCATGGCACCGCCGTCACGCTCGATTGGCACGTGCTCGCCTTCACGCTCGGCGTCTCACTTTTTACCGGAATCTTGTTCGGCCTCATACCCGCTCTCCATGCTTCCCGCGCCGATCTCAGCGCCACCCTCAAAGAGAGCGCTGGTCGTGGCGGCAGTGGCTTCCGCCAGAACAAGGCTCGTTCACTGCTCGTCATCAGTGAGATGTCGCTCGCAATTGTTTTGCTGATCGGAGCAGCCCTTCTCATTCGAACCTTTATTGCCCTGCGTAGTGTTAATCCCGGCTTTGATCCCCACCATGTACTGACCATGGAGATGTCCCTCACCGGATCTCGCTTCGAGAAGACCGCCGGTGTCGCGCAGCTGGTTCATGACGGGGCCGAGAGCCTGCAAAGCCTCCCCGGTGTGATAGCTGCCGGCACTACTTGCTGTATGCCGCTGGAAGGCGGGTTCGGGTTGCCGCTCATCATCGTCGGCCGACCGCTTACAAACGGGCCCGCTCATGGCGGGGCTGGATGGAGAACCGTATCGGCGCGCTATTTTGATATCTTCAAAATCCCGATTCTGCGGGGCCGCTTTTTCAATGACCGCGATACCGGCGCGTCAGCCCCGGTAGTCATCATCAATCAGGCGCTCGCCCGTCAATTCTGGCCCAAAGGCGATCCGCTCAATGACCGCCTTCTCATCGGGAAGGGAGTCGGCCCTGAATTCGAAGAACCGGCTCGCCAGATCATTGGCGTTGTCGGCGATACGAGGGATGCCGGTCTGAACCGCAACCCTCAACCCATCATGTACATCCCCGTGTCACAAGTTCCGAATGGCGTAACCGCTCTCAACGCGCGCATTGGCCCGATTCTTTGGATTATCCGCACCCAAGCTGATCCTCATTCGCTCAGCTCCGCAATTCAAAATCAGTTGCGGCAAGCAAGCGGCGGCCTGCCTGTGGCTCGCGTCCGCTCTATGGATGAGGTGGTAGTTCACTCCACTGCTCGCGAGGACTTTAACATGCTGCTACTGACCATTTTCGGGTGCTCTGCCCTCTTGCTCGCGGCGATTGGCATCTATGCGTTAATGGCTTATTCGGTGCAGCAGCGTACGCAAGAAATCGGTATCCGAATGGCGCTTGGAGCCGAATCCGCCGATGTCCGTAATCTGGTCGTATTCCAAGGCATGCAACTGGCTCTGGTGGGAGTGGCCTTCGGCGTCGCTGCGGCGTTTGGCCTCACACGCCTGATCGCAACCCTGCTGTACGGTATCAAAAGCTGGGACCCAGTGACCTTCACAACCGTGCCGCTTCTTTTGGGCGCGGTGGCCCTATTCGCGGTCTGGCTCCCAGCCCGCCGTGCCACCCGTATCGATCCAGTCGACGCCCTGCGGTACGAGTAGCTCCGACGCCCTTCGTAGTGAGGCGAGTGGGAAGGCCCCTCGTCCGCGCCGGCCCCCTCCGTATTCAGGCCCGTGCGCCGGCTCAATACGCATATGGCGGCACATAGCACGGCACCGGATAGCCGTATGGGTCATAGCAAACCGGCCTCGGCGGAACATAGCCGAATCCAAAGCTGAATACTGGCCCACCCCAGTATGAGCCGCCATAGTAGCCGCGACCACCACCCCAATAGCCGTGATTTCCGTAGTAACCACCGCCGTAGTATCCTCGCCCGGCGTATCCGTATCCGTGTCCGTAACCACCGCCATAGTTTCCGTGGCCAGAGTGGAAGCTGTGTCCGTATCCACCAACGTCTCCGCCGTACCCGCCGCCGCCATGTCCGCCGTATCCGCCGCCGCCGCCGTGGCTAAACCCACTTCCTCCGCCCGAGCCGTGGCCGTATCCGCCACCATGACCTCCACCAGAGCCGTGTCCGCCACTAGACGAACCGTGACTCTGGCCGAAAGCTGCGGACGCGAGCATCACGCCCAACACCGCAACCATGATTCTGCGCATATGAACTGCCTCCCCATTTAGGCGCCGATTTTGCGCCCACCCGCGATGGAGAGTGCACGTGTCGGGCCACGCAGAAGCTCTTGCAACACATTGAAAGCAGAAGCACGAGCCTTCCATTTACTAGCCGCTGGCCACCATCCCCGGTGGTTTTCGGCCATGTTTCCGATCCCGATCTCCCCCGCTTGTAGAATGGCGGCAGGAATGCGAACCATAGCACTGTTCCTGCTCTTACTTCCCCTCCGACCGGCCTGCCCACAAAATCTTTCTTTTGCCTCGCGCGACGCAAGGCCGGTACCGGACTGGCTCCCTCGCCTGAGTATTTATGAGCTGTGGCTCAACGCCTTTAGCGCCGAAGGAACATTGCGGGGCGCCATTACGCGGCTGCCTCAGGTCGCAGATCTCGGTGCAACCGTCGTTTACCTCGGTCCCATCGCGAAACGCTCCGCCACTCCCCACGCCTCGCCTTACAGCATCGCCGACTACAATGCACTCGATCCGGAGTACGGCAACGAACAGGACCTGCGCGATTTCGTTTCGGCGGCACACAAACTCGGGCTCAAGGTCATGCTCGACATCGTTTATTACCATGCCGCGCCTGACAGCGTCATGCTGAAAGACCCCGCTTTCTTTGTTAAGACACCGGACGGAAAGATTGCCCGTGGATTCTGGCCGCAACCTCTCCCCGACTTCCGCAATGCGCAAGTTCGCAAATACCTCATCGATAGCCTGGTGCACTGGGTTCGTGATTTCAAAGTAGACGGGTACCGATGTGATGTGGGCGCCGGCGTGCCTATCTCATTTTGGGAGGAAGCGAGAAAGGCGCTCGACAAGGTGGACCCGAATGTCGTTCTGCTCTCGGAAGCTGATCGCCCTGATGATCAGCTCCACGCTTTTGATATCAATTACAACTTTCAGTACTACCTCACGCTCCGTTCTGTTCTGCGCGATGGCGCTCCGGCAATCAATCTGCGCGACAACTGGGAAGATACAAAGCGCACAATGCCGCATGCGGCGAGGCTCCTGCACTACAGCGATAACCATGACTGGCCGCGCGCAGTTCTTGAGTTTGGCGAAAAAGGAGCGATCGCTGCCACAATATTGAATTTCACCCTCGACGGCATTCCATTCATCTACAACGGGCAGGAAGTCGGCGACACAACTCCTACGCACTGGAGAACACGATCACTCATTCACTGGTCGGAGACTGAGAACGGAAGCGCTCAGAAGCAACTGCAGGCAACTCTGGCGAAATATAAGCGTCTATTCCACATCCGCGCGACCTATCCAGCCCTCACGTCGGGCGAGCTCATCTGGATTAATAACACCGAACCAGACAGCGTCCTGAGCTTCCTTCGCAAGAAGGACAACGAAGAGATATTGGTTATTCTCAACCTGTCCAATCGGAAAACGCACGTTACCATCGATCTTCCCGTGATGGATTACTACTCCGTCGAGAACTTGCTTGAGGAAGGCAAAACTTGGTTTCAGCTCTATTCCGGACGCGTGTCCGCGAATCTCGGAGCGTTCGAAGCGGTTGTCGGCAAAAGAATTCCTCTGGCCCCGCTACAACCAACCAAATAGCCCGTCCTGCTCACTGTTTCGGGAATCCCGGATCGGCTTTGATCTCGCGAATCTGCAATATATGCCTTTGCGTATGCGTTGAAATTTCAAGCAAACACTGGTATGCGTCAACGCCCCACTCCTGAACGGTATGTCCGCGAAGATCCTGATCCGTACTCCGTGCATAGTCGAGCATCATTGAATGCAGCTTACGAAAACTCTCGACAGCGCGGCGAATGTCAACCGCTTGACCCTTCGGATCTTTTCTCGGATCCGTCTTTTGATGTTCCGTACGGTTGATGCCGTACCAAAGCACGTCTGCGTCCGTCGCCTGCTTCTCCAAGTGCTTAGGAGGCGCTTTCATCCCATCCTGAAGCAACTGCCAATAAGTTGGATCGGCAATCACGAGGTGCTCGACGACCTCGGCCACCGTCCACTTCCCCGGCGCCATTCGGAAATTCAACTGAGCCGGCGAGAGCGTAGACACTTCATCCACCAGCCAGCTTTCTGTCATCTGCAGATGCGAGACAAGGTTTTCGCGATCCCGCTGTGTCATTGGAACGCCAAACAGCAGGCAAGCGCCCATGGCCATCAGAAGTGCGGCGGAAATAGTTCGCATCATACGCACTATGTTGAGCCGCGATTTGATCGAAAGCAACACGGTTAGACGCGATTGAGACGAAATTTAGAGCTTGGTGAGAATGTCTCGTAATGCAGAACCCCAATCGCTACAATGACGGCCATCTATGCAGGAGCTTCCGCGATTTGATCTCACCGGCAAAATAGCTTTGGTAACGGGAGCGGCCCGAGGTCTGGGTCGTGCCATTTCTGTCGCCCTCGCCCAGGCTGGAGCCCATCTCGCGCTCGGCTTTCGCGACCTGAAACAACCAGGAGATGGCGCGGACGAAATCCGGACGCTCGGCCGAGAAACACTACCACTCCAAATGGAGATGACCAGTCTCGACCAGATCAGGCGCGCTGTGGACAGTGTGGTCGCTAAGTTTGGCCGTCTCGACATCCTCGTCAACAACGCCGGGATAGCCCCCGAAAATCCCGCCGAGAATGTTTCGGAAGAGGACTTCGATCTAACTCTCAAAGTCAACCTGAAGGGAACCTTTTTCGCTAGTCAAGCGGCAGGCCGTGTCATGATTCGGCAGAACGGCGGATGCATTATCAACATGGGCTCGCAAGCCGGATTCGCTGCGCTCCCAACCGAATCCATCTACTGCATGACTAAAGCCGGCATCTCGCATCTCACCAAGTGCCTGGCCGTCGAATGGGGCAAGTACAACATCCGCGTCAACGCCGTCGCGCCCACTTTCATCAATACGCCGGGAACGGCAGCCTGTCTCTCGGATCCCGATTTCCGCGCCGATGTAATTGAGCGTATCGCCGCCCTGCAGCGCATCGGTGAACCACTCGAAGTGGCCGGAGCAGTCGTGTTCCTGGCCTCGCCTGCAGCTTCCCTCATCACTGGCCACACTCTTATAATTGATGGCGGCTGGACGGCCCGCTAAACAATTTCGCCGGTACATGAGGACTCTGGGACAATCCTCGGTACGCGGCGCGCCAACTCTATCCCGATGCCATACTGAGATTTACCACCATGTTTCGCGATCGCACGGTGGAAGCGCCAACTTATTCGCTTCCCGAAGTTCATGAGAGCGTCGTCACCTCTCATGAAAAGCTCTGGCGCCGCCTCTTCGCATTCGCTGGTCCGGCCTACCTCGTAAGCGTCGGCTACATGGACCCAGGTAACTGGGCAACCGATCTAGCCGGTGGAGCGCGATTCGGTTATCGGCTCCTGTGGGTGCTGGTGATGTCAAATATCATGGCGCTGCTGCTCCAAACTTTGAGCTCGCGCTTAGGCATCGTCACACGCCGCGATCTCGCGCAAGCCTGCCGCGACGAATATCCCAGGCCTGTTTCTTACACCCTGTGGGTACTGTGCGAACTTGCAATCATCGCCTGCGATCTCGCCGAGGTTCTGGGAGCGGCAATCGGCTTAAACCTTTTGTTTCATCTGCCCCTTTTAATTGGCGTGCTCATTACGGCCGCCGACACCTTGCTGGTCCTCTGGTTCACCCGCCTCGGCATACGTGTGATCGAGGCTTTTGTTCTGGTTCTGATCACAACTATCGCCGGCTGCTTTGCGTTTGAAATCTTCTTGGCCCGTCCAAATGCAACGGAAGTTATCGGCGGCTTGGTCCCGCATCTCAATTTCCAGAGCCTTTACATTGCCGTCGCCATCCTCGGCGCGACCGTCATGCCGCACAACCTCTATCTCCATTCGGCGCTGGTCCAAACGCGCCAGATCGGCCACACCCAAGAGGACAAACGCCGGGCCTGTCGGTATAACTTCTTCGACCTGACTATCGCGCTGAACGGCGCCTTATTCGTAAACGCGGCCATCCTCATCCTTGCGGCCGCCGTCTTCTTCAAGCGCCACATTATCGTCACCGAGATCCAACAGGCTTATCAACTTCTCTCGCCACTCCTCGGCACTACCGCCGCAAGTGTCCTGTTCGCGCTTGCCTTGCTTTCTTCAGGTCAATCATCCACTCTCACGGGCACCATGGCAGGCCAAATCGTAATGGAAGGGTTCCTGCGCTTCAGGATGCAGCCTTGGCTGCGCCGCTCTGTGACTCGTTTCCTCGCCATCACTCCTGCCGCCGTCACCATCTATTTTGCGGGGGAAACGGGCACCTACAGTCTGCTCCTCCTCAGCCAAGTGATCCTTAGTCTCCAATTGCCGTTTGCAGTCATACCGCTCATACATTTCACCAGCGATCGTAAGCGTATGGGTGATTTCGCCAACCGCCTCTGGATCCAAATCGGCGCTTGGTCGTGCGCAGCCGTTGTCCTTGCGCTCAATATCTGGCTGGCTTGGAATCAGGCAAACGACTGGACGTCTCAGAGCGGCAAATATCGCCCCTTCGTGATCGGTGCGTTGATCGCTGCCGGAGCGGCTTTCGTGGCGCTTCTCGTCATGATCACTTCCTGGCCCTGGCTTCACCAGCTTGGGCTCCGTCGTGCGCCCGTCACCGCCGAACGTATCGCAGTCACCGTCCCGGAAGAACCCGCTCCGGTATTTCCCTCCCGCACATACTCGCGTATTCTTGTTCCCCTAGACCACAGCGCTTCCGATCACGAAGCCATCGGCAATGCCCTCGCGCTTGCCAGAACGCACCACGCGCGCATCGTTCTCTTGCACGTCGAAGAAGGCGTAACGAGCCAGATGTTTGGTTCGCTTTCATCCACCGCCGAAATTACCGAGGGTCAAGATTACCTCGCGCACATCGTCTCTTCTCTCCGTGATCAGAACGTGGATGTCGATGTAGTTGTACGGCACGGAAACAATCCAGCCAGGGAGATCGCCTCTGCCGTTCAAGAGATTCAGCCGGATCTCGTCGTAATGGCGTCACACGGCCATCGCGGTCTCAAAGACCTCATTTTCGGCACTACTATCAACTCCGTCCGCCATAGGGTCAAAGTTCCTCTTCTCATCGTTCGCCATACTTAGCCCAACCTCATGACCGATCTTTCGAAAGGAAGAATCCTGGTAACTGGTGGTGCAGGATTCATTGGCAGCGCGCTTATCTGGGATCTCAATCGCCGCGGCGTTAAAGACATCCTCATCGCCGACTTCCTGCGCCACAACGAAAAATGGAAGAACCTGGCCGCGCTGCAATTCTCCGATTACATCGAGGCGGACAATCTACTTCATCGGATCGAGCAATCGCCTCAGCTCCTCAATACCGTCACCACAGTCTTCCACCTGGGCGCATGTACAAGCACCACCGAAACCGATGCGGCGTACCTGATCCGGAACAATTTTGAATACACAAAAGCGCTGGCCCATTTCGCCCTTGAGGGCGGTCGCCGATTCGTCTACGCCTCTTCCGCTGCGACTTACGGTTCACTCGAGTCAAGCCTGCCAGAGACTGTGGCGCTCGAAACTCTTCGGCCTCTGAACATGTATGCCTTCTCGAAGCACTTGTTCGACCGTTACGCGCAAAACGCCGGAATCCTCTCTCAGATAACAGGCCTGAAATACTTCAATGTCTTCGGCCCCAACGAAGATCACAAAGGCGATATGCGAAGCGTAGTTCATAAGGCGTTTCATCAGGTTCAGGAGACCGGCCGTATTTCGCTATTTAAGAGTTATCGGCCCGAGTTCCCCGATGGCGCCCAGCGCCGCGACTTTATGTACGTGAAAGACGCTGCCGCCGCGACCATCTTTCTCGCCGAGCACGTCAACGGCGACGGCCTGTTCAATATCGGCTCGGGAGAAACGACCACCTGGCTGGACCTCGCAAATGCCATATTCAACGCGCTAGAACGCGAGCCGCATATCGATTTCATCGATATGCCCGAAACTCTCCGCGGGAAATATCAGTACTACACACTCGCGAACATCGGCAAGCTTCGTGCCGCTGGCTTTACCCAGGCCATTACGCCGCTGAACGAGTCCGTCAGTGATTACATTCACAACTACCTTCTACCCGGCCGTAGGCTCGGCGGCTAAGCCTCCCTATACTGGAACTATGTTCTTTCGCCCCACACGGCCCAAGCCGCTAACCTTTGCCGAACGCGTGGAGCTGTTACGGCAAGCCGGCTTCGGAACCGAAGCGCTTCCGGATGGCCGGACAAAAGTTATGAAGCACGGCGTCGGCGCCATTATCGGAGACGAAGGGAAGAACCAGCCCGCAATTGAGAAAGCCGGCGTATTGATCGGCTTCGAGATAGCGATCCCGCTAAACGCCGGATATCAGATGTTCCTCGAAACTCCCGGCCAAAAGCGAGTTCCGGCCACTGCCGACCAACTCAAAGCTCTCCACGAATTCGAGGAGGACGTGAAAGAGGCGCTCGGCCTTGTCAGCTTGTACAACACGTCCCTTGGGACGACCAGCCGAAAGCATGAGTACGATCGTGTCTTGAACCGCGATATCGGGGAGCAGCCCAAACCCTGGGAGACAAAGGAACATCGAGCGGTGGCGCCGCACACCAAAGGCTCGTTTTCTTCTTAATCGCGAGCACCCGCTCTAGAGCGGTTTAGGATTCTCTGCTAGAAGCTCTTTGAAACCAGGGTCGGTCTTCAGCGTAGCGAATTCCGGGAAGTCCGGAATCTTCTTGCGATCTTTGATTCCTTCCTCGAGAGCCTTTCGTAGATACATCAGCGCCCGCTCTTTCGCGCCCGATTTAGCATAGGTTCTAGCCAGATACAAATGGAACGTCGCGCGCTCCGCGATCGTGCGCTCCTGCAACAGCGTCCCGAACGTGCTGTGATGCTCAAAAATATCCGGATCAAGCTGCAACGCTAGCTCGTAACATTGGGTGGCTCGCTTATAGTCTTTCTTCGAGAAATAAGCTGCCCCGAGATTGGCTTCAATCGAGGCTGAAGAGCCCGAATATTTCAGCGCCCGTTTGTAATACCCTATGGCCTTTCTATAGCTGTTCCGGGAGTAGTAAACAGTGCCCAGATTGTTGATAGCCTCGGGATACTTCGGGTCCAGCTTCATGGCTCGTTCGTAGTTCTTCTTTGCTAAATCGAGCTGCAGCAATTGATGGAAAGCGATGCCGATCTTGTTCGCGAGAATCGCCGAGTCAGACGGACCCTGCCGATACATATCGATGGCTTCCCGATACATCTTGCGGGCCATGTAAATGTCGCCGCGCATTTCAGTTGTCAGGAACGGAGCGCGAGAAGCGGTTGAAGGAGCCGAAGCCCGGAGATCAGAGCTTGTCGCCGAATTTTGTTGGGCGGCCCCTGCAAAGGCACCCAGGCAAACGGCAAAGCAGCATGCAAAACGGATACGCGAGCAAGAGATCATAATCGATCCCCCTTGGTGCCACTATATACCTTTTCGAGCCGCACCGGGAGGGGGTGCTTTTCCTACTCTGGTCATGCTGCTGATGCGAGCCGCTAACTGGCTGGGGGCTTTCACGCTATGCAGGTGACGTGTTCCGGTACACTAGCTCGCGTACCCATGCGATTCATCTCAATCCCGTTGTTTGCAACCACTCTTTTGATTGGCGTCGTTTGCTCCGCCCAGGTTCCCGGCGCTGCGCAGACCCACTGGGTGGGAACATGGGGCGCTAGCCCCTCTCCCCAGATGCCAGATGTTGCGCAGATGCGGAAAGCCAAGCTTACGTTTGCCAATGAAACATTACGCGAAATCGTTCACGTTAGCGTCGGCGGCTCGCTCGTCCGCATTCGTCTCTCGAATGCTTATGGCAAAGAGGCCGTCGAAATCGGAGCCGCCCACGTCGCGCTCCGGCAAAAAGGTGCTGCCATCGCTCCTGGCTCGGATCACGTCCTTACGTTCAGTGGCCGATCCAGCGCCACAATCCCGCCAAACGCGCTCCTTCTCAGTGATGCGGTTCCGCTCGAGATAACTCCCTCCTCCGATCTCGCCATCAGTATCTTTCTTCCAAAGTCGACTCTCGGCGCCGGTATCCACTACTCGGCTCAGCAGACTAACTACTCAGCTACCGGTGATGTCACATCAGCTCCTGACATTCCCAACGCATCTACGCTCGGTTCCTGGGTCTTTCTTACCGGAGTTGATGTCGCTGCGCCCGAAGACTCTTCGACACTGGTTGCGTTCGGAGATTCCATCACAGACGGAGCGCGCTCGACGGATGACGCCAATCATCGCTGGCCCAATTTCCTTGCCGACCGCCTATTGCGGCAAACCGGCGCTCCCCGTATGGGTGTTCTTGACGAGGGCATCGGCGGCAACCGCATTCTTCACGATCCAAACGCTAACATTGCTTTCGGCGTCAATGCACTCGCCCGCTTCGACCGTGATGTGCTCGCCCAACCGGGCATCAGATACGTAATCGTCCTCGAAGGTATCAACGATCTCGGCCATGCCGGACCCAATCTCTTCCCCAACGAACAGGTCAGTGCCGAAGACATCATCGCGGGTCTGAAGCAGCTGATCGAGCGCGCCCACGTAAAGGGCATCAAAATTTACGGCGCCACTCTCACGCCATTCGCCGGAACCATCTTTCCCGGCTATTTCTCCGAAGCGAAGGAAATGAAGCGCAAAGCTGTGAATACGTGGATCCGCACGGTCGGCGCGTTCGACGGCGTTATCGATTTCGATAAGGCCGTTCAAGACCCCGCCAATCCTGACCACATTGCGCCACCTTTTGACAGCGGCGATCACCTCCACCCCAAAGATGACGGCTACAAAGCCATGGCCGACTGTATCGATTTATCGCTCTTCAGATAAATCGAGCTGAGTAGACGATGAACCCCGAATGCTCAGCCAGTTTGTCATAGAGGAGTCGTGCAGTGGCATTCCACTCGTGCGTGTGCCAGTAGACGCGTTTTAGGCCAGCAGTTTTCGCGCGTTCGTAGACCGCTTCGATCAGAGCTAGTCCGATTCCGCGGCCACGCTCGGACGGAACCGTAAATAAATCCTGCAGGTAGCAAGTGCAATCAATTTGGATCGTGCTCCGATGAAACACATAATGTGCCAGCCCAACCACTTGGCCCTGGTGCTCCGCGATAAGTGCAAAGACCGGTTCGCCGGGATCGAGAAATCGCTTCCAAGTCGTTTGGGTGATTTCTTCCGGGAGTGCGGTCTCGCCGCTCCGCCCATAGAAGGCGTTGTAGCCGTCCCACAGCGGCTTCCATCCAGCGCAGTCCGCCTTTTGGATCTGCCGCACGAGGACGGCTGGATCCATTGATTTTCTCAAGTTCTGAGGATAACTCGCGCGCCCCAAGCGCCCTCAATTTTCAAAAACGAACCCAATTTCATCCCAAATGCAAAAACGAAGCCATTGAGTTCGTTTCGCAAAAACACTGGGAGTTCGTTTGGCAAAATCCGCTAAATTATTGATTTGATGCTTATTCTCGCCTCCGCCTCGCCCCGCCGTCACGAGCTGCTCTTAGCCGCGGGCATCGATCACGTCGTCCGGCCCAGCTCCGTTCCCGAGCATCGGCGCCCCGGCGAGAGCCCCGGGGATTTCGTTCGGCGAAATGCCGAGGACAAGGCCCGGGCGGTTGTCTCTTCGCCCGAAGACATCGTGCTCGGCGCCGACACGGTAGTCTGCGTCGATGAAGAGATCTTTGGAAAACCCTCCAGCGATGACGATGCTGCTCGGATGCTCCGCCGCCTCTCCGGTCGTGATCACGAAGTCTATACCGGGATCTGCATTCTCCATGGCGCACATCGTATTCTGGACGTCGCGAGTACCAGGGTTTCCTTCCTGGAGCTTACGGACGAAGAGATTCAGGAGTACACTCGAAGCGGGGAGCCGAGAGACAAGGCCGGGGCATACGGAATTCAGGGTCTGGCTTCGAAATTCGTTCGCCGCATCGAAGGTTGCTATCACAACGTGGTCGGTTTGCCGGTTTCGCTCGTCTATTCCCATGTAAGGGCTTATGAAGCAAGTCTCGCTTGCCGGGGCGATTACGGCAGTCGCGTTCCTGGTTCTCGCAGCACCGGGCCAACGTGATAACTGGAAAAATTCAGGAAGTGATAACTGGAAAAAGCAAGGCGTCATCTATCTCGACAACTCCCTGAACGCACGTCTTCTTCCTGTCCCGGTTTCAGCCGTCCGCCTGGGTGACGGTTTTTGGAGCGCGCGCCGCAAAGTAACCGTTGAGCGCAGTCTCCCGACGATGCTCCAACTGCTCGAAGAACACGGCATCGTTGATAACTTTCGCCGCCTTTCGGGACGCAAGAACGTGCCTCGCAAAGGCCCGCTTTATACTGATTCCGACTTATACAAGTGGATCGAAGCGGCATCTTGGGCCATCGCCTCGAACGAAACATCCGATTTCGATAAACAGAAGCTGCGCGGTGAAATCCAATCGCTCATTTCCGACATCGTCGCCGCTCAGGAGCCGAGCGGCTATCTCGACACTTACTATGTCGGCGACAAGGCGCGCCTTCGATTCACAGAACTCACACGCTCGCATGAGGGTTATTGCCTGGGTCATTTGATTCAGGCCGCCATAGCCTATTACCGCGCAACCGGCAGCCGCGCCTTGCTCGAACCCGCCATCCGCTTTGCAGACTGCGTGGTCGATAACTTTGGGCCTTCCAAGCGCCCCTTCGTCACCGGTCACCCGGAACTCGAAATGGCTCTGGTCGAGCTGTATCGCACGACCGGCGAAACAAAATATCTCGAATTCACTCGCTATCTGTTCAGTGGGGTGGAGCGCGAACGTCTCAAGCTGAAGGATTCCGACCTGCGCTACATGTTTAGCGGCAAGCCGTTTACGTCTCGAACCGAATTTGAGGGGCACGCGGTGCGCGCTCTCTATGCCGCTTCAGGCGCCACTGACTATTTCGCCGAGACTGGCGATCCGGCCTATAAACGCACCTTAGATCTCCTCTGGACTGACCTGACGATGCGAAAAATGTATATCACGGGCGGCGTGGGTTCGCGGGCATCGAATGAAAGCTTTGGCGATCCGTATGAACTGCCGAGCGCCGATGCTTACGCGGAGACGTGCGCTGCAGTCGCCAATGTGATGTGGAATTTTCGCTTGCTCGCTCTAACCGGCGATGCCCGTTACGCCGACGTTCTCGAGCGGACTCTTTATAACGGCGCAAACTCCGGGATGTCCCTCAACGGAACGCTCTACTGTTACCGCAATCCACTCGCGTCGAATGGCGAAAAGCTTCGTAACCCCTGGTATGACACGACCTGCTGTCCACCAAACATTGAACGCTTGTTCGAATCGCTGCCGGGCTATTTCTATGCCATGAGCCGCGACGGCGTTTACGTGAATCTGTATCACAATTCGGAACTGAACTGGCACTTGGAAAATGGAACGGGTCTAAAACTGACTCAATCCACGGACTATCCCTGGGCGGGCGACATCAACCTGAGCGTTTTTCCTGAGCGGTCTTCCACTTTCACTGTGTATCTTCGATGGCCTGCCTGGGCGGCCGCCACGGAAATGAAGGTCAATGGGCAGCCAATCCAAACCGCCGGTAGCAAGCCCGGTTCATTCATTGCGATCTCGCGCAACTGGCGCGCCGGCGACGTCATTACCCTCAGCCTGCCTGTTCAAACCGTTCCGACGGTCGCTAATCCGCGCTCTGCTGACCTCTACGGCCGCCTCGCCATGCAACGAGGACCGCTTGTCTATGCGCTTGAACAAATCGACCAGAATGGCATCGCTTTGGGCGACATCTTCGTTCGGACCAACGGTCAATCGACCGCCGAAAATCGCAAGGAGTTGCTGGGCGGTGTTACGGTGCTTAAGGTTTCCGGACAGGCACCCGAAAAATCTCTTGGGGAGGAACCGCTGTACGAGCCGCTCGCAAGTGTCAGCAATCGCGCGAAACGCCCTACTTCTCTGACGTTTATTCCGTATTACGCGATCGCCAATCGCGAGCCAACCCCTATGGAAGTATGGGTCCCTATATCCCGATTTGACACAGGCGCAACCTCGACGTCGGCTTTAAGCCCATCTCCGACCCTTGTCCGCCATCCGTAATTGCGAATAAACGGTACCGAACGGCGCCCCCAGAGCACTATGTTCTAGCAGTAAAACGGAGCGTGACCACAGTCAGCGGAGCGCCATAGTCGATCAGGAGACCGAGAAAGTGTGTAAAATCGAGGATATACGCTGCGTTTTGAATTTGTCTAAGTCAGTGAATACCAGTCGTTTCCGGGGCAAGCCGCTGCTAAGAGGGATGGTGAAGGGCATTTTGATAGGGAGCTACTTGGCCGTTTGCCTCTCGCTCGCTGCTTCGGCAGCCCAGAATGCAACGTCACCGACTCCAAATACCGCCCCTGGGCAGAACCCGTCCCCCATTTCTGCCGAAGCTTCGCCACAGCGGAGCGCAGGCGCTCCTGTCGACTCCGGTTCCTTCAAAGTGGGCGCATCTGATGTCTTGAATATTCGCGTCTGGCACGAACAGGAGTTCAGCGGGCCAGTTTCGGTGCATCCGGACGGCAAGATTACCTTGCCTCTCGTCGGCGACTTGGCCGTGGGCGGCATGACCCCCTCCCAAATCGAGCAGGTGACAGCGCAAGCTCTGACGAAATATGTTGTAAAACCGCTAGTTACGGTCACCGTTCAGGAAGTTCTCAGCAAAAAGTATTACCTTGATGGCCAGGTGGCTCGTTCAGGCGAATATCCATTGGTTGCTCCCACTACAGTTCTCGAGGCGCTCAGTAGAGCCGGGGGTCTACGGGACTTTGCCAACGAGAAGAAGATCTATATTCTGCGTGGAGACAGCCGCATTCCGTTCAATTACAAAGAGGTAATTCACGGTAAGCGGATGGAGCAGAATATTCAACTCGAACCGGGCGACCACGTGATCGTTCCCTAGGGAGACACAGGTAAGAACAGGACATATGCTGGAACAGCTCTCGGTCCCGCGCCGGACGTTCGATTTCGAAGATTACGTCGAGATTCTCAGACGAAATCGCCGTTGGCTTCTCGCTCCGGCTTTTTTCGGCCTGGTCTTGGCGACCGTAATTGCATATTCCATCGACGACACCTATGTTTCGCACGCATTAATTCGTCTTGTTCCGCAACAAATCAATGAATCGCTTGTCCAGACAGCCACCAGCCAACAATTGGCAGATCACATCAACGCCATGGCCGAGAGCATCAAGAGCCGGAACACTCTGACAAATCTGATCAACACCTACGGGCTTTACAAGCGGGAACTCAAACGCGAGCCGCTCGAAGACGTCATCAACCAGATGCGAACGAAAGATATTCAGATCCAGCCTACGTCTGGGGCTGCCAACGTGACCGGGAAGAATCTGCCGGCCATGCAGGTTTCCTTTGCCTATCGAGACCGATACCTCGCGCAGAAGGTGTGTGCTGACTTGGTGTCCCGGTTCATGAACGAACATACGGTTGACAGAATGACTAACGAACGCGCCACAAACGACTTCTTAAACGATGAGTTTGAACGGGCCAAGCGCGATCTCGCCGCACTCGATAAAAAACTAACGGATTTTCGCCAGCGAAATGCCGGACGTCTTCCCGAGCAGATGGAAATGAATGTTTCCCAGATGAACGCGCTCGAACAGAGGCTTTCCACGTTGAATAGTTCGGCCAGCCGGAACAATGAACAGCGCATGCTACTCGAATCGGATCTCCGAAGCGCAAAGGACCGGCTCGCCTCAATCAAAGATGTCCCGCCCCAGACGCAAGCGCGCAACGAGCACTTGCTTGATTTGGACCGACAGATTCAGAAGCTTGAGACAAACATTGCAGACCTCAAAGATCGCTACACAGAGGATTTTCCGGATCTGCAAACCGCGCGGGCTCAATTGGCGGTACTCAAACGCCAGCGTGAGGAAGCTGCTAAGCAAGAGAAGAGTGCGCCCAAGAACGAGGCCGCGGTAGAAAACCCAGCTCTCGCGCGCGAGCGCCAGGATGCTAAAGCCGCAATAGACATGCTGCAAACGCAGCTCAAGGCAAATGGAATCGAAGGCCGCCAAATCGACAAAGACCTTCAGGCTGCGAACGCCGCTGCCAAAACGTACCAAGGCCGTCTTGCCGATTCGCCGGTTGGTGACCAGGAGTACGCCGAGCTGATGCGGGACCGCGAGCTCGCAAAACAGAAATATCAGGAACTAGAGGGGAAGAGGCAGAAATCCGCGATCTCAATGGACATGGAAAGCCATCAGCAGGGTGAAACATTAGAAGTGCTCGACCCAGCGTCGCTGCCCACAACGCCTACCGCGCCAAAACGGAGCCTGATTATACCCTTTGGAGTTCTGGGCGGCCTTTTGTTTGGGATAGTGTTGATTGCTATTCGGGAAATCAAAGACACTTCCCTAAAAAATCTCAAAGACGCCCGTCTTTATACAAATCTGGCCATCCTCGGCAGCATTCCCCTGATCGAAAATGATTCAGTAATGCGACGTCGAAGCGTAATGAGATGGCTCGGTTGGGCTGGGGCGACACTTGCCGGACTAGCGATTATGGCGGCCTCGGTGGCCCGCTACTATTTAAAGGCATAAACTACATGAGCCGTATCCACGAGGCACTGCGAAAAGCAGTCCAAGAGAATTCCGAAGTTTCAAAGCCCCGGGTCTCAAAAGTTGAGACATTGTCGGGCTTGTTTGAGGATGCTCCGCCTTCGGGAACTGCTGTAGAAGAGCCGGTCGAATTTAATGACCTGGATCTCGACGGATTCGGACAGCTAATTCGAAGCGCCCGCGAAATCTCATTCGATCCGCCCGCGGACGCGTTATTGGTACATCCGGCTAAACCGCGGGAAGCTCCATCGGAGGAATTCCGGACGCTTCGAACCCGTCTCAACCATTTGCAGACCGCACAATCCCTGCGCACACTCGTGATCACGAGTGCATCGCCTGCCGAGGGAAAATCTTTCACCGCCGCAAACTTGGCCATTACTCAGGCGCAGCTTGCAGGCAAACGGGTATTGTTGGCTGATTTTGATTTCCGTCGTCCCAATATCCACAAGGCGTTCCACATTGAGTGTTCGCCAGGCATTACCGACTATCTTGCGGGGCAGGTAGGCCTTGGGGATATCCTTCAAAAGGTTGCCGGTTTGAACTTGTATTTGATGACCGCCGGCGATGCTGTCCCGAATCCTTTGGAGTTGCTAAACCTCAGAGAGTGCAAAAATTTGATCGATCAGGTGCGTGACCACTTCGACTGGGTGATCTTAGACAGCCCACCCCTCCTGTTTGCTGCCGACGCGAATCTACTCGCTAGCATGTGCGACGGCACCATCCTTGTAGTTAGAATCGGCACCACCACCTTTGACTCTGTAAGTCGCGCTGTTCCGTCACTTTCTGAAAACAACGTCTTGGGGGTTGTGGTGAACGGCGCGCGTAGGGGCGAATTGTACAACAAATACGCCTATGAGTACGGGTACAACTCGGATAAAGAACCAGAGGTTGCAACACCATCCAGCGAAGGAACCTTCTGGGTTTAAAATCAGGCTTGCTGGAATTCTTCGCGGAATCCTAGCCCCTGCTTCTCTGCATCCTAAATGCGGAGGGCACCTTGAGTACGTCATCGATCGCAACGGAAACTTCTAGCGACCCACCTGAAAAAATTGCGGACACGGTACCCACTGTCCATGAGCTCATTCGCAGGCGCTGGAGCCCCCGGTCTTTCTCGTCGAGCGAAATCTCGACAGAGGATTTGAAGACAATACTCGAAGCTGCGCGCTGGGCCGCTTCTTCCAACAACGAACAGCCTTGGCGTTTCCTGGTGGCGAGAAAGTCGGATGGGGCAGCGTACGAGAAAATACTGAATCTCTTGGTTCCCGGCAATCAGGCCTGGGCCAAAACAGCGCCGATGCTGCTCATCATGGCTGCGAAGCGTACGTTTTCGCATACAGGTTCGCCAAATCGTTACGGTTTGCACGATGCCGGCCAAGCGCTAGCGCACTTATTTCTCCAGGCGACGGCTCTCGGGTTTCACGCACATGGTATGGCGGGCTTCGACGCCGACCGAGCGCGAAGGGAACTGGGAATCCCGGATGATTATGATCTGGGAGCTGCTGTCGCTTTAGGCTACCTTGCTTCTCCCGACCAGATACCTGAAAAATATCGGCAGGGCGAAGTGTCAAAGAGACAGCGCAAGCCCCTCAGTGAAATTGTCTTCGGCGCAAATTGGAATGAGCCGCTACAGCTTTGACTCAGAGAAATCTATTTTTCTGAATTCGCCAACGTGACGACCGTCGCGCCCCAGCCACCTGCTTCGCCCGGCGCATCGGCGAAATGCACAACATAGGCAGTCTTGCTCAGCACGGAGCGAACCATCTCACGTTGCGCTCCAATTCCGCGCCCGTGAATGATTCGCAGCGCAGTGAGCCCAAGCCGATGCGCTTCTTCCAAATAAGCTTCTACCGCGGCTCTCACATCGCGGGGAGCAAAAGCGTGCAGATCGAAGACATCGCCGACGTGAATCTCAATCGGATCGCCGTCTTCCATGCCTGGAACGACCCGTTGCTAAAACACGCGTCCGGCGGCGCGCTTAGCTTGCGTTGAAGGATCAGTTCCTTCGCTCAAAGCCGTGCGGGGCGGCACGTTGCCAAAGTTGAGGTCCGCTTCCGCGAATTCCACCGGGCGATCAAGACGCATTTCGACAACCGACCCCTTGCTTAAAGTCGCATCGGGTCCACGCGTCATCAATACCCCGATCAGACCCGCGGCTGCTCCCGCACCGGCACCGACTCCCGCACCCCTACCCCAATTACCCAGCGCTCCACCAAGACCTGAGCCGATCACCGTTCCGGTCGTCGCCGTGCGAGCTACCGTTCCGGCATCGCCCCCTTTATCGCCCGCCCCCTGCACCTTACTCTGCTCCCGCTTCAGTGTTTCGTCTGCCCTTCCGTCTAGTGCGCCGAGATCGGAGCGGAAATTACGGGTCACGCCGTTCGGCAGTGTTAGAGAATCGAACCTGACTTGCAGCTCACCGCGTCCTTTCACTCTTCCCGGGCGCTTGACCTCCGTGATGGTCCCTGTAACCCAACTGCCTTGCGGAATCACGATGCGATTGCCCGAAACGATAGGAAATGCCGTTTCAAGATAGATGCGGTCGCCGGGGACGGCCTGCTTCGTGCTCACGCTATTGATCATGTTCAGCAGAACGAGTGTGCCGGGCTCTATCCGGTAGGTTCCGGGAGCAGGGGGCGTGGGAAGTGAGCGCTCCTTCAATCCGTCCGGCGCCTGCTGCGAAGGGGCAACTTGCGTCGGTGCCGTCGCCGAGTTCGAAGCCGCAGCCCGTTGAGCTTCGGAAGGGGATTGAGCAAGCATCGCGATAGCACCTCCTCCAAATACATACAAAAGCGCCACGCCCTTGAACATCGGATTCACCCTCTAACAGGTAGTTTAGCTGCTTTTGCACTACTCCTGCCATGTCTCTCGATCACACGACTCGCCTTTCGCAAGATAGTACTTGTAGGCTGGGAATCTAGCTCTTGTAGTGGCATCCACTGGCACTCGCCACTCGGTTCCAGTGTGTCGGTTTCAGCTTCGGCCACTTCGAATAGGTACTTATGGAACGTGATGGTGTGACGAAAAGAACCGAACTTCCGTCCTGCAGTGATACTCGGTAGTTGAGCACGTTCGGGCAACTCCCAAAAACCCGGCATCAAACGAGATGTTGATGGCCTCTGCCAAACGAGCAGCCTGCCCTCGCGCTCGATCCAGAACAATAGACGCTGCTCGTGAGCGCTGACGCGCCGATTACTCTTGACGGGAAGGTCGTTTTCACGTCCTCTACGTCGCGCCCGGCATAGGTCTGTCACGGGACAGATGAGGCAGCGCGGATTTTTTGGGAGGCAAACGGTCGCCCCGAGTTCCATCATGGCCTGGTTGAACGCGCCGGGCTGATTCCGATCGAGCAGCGTGTCAGCAAATGCCAAGAAATGTTTGCGAGCGCCGCTGGAACCGATGTTGGTTGGGTCATCGAGCAAGCGGCTCAGCACTCGAAAAACGTTGCCATCAAGTGCCGCATGGGGAAGGTTGAAACTGATGCTGGCAACTGCTGCGGCGGTGTATTCGCCGATCCCAGGAAGACCCTGCAATTCCTCGAGTGTCGCCGGAAAGACGCCTGCATCGCGGATGAGCCGTGCCGCCTTGTGCAGATTTCGCGCCCGGTAATAGTAGCCGAGGCCAGCCCAGTGAGCGAGCAGGTCTGATTCCGAAGCATTGGCAAGGCTTTGAAAGTCAGGAAAGCGCGTGAGGAAGCGTTCGTAATAAGAGATGGCGGTTGCCACCCGCGTTTGTTGCAACATAATTTCAGAAACCCAGATGGCGTAGGGGTCCGATGTGCGGCGCCACGGCAGGTCGCGCATGTGCGGCCCGAACCAACCTAAAAGCTGCGTCCGGAATCGCTCTATTTCGTCGCTAGGGAGCATCGCTCTCATCTGGCGGCGCGGCGCAGGAAAGCCGTCCTATACTAGTGAGGAAGTCCCTTTCAGGCCGTCGCTGCGCGTGTTCGCGTGGGAATCGTTCGAACCACCCTGCCGTCCTCGAAATCATGCCGGAAGAGTCCAGCGTACCGTCTTGTGAATCAGTTGTCGCTGAAGAAGTAGCAGCCGCTGCGCAGCCGTTCCTCGGCATACGCGGCGCGCGCGTCCACAATCTCAAAAACATCGATGTTGATATTCCTCACAATCAGTTGACGGTAGTGACGGGCGTATCGGGTTCGGGTAAATCTTCTCTCGTCTTCGATACGATCTACGCGGAGGGTCAGAGGCGTTACGTCGAGTCGCTATCCGCATACGCCCGTCAGTTTCTCGAACGCATGGAAAAGCCCGATGTCGATGAGATTCTGGGCATCGCGCCGCCCATCGCCATACGCCAAAAAAATCAAACCCGCAATCCTCGCTCGACTGTAGCGACAGCGACGGAACTGTACGATTTTATTCGACTGCTGTATGCACGCGCCGGACGAACTTATTGTCCCAACGACGGCACCCGGATTCAGCGTGACACGGTGGATCAGGTCGCAGATGTCATGCTTGCGCAGCCGGAGGGATCCCGCTGGTACGCTCTGTTTCCGGTCAATGCCGAATCGAGGGAAGGCGTGCCGAAAGTGGAGAGCACGGCCCAAGCTGTGATGCTGCGCGACCATTTGTTTGAGCTCCGGAGGAAAGGCTTCAACCGGTTATTTCAGGACGGGAACATATTCGAATTCTCCACGCCGGAGTCGTTGCTCGACATCGACTTCGCCAAGCGGGTGTACATTCTGGCCGATCGAGTTGTAATCCGTCCGGATTCACACCAACGCCTGGTGGATACGGTTGAAGTCTGTTATCGGGAAGCGAGTGAGATCTTTTTCCACGAAGCGGGTGTCACGGGTTCCCGAACTCTGCACTTCAGCGAGAAATTTGTCTGTAAAACCTGTGGGTTGGCCGCGGCATCTCCTGAACCAACACTATTCAGCTTCAATAGTCCGATCGGCGCGTGTCCGATGTGTCAGGGTTTTGGCAATACGATCGATTACGACTTGGATCTGATTATTCCCGATCCAACCTTGTCACTCGAAAAAGGTGCTGTGGACCCTTGGACTAAGCCGCAATACGGCTGGTATTACGACGAAGAATTTAAGCCGAAATCTCGCGGCAAGGCGCGGTTGAACGTCGCATACTCAGACCTGACACCGCAAGAGAAGGAATTCGTCCGCAATCATGTTTATCGATTTTTTCAGGAGGTCGAAAGGAAAAAGTACAAGGTGCATGTCCGCGTGTTCATGAGCCGCTATCGGGCTTATACGGAATGTTCGGGGTGCCGCGGCGCGCGACTTCGGCCAGAGGCCTTATGGGTCCGAATCGATGCTTGCAACATCGCACAAGTGTTGCGTATGAACATAGCGCGGGCACGCGCGTTCTTTGATTCACTCCAGCTCAGTCCCGAAGAATCGGCGATTGCTGAGCGAGTTCTTGACGAGATACGCCAGCGATGCAAGTTTCTGAATGACGTAGGACTTGAATATCTGACACTTGACCGCCTTGCTGCGACACTGTCGGGTGGTGAGGCGCAACGCATTCAGCTGGCAACGTGCTTAGGATCCAGGCTGGTGGGCGCAACATATGTGCTCGATGAGCCATCTATCGGACTGCACAGCCGGGACACAGCGCGGCTTATCCACATCTTGAAGGATCTTCGGGAGCTCGGCAACACCATTATCGTCGTCGAACACGATCCAGAAGTCATGCGGGAATCGGATTACATTCTGGATCTCGGTCCGGGCGCAGGCGAGAACGGCGGCCGAGTGATTTTCTCCGGGACCTATCGTCGGTTACTGCTTCCGGCTTCGTCACTGCCGGAAAACGTGCCCTCCCTTACGGGCCGCTATCTGCGCGGAGAGCTTGCCGTATCACGGTGCTTGGATCGGCGTAAAATCAACCCCAGGCGAATAATCCGTTTCATCGGTGCAAGAGCGAACAATCTCAAGAACATCGACGTTGATATTCCACTCGGAGTGATGGTTGCCGTTACGGGCGTATCGGGATCAGGCAAATCGAGTCTTGTGCACGACGTAATGTACCGGGCTCTTGACCTGCACGTAAACCAAGAGCGTCAGAATCGGGGCGACGACCGCAACGATGCTGGCGCGCGAAAGCTTGCGTTGAAACGCGTGGAACGCGCCGATTTGCTGACGAGCGTCGTGATGGTGGATCAATCGCCAATCGGGAGAACGCCCCGATCAAATCCAGTCACTTATGTGAAGGCGTTTGATTTGATACGCGATTTGTTTGCGTCAACACCGGAAGCGGAGAGACGAGGATACACTGCCGGACATTTCTCGTTTAATATTCCGGGCGGACGCTGCGAAACCTGTCAGGGTGATGGCACTGTTACTGTCGAGATGCAGTTTCTCGCAGATGTGGAGCTGATTTGCGAAGAGTGCAAGGGTACGCGATATAAATCGAGCGTTCTCGAAATCAGGTACAAGGGCCTGAATGTTCATCAGGTACTACAACTGACGGTGCGCGAAGCCCTCTCTTTTTTTGCCGGCGCCGGGCGCTTAGCAGCACGCCTCAAGGTGCTGCAAGACGTTGGTCTCGGGTACCTGAGGCTTGGACAATCAGCCACGACTTTGAGCGGCGGCGAGGCGCAACGCGTGAAACTTGCCGCGCATTTGGCTCAGTCGACTTGCCAAGGCACTTTATTTCTGTTCGACGAGCCCACGACAGGGCTGCACTTCGAGGATATAGCCAAGCTCCTGCAATCCTTCGAACGCCTGATTCAGAACGGCGGAAGCATTTTGCTAATCGAGCACAATCTGGATCTGATTCAAGCAGCAGATTGGGTCATTGATCTCGGCCCCGAGGGCGGCGATGCGGGTGGACACATTGTCGCGGAGGGCACGCCTGAAGCGGTGGCCGATGCTCCAGACTCGTACACGGGCAAGTATTTGAAGCGAGTTCTGGCGGAAAGAGCGATAGCTTAGATGGAATCGCTTCGCAGCCTGCCCTCTGTCGATCAAGTGCTGCGCAACCTGAAAGATCTCGGCCCCGTACCGCAGAAGTTGATTACAAGCCAAGTCCGCGCCGAGCTTTCAGAACGCCGGGAGGCGCTACGGTCGGGTTCCGCTACCAGCGAAGTTCCGATTGAAAAAGCTGTTGAAGATCGGGTTCGAGCGCTTCTCAGGCCATCCCTGCGGGCCGTGATTAATGCATCGGGCGTGATCCTTCATACCAATCTAGGGCGAGCGCCGCTCGCACAGTTCAATCCTATCCCACGCTATTCGAATCTCGAGTACGATCTTGAAGCTGGAAAGCGCGGCAAGCGGGACTCACATCTAACGCGCTTGCTCGAACTGCTGCTTGGGCGTCCAGCGATCGTCGTCAACAACAACGCTGCGGCTGTTTACTTAGTGCTGAATGAATTGGCGGCCGGCCACGAAGTGCTTGTCTCGCGCGGCGAACTGATTGAAATCGGTGATGGATTCCGCATTCCTGAGATTATGGCTCGATCGGGCGCATCTTTGTGTGAAGTGGGTACCACCAATCGCACGCGGATTGAGGATTATGAGGAGGCCATCACCGATCGAACGCGGCTCATCTTACGAGTGCATCCGTCGAATTTCCGTATAACGGGATTCACGGCCCGGCCTGAATTGAACGAGCTTGCGGAACTCGGAGCAGCGCATCACGTCCCCACATACGAAGACCTGGGCAGTGGCTGCCTGGTTGATTTTCGACCGCACGGAATTCATGAGCCCGTAGTGACCGACAGTTTCGCTGCAGGCATCAACCTCGTCTCGTTTAGCTGCGACAAGCTGCTGGGGGGCCCGCAGAGTGGAATCATCGCCGGTGATCCAGAGTTGGTTCAGCGGGTTCGCCGCAACCCGATGTACCGGGCTCTTCGCGTCGACAAATTGATTGTAGAAGTACTTGAAACTACGCTGAGGCACCTAGTCGCCGAAAACTGGCAAGGAATTCCTACACTCCGCATGATCTTCGCTGCTCCAACAGAGATGCAGCACCGCGCCGAACGCGTCTTACACAGGCTGGCAGGTCTCGCCGCCGCAGTTCGGGAGAGCAAATCGGCGGTCGTCGGCGGCGGCTCGACGCCGGATCAAACGCTGCCTACATGGGTGATTGAGCTGACGGTACCGAATCCAATTGCTTTCGAGCGCCGCTTGCGACTCGGGCAAGTGCCTGTCATTGCGAGAATCGAGCGCGACAAAGTCATCCTCGATATGCGCACTATCGCAGACGAAGAGGAAGAATTGCTTATCGCATCGATACAGGGCGCGGCGGAATCCGCTCCGTGTCAAGCTCCTAAACATCAATCCGCCAGACGATCTGGCCGTCCACAATCGTAGCCACAGGGCCTCCTCGAAACGTACGCCCATGGAACGGCGTATTGCGGCTTTTTGAGGGCGAGCGGTTTACGTCGTATGTCCAGCTATGCTCCAGTCCCATGATCGTAATGTCTGCACCAGCACCGGTACGCAGCGTGCCACGGTCAAGCGAAAGAATACGCGCGGGATTTTGGCTGAACAATTGAACCAACTGGGAAATGTTCACTTTCGCCGTGTGATACAGCCGTTCGAGCGCCAAACCGACGGCTGTTTCTAGCCCAATAATGCCAAAAGGACAGCGTTCGAATTCCTGCATTTTTTCGTCACCCGGATGGGGCGCGTGATCCGTGGCAATTGCATCGATGCTGCCTTGTGCGAGTCCTTGTACAACAGCGTCAAGATCGCCGCGCTCGCGTAAAGGCGGCTTCATTTTGTAGTTGCCATCATAGGGGCGCATTTCGGAATCGGCGAGGCTAAAGTGATGGGGAGTCGCCTCACATGTGATGGGCAGACCACGCCCCTTGGCGAAAGCAACCATTTCTATCGAATACTTCGATGAAATATGCGCGACGTGATAGCGTGCTCCGGTGACTTCCGCAAGAATCATGTCCCGTGCGACCATCACATCTTCAGAACTGCGCGGTATACCGCGCAAGCCGAGGCGTGTGGATTCCAGGGCTTCGTGCATTACGCCTCCCGCACTCAAGTGGAGATCCTCACAGTGCTCGATTAACGGAATGTCCAGAGCGTGCGCAAACTCCATTGCCCTGCGTGCGACTCTCGCGTTCATCACTGGGTTTCCGTCATCCGAAATAGCCACAATACCGGCCTGTTTCATAGAAGCGATGGCGGAGAGTTCTTGTCCGGCACTGTTCTTGGTAATTGCGCCGATCGGATACACGTTGACGGCCGCGAACCGGCGTGCACGCTCGATAATGTAGCTGGTGACCGTGGGCTTGTCGTTTACTGGATCTGTATTCGGCATGCAGCAGATAGACGTAAACCCTCCGGCAGCTGCGGCGCGCGAGCCCGTCTCTATCGTTTCTGCGTGTTCAAAGCCAGGCTCACGAAGATGAACGTGCATGTCAATGAAGCCGGGCGCAACGATCAAGCCGGAGGCATCGAACTCTTCCGCGCCTGTCCACGGGAGGGCGTCTCCGAGTTCTTTAATCACGCCGTCTTCTATTCCCAAATCGCAGACGCGATCCAAATTTTGTGATGGATCCACCACACGACCGTTCCTGATAACGAGCCTGCTCATGCCGCAAAAACCCGCTCGAGCACCGCCATGCGGATTGCAACACCATTTTCAACTTGATTTAGGATGGCTGAGCGCTGCGAATCGGCTACTTCAGAAGAGATCTCACGGCCACGATTCATAGGCCCGGGATGCATCACGATCAGATTCGGCTTTGCGAGCTCGATATGCTCCGGGCGCAGCCCAAAGAACTGAAAATATTCGTTGATAGGGAACGCTGGTTCATGTAGGCGCTCTAACTGCACCCGTAGCATCATAATTACGTCGACGTCCCGAATCGCCTCCAGCATGTCGCTCGTGAGCTCCACGCCAGGCGCCAGGCGCCCGATTTCGCGCGGGAGCAAAGATGCGGGTCCGCACAACACAATCTGGACGCCAAACTTCGACAACAAAAAAAGGTTGGATCGCGCAACTCGACTGTGGGCAATGTCTCCGATAATGGCAACGCGGAGACCCTCCAGCGTGCCACGACGATCGATGATCGTGAGCGCATCCAGCAGCGCTTGCGTCGGATGCTCGTGCGTGCCGTCGCCAGCATTGACAATCGGAACCGGCAAGTAACGGGAGAGAAAGTGTGGCGCACCAGATGCCGAGTGACGCATCACGATAGCGTCGGGGCGCATTGCAGCGACGGTATTAAGCGTGTCGACGAGAGACTCACCTTTCGAGACACTAGAGCCCGAAGCAGTAATCGAGATGATATCGGCGCCCAGCCGTTTCGCAGCGATCTCGAAGCTCGTGCGAGTGCGAGTGGACGCTTCGAAAAACAAATTGACGATTGTTCGGCCGCGCAGCGTGTCCAAGCGCTTGAAACTTTGGCCGGCGGCGGGTTGAAAATCCTTCGAACGGGCCAGGATGGATTCGATTTCCGGGCGTGTGAGTGACTCTATATCAAGCAGACCCCGCCGCATGTTGGCCGCTATTTCACTTGTGGCAAAAGTGGATCATCCACTCTTTCCACCAATAAAACTCTTTCTTGGCCATCGATCTCTTGAAATTTCACCTCAATGATTTCATTTGTGCTCGTCTGAACCATTCGACCTATGTAACGCGCCTCAATGGGTAACTCGCGATGACCGCGGTCAATGAGTACTAACAATTGGACGCGCGCCGGGCGGCCATGATCGAATAACGCGTCGAGAGCCGCGCGAACCGTTCGCCCCGTGTAAAGCACGTCATCCATGAGAACGATATCCTTACCGGTGACTCCAAAATCAATCTGCCTGGCCTGCACTATCGGTCGTTCGCCGACGGTCGAGAGATCATCTCGATACAGATTGATGTCGAGGATACCGGTGGGAACCGCCTGCCTTTCGAGGCTCTCGATTTTTTCTGCAAGCCGGTGTGCGAGTGGTACGCCGCGGCGCTTGATTCCTATAAACGCAAGCCGGCTCAGATCCGCGGTTTTTTCCAGAATCTCATGAGCGAGACGGACCAACGTGCGGTCGATCTCGGAGGCGCTCATGAGCTGTTTCTTTTCGCGGATTGCAGTCATTAACGTATGGCTGAATTGGTACTGTCACGCCAGATTATCACGCAGAACACTCGACTGCATTCACAATACGCAAAAACGCCGCTTCAGTCTTTTAGCCGTCCGCGAATGCGGCGCGCCAATTTTTCGATCTCTTCGGTTTTCTTAACAGACGAGATCGGCACGACGTAGTTCCCCGCTTTCTGCAATTCATCTCTCAATTGCCCAGCCACAGCGATCAAGTCGTTCGCATCTTTGAGTGCTTGCTCGTGGTTCTGCTTCGCGATCGCATCGTTCTGTGACTTGCCGTTCGGAAGCTTCCGGTCGCGATCGCGCTTTTCAGGACTGGGGAATGGAGGGAGATGCCCGTCTGGCTGTTGTTGCTGGTCGTCTTGCGCTTTCGCGCACACCAGCGCCGAAGCAATCGACGAGAGAAAAATAGTACGGCGAGAGCAGGCACTTACACGTTGGTGTATGCGCGGCCCAACAATAAAAAGGCCCATACGGTTGCTATGATAAGCCACTTATGGCGTGCCGAAAGGTACCGGCGTCGGACAACATTGAGGTGGGCGTTGGCCTAATCGGTCTCGGCAACGTGGGACTCGGAACATTAGAAGTTTTAGCCGGTAACGCCGAATCAATCCAAGAGAAGTTGGGCTTTCCGCTGTGCGTAAAGGCCGTTTGTAGCCGCAGTGTTCATCAAAAGGCGTTGCCCACTTTCAGTCAAGACATACTTCGAACTACGGACTGGCGTGATGTCGTGTCAAATCCTGAGATCGATGTAGTGGTGGAATTGATTGGCGGATTAGGGACAGCAAGCCATGTGGTTGAGGCGGCTTTATTAGCACGGAAGTCTGTCGTTACGGCTAACAAGGAGTTAATCGCGCTACGAGGAGCGGACTTGTGGAGTCTCGCCAATCAGAACGGAGTACACCTGGCAATCGATGCAAGCGTTGCTGGTGGAATCCCAATTCATAACGTCTTGCGGGAAGGAATCGCGGGCGATTGCGTCGTTGAGTTGTACGGAATTTTGAACGGCACGAGTAATTTCATTCTCACGGAAATCGAGAACAGCAACGCGGCATTTGAATCTGTACTTGCGGAGGCGCAGCAGTTAGGCTATGCAGAAGCGGACCCTTCGGCCGATGTTGACGGGCTAGATGCGCGTTCGAAGCTCGCAATCCTCGCGGCACTCGCTTTCGGTGAGAAGCTGACCCCTGCCGACATCTTCACGGAGGGCATCAGGCGATTGATGCCGGTTGACTTTCAGTACGCACACCAGCTGAAGCATACAATTCGGCTGCTCTGCCTAGCGCGGCAAACTGAAGAAGGGCTACTGCTCTCAGTGCGGCCAAGTTTGATTCCGCAATCTGCAATTCTTGCTCAGGTCAAAAGTGCGTATAACGCCATCTGGATTCGCGGTACGTATGGTGAAGACACGTTTTATTACGGACGCGGCGCCGGTCCAAAGCCTACGGGAGTAGCGGTGGCAAGTGACCTGATGCGCGTGGCTCGCGAAATTCGCTTCGGGAGTCCGGAACGAGTGAGTCCGTTTGGACACGAGCGGTTACGCCATCACCGCCCGCCGCCGGCCCGCACGCAGAAATCACCGTATTATTTGCGCTTTCGGGTGGAAGATAAGGCCGGTATTATCGCGACGCTCGCAACCATTCTTGCGAAGTATGATATTGGCATTGACGCAGTACTCCAGCTTCCAAGAGAGAACTGGCGCGACTTGCCCTTCGTAGTAACGACGGAAGCGGCCACTGAGCAGTCGATCCGGGACGCGATGGTTGAAGTACGCGAGGTGGATTTTCTGGTTGATGCACCACTGGCAATGCCAATGGAACGCGGATTTTAGAAAAAAGGCACGACGGCTCGGACTTGCTTTCTCATGCTACGATTGCAAAAAGACCCGCCGGTATTCGGAGAGGTGGCTGAGTGGTCGAAAGCAGCGGTTTGCTAAACCGTCGTAGGCCTTTAAAGTCTACCGGGGGTTCGAATCCCCCCCTCTCCGCCAGTTGCTGAAGCTCTACCCCTGCCCGTCTTTGTTATCCTCGAAAGTTACAGAACAGTTGAGGTTTTGCCATGTCGGGACATAGTAAATGGGCCACAATTAAGCACAAAAAAGCGGCCCTCGACGCCAAACGAGGAAAGGCATTCACGCGGCTAATCAAGGAAATTATGATCGCTGCGCGTAACGGCGGTGATCCTGACGCGAATCCACGCTTGCGCACTGCGATTGTGGCGGCGAAAGCGGAGAGCATGCCGGCCGACAACATCAAACGCGCTATTATGCGCGGCACTGGCGAACTCGAAGGCGGCCAGATTGATGAAATTCTTTTTGAAGGTTATGGTCCGGGTGGCGCCGCCGTCTTGGTGAATGTTGCAACTGATAATCGCAATCGCACCGTAAGCGAGATTCGCCACATGTTCTCAAAAAACGGCGGCAATCTTGGTGAACAGGGTAGCGTTGCCTGGATGTTCGAACGCAAGGGCCAGATCTTCGTGGACGCAGAAAACGTAACCGAAGATCAGCTCATGGGCATTGTGCTGGATGCAGGTGCCGACGACATTCGCGATCATGGCGGCGCTTGGGAAATTCTGTCGGCTCCAGAGGCGCACGAAACTGTTTTGAAGGCGCTTGGGGATGCACGTATCCCGACGGAATCGGCCGAGATTGCGATGGTGCCTAAGAATACGATTAAGCTCGAAGGCAAAAATGCCCAAGCGATGCTGCGACTCTACGAAGTTTTGGAGGAGCATGACGACGTACAAAATGTGTACGGCAATTATGACGTGGATGAGGCAGAAGTAGAAGCGTTGACCTAAGTGCGCTTCGCAGCCTTCACCCTCATACCACTCGAACCATTTGATGCGAATCGTCGGAATTGATTGCGGCACCGAAAAGACGGGCTTTGGTGTTATCGATACTGATGGCCGTTGTCACCGATTGGTTTCTGCCGGGGTCATTCGTACGAAATCCGCCGATGTCTTGGGACAGAGGCTGCGGTTTATTGCTGCTGAGCTGCGCGCCGTAATTGACACCTTCACTCCTGAAGCCGTTGCCGTGGAAGCAGTATTTCATGCAGTCAACGCAAAATCTGCTCTGAAGCTCGCACATGTTCGAGGCGTTGCATTACTGCTGGCGGCAGAAGCCGGACTGGGCGTAAGTGAGTACTCACCGCTGGAAGTGAAAGCAAGCGTGGTCGGATATGGACGTGCGGAGAAGCGCCAAGTTCAGATGATGGTTCATTCGCTGCTTGCGACCGACGAGCAGATCGAATCATTCGATGCAACGGATGCCCTTGCAGTCGCTATCTGCCATGCCACGCATTTGACAATTACTACTTCGATTGCGGTGCCGCAGTGAAAATGGTGCTGTTTCTGCTACTGCTCTCTGTTCCGCTAAGCGCCGGTGCCCCAAAGCTTATCTTTACGAAGAGTTTTCCTGGGAGCACACCGGCCTATTGTTTCATCCGTATCGATCGAACTGGAGCCCTGCAGTACAAGGAATCACCGGCTGATGATCAACCATTGACAGCTCAGTTGAACGAAGGCGATACTGATGCGCTATTCTCTATGGCTCACAAGTTGGACTACTTCAAGTCGCCGCTTGAATCTGGGTTGAAGGTTGCGAACACTGGAAAGAAAACTTTTCGATATGAAAACGAGAACGGCAGTGCCACCGAAACGTCGTTCAACTACTCAATAGACGAGACGGCCCGCCAACTGTTAGAGCGCTTCGAGCAGATCGGCGCTACGGAGCGCGCCTATCTTGATCTTGACCGCGCCGTTCGCTACGACAAGCTTGGTGTCAATGAGGCATTAGCGGAGGTCGAATCGCTTTGGCTTCGAAAGCAGCTCGTTACGCCGCTGCAGTTCATTCCTTTATTGAACCGGATCACCGCTCACGAGTCATACATGCACCTTGCACGCGACCGAGCTGCGAGATTGCACGATGCTTTCCAGTCACCTACACCTAGTCCGACACCCGAGCAAAGGACTAAATGAGCGGCTCAATCCTGAGTCAGAGTCATGCCTACAGGTGAATGGATTGAAACCGGGGCGCTTTAAGCGTGTTATCTGGATTGTGCTCGATAGCGTTGGAATAGGAGCAATGCCTGATGCGTCGGAATTCGGCGACGACGGCAGCGACACGTTAGGCAACATAGCCAAGCACAGAAATCTCAAGTTGCCGAACCTCTGCAGGTTGGGGTTGGCCAATATAAAACCGCTGTCTGGTTTAGAGCCCGTGAGAAATCCCGCAGCTGCATACGGAAAATGCGCGCTGGCATCGCCTGGCAAAGATACAACGACCGGGCATTGGGAAATGACTGGAATCCTGCTCGAGAGGCCATTCCCGCTGTATCCGCACGGTTTTCCGCCAGAAGTCATCGAGCCATTTGAGGCAAGGATTAGACGCAAAACGCTCGGGAATAGGTCAGCCTCCGGAACAGAAATAATCAAAGAGCTCGGAGCCGAGCATCTGAAAACGGGTTCGCCCATCGTCTATACATCCGCCGACAGCGTCTTTCAAATCGCGGCTCATGAGCGCGTGATATCAATGCCTGAGCTCTATCGGATATGCGAGATTGCACGGGAGATCTTGAGAGGTCCGCACGAGGTTGGGCGCGTAATCGCTCGCCCATTCGAGGGTGAGCCGGGCCGATTTGCGCGTACCGCGAATCGAAAGGACTTCGCGGTGCCACCGCCCCAAGGCATGCTGCTAGACAAGCTTTCTGAACGGCAGTTGCCAGTGTTTAGCATCGGTAAGATTGCCGATATTTTTCTTCAGCGTGGCATACGGGAATACGTCAAATCGAAGGACAACCACGACGGCATGGAGAAAACCACACAGGCGATGCGTGAACAGCCCAACGGGCTAATCTTCGTGAATTTAGTGGACTTCGATCAGCTGTTTGGCCATCGCAATGATGTCGAGGGATACGCAGAAGCTTTGGAAGCCGTTGACCGGTGGCTGCCCGGTTTGCAGCTCGAAGATGAGGATATGGTTGTGTTAACGGCTGACCATGGGTGCGATCCGACTACTCCATCGACGGACCACTCGCGCGAATACGTGCCGCTGCTAGTCTATGGGCCTCCAGTGCGAGCTGGTGTAAATCTCGGCGTTCGAAAAACTCTCGCCGACATCGGCCAAACGGTCGCAGAGAACTTTGGAACTGAGATCGAAGCCGGCGCAAGCTTTCTTGAAGAGATTCAGAAAGGAAACTAATTCAACATCTCAGCCATGAGACGGCACATTATCGCGGGCAATTGGAAGATGTACAAAACGGCCCAGCAAACAGCTCTTTTTTTCGAACAGTTCAAGCCGTTAGTCGAGAACCTCACGAATTGTGAAATCGTGATTTTTCCGGTGAGCATCAACATTCCGACTGCTGTTCAGGCCGCTGAGGAGACGGCAATTCGCATCGGTGGCCAGAACCTTTTTTGGGCCCGAGAAGGCGCCTACACAGGGGAGATTTCTGGCGAAATGCTCCGTGCCGCGGGTGCGACTTGGGTATTGATTGGGCACAGTGAGCGGCGGCAGTACTTTCACGAAACTGACCCGGATGTGCTCAGGAAGGCGCAAGCCGCGATTGAGGAGGAATTAACGCCGATCGTATGTGTTGGTGAGCGCCTGGATGATTACAATGCGGGGAGGACGGGAGAAGTTCTGATTCGACAGTTCGCAGGCGGAATAGCCGGGCTTACCGAGGAGCAGTTTGAAAGAGTGATCGTCGCTTACGAGCCCGTTTGGGCAATTGGCACCGGCCAGACAGCAACTCCGCAGATTGCTTCCCAAGCGCACAGCGTGATTCGCTCTGAAGCCGAGAAGCGGTTTGGCAATGACGCGGCGAGGCGGCTCCGGATTCTTTATGGTGGAAGCATCAAGCCCGAGAACATCGAGGCGCTAATTCGAGACCCCGAGATTGACGGCGCTTTAGTAGGCGGCGCGAGTCTTGATCCGCAATCGTTCGCCAAGATCGTAAAAGCTGCTTAACGCAATAGCGGACGAGCAATCATTCCGAGGGTTTGTCTTTAGCCGTCTTACCGGGAAGGTCGAACGGATTCTCGTGGACTCTCTCGCGAATGCCAGCATCCAAAGTTTTCGCAAGCGAAATACAACTCTCACCAAAGCGAGCGCGAATGTGATCGACGGAGCGGAAGGCTTCGCGCACCCTTGCGATATGTGGCTCTTCGAGCAGATTCATCTGGCCTTCGGCATTCTGTAACGATCCCGCGTGAACCCCAACCAGACGGATGGGAGTTTTTCCGTCCCAACCCTGGTGAAATAACCGGATAACCGCAGCTGCAACTTCGCCATCGAGCTGCGTAGCGTGATCAAGTGTGCAAGCACGCGTTACGGTTGTAAAATCCTCATCACGCAGCTTGAGCTGGATGGTTCGCGAGTAAAGTTGATGCTCGCGTAAGCGCTTGGCAACCATTTCGGAAAGCTTGAGCAACGTGGTTTCGATGCGATACCCGTCAGACATGTCCTGCGAGAAAGTATGTTCGTGACTGATAGACTTTGGATCCTCCGCTTCGCCCACGGGTGAATCGAACCAACCACCCGCATCTTCGCCACGAGCCTTGCCAGCGAGCGCCAGACCCCAGCGGCCGAAATGAGCGGCGAGAAAACTCTCCTCAAGCATTGCTAAATCTCCAACTCTGCGTATGCTCAGTTTGTGAAGTGTCGCCTCTGTCTTTTTTCCTATCCCTGGCATTTTACGGATGTCCAGCGGGGCTAAAACCCGAGACTCTTGACCGGGCAAAACGTACAAAACCCCGTTAGGCTTGGCCTGATCAGACGATATTTTCGCCACGAGGCGCGAAGACGCAAGCCCTAATGAGCATCTCAGGCTTGTTTCTGTCCGGATAGTCTCATGAAGCGCGTCTGCGGTTTGGAGAGGCGGACCCCAAAGGCGCTCCGTTCCCGTTAAATCAAGGTAGGCCTCGTCAATCGATGCCATCTCGATTTGCGGCGAAAAGCGAGCAAGAACAGCGAAAATTTTCTTCGAGAATTCGCGGTAGCGATGCGGATTTCCTTCAACGAAAATCCCGTTTGGACAAAGCCGGGCAGCGGTACGCAGCGGCATCGCAGAATGCACGCCGAACTTACGCGCAGCGTAAGAAGCGGCAGCAACAACTCCGCGCTGATCTCGCTTTCCGCCAACGACCACGGGTTTGCCCTTGAGCGATGGATCGAAAAGCTCTTCCACAGAGACAAAGAACGCGTCCATGTCAACGTGGCAGACGAGGCGGTTCATATAAGACGTCGTAAAGTCAGCCTCGTAGCGTGGCGCCGATCACTCTCGGCAGTCCCGCAAGATCTGAGATTACTTCAATCTCAGTCCAGCTCGCCGACAGCATGTCCCGAACTCCTTTCAGCGATCGGTATCCCAGCTCCATCAGTAGACGGCCGCCCGGCTTGAGAGCTATTGCTGCACCGACAATAAGACGCTGATAGATTTCAAAACCAGTATCACCCGCAAACAGCGCAAGCGCCGGTTCCCAATCGCGGACTTCGCTTTGCATATTGGCCGTGTCTGCGCCCGGAACATACGGTGGATTCGAAACGAGAACATCGATGCTCGACGGCATGACTGAATGCAAGAGATCCGCAGCAAAAAGACTCACGGGCGCGTTGTAGGCGTGCCGATTCCGTTCGGCAACAGAAAGCGCGGCCGGCGAGATGTCAGAAGCGAGCACCGGATGCCCGCTCTCGAGGGCTATGCTAATCGCGATAGCGCCCGATCCCGTGCCGACGTCCAATATTCGACCGCTCGCGCGGCTTTTGAAGAACGTGAGTGCGGCTTCCACCAGATGTTCTGTTTCTGGACGCGGAATCAAGACGTCAGAATTCACGAAGAAGTCGCGCCCAAAGAACTCCTGGTGTCGTGTAATGTATTGGGTCGGCTTACCCTTCAGGCGCTCGTGTAAATAACGTCCGTAATGAATCCAAGCACGTTCAGTCAGATCGTCTCCGCCGTGTGCATAGAGATAAGCGCGTTCGCAGTGCATGGCCTGGCACAACAAGACTTCGGCAGTTAGCCGCGGTACGGAGATAGCGGCCTTCTCCAGTATTTCCATGCCCTGAATTAGAGCAGCTTGAACCTTCACGACGCCGAAAGAGAAATCGCCGTTTGCGATCGCGGTGTTTAGCTACGCGGCTCGACCTTGCTCGCGCAATCGCTGGGCCTGATAGAAGCTGGTCAGCGCTTCGACAATCGGCTGAAGACGGCCTTCCATCACTAAATCGAGTTGATGCAAGGTCAGGCCGATGCGATGATCGGTCACGCGATTTTGCGGGAAATTGTATGTGCGGATTTTCTCGCTACGGTCGCCGGTGCCGACCATGCTCTTTCGCTCCGCGCCGATTTGCGCAAGCTGCTTCTCCAGCTCCATCTGGTACAGGCGGGAACGAAGAACCTGCATCGCTTTTGAACGATTCTTGATCTGCGACTTTTCATCCTGGCAAGAAACAACCGTATTCGTCGGCAGGTGTGTGATCCGAACGGCTGAATACGTCGTGTTGACCGATTGGCCGCCCGGACCGGAGGAGCAGAACGTATCTATGCGCAGATCCTTTGGATCGATTTGCACATCCACTTCATCAGCTTCCGGCATAACAACAACCGTAATGGTCGAGGTGTGGACCCGTCCTTGCGTTTCAGTAGCCGGCACGCGCTGCACCCGATGTACACCGCTCTCGTACTTCAGACGGCTATAAACTCTTTTCCCGCTGATTAGCGCGATGACTTCGTTGAGGCCACCGACGGACGATTCGCTCAAAGAAGTGATTTCCACGCGCCATCCCTGCTCTTCGGCGTAGCGCGTGTACATGCGGAAGATCTCACCGGCGAACAGCGATGCCTCATCCCCTCCCGCGCCTTTCCGAATTTCCAGAACCACATCTTTTTCATCATTGGGGTCTTTGGGCAGGAGAAGCAGCTCTAAGTCCTGCTCAATTGCGGCAAGCTCGGGTTCTAGACGGACAATTTCCGCTTCCGCCATTTGACGCAGCTCAGGCTCGTTCTCGCCCAGCATGGCGCGAGCGTCGTGCAACTCTTGCTGCGCCCTTTTCCATTGCCGGTATTTAGAGACCAGCTCTGTGAGCTCGCTTTCTGCCTTCGCGATCTTCCGATACTGCTCGCCATCATTGATTACAGCCGGATCCGTCATCCGTGCTGTGAGCTGGTTGTATCGTGTTTCCGCCTCGTCTAAGCGATCTTGATATTGCATGAAATGGCCGCCGTTCTGTAGCGATCGCGTTATGCGATTACCAGCACGCCGCCTTGTGCCTGTTCCATCGCCATAGCTTTTTCTAGCGCATGGATGGCTACTTCGGTCTGCGCATTCGATGGCGGTTGGGTCGTCACACGTTGCAGCCAAAGACCCGGGCGCGTGAGTATGGCCATTAAGCCGCCCTGACGTTTCGCGGCAAAACGAATCAGTTCGTAACTCACGCCGGCTATTACCGGCAGCAGCGCTATACGGGCTGCAAACTTGACCCAGAAACTGTCAAAGGGAAGAAAGGCATAGAAGACCATCGAGATAACCATGACCACCATCAAAAAGCTGGTTCCGCAGCGCGGATGCCAAGTGACGAAGCGTTGAGCATTGTCAATCGTGACAGGCTGCCCTGATTCGAAATTAAAAACTACCCTGTGCTCGGCCCCGTGATACTCGAAGACGCGATGGATGTCCTTCATCCGGGACAACAAGTAAAGGAAGCCAAGAAAAATTGCGATGCGCAGAGTGCCATCAACTATGTTGATCGCAAGCCGGCTGCCCACCGCAGGGACTGCCCTGCCCAACAAAGTGGCGAGGTAAAGCGGAACAAATTTGTAAAGGCCGATGAAGAAAGCAAGGGAGAAGAGTACGTTTAGCCCCATGCTCCATGAGCCCGCGTCATTCTTTTTTTCTTTCTTTTCGTGGCTTGATGCACTGTTTTCGAGAGCGCAGTTGGCGGAAAACCTGAGCGCCTTCATGCCAAGCCACGTCGCTTGACCTAGTGTCCCTAACCCTCGGACAACCGGCCATTTGAAGACGGGGTGTCGTTCCGATAGGCGCGGCAATGCACTCTCTTGAGTAACAATTTCCCCCGTGGCTTTGCGCACAGCCACGCAATAACTATGAGGCGAGCGCATCATCACGCCCTCCATCACGGCCTGTCCACCTACCAAAGTGGTTTCTTCTCCATTCTCAAGAATGGGAAGTAACTGCATGTGCTTGAAAAAACGCACAAATCCACGCACGTTCAATGAGGAACTCCTGAATCATTATACCGTGCCGATGAGCTAGTTCGTTTCGCAAAATCGCTGTAAATTGCTGATCTGATTGTTACAATTAGAGTTTCATCACGCTCTTTTGGGCTGGAGGTTTCGTTTCAATGGCTGCTTCGCCACGCCGGAATTCGGCAGTCGTCAACATCGGGGGTGTTAAGGTTGGCGGCTCCAATCCAATCGTCGTGCAGTCAATGACCAACACAGACACGGCGGACACCGCGGCAACGGTAAATCAAGTGATGGACTTAGCCCGGGCTGGATCGGAGTTGGTCCGCCTGACAGTGAATACGGAAGAAGCCGCCCAGGCTGTACCGAAAATCGTCGATACACTTCGCGACTTCGGGGTGAATGTACCGATAATCGGCGACTTCCATTATAATGGCCATCTTTTGCTTAAGAAGTATCCCGCGTGTGCACGTGCGCTCTCTAAGTACCGCATCAATCCGGGCAACGTGGACATCGGCAAAAAGCACGATGACAATTTCCGCACAATGATCGAAGTCGCGATCGAGTACGACCGTCCTGTGCGTATCGGTGTCAATTGGGGATCGCTTGATTCCTCTCTTTTGACGCGGATGATGGACGAGAACTCGCGCTCTCCCGAACCGTTGGACGCAATGGACGTAACCAAACAAGCCATTGTGGAGAGTGCGATTCGCAGCGCGGAATTAGCCGAACGAATCGGTCTGGGTCACGACAAGATCGTCCTCAGCGCCAAGGTGAGTAACGTACAGGATCTCGTCGACGTGTACCAGCTGTTAGCGAATCGCGGCGATTATGCCTTGCATCTCGGCCTGACGGAAGCGGGGGTAGGATCGAAGGGAATCGTTGCGAGTGCCGCCGCGCTTTCCGTTCTTCTGCAGCAAGGCATCGGTGACACGATTCGCGCGTCTCTCACGCCGCTCCCCAACGGCGACCGCAGCGATGAGGTGATTGTGTGCCAGCAGATTCTGCAGGCGTTGAATCTTCGTAGCTTTACGCCGCAAGTCGCTGCATGCCCGGGCTGCGGCCGCACTACAAGCACTTTTTTCCAGGACATGGCTGATCAGATTCAGACCTATTTGCGCGAGCAAATGCGCACGTGGCGCGAAAAATATTCGGGTGTCGAGGACATGAAGGTGGCCGTAATGGGCTGCATTGTGAACGGGCCAGGCGAATCGAAGCACGCAAACATCGGTATTTCGCTGCCGGGAACGTTTGAAAAGCCGGTCGCTCCTGTGTACATCGATGGCAAGCTCTCCACTACTTTGCGTGGAGACCATATCGTAGCCGAGTTTCGCGAAATTCTCGACAATTACGTGGCGCAGAAGTACGGGGTGCCTGAGCCGGTCGCCCAAACCGTCGCTTAGGCGATGCCCAACCACGCCGACGAGCTTAACCACCTTCGAGCGGCCATTGAGAATCTATCGAGCCAAATTGCACAGATCCAACGGCGGCTGACGGCTCTCGAACAGAGCTCTTCCTTCGTCGGACCGCCACCGATCTCGCAACCTATCAGTCACGTCGAGCCTTCCAACCGCAATTCTCAGCAACTCGAATCACGGCTTGGGCTCACAATTGTCAATCGCATCGGCGCAATCACGCTCGCCATCGGCATAGTTTTCTTCTTCAAATACGCCGTCGATAATCAGTGGATTGGCGCATCGGGCCGCGTTTTTCTAGGTGTCATAACTGCACTGCTTCTCATAGGCGTTGCCGATTGGCTGCGCAAGCGCGATCAACGAGTCTTTTCACAGGGCGTTTGCGGATGTGGTCTGGCAATCCTGTACATCTCTTTGTATGCGTCTTTCGCTTACTATCAGATCTTGCCGCAAGGGGTGGCGTTTGTGGCCATGGTCGGCGCATGCGGAATAGCCGTCATCCTTTCCTTTCGCTATAACCATCCGGCTATTGCCGCGCTAGGCATCCTCGGAGGTTTTTTAACTCCGCCGTTACTAGAAAACGGAGGGAATCATCCCTGGATCCTCTTCCCTTACTTACTGATACTTGATATCTGCTCGCTCGCTATGGCGGTGCGCCGGCGCTGGCCTGTCTTATATGTGCTCGCGTTCGCCGGGACTGCCGTATTGTTCATGGCCTGGGCGAGCGCCGCGGGAACGGCGAAAGTCGGGGTCGGCGTGTTTTTCTTATCCGTCTTCTTCGCTCTGTTCTTTGCAACATCGATTCATTTGTGTCGCGCCACCGAACGGACGATGCCACTAGTGTTGCTCATCCTGAATGCATGCTGGATCCTACTTTCGGCTTCGAGCCTATCCCACTTGCACGATTCGACTTGGATGCCGCTATTCGCCCTGATATTGGCAATCATCTATGTTGGCGGCGCCTACAGTATGCGCGCTCGCCCGCAGCTGTCGATTACCCTTTATGTCGTGGGCCATGCCTGTCTGCTGTACGCCATAGTACGGGAGCTCAACATCTGGGCAAGGCACAACTTGGAGCCGCTTTCCCGCGCAAGTTTCATCAGCGAAAGCGTGTCCGTCTTTCTGGCGCTCTATGCCGTTGCGATGATCACGTCTGGTGTTATACGGAAACTGGCAGCCGATCGCGTAATTGGGCTGGTTCTCATCGGAATTGTGGTTGCAAAACTGTACTTGTACGATGTCTGGCTGCTGACGCGTTTTTACCGCGTTTCCGCCTTCGTTGCTCTAGGAATCCTGTTGCTTGCTGCTTCGTACGTGTATTCCCGGTTCAAGGAGAAGCTGGATCTACTTCTCAAGTAACCGCTGAATTTCCTCCAATTCTTTGCCGCCTTCAGCCCACTTACCCTGGGCGTTTAATTCGCGGTACCGGCGTAGATGGTCACGTACTTGTTCGAGCTTCTGTAAAGCTTCCGTAGAAGGAGCTGCAGGTGAGGGTGCAGGAGTGGTCGTCGTAGTTGTGGCGGTCGGGACACTTGGCTGAGTTCCGGCTAAGGAACTGATCAACTGCGAAAGGGCCTGGTCATAGGTATCCGCGTAAGCAAGCCGGTTTCCCATTGCGAGTGCGACTTTTTTCAATTGCGGCATGCTCGCCTGCGCAGCCTGAATATAGATGGGCTCGATATAGAGAAAGCTGTTATCGATCGGTAGGACTAGAATCTGGCCGCGCAAGACCTGTGAGCCTTGCTGATTCCACAAAGTAAGATCTTTCGAGATATTTTGGTCCTGATTGATGCGTGCCTCAATTTGCATCGGCCCGTAAATGATGTTCTGCTTCGAGAGCTGCTCGAACACAAGTTCACCCAGATGCTCCCCATCACAGCGCGCCGACATGAAGCCAATTAGATTGTCTTTGTTTGCAGGTGTAAAAGGAATAATGAGCATGAACTCCGGGGTGTTTTCACCTGGCAAGGTCGCTACTACATACGTCGGGTTGACTGACGATGCAGGTTCGCCTTGTTTGCTGCTGGTTCGAGCAATGTCCCACAGATCCGCCCGATTGTAGAACGCTTCGGGATCGCGCATATGGAAATTCAGGTACATTTCCGCTTGCGCCCTGAACAACGCCTCGGGATAACGCACGTGTGCTCGCAGATCCGCCGGCATTGCAGAAGCCGGCTTGAAGAGCGTTGGGAACAAGCGCCAATACGCCTGGATTAACACGTCACCCGGATCGAACACATACAAATTGGTCTCTCCGCTGTATGCGTCGACAGTCGCCTTCACGGAGTTACGAAAGTAATTTAGGTCTTCGCCACTTGCCAGATCGATAGCGCGCGAATAGGGATGCGCATCAGACATCATGTACCCATCCACAATCCAGACCAGGCGACCGGCGTTCGTAATGACGAGGTAAGGGTCGTTGTCCCACGTGAGAAAGCCAGCCAATGTCCGAAGCCGCTGCAGAATAGGACGGTGTATCATCATGCGGGTGCTCGCGGTGAGCGGGCTTGGCAAGATGACGTTCAAGTCGCCATACTCAATCGCGGCGGCCATTCGCAATAGGGGAGACGAAATCGGAAACCCACCGGTGCCGCTATAACGCGTATAGACGCTTTCTGTACGGGAGGGATAGTTGAATTCGGGCTGGGCAGTGTCCACGAAAACGGGCTCATGCGCCACCTCGCCGTAATAGATTTCCGGCTTGGTGAATTTGAGGCTCCTCGTAGTTACCACCGGAGGGGCATCTTTAATGAACAACACCGGCAATCCATCAGCCGTGATTCGGTTTGATTCCGCCATCACAATCCCGTAACCATGGGTGTAAATGAAATGCGGGTTGATCCAGCGGTTCCTTGCGTCTCCTAACTGACGAATGTCCAATTCGCGCGGCGCGATCAAAACTTGCCGGATCTGTCCATCAATGGTGTAGCGATCTACGTCCGAATCAATGTACACGTAGGGCCGTAGAGGCTGGATTTGTGAGACCGTGTCGTGAAACGCACGCCAATCCCATAGGCGCACGTTGTCGAGCAATGGTTTGTGCTTCCCGTAATCGATCGGGATTTCCGGTTGTGCTTCGAGGCCGGTTTCTTTTACGCGCTGATTCAGAGCATAAGCCGAGCGGGTCGCCTCAATGTGATGTTGAATATACGGCCGTTCTAGAGCCAATTCATTGGGCCTTACGTACAATCCGGAGACGAGAGGCGGAAGAATGTAGCGAACGGGGAGGATCAGCAACAAGAGTAGGGCCCAGCGCCCGCGTTTCGCGAGAACCAGCACGGCGCCGGCCAGAGCTCCCGCAATCATTAACCATTGCAGAGGTAAGACGACGTGATCTGCGACCCAATCCACGCCGACAAGGTATGCTCCGTGATCCTGCAGCAGAAAGGTATAACGGCTGAAAAAAAACTTGATTGCAAGCCCGAGCAGCAAAATAGCTACCGCGAGGCGGACGAAGGTCGAATTGAAGGCCGCACCGATTGACAACTGCTCGAACTCGAAGGTTGTCCCGGGATTGAAGGTGGAAATGCGTCGGCTCAGACTTTCCAGATGTGCAGCAAGCCAATAGATCAGGAGCGCAAGCACCGCCCCAACTAGCACGACTCGCAACAGCATGTTGTAGAACGGCAGACCGAAAAAATAGAAATGAAGCGGGCGGCCAAAGATGGGGTCGATAAATTCGGAGTGAGTAAATGGCAGACGTAGACCGCCAAAGTATCTGACAACTGCCCAGCTGTCCACAGTCGCGTTCGCCACTCCGATCGCTAACAAGATGAAAACTATTAAAACGATCCGGGAAATAAATGCGCGTGTGGAGATACTGGAACGCGACCTTTCGACTTCTTGCCGGCTACCGATCTTGAAAGCAATCCAGAACGCACAGAAAAAGAGGATCGAGGCGAGCACGATGGGAACGGTTCCATAGAGCAGAAGGCTGATCCAGGTATCTAGCTGGTGCAGCTCGGACCACCACTCGTAATCAATCAGTGTGGATGCAATGTAGCGGGAACAGATTAGTAGCGCAAACAGCAGAACTACGAGAAAAACCAGCCCGCCTCTCCGCTGGCGCCGTCCAGTCAGTCTTTCAGTATTTGGCAAGAAGCGATAAGTATATCTCCCACCGGCGTTCCTGCGCTGCTGCCCGCAGTCCCGCGGATGACGTAAGGCGAAGTTCGAACGGAGGGATTAGGCTGCGTGCGACACTTCTTCTTCCCGGAGTAAAGCCAAAAAATCGCGGCCGACATCGCTAAACACTTTCCGCCGACGATGAATAATTCGCACGGGCCGGTAGAGTTCGGCCGGATCAAGTCGTAACGCGATCATGCGTCCTTGAACCAGCTCTTCACGCATGGTGCGCTTGGGTATGATACTGATCCCGGCGCCGTGCGCCACCGCTTCCTTTACCATTTGTAGATTGTCGAAGTGCAGCGCCATCTCCACATTCACTTTGTGCTCCCGCAAATAACGCTCAATCTGGTTATTGATCGGCAGATCTTCATCCAGACCAACGAAAAGTTCACCCTCGAGCGCGGAGGCGGGTATGGACATCCTTTCAGAGAGCGGATGATTCGGCGCGACTGCTACTACCATTTCTTCTTCTCGCCAGGGCAAGGCCACAACCTCGCGCGAGGATTCCGCATAGCTCATGAGTCCGAGATCGGCTGCATCCTCCACGACGGCTTCATGCACCTTTTCAGGCCGTAGGTAAGAGACACGCAGTTCGGCGTCTGGAAACCGCTCTCCAAAGCGGGCCTCGATCTCCGACATCTCAGAAAGTCCGACCGAATATATGGCCGCGAGCCGCACAGTCCCATGCGCATCTTTTCTCAAACCGCGCAACTCCGACTCCAGTTCGTCATGGCGTCGTAACACGTCGCGGCAATAGTCTAAGTACAGCTTCCCGGCCGAAGTCACCGTCAGAGGCCGCCGACTGTGGTCGAAAAGTTCGACGTCTAGTTGCGTTTCTAGCTCGCGAATTCGTTGACTGGCGGCGGATTGAGTAATCCCATTGATCTGGGCAGCCTTGCTGACACTGTGATAATGAGCCACATCACGGATGAGCCGAAGACTCGTAATTGTCACCATAGCTAGAATTACATAAGATTTTCTAATTGTAAAGAACCACGAATTCAATTTGACGAATACTGGCCCGATCGGTATACTGTGGCTATCCTCACGTGCAACTGAGGTAGGCCCAAAGTGTACAGATTCGAGTTTCCGCGCCATTTGCCGCCACCCCAAGGACTTTATAACCCGCAGAATGAACATGATGCGTGCGGCATTGGGTTTATCGCGGATATCGCAGGCCGACCTTCACATGACATAGTCCTTAAAGGTTTGCAGATCCTCGTCAATCTGGCGCACCGGGGCGCTTGTGGCTGCGATGCCGAGACCGGTGACGGGGCGGGGATAATCATTCAAATCCCCCATTCGTTCTTTGCCAAGGAGGTCGCTAAGCTCGGTTTCGCGCTTCCCGCCCCGGGCGAATATGGCATCGCAATGTGCTTTTTGCCCGTCGAGCAACAGCAGCGCCTCACGTGCGAGGGCCTGGTCGAGCAGGTTTCGCGGGAAGAAGGTCTCACGGTTCTGGGATGGCGCGATGCACCCGTAGACGTGAATGCGATTGGCCGTGTGGCGCGCGCCTCTCAACCCTACATCGAGCAATTCTTCGTAGGCCGATCGTCCGGCATGACGGCGGACCAATTCGAGCGCACGTTGTATGTGGTTCGAAAGCGAGTGGAGTCGCTTGTGTCCGCAAGTGACATGCGCGACAAATCGTTTTTCTACATACCCTCGTTTTCATCGCGCACAATCGTTTACAAGGGCTTGCTGTTAGCCAATCAGATCGGCGAGTTCTACAATGAGCTCCTCGACCCGGACACAACTAGCGCGCTGTGTCTTGTTCATCAGCGCTTTTCTACAAACACTTTTCCAACTTGGCAGCTTGCACACCCGTTCCGGTATCTATGCCACAACGGAGAGATCAATACTCTACGCGGCAATGTCAACTGGATGCATGCTCGGCAGCCGGTGCTCGAGTCGGCTTGCTTGGATGTTAAAAAGCTATTCCCGATCATTCAAGAAGGTGTGAGCGATTCGGCTGCACTCGACAATGCGGTTGAGTTACTAACCATGTCGGGACGTTCACTGCCTCACGTAATGGCAATGCTTATTCCCGAAGCTTGGGATGCGGACACCAGCATGCCGGATGAAAAGCGGGCTTTCTACGAATATCATGCCTCGCTTATGGAGCCGTGGGACGGTCCGGCCGCCGTTGCGTTTACCGATGGCCGCATGATCGGGGCAACTCTCGATCGCAATGGCCTCCGGCCAGCGCGCTATCTGGTCACAAGGGGGGGCCTGCTCGTGATGGCGTCCGAAGCCGGTGTGCTTCCATTCGAGGCGGAAGAGATCGAGTACAAAGGCCGGCTGCAGCCAGGCAAGATGCTGTTGCTAGATCTCGAACAAAAACGCATCGTGCCTGATGATGAGATTAAGCACCAGCTTGGATCCCGCCAGCCTTACCGCGAGTGGATCAACGAAAACCAAATATCTCTTAGCGCCTTACCGGAGCCGTCGCGCATACACGGTTCCGATCACGAAACCGTACTGATGCGCCACAGATGCTTCGGTTACACAGACGAAGATGTGCACATGCTCATCTCGCCCATGGCCTCTAACGGTGAAGAGGCCCTGGGCTCTATGGGTACCGACACGCCGCTTGCGTGTTTATCCGATAGGCCGCAGTCGCTTTTCAACTATTTCAAACAATTATTCGCACAAGTAACGAATCCGCCGATCGATCCGATCCGTGAAGATCTGGTCATGTCGCTGACCAGCTACATCGGAACCGAGCGCAATATTTTGGCGGAGACCCCGGAGCACTGTCACACGCTGAAAATGCCGCACCCCGTGCTGACAAACCGGGATTTGGAGAAACTGCGGCGTGTTTCTCGCGGCGATCTTTTGGCCTCCACCTTGACCGCGACCTTCAACGTGCTTGATGGTGAAACCGGGTTGAAGCGAGCCATCGACGGCCTCTGCCGCCGGGCGTCATTGGCTATTAAATCGGGTTACACACTTTTGATTCTGTCGGAT
>JBJMGM010000175.1:0-4597 GCA_045807905.1 Bryobacteraceae bacterium | reverse complement strand
GTTAGTCGGCTGGATGAACTCCGTCAGCTACTATTTGTTCCGGGAATGGGCCGAATGACCGGTTGACCGCCCTCCGGCGAGAAGCGGTGCTGCGCGCGAGTCCTCGTACCGGTTCTGATACCCCATCGGCTGCGAGTTCTTGGTCCGGAACACGGCAAGTTTTGTATAGTATTACTAAACACACAATGCGAAGAAGTGCCGATGAAATAGGCGCAACTTCGATTTCATTTCGGCCGAAAGTGTTTAGCGATCCGGCATCGGTTGTTGACTGAATTTTTTCCGCCCATAGAGTCTGCACGACAAGAAAGCAACCGCGCTCACGGCTTCTTAGAGCGTGCACATGCTCGCCCTCCGAGGAAATGATGAACGCACAACGGAACCGCGGCATGTATCTCCGCGTCGGCGAGAGGCTTGCCGAAATTCGCAAATCCCGCTTCAAATGAACCCGTTGAATGACTTGCGCGACCCACTAAAAAATGGAGCGCGCACCATGAAACGAGTGCGGACTATTTCCCGGGTTGACGATCACTGCCAGGAGCTCGGCGAGTATATCCGCGAGACCAGGACGCAATACTTTTATCGCCCGACGGGCGCCAGCATAATCGCCTTCATCTCCAAGAAATTGGCGCATGTTGAGCCATGCTCTAAATGCCGAAAGCGGCGCCGGAAAACGCCTCCTCAGCGCCTCCGCGCCCGGCCGACCGCCCTATCCATGTAGGCCCCTTCGCCAGCCCCTACGACCCATAGCGCCGTCGGACAGCGAAGGGTTTTGGGGGGCTCGGTCGCAACCGACATCGCTGCGCAATTTCATGGGGGCTGGGGGGGAATGCAAGATGATGGCACCATGACTAGGCGAATGACCACGCTCATTCGCCGCTGTCACGATCTCAGCGATGTCCGCCGCCGACAAACCGCCAGAGCAAACTATGGACCACGGCTATGCCTTCAAGAAATGCATAAGCCACGCGGATGAATGCGTGCGGCTTGCCGGACTGACAGATGACCTGATTGTCCGGGATCAGCTTCTCGATTTGGCTCAAGAGTGGATGCTCGCTGCACGGCGAGCGCGTCGCCCCAGCGATGATACGCGCGTGGTGTCATTGCATAAGAACCTAGGCGACAACGTGGTGCCATTGCACACGAACCAAGACGACGACGACGACAGTTGATCGCCAGTCACTCCTGCAAATGAAGCAGGGACCTTTGACTATTGAGTTTGCTTGCAAGCGTTGCGATGGCGATGGATAACAACTGGTCGGTGGCGGTTTTCGGATTTGTCGCTGCTATTTTCCTCTTTGTCATGGCAATCGTTTAGTCCGCGCTTCGGGCCATACAGGCGGTAGCGCAGTGGTTATGCGCTTGTTGCCGATCATAGCATGCATTAGTTTCCAGATATCTCACTCCGCTGGCTTGAACCATCTCCCATGCTTTATCGAATGAGTCCACAAATCGGGCACTCGGCTAGACCTGATCATTATCGGAATGCTCGTCTCGTCCCTTCACGCGACGGATCGTTTGACTCTGGGCAGCTTCTCCCCGCTTGATCTTCCCAAGAAGCAGATCGGTCACCAGCCGTCGCAACCGCGAAATTTCGAGCTGGAGTTCGGCAATCCGGTCGTCGGCGCCGCGCGTGCCATCGGGCTGGCCCGTGTCGTGGGGCGCGACGACTGCGGCCTGAACTCCAAGCAGCGCTTTGCGCCACCGGTGCAAGGTCATGACACTCACACCAAGCGTACGCGCAATTTCGCTTTGCAGTTTCCCTTGCGTCGTCAGATCATTTGCCTCCGCTAGCTTCGTCGCGATCTCCACTCTTGAGTGCCTTTTCTTTTTAACCTTAGCAGCCTGCATTCGACCCTCCCCCTAGTGATGCAAATTTTTTGAATTTTATTGCGTGCTAGGCGCCACAAAGTAGCGCGTCGTACCTGCAGATTAAGATGAAGGCCGTTCGTCGCCTCGCAGTATTGAGCCGCGGCGATTAGCGTGGTGAGAGCCCCTGAAGTCGGATCGCGGGGTTAGCTCCAGGGGCTCTCTGCGCCACAGCGGATTTTTCCCGATCCCCGCTGGATTGCCAAAAAGATACTCTAAGGATGCGTCGTTGACTGTGCTCTTTCGGCCACAGGCTCTCAAAATTATTCGCTGATGATGAGGTCCACGATCGGTGGCATAAGGACTTTTACTTAAACATCGGGCACGTTCACCGCCAAAACCCAGTTTGGTACAGCATGAAGGCACCGACGATTGCGAACGCGGCAATGCTAAGCCCTAAACCGGAGGCTGTCGTAAGACCGTGATAGAGGACGAGCACCCGCGGCGATCAAGTAATCGGTGATGATGCGGTGGCACCGCAACCACACCGCCTCCGCACATGATGGCGCACCGTCGTTCCCGTCCCAAGGCGCGCAGCCGGGCGAGGCCGCATTGGAAGGATCGGCTCAGCGCGTAATCGGCATAATTATGGAAACTTTGGTTCTGCCAGAACGCATTTAGGCTCGGAGCAACCTCCTGCGCCCTCGGCCGCAATCCGCCCAGCGCGGCGATATGCTCGTATCCGATCGCAAAGCACGCCAGCGTTTCGGGAAGGACGTCGCAATTGTATTGCGGATTGGTGCGCGAGCGCGGAACGCTGCGGACATCGGCCACGAGCTCGATCTGCTCCCTCTTCAGCAGGTCGACAAAGTCGCTCCCTGTCCGATGGTGAAGAATGGATGCGCCATACGCGGTACGGATTATCGGCGCAAGAGCCGAAGCACGGCTCCCTTGTGCAGAGCGATGTGGTCGGTCCTGTCGCTCTTAATCTCGTATTGCGGCTCGTCCTTGCTCGCGTGATGCACGTAGCCTTTGTAATTCACGTTCTTCGTGTGCACTTTGATGATTCTGCCGCTGACCCGCCCGGCCTCCGAATTCCAGCTCACGCGGTCGCCTGTCTTGAACCTTTTGGTCATGCGTTCACCTTGCGCAGGCGTATGGACACGACTCGAACCCGGTCGGGGGCCGGACAGTTCCTGCCCCATCAGCCTCCTAAAAGACAGCCAAATGCCTGGTAGCGGCTGAGATCCTCGCCGTAGGCCCGAGCTGCGTATCGCCAATGTCGCAGCTCAAACGCGAATAGTCTCTGTGGCCAGAATTCGGCTGGATTCCCGCAAATCTGTGCGATCTTTCAAACGAATAATTTGCGGCGACATTTCTGAGTTCGAGTCTTACATGCCCAGCCACGCAGTCGGGTCTCTGTGAACCCCGGACGGTTTCGGTTGGCCATTCACGCGCGCAAAGAAAGCCCCGCGTGAGCGGGGCTTGAGTCGGAGGAACGTCGAACGTGAGAACCGCACATGCGGCATCGATCGACACGGGGCAAGCTAGCTTCGCGGCTGCGCTTGCGATGTGATGGCGATCACAAAAATGCGCTTTTAAGGGTTAGCTCGCGCGCGATCGCCGACCAGGCGCGCACGAGCATCATCGACGGCGAGGCGGTTGCCTGCGATGACTACGGCGTTGCCTCGTTCGACCTCGTCCGCCATCACCGGGCTAATAAGCGCATCTTCCTCTATGCCTTCGACTTAATCGAACTGAACGGCGACGACTTGCGTCGTGATCCAGTTGAGGGCCGCAAGGCCGCGCTGGAAATGATGCTGGCCAAGGCCGGACCGATCGCATCGGCGCTCATATAGGTCAGCGAGCCTCGATCGTGAGCGTCGGATTGAACCCTGGCCCTGGCCGTCAGCGGCTGATCTGCTTTCCGTTCGGGGCGAACGATAAGTGGCAACTTCACCATGCTGCTCCTTACGCGGCTGTGCGTTGGACCAACATTTTCGATCCAGCCCGATTTATTTTCTGCGGCGACATAATTTCAGGGGCGGTGGCTCCAGTCTTTGGCCCTGGCGTAATCGACGTCGACTTGAGAAAGCTTCGTGGACAATCTTGGACTTTCACGCATACGCGGTATTGGCCGGCGGCGCATGAGAAATCTAAGGCTACGCCGCAGCAGGTTGTCGCGTTGCGGAAGGCGCTTGACCTGGCGGGACAGAGCAGGCTCTAGCGTTAAGGCACGAATACACGTGGCGCGATTGCCGGGGTGCGAGGTTCGTTTGATCCAGCCTGGTGCTCGCGCGCCGTATTGCAGCCACAGGCGGTGGTAGCCCCGGCTACAATCAAAGCCTCGTTGCCTGGAGGTAAGCCTCCTTGCCCCGACGCAGCGGTGCCGCCACACGTGGCAACGGGGAGCAATAGGTCCCCGTCCAGCATTTGAGAACATGGGGTGCCCGATGCGATCACATAAATTCCACGTCGGTGAGAGCGTCGGATCGTCGATCGTCGCCTTGAAGCAGAGCGCGGTGATCGGGCCGACACCGGGCACGGTCATGAACCTTCGGACCTGCGCATCATAACGTGCCAGCTTAAGAACCTTGCGATCGAGATCGTCGGTCTGCTGCTCGATGGCCTTACGTGCCTTGAGCAGTGGCCCGACCACAGCGATCAAGTCGGGACGATCCTCGATCAGTTCCTCGGCCCGCACGGCAAAGACATTGAACTTGGCACGGCCGATCACGAGACCGACGTTCTTGAGCAGGCCGCGGATCTGGTTCTCGAGATCACGCTTGAT
>JBJMGM010000174.1:0-12399 GCA_045807905.1 Bryobacteraceae bacterium | reverse complement strand
TCTACCCAGCACTCAAGTCCGGCATGCTCCTCTTGAACTTGCTGAATGCGCTCCTCTGCCAGCCGCTGGAGAATCCAAGCACTATCGATATCGGTCACTTCGCCGCTTGCATCAAAGATCATTACCAAGTACACGCTGGGATGTCCTAAACAGCCTGGCAACTCCGCAAACGGGTTACGGTTCAGGGATTGACCAGGAGCAAACAAGTCAGTCTTCGTCGTTGTGCTCATAAACCGCTCCTCGGGGACCAACGGGACCGAGCGATAGAGCCGCTCTCCGTATCGGCGTTGTGCTGTGTTGTTTTCATGGGCTTTGTTTGTTTGACCTTTGCCTCATATGCGGAGCCCCCCAGCGAAAGACCGGCAAATTGCAAGCGCTTGATTCGCGAAGCGAATTTTTAGGAGGAACCGATTTGCGCAGCAAATTGGAGGTGCCTAAAACGCTTGTCGAATTGTTGGGCTGCAGCGTATCTTTTCGAGAAAGGCAAAGGGCATTCAGCCGATACGCAGACGAAACAAGCGCAAGGCGAAGCGAGCGTATCTCCGGTTTATCAGCGTGGTTGCCAGCGTAATTGCTCCCGGAAAAAGCTAAAAAATAATCTAGGCGAGTATTGCGTACCGCTTGCTTCCGTATATCGCGGAGTTGTACAATAACCATATGGGCGAAATCAAGCGACACCTGGCACTATGGTTCTAACCGTGGGCAATATCAAGGGCGGCTGCGGGAAAACGACGCTTTCGGTCAACTTGGCGATTGCGTATTCGCGGATGGGCCGGGATGTGCTCCTGGTAGATGGCGACGAGCAGGAAACGGCCATGGCGTTTACGGACCTCCGGAGCGCCTCGAAAGACGGCCTCTGCGGTTATACGGCTGTGGCCTTGCATGGCTCCGCGCTGCGCACCCAAATGCGGAGCCTGGCCCGCAAGTACACGGATGTCGTCATCGACGTTGGCGGAAGGGATTCAGGCTCCTTGCGTGCCGCTCTCACCGTGTCCGATCTGGTGCTGATCCCGGTGCAACCCAGGAGTTTCGATCTGTGGGCGGTAGACACCATGCTCGATTTACTTCAGGAAGCCAGGGAAGTAAATGAGCATCTTCGCGCCGTGTCCGTTCTCAATGCGGCAGACGCACAAGGCAAGGACAACGAGTCAGCCGCCGAGCTGCTAGCCAAACGAGCCCCCGCGATCGAGCATTTCCCCCAAGCCATCATTCGGCGGAAAGCGTTCCCGAATGCGGCAGCATCCGGCTTGTCCGTGCTGGAGTATGACGATCCCAAGGCGAGGGAAGAATTCAGCCGTTTGGCCGAATTGCTATTGAATTACAGATAGATATACAGGAGAAAGACTATGGCTATTGCAGAGAATCCTAAGCGCAAAGACACGAAAGAAGAAAAGGCCGAGCAGTTTATTGCGAGCGCTGGCAAGCCGAAAGAGGCGGATAAGCCTCTCAGGCCAATTATGCTCCGCGTGGACCCGGATCTTTTAGAGATGATCGACCGGGCAGCCAAGCGTTCCGGTTTAACCCGAACGGGCTTTATTGTCTCGAATGCAATAAAGGCAGCCAAGGAAATCGAACGGATGGAGAGCTAAACGATGATTGATGCGCCCGTTATTTACGGACTGACTGACACTTCCGGACAAATTGTTTATGTTGGTCAAACCACTAGGGGGAATCTACGCTTGCAGGCTCACCAGCGACGATTTAGCGATGTGTCCGATATAGTCACCCTGCAAAACGAGTTCGTGGACGAAACGACGAACGAAGCTGAGCAAAGGTGGATCAGGAAACTAACGGCTGACGGTTTACCGCTGAGAAATATTGTCCATAACAGTGCGGGAAAAGAGATCAAGAAGAGGCTAACGATCGATATCCGCGAGTCTCTTCACCGCAGGGTAAAGATAGGCTGCGTGACTCGCGGAGTGGAAATGGCTGATGTGGTGCGTGAGCTTTTGGAAAAGGAGTTTCCGGAATAGCAATGGACCAAGAAAAGGAAGAAATACTTATGGATGATAAAGCTGTAGACGACAAAGAAAAGCCGTCCGTGCCGAGCGAGAATAACACGGGGGCATTGCAGGACATCTCTGGCGGGCTGTATAGCGTCGCGTCTGACATCAAGTACGGCATAAGAGACCTCACGAAGGCGCTATTCGCCATCGCGGACAGCTTGGCTCCTATCGCGCAAGAGATCCGCTGTTTAAGCTTAGGCCCAATGAATGACTTGAGCAGAGTAATCGACGCCAGACTTGAGGCTATTTCCACACGCGTGGAGGATCTTTCGGAGCAAGTGATTATTGCCACCGATCTGTTTGGGGAAACTGCCGCCGCAGCAAAACGGGAACGGATGGAGAGCTAAACAATATGGATCAAGAAAAGGGAAGAATCACTATGGACGACAAAGTTATGAATGACAAGGGGAACCAGTATTCCGCTACTCACATTGAGTGTGTCGAGGACGAGGACGATGGGCCTAAGGATGGCGATTATTTTGCCCAGAGTGGAGACGAGCCAAACTACCGCATCATCGGAGGCGAGATGGAAAACATCACCCGCCCTGACGAACAGATTCATAAAGCTGCTCATCTCTACTTTGAGAAGCTCTGGTACTACCGCTGCTATTTAGACCAAGTGGACCAGTTCGAGCGTGGCCTTATCCCGTGCGTAAACGATAAGGCGGAAGCCGCCGCCGAGAAACTACGTCAGGAGTTCGGCAGAGCAGAGCTGGAAGGTCCCTACACCGATTTTGAATGGGGGGTGATCAACGGCAAATCAAGCGCTTTGGGATGGGTCATGGGCGAGGAGTGGGATTCGCTCGACACATAGACAGGAACACAGGGAGAAGAGAATGGAGAAAACCAATATGAAACCAAACGGGACAGGCAAACGGATTACCGTACAAGGAATGAGTATCAAGAAAGTAACGATTGGAGTCGATTCGTTGACTCTTTCCATCCTCCGGCAACTACAAAAGGAGGAAGTGCTTGATTATCATACTGGCCGGCTGAAAGGCGTTCCTTGGGGCTGGGTCAATTATTCCCCAGGAGATTGTGTCGAAGAGGCGGAACATATCCACGTCATTTGGCAGAAGGGAAGCGAGGTGCGCCGGTCTTGCGTGAGACGGAAACCGCGTATCCCGGTCTCTTTGAAAAGCGAAAGGGACTGGGCTGAAAGCCTCTATTTAGCTGAGGCTGTTCTGCAGGGAGAAATTACTGACCTGTATGTGAACCAGCGCTTACTTTTGCTTTCCAACGAACTGCTAGGGCCGCTTGTTCTTTCGTGTCTAAGTTGTCAAGAAAACCTTCTTAACTACTTACGCAACAATCGCGAGGGACTCGCCCAATGCGCGAAAGCATACGAGAAGAACGTGGTGGAAGCTAGCGAAAAGCTAAGAGAGTATACCGTCGCGTACCCTTACAAACAAGGCTCTTTGGAACAAGCGGAACGGGCGATTGCTGAGTTTGAACGTACCTGGCGCGAGTCCTATGCTGCGATTACTTCCGAAGGGCAGATCTTTATCGCGGTTTAAACACATGGCCACGCAAACACAACCAAGGCAATCCCTGGATGTCCGCCAGTCGGCCGAGTATCAGACACTGCTGTCCGCGTTCAGAAATCTAGATAGCTCCGATGCGGCCTCCCAGGCTTTCCGGGAAACGTACACGTCCGAGCATAAACAGGTCTGGGCTAACAAACATGGGGGCCTGAAGCTCCTGCAAAGCGGCAGACGCTGCGTGCACCGCCTCACCGGGACGAACCCGCGCTGCTCCGGGTTTGATGAGGGCTGCCGGCCACCAAGAGATGACCACCCTACCCTGTGGCTGTGGAAAGGCGAACCAGTGGTTTACGTCTATCAGCCGTATGGCCTGTCCGGCCGCGACACCCAGCAGCTTGTTGAATACTGCGAAAAGATGAACCTGGACTTCCGCATCGATTCGTTGCTCGCGTGGCACTATCCCGGCTATGTGCTCCTGATCGAATTGTGGCGTAAGGATTTCGACAGGAGCCAGCTTCGAAATCTGTATCTTCCGAAGGGAAAACTCAATGTCTGAAACGATACAAAAGCCCACAAGACTCACGTCCGCAGAGGTAACGAGCTTGTGCAATGCCGCCGATTCCGCCTGGCTGCACTCGCCCAAGGAAAGAGAGATTTTCTTCTTCTGGCGACACGTGCAATACAAATCGCACCGCGATTCTTACCGATTGCTAGTAGAGACGATGGATGATAAGCCGATCGCTTGCCGCTATGAATAGTGCCACAGTGGTACGGAGGAATACAGATGAGCAAACCTACTGCCGTGGTCGTGTCTCGCGAGCCAGCCGGGGATCTCCTCCTCGGTATCGTCGAGAACCGCTACTTTTATAAGCATCAAAACGTGCCCAAAACGCCCTTCTTGTTGATCGCGCAAGCTATCGACGAGCACGATCGATTCTGGATGACGCGTATCGTCGGAATCACCAAACAGACCAAGAGCCACTTGGAACAGCAGGACATCCCCTTTTTCCCGACCGATGACTACCTGGAAAAGTGCATTAACGACTACTTCGAGAAGAGCTGGGCGCACTTCTGGACGGTTCCTCACAGCGAAACACGCGTGACGCCGCTCTCTAAGCTGATTCAGTGAGAACAAAATGAGCAAAAATCCCGCCGTTGTTGGACCCTTCGCGTCTCAGTGCGATATTTCGATGTTCGTTCTAGAGAACCAATGTCTCGGCAGAACTCCCGCTGTCCCGGCAACACCCTACATCTTATTTATCCTCGTGACAGATCCCGAGGGTGATGCCATGATGGTCCGTGCTGCCGGGATCACCAAGGCCGCCCAAATCCGCTTCGAGCAACAGGGGATTCCTTTACTGGAACCTTCCCCCTCGATGGAAACAATGTTGAGCACTTATTTCGACCTCAGCTGGGAGCAGATCCAAGAGCGCATGGAGATGCTCCGCCGCGAGAATGACAGGATGCCGCTTCCTGGCACCATTCAGTGATCCGCTAGCCGAGCACCCGATAACAGCCCTTATCGTGCGTCACAATCGCCTTCATTTTGCGTAGGTCGGCACTCACGAAGAGGACACACCTTACCCACGGAAAGCGCCATTTTGCAAGGTTTGTCGTGCGCGCGCGGGTTTAGGACGATCTTGCAAAAGTCAGGGGCCGGACAGTAGGGAGATCAGCTCCAGCCAGGGAGATCTTGTTGCACCTTTGCGCGGGCGCGCCCGAGGATTAAGGTCGTTTCTGTCGTTCGAGGCCGTCCCGGTTTAATCACACGGAGAAGAAGGACGCAGCCATCCCTTCGGACACGCTCAGGATTAAAAACGTTAAATGCGGTTAAGTGCGCTTTGCCTCTATTTTTATATCCACAATAGAATCAATAACTTACATTATTAAATGCGTTAAATGCGTTAAATGCGTACTTCCCGATAGAAAAGTAAAGAGAGAGAGGGGATTAACTGCGTCTATATATCTTACTAGTATATATATACTAGATATACTAGTATATAGAGAGTATCTGTCTGTGATTATTCTTACGCTTTTCTTGCTCTTCTTGTTTTCTATTGCGGAAATGTACGTTTTTAACGTTTTTAACGTTTTTAATCCGCAAGTGGCACAAAACAAAGAATCACAAAAAAAGAAGCCGTTACTTTTTTAATACTTTTTTTATCGCTCGCCCACCTCGGGAGCAGGAAACCGGTGCGGATTAAAAAAGTAGGCTTTCCGCGATTAAGCGCGGCGGTAGTATTGGGTCGGTTTTTTGGCTTTTGGCTTTGTGACCTCCCGGTGCTCAATGAGCGGAGGCTGGTAATCGTGTAGCAAATGGGACAATGCCGCTTTGATTGCTTCAGCCGGCTTGTTGTTCCGAAACACCTTCTGGCGGATGTCTGTCAGGGAGGACCACTGAGGATCAATGGAGCGCAGATGCTTCAAGATCGCATCCGCCATTTCATGCCCCGTGGATTCTCCGAAGATATAGCGGGCGCTGTCCTCGCAGTAACGCCATACTTCCGCCGCCGCCAGCAGATGTTCCGTTCGGATTTCATGGGGCACCAGGTCCCCGTCTTTGTCCGTGTGGAAATCGAGCAGGGCGTAAATGAGAGCCATGCGCAATACCATCACGTGAGCGCGGGTGACGCACTTGGCGAACTTCCCGACACGAAGTTTGTCTAACTGCGCATATAGCGTCTGGCTTGGGTTTGGGTGGTCGTTGGTTCCCCATTCATCATTTGCCCCCCCATCGCGTTTTACTCGTCCCGCCGAGGCCGCGTAGCGCCTGGCGTTGATGAAGTGGGCAGCATAGGGTTGTAAAACGGTTTCATCGAGCGCACCCCCCTCGGGCAGTTTCTTCGATTGTATGGAGCAGCACCAGAGGAAGCGGTTGGCGAGACCGCTCGTTAGTTCTGGCTCAATCCCGACAATTAACTCTTCCCCGGTCGTGCTGGTAATCATGGATACATGAGGGTCCGTGGCACGATAGGCGTTCTTCGTGAGGCTCCCTAGGGTTTTGCCGTCCCAGGCAGTGCGCAGAGTGCCGCTGAGGTTGTTTCCTATGCGTTTCATATTCTGCAGTGCGGGGCCAAACTCCTCTTGCATGGAGAGGAGCCGCTTATCTGATCTACCGGGGTCCTCTAACTCCTGTTCCTTGGACCCTTTTGCCGGTTTGTATACGGGATCTTTGATACGGGAAATGATCCCTTCTCCACTGCTGAGAGAAGACCACTCTATACAGGAAGTCTCCTCTGCGCAATACTCATCCTCTAACATCATTAGGAATCGGTGTGTGTTGTTTATGGCGGTTCCCTTCCGGGCTATTCCCGATGGCCCTACGCCGCAAACAAACAGGTTCGCGTAGTGTTTCGCGCTGGATACCTCAACGTAGGCGTTGCGCCCCAGGTAGTTTCCAGCCGCCACTAAAAGGCTCACGAGTAGGAAATTCGGGTCAGCTTCCGTATGCGGCGCGAAGATATTGACGATCTCTCCGATCACTCCGTAGTAGCCCGCTTCGCCAATGGGCTTTGGATAGGCCCCCCTTGTGGCGGAAGGCTCCGGTTTCAGATCCTGCTCCTGCTCCTGCTCGTCCAGGGAGTCATCCACTGGTTCGGGCTGGGAATCGGGCTCGACCTGCTCGATGTCGTCTCCCTGTTCGACTAGGGCATCAAGCGGTAGCTCTGCGAGCTTGTCGAGGTCGGGCTCTTGGAGCACGGCTATAGCTCCGCTCCCGTTCCGCGCATCTGCCTCTGCCTGGGTCTCGGGTTCACGGATCGCGGCTGCACTGGCCCCGTTCCGATGCGCCTCTATTTCTGTCCGGGCCTTGTGAGGGCTATACGTCTCGACCGTTGATTCGCAGGCTTTCGTGATCGTCCCGTCGCGGTAGTCTTGGCGTTCCCACTTATCCCGCATCAGGCCGGACTGCCGGAAGAGTTGATCCATGCGGGCTTCATTCCTGCCAGTCCAGAACGCGAGAATGCCGCACAGCGCTAAATCTGCGGCGCTGTCATCTCCGCCATGCTCGGAGGTATCTCCTGCCCAGAGGCGGTCAAACTTGTCTCTCTGCCGTGAGGAGCGGATCTTCTCCAGCAACTTGGCATCAGTCAGGCCCAGGAGAGCAGTAGAGCTGGGGGCTGTGGGTTGTTTTGACTTTTCCTTGGGTGGGCCGAATACTTTTTCATGGACAGCCTGCAGTTGATCCTGCCGCTTCTCAATGCTTGGTGGTGTGCCCTTTAGGTGGTCCCCGGTCATGGTGAAGTAGCGCTTCCGCGAGTAGATCTCCACCTTGCCGTCTTCATAAGCCACCTTGCAGCGCGATCCGTCAGGCGTGTCGCCCTCCACGAAGGTATGTAAGCCTGTCCCAGATGGCGACTTTTCGGTATAGGAGTTCAGTTTGTCAATCAACTCCTGCGCCCACGGCTTGATCTCGCCTGTTTCAGGATTCCGGCAGTTATCCAAATCGATTCCGGTGAAAGGATCTTGGTCCGTGACAACGAAACCGAGGCCATCGCCACCGTGTCTTAAAGCGGCAGCAGTAGCCGTTTCAAAGGTGCTCCATGATCCAGCAATCTTAGAACTTGCTCTCCTTTCATGCCCGTTCGAGATGTTCGGGTCGTAAGGCACTTTGGTGATCTTCCCGTTTTCGCTCGGCTCCCTCTTCCAATAAAGCCATTGGGGAAGTTTTGCCAAGTCTCGATATACCGAGGGAGGGAACGACGGAACACGGACAAGAGCACTGCTCATCATGCCGCCCCCCCCGCCAGTTCGGCTAGCATGACATCGATCGCTGCTAGAGCTTGCTCCTTAAAACGCTTCTCGGTCGCAGCATCCTTGAACTCAACAATGTCTTCGTGTACCGTGGTCCCGTCGCGCTTCTTGTAAGATTTTGAAGGCAGACCCACCCAACGGCCCCTGTCATTTTCGTTAAGAGAAAAGCCGGGGATGCGCATGCCTGATACGGTTTGAATCCAGCAGTACCCTTTTCGCGTGTCATTGACGATCGGCCTCCAGCCCCCCGCAATCATTACGGGCTGGGTTCTTGCGGCTGGCGGTTGCTGCTGCTCTTTATTGGTTTGCTGGTGTGGTAGATTCATGATGTTCGGTGACACGTCCGGTTTGTTGAGCGGAGCGCCAGGCCTTCATTGCCTGGCGTTTTGCTTTTGGATTACTCTTCCTCACGCAACCCCCACACGCCATTTCCCCTGCTTGGCATGGTGGCGAGAAAAGCTGAGATGTCTTCCTGTCGATAGCGGACAGTTCTGCCGATCTTGATGTATCTCGGACCTCTGTTCACAAACCGCCAGTTCTGGATGGTTCTTACGGAAAGCCCTAAAAAACGGGCTACTTCGTGATCAGTCTTAAACGAATCGGCTGCCTCTAGCGGGAGTGTTTTCATAATCGCTTTCGCCTGGAACACTCTTACTTTCTGCTACTTGGGGCTTGAAGGCTATCTGAATTTCGCCGAACTTTACTGAATTTCGCCGAACTTTACCGAACTTCGCCGAAGAACGTGGTGATGCTCAGTCGGGCAGTCCGCCAGGGTCACTGCTGAGAGGGCTGATATTTAACGCTTTGGCGAGCGTTCTTCGTGTGGATTCATGAGGGGTGACCTTGCCGTTTAGGTAATTCCTTATCGTGTCGGCATGAATCTTGTTCCCCCGATCGCTTTCCTCGATCTTCGCTGCTATTTCATTAGCCAACTCATTGATAGATAAAGGCCTACCTTCCAGAATCGGCTCAACAATAGCGCGTCGGGCTATCGCGAGTTCAGTCTGAGCATGGGTGTTTTCCATGGCTGAATCGGGAACATTGCTGGAGTCAATGCCCGCTATCTGCCCCTGGCTTTGCCGTGCATACTTGGAAATTCTTGAGAACCCCAATGCTGCCCACTTATCGCATTCCGCGTAAATCAAATACTCAAATCGACGGCTGCTTTCAGGGAGGCCCAAGGCAGCCATGACGGGGCTTATCTCATCCAGTAACCGTATTCTTTCCTCCTTGAGTGTTTGCAGGAAGAATGCTAGATACCTAGGACAGCAAACCTCAGTCAGTGCGGGTCCGGCATACGCTCTTATCTCTTCCAGTGCGGATCGCGTGAAAATGCGAGCAATCTTTTCTACCGGTGTATTCACTAAGCCAGCGAGAGCCTTTTTCCTCCGCGAGTCGGCTTTACTGCGTAGCGACTGGATCTTGTACCGTGTTGCCTCGCTCAGGAAAAAATGCCGTTCTTCCGCTGAGTCGGCCATGAGGATTACCCGCGCTTCGCAGTCGCTTTCTTGCTGCTAGCCTCGGCGCTTTCGGCCGCTGCCACCCGTGGTCTGTTCCAATACGCGCTATGGCACTCCGGACACTGTACCGGCTTTTTTTTGAGATCGCGCCGCAGCCACTCGTGGCCACAACGCAAACACTTAAGTTTAAACTCGATCATGCCTATAGGGTCCTGCCATAGACATCGCCTAGTCAAGGGAATACCGCGTACATTGAGCGGATTTCGTTGTACACTTCGTTTAATAAATCTATGCCGCTAGGACGACCGACACTCTACAGCGAAGCGCTCTGCGAAGAGATCGTGAAGCACTGTCGGCTAGGGCAAGGCAGCGGCACCAATAAAGAGATCGCCGCCTTCTGCTGCGTGAATGAATCGACCGTCTGGCGCTGGAAGAAAGAGCACCCCGAACTGGAGGCAGCGATCGAGCAGGCGGTTAGCGGCAACTGCGATCTGGTGGAAGCATCGCTCCTGCATCTCGCCAAATCGGGCGACATGGTCGCGATCCAGTTTTACCTGAAAAACCATCGTCCCGATAAGTGGCGGGAGAAGAAACATATCGACATGCACGCATCGGGCGCAATCCAAGTGGAGTATTCCGTCGATGAAATCCTCAAGTTGTTGCACTTGCCGCAGGAAAAGAAACTGTCGCTTGCCCGCAAGCACCGCGAGTGCTTGGAAGAGTTGCGCGAATGCACACTGCTGCCGGAAGCAGCGATTGACGTAGAGCCTGAGGAGTAACCCGTGAGCGGCTTGAGTCTGTCGGCCGCTGCGGAGCAGGTGCGGAAAAGGGAGGGCACCGTTCGGTTTTTGGAGCGGAACGCGCAATTAACAGCCGCTGAAATTCCGCTCGTGGCGCGCTCGGTGGCCCGGTTAAATGCTGCCTTCGGTCCCGAGGAATCCGAAGCAAAAGCGCTAGCATCCCGAGTGGCGTATTGCTATGCAAGGCCCGATTGGTTTGTCGCTGAATTCTTCCCGTGGGGAGAAGGCGAACTATCGAGCTATAGCGGCCCGGATACCTGGCAAGAGGGATTCCTCCGCGAATGGGGCGAGGAAATACGGCTGAGAGCTTTTGATGGCGTGCGCCCTGCCGCTCCTCTTCGGTTTGCTACATCTAGCGGTCACGGCATCGGCAAGACTACGGTTGTCGCGTGGATTGCGGCGTTTCTGTTATCGACTCGGCCATATAGTCAAGGTACGGTAACAGCGAATACCTTTCCGCAGTTAGAAGCAAAGACTTGGGCGGCGATTTGTCGATGGCTGAAGCTCTGTAAAACGAGACCCTGGTTCCAGATTGGAGCCGACCGGATCTATATGAAGAATCAGCCCGATAGCTGGTTCTTGCGAGCACTCACGGCACAGAATGAAAAGAGTGAATCGTTCGCGGGGCAGCATGCCGCGAACAGCTCGTCGTATTACATCTTCGACGAAGCAAGCGCGATACCCGAAAGCATTTGGCAAGTGGCGGAAGGCGGAACAACGGACGGAGAACCACACTGGTTCTGCTTCGGCAATCCCACCAGGAACAGCGGCAGATTCTTCGAGAGTTGCTTTGGCCGCGAAAAGCACAGATGGAAAGTGCGATCCATTGATGCGAGAGAGAGCGGGATCACCAACAAAACGCAATTAGCCGAATGGGTGACGGAATACGGCGAGGATTCAGACTTCGTTCGCGTTCGCGTTCGCGGGATTCCGCCACGGGCGGGGGATCTCCAGTTTATCGACTCCGAGAGGGTCTGGGAAGCACGGAATCGCCCGGTGGTGGCGTTGCCGAATGAGTCGCTCGTTTGTGGCGTAGACGTGGCAAGAGGCGGCATGGACTCAAACGTCATTTGCTATCGGCGTGGCGTAGATGCCCGCTCGCTTCGAGCGGAGAAGATACCAGGGGAACAGACGCGGGATTTAACCTTGCTCGTTTCTAAGCTCGCGGGGCTATTGTCTGACGGCTTGCGAGGGCAGCCGATCGCCATGATGTTCATTGACGGGGCAGGGGTCGGAGCGGGCCTCTATCATCGGCTCTCGCAGCTCGGATACCGCAACGTAAGCGAGGTGCAGTTTGGCGGCAAGCCTCCCGATGCGCATTACGCCAACATGCGGAGCTTCATGTGGGGACGCATGAAGGAATGGTTGCTACGCGGTTCGATTCCTGACGATACGCAACTAGAGATCGATCTCACGGGGCCCGGTTACTTCCATGACCGCACGGACAGGCTAGTACTGGAGTCCAAAGAGGATATGAAAAAGCGCGGACTGGCGAGTCCTGACTATGGGGATGCTTTGGCGCTGACGTTCGCGCAGCCGGTAGCGCGCGTCAAGCCGAAAATGGAGTTGTTAAACCGTCCTGGCAGTGGCAGGCAATTCAGTTGGGGGAGTTAGCCGTGAGCACTGCGGCCTAAATCTTTATAGACATGGCAGCTAATTACTACACACAAACCATTGATGGCTTCCGCTGGAAGCTGACCATTTGGGAGGGCATCTTCAAGGCGCAGGTGCAGCAAGAGACCACCGATGAAAATGGCAAGCGCGTCTTCCGCCTTGTGGGGATTCCCGCCTTCTTCGATGACTTAGAGACGCGTAGTGCATTCGTTGAGTCCTCTCACGCCAAATCATGGGCAGAGAAGTGGCGGATGCCGGTGATGGAATATCATCACCCGGCCCT
>JBJMGM010000173.1:0-5309 GCA_045807905.1 Bryobacteraceae bacterium | reverse complement strand
TCTGACCCGAAAGCCGGGCATCTGTATGACGGTGTCTGCTCCCGGTTTCTTGAACGGAATGGTCGCGCTGGCCAATGCAACCACGAACGGTTTTCCCATGATCCAGATCAGTGGTTCCAGCGATCGCGCAATTATCGATCTGCAACAAGGCGATTACGAAGAGCTGGATCAAATGAATGCGGCAAAGCCTTACACCAAAGCAGCCTTTCGAGTTAACAAGCCCGAGGATATCGGCATTGGGGTCGCACGTGCCATCCGTGCCGCGGTATCCGGGCGACCTGGGGGCGTCTATCTCGACTTAACTGCAGAGGTTCTCGGTGCCGTGATCGAGGCCGACGCAGGCAGGAACTCGCTGGTGCGTGTTGTCGATCCGGCACCGCGGCAAATCCCTGCGTCCGAATCGATCCAACGCGCCGTCGACTTACTGGCAAACGCACAGCGACCCCTGATCATTCTCGGCAAGGGTGCTGCCTATGCACAGGCGGATGCCGATATCCGCTCCTTTGTAGAGAAGACCGGCATTCCGTACATCCCGATGTCGATGGCGAAAGGCCTTTTGCCTGACGACCATCCTCAGTCAGCGGCGGCAGCTCGCTCTTTGGTTCTTGGTCAGGCTGATGTCGTCATGCTGATCGGGGCGCGGCTGAACTGGTTGCTTGCACACGGCAAACCGCCTAAGTGGTCACCGACCGCACAACTCATTCAGATAGACATTTCGCCCACAGAGATGGATAGCAACCGCGCCATCGCAGCGCCCATCGTTGCTGATATCGGTTCCGCCATGTCGGCGCTCTTGGCCGCGCTGCAGCCAGGACAGATCCAACCGCAAGCCGAATGGATCAAAGCCATCGGAGAGCGTAAGCAAAAGAATGCTGAGAAGATGGCAGCTCGTCTCAATGCCAATCCCAGCCCGATGAACTTCTCGAGCGCGCTTCGCGCTATCCGCGACGTGCTCAACACGAGACCTGACATCTATGTTGTCAATGAAGGAGCCAACACGCTCGACTTCTCTCGCGACATAATCGACATGCGCGAGCCTCGCAAGCGGCTCGACGTCGGGACTTGGGGAGTGATGGGTATCGGCATGGGTTACGCCGTTGGTGCTGCAGTGACCAGCGGTAAACCTGTTGTGGCTATCGAAGGCGACAGTGCATTCGGTTTCAGCGGCATGGAGATTGAGACCATTTGCCGCTATTCACTGCCGGTCGTCACGATTGTTTTCAACAATGGTGGCATCTACAAGGGTACCGACATCAATTTCAACGGCGGTGCCGATCCTGCGCCAACGGTTTTCGTGAGCAATGCACGCTATGACAGACTCATTGAGGCATTCGGTGGCACCGGCCATCACGTCACGGACCAGCAGAGTCTGACTAAAGCCCTTACGGACGCATTGGCCTCAGGTAAGCCGGCGCTCATCAATTGTGTGATTGATCCCAAAGCAGGTACTGAAAGCGGTCATATTGGGAACCTAAACGTAAGAACCCAAATCGGTGGCCCAAGAAAGTGAGATCTGAAATGCCTAACGCAGCACCACAATCCGTGACTAACCTTTCTGAGTTACTCAACCGGCACGTTCAACAGCAACCCGATCGAATAGCATTGGGCACTTCGGATCTGGGAACCGTGCTTACTTATCGCGAGCTTGATGCTCTTGTCCAATCAGCCAGGGCACAACTTTCCCGCTTTGGATTGAAGCGCGGCGATACGGTCGCACTCGTGTCGGACAACAGCGTTGAGTTTGTTGTGAGTCTTTTCGCAATTGCGTCATTAGGCGGTCGGGTCGCGCCCTTGAACCCGGCGCTTACATTGCCGGAATTTAGCACGCGACTTTCAGCACTCTCTCCTTATGGCGTGATCGTACCGCGGCACCTGGTGGATAAGTTGCAGTTTGCCAGGAGCGTCGTCAAAAACATCTCTTGTTGGATCATCGATGTTGAAGAGTCAGGGACGTCCTCCAGTGTGCGCATCGATGAAACAGGATCCACTTCAAAAGCGGTTCCGACGTCTGAGCCGCATACCTCAGGTGGCGCTGACGATGTCGCTCTCCTGATGTTTACAGGCGGAACGACAGGCGCACCCAAGCTTGTGCCCTGGACACACAGCAACATAGCAGCATCAATCGAAGGTATCTCGTCTGGTTACGCTTTATCCCCTAATGATGCAACGCTCATCGTTATGCCGATTTTTCACGGCCACGGTCTTATCGCTGGTCTGTTGTCAACTTTGGCGAGCGGAGGCAGTGCTTATCTTCCGAGCACAGGTGGGTTCTCAGCCCATTTGTTTTGGCCGGATGTCGTTCGCCTGGGTGTAACCTGGTATACCGCAGTCCCGACAATTCACCGCATTCTTGTTAACCGCGCTTCCAAAGAATACCCGAAATCATCTCCAGTCCCACTCCGCTTCATCCGCAGCTGCAGTGCACCGCTCGACGAAGAGCTTGCGGCAGCGACGGCAGTGACATTTCGTGCGCCTGTCATCACCGCATATGGGATGACGGAAACCTGTCACCAGCTGGCATCGAACCCCCTTCCCGTAAATGGACCTAACAAGTCGTTATCAGTAGGTCTACCGACAGGAGTTGAAATTCGGATTGTCGCCGACAACGGAAAGGACGTCGCGGATGGTGACGTCGGAGAGATATGGGCCAAAGGCGCGACAGTTACCAGCGGATACCTGAACAATCCCGAGGCAAGCTCAGCGAGTTTCGTCGATGGGTGGTACCGCAGCGGCGACCTCGGTAGCAAAGACAAGGACGGCTATATCTTCTTAACCGGAAGGATAAAGGAAATGATTAACCGGGGCGGCGAAAAGATCGCTCCCACCGACATCGAAGCAGCGCTGTTATCCAACTCAAAAGTACTCGACGCGGCGGCGTTTGGCGAAGCGGACGCAATGTACGGTGAGAATGTCCACGCCGCTGTCATTCTGCGACCAGGAATGCAAGCCACTGAGGACGAACTGAAGGATTATGCGCGGGCGCGGCTCAGTGCGTTTGAAGTGCCCGCGCGGATCCACATAGCAACCAATTTTCCGCGCACGGCAAAGGGTTCAACTGATCGAAATGCTCTTGCCGCACAGTTCGCTGATGCCGAGCCAACTTTTGCCGGCAGTGGTCGCGAGAGAGGGGGAGTTACAACACCATGGAAATAAGAAAAACACCTACGATGCTAGCGCCCTCCACAGTCGAAGGCGTCGCTGCCACGCAAATTCCTTGGCCGACGACGCGACACTGGAGTGAGACACGGGCACAGTGGGCAGTGGCGATCTTGCTTGCCACCATGGCGGGTTATCTGGATGGATACGGATTTTTTTTCCTGAAGACCTATGTCTCGTTCATGAGCGGGAACACGACAACTACCGGCCTTAAGATTGCCCAGGGCGCTTTCCACGCAGCCATTCCAGCTGCTATCGCGATTGTGTGCTTCGCCACTGGGAGTTTCCTGGGAAACGTGTTGACTCAGTCCAAATTGCGCCATTCCCATCGATTAGTTTTTGGTCTAACTGCGACCTTACTTGCGATCGTTTCCATCCTCCAATGGAGTGGTCTGTCGCAGGTTAATTTCGAAATCGTGTTCCTCTGCCTGTCCATGGGGATGGCGAATCCGGCTTCATCCAAGATCGGCGCGGCATCTGTGAGCGTGACATTTGTGACCGGCTCGCTCAGCAGAATAGGAGGCTATCTAGCTTCGGCTGCCGCGGGAAAACCGCTGAAGGAAGCACAAGGCCCAATCGCGACACCGCTGTTTCGCGAGATAGCGGATTCTTATTTGTCTCGCGCTTGGGTCGAGGCGACCATTTGGTCTGCGTTTCTCGTCGGAGCAGTTCTAGCTGGAATTGCCGGTTCGTCAGATTTCCACACGTGGGCTCTCTTGCCTCCTATGGCCGTCATGCTTGCGCTTAGCCTATTCAGTTCGGTTGATTAGGAGTGACCCTGAAACCTTCCCATATTGCCGCAATTGGAAAGTCGGGGGCGCGCCGCGCTCGCGGCGGGTCTTACAATAACCATCGCACAGTACATGCGACTCCAACTTCCTCTTTACGCTTTGATAGCAGCGGTAATTGTTACCGATCTATCGGCCGCGGCCACACAGTGATGGACGAGCCCGCGATCCGGACGGTGGCGATGCCGCGCGACACCAACCCGGCGGGCGACATCTTCGGCGGCTGGTTGATGTCGCAGATGGACCTCGCCGCCGGTGTCGTCGCCGCCCGCCATGCGCACGGCCGGTGCGCGACGGTCTGCGTCGACGCGATGAAGTTCAAGCGCCCCGTCCACGTCGGCGACGAGGTCTCGCTCTACGCCTCGTTGACGGCGGTGGGCCGCACGTCGATGAGGATCCGGGTCGAGGCGTGGCGCCGTGTGCGTACCGGGGCGGAGCACGAGCAGGTCACCGCGGCGGTGTTCCTGTATGTGGCGCTGGACGAAGCAGGGCGCCCTCGGCCGGTGCCGCCGCTCGCCTCGAGGCCTGGATCGCTCCGAGGCTCAGGAAGACGAGGACCTAATGACTAGGACACCGTCATAACCAGCACCCCGGATGATCAACGACCTTCATAATGCCATCGGGCACCTGCCGCTGCTCTTCAAGCCGCACCCCTGGCACGGCATTCCAATCGGCGACGACGCGCCAAGGGAGGTGACATGCTTCATCGAGATTGTGCCCACCGACACGGTGAAATATGAGCTCGATAAGGAGACCGGCTATCTAAAGGTCGACCGGCCGCAGCAGTTCTCTAACGTCTACCCGTGCCTCTACGGCTTCATCCCACAGACCTACTGCGGCGAGCAGGTCGGCGCCTTTTGCGGCGCACGGACCGGGCGCGTCGGCATTGTGGGAGACCGCGATCCGATGGACATCTGCGTGCTAACCGAGAAGAGCTTCTCGCATGGCGACATAATCCTGCAGGCCATTCCGATCGGCGGCCTGCGCATGATCGACGGCAACGACGCCGACGACAAAATCATTGCCGTGATGGAAGGCGACGCGCTGTACGGCGGCTGGCGCGACGTGAGTGTAAGCCCGCCTGCGCTGATCGCACGTCTGGAGCACTACTTCCTCACCTATAAACAGGCTCCCGGCGTCACCCGTCCGCGGGTCGAGATCACCCACGTGTACGACCGCGACGAAGCGTACAACGTTATCCGCCATAGCCGCGCGGACTACGAAGCGCACTTTGCCGAGCTGAAGGCGAGGATCGCGAGAACTGGAACGTAGCGGCTGGGCGGATGTTCGTCGACATGTCCGAGGAGGTTTTCAGTTTCTTTCGGACTTTTCCTCGAAGGGCAGCGATGCTTGTGGAGGGAGATT
>JBJMGM010000172.1:0-5574 GCA_045807905.1 Bryobacteraceae bacterium | reverse complement strand
GGAACGGTACGCCGGCTACGGGCGCGGCGCAGTCGAGGTCGTAAACAGCGGTGTCCGAAAAGCCTGCCACTTGCCGACGAGCATTCATATCGAGCGCATACGAATTGTTACCGCCGGGAAGAAGCGGGAGCGGGCTGAGCCTGTCATATTCCCAAATGGCAGCCAGGCATTGCAAGCTATTGCCGAATCCACAGACATCCTCGCCCTGGCGACTGAGGACTGCGGTTTCCGAGTCCACGGCGGCCCAGTGGAGACCGCTGGCCGCGGCAGCCGCAGTGTCTGGTCCGCCGAGCGTGCCGAGATTCCGGAGCTGGCCATGATGCCACAGGAAGGCCGTCTGCGGAGCATTGATACTAGCTTGCGAGGGATCGCCATTCTGGTTGGAAAGAGCGGACCCGCCGGAGACCACGCCCGCGTTATTTAAGTTGTAAGAAAAACTGTACGGACCGCCTAGTGTGCCGAGGTCCTGGACCCTGTAATGTAGGAACCGGCCCACCGTACTGGCGTTTTGTTGCTGCTGTGCCGCCAGGAGTACTGGAACGGCCAGTCCCGCCGACACCGCGAGAACGGCGAAAGCCATTGAAGTGCGAAGCAATCTGGATTTCATATTTTCTCCTTTTCTGTATTGGGCAACCGCGGTAGGCCGCGATTAGCCGGGTAGGTGTTCTGCAGGCAAGCCAGTAGGGAATTCAGGCAAATGAGCGACGAACCATCAAGAGCGTTGACCCGATGCAATTCCCCGGAGTCCAGCCATTGTTCCACTGCCCTCTGGTCGAGATTTGAAATCACGTTGGTGTTATCCAACGCGATCATCTCTCCTTCGACAGCACATTGCGGGCACCAAGTGCGATGAGCATTCCGGGCTTGCAGGATCAACACGGAGCTGGTTTCAATAGTGATCGTCGTTTGCTTTGCCATAAAGTCCGCTTCAGCCGGCTTGCGCGACAGAAACGCGTACAGATTGCCTGAATGGCGTGGGATGTGTCCTTCGCAGGCTGATTGGAATTTCTTGGAGTTTCTTGGAATCGGGTAAACACCAGAAAACAGATCAGTTCAGTCGAAGCGAGAGCGGCCGCTCCGAAGGCGCGCAACCATGCTAGAATACTCTTCCGATCCTTCGACTCCGAGTTTTCGAGTCCGACTTCGTCCAATGTCTGCCGTTGGAAGCCGCACAGGCAAAGAGCTGTACGAGTTCGGTCCTTTTAGGGTCGATCCTGAAAAACAAGCTTTGCTTCGCGGTAGCGAACTCATCACACTTAATCCCAAGACCTTCCAACTTCTCCTGGTGCTAGTGCGGCATGGCAACGAGATAGTCACGAAGGACGAGCTCATGAAGTCCATCTGGCCGGACACCTTTGTGGAGGAGACCAACCTCACCCGCAACATCTTTGCGCTCCGAAAGGCCTTAGGAGACAACGAGCAGAACCGCTACATCATTACAGTGCCGGGCCAGGGGTATCGCCTTGCTGAGGAGGTGCGCCTAGTTTCTAAATGGGACCTCAGACTTTTTGCCGCGAGCCACTCCAAGGTGCAGATACAGGTCCTGGAGACAAAACGTTGGGGATGGATCGCGGCTGCAGTGATCGTTATCTTTGTCATCGGCACTGCAACGTTTCGATTTTTGCTCCCTAGGACGCCAGTCCTCACCGAAAAGGACACCATCGTGCTGGCGGATTTCGCCAACTCCACCGGCGACCCAGTATTCGATGGGACACTCCGCCAAGGCTTGGCAGTGCAGCTCGAACAATCACCCTTTCTGAGCCTCATCCCAGACCGGCGTATTCACCACATTCTCCGATTGATGGGCAAAACCACCGGCAGGCCGCTGACTGCGGCGGTAGCCCATGAAGTTTGCGAACGGACTGGAAGTGCCGCTGACTTGGAAGGCTCGATTGCACTGATCGGAAGTCGGTACGTGCTCGGTTTGCGCGCAACGAACTGTCGCACAGGAGACGTGCTTGATGAAGAGCAGGCGCAGTCGGTAAGAAAAGAAGAGGTACTGAATGCGTTGAGTGAAGTGGCCAGGAAATTTAGAACCCGAGTCGGCGAATCTATTTCTGCAGTTGAGAAACACGATACCCCGCTCGCCGAGGCAACGACCCCTTCCCTCGAAGCGCTGAAAGCCTACACCACGGCTTTGAAGGTCCACGCATCAAGCGGCGCCATCGCCTCTTTGCCGCTTTTCAGACGCGCTACGGAAATTGATCCCAAGTTCGCTATGGCCCATGCGTGGCTGGGGCGTTCATATGCTGATCTCGACGAATCGGATCTCGCGGCCGAAAGCATAAGCCGAGGCTGGCAATTGCGGGATCGCACCAGCGACCGCGAGAATCTCTGGATCACCGCCGCTTACCACACTCTGGTCACGGGGAACATGGAAAAGGCGCGGCAGATTTGTGAGACCTGGGCGCAAACCTATCCTCGTGATGCGGCGCCGCACCAGATAATGGCTGGAATAGCAAATAAGTATGCGGGCCGATACGAACAGGCTTTGGCCGAGGCCCGGAAAGCTATCGAGCGCGACCCCGATTTTGCGATTGTGTATTACAGCCTCGGCGTTAACAATGCGTATCTGGGCCGCCTGGAAGAAGCTGAGGATGCTATTCATCGCGCCATTGCACGCGGCCTCGCTGCCGACGAGTTCATCATGCTGGCGTATGACATCGCTTTTCTCAAGGACGAACGCTCTGGCATGGAACGGGAGACCAGTCGTGCACGGGCCCGGCCCGGAGGCGAGAACTGGATGTCGACGCGGGAAGCTTTCGTCGCTGCCTATTCGGGTCACTTGCGAGATTCGCGAATCATTTCGCATCGTGCCGTGCTTCAGGCACAACAAGCGGGCCAGCCGGAAAGGGCTTCCCTGTGGGAGGCCGGAGCGGCTGTCCGCGAAGCGTGGTTCGGGAACAAGCAAGCGGCAGGGGAGTGGGCGCTCTCCGCGCTCAAGCTGTCACACACTCGAGAGGTAGAATACGGCGCTGCCCTCGCCTTTGCCGTATCGGGCGATTCTTTGCAAGCACAGGCGCTCGCCGACAAGATGGAGAAGCGATTTCCGGAGGATTCGTCAGTAAGGTTCAGTTACGTGCCCACCATTCAGGCTGTGCTGGCAGTCAATCGGGCAGAACCTGAACGTGCAATCGAACTCCTTCAGGTTGCGGCTCCTCATGAATTGTGTATTCCGATCAGCGGTATCTCGGGCCTGTTCGGCGCCCTGTATCCGATATATGTGCGCGGGGAAGCCTACCTCGCCGAGCACCGCGGCGCTGAGGCCGCAGCGGAATTTCAAAGAGTTCTCGACAATCGCGGAGTCACGGTTAGCGACCCGGTTGGTGTACTCGCGCATCTGCAACTCGGGAGAGCTTATGCAATTTCAGGGGATGTGAGGAAGGCAAAATCCGCGTACCAGGATTTCCTTATGCTCTGGAAGGATGCCGATCGTAACATCCCCGTTTTGGTGCAGGCCCAAGCCGAGTACGCGAACCTGCAATGAACACGGGCTACGACCTCGAGCACAGGACAACTACTCCTCTTCGTTCCCATGTGTACGGCTGAGTAACGCGCCACTCGCGGCGGTTAGGTCATCAGGGTTGATCGGAACTCCCGAAGTGGGCGGACATTGGGAGGAACCGGAAAGTTGAAGATGGAGGCAGTTCGGAGAAGTGCGCCGCCATCGAAGTTTCCGAAAGCCCTTGCATCTCAGTCTCAACTTCCGAATTGTCGCTAGCCCGGAAACAATCCTGAATTCTTGTGCTCGGAAACGCGGTTATCGTAGATTGAGCCGATAGGGACCTGAACATGAGCTTGGGATGGCAGTGCCCGCTGGCACAGCATGCGACCTCACAAGGCCTGACAATCCCCGCGCGGATCGCGGTTGGTGTGTCAATTGCCTTCTTAATTCCAGTGACCTGTATTCAAGCGGCAGCTACCCAACATTTGCTGTACGTAGCGAGTCCGGGAATTCGTAATTACGTGGAGTATGGCGGGGTCGGGATTCTCGTCTTTGACATCGATAACGGATACAAGTTCGTTCGCCGCATTCCCACATGGGATGTGCCCGAAGGCAAGAAAGCCGAGAACGTTAAAGGGATTGCGGCCAGCGCGACGACCGGCAGAGTCTACGTAACATCGCTGAGCCGCATGATCGCGATCGATGCTGTAACGGGCGGGAAGATTTGGGATAAAGCCTATAAAGGCGGATGCGATCGGATGGCAATTTCACCCGATGGCAAGACTCTCTATGTTCCACAACTTGAGGGTGCGTCATGGCACGTTGTGAATGCCGCGACCGGAGATGTAATTACCACGATCGAGACGAAGTCTGGTTCGCATAACACAATCTACTCCGCCGACGGAACACGCGTCTATTTGGCTGGCCTGAACTCCAGGTTTCTTTTCGTGGCAGACGCCAGGAAAGACAGAATCGCAAGCAGTGTGGGGCCCTTTGAGAACGTGATTCGCCCGTTCACAGTAAATGGAAGCAACACGCTGGTTTTCGTCAACACTAATGACCTGCTCGGTTTCGAAGTGGGAGATCTTCGGACCGGCAAGAAGCTTTGGCAGATTCAGGTTCAGGGTTACCAACAAGGTCCAGTGAAGCGCCATGGCTGCCCAAGTCATGGAATTGCGCTGACGCCCGATGAGAAGGAACTCTGGTTAGCAGACTGCGCGAACAAAGCCATCCACGTTTTCGATGCATCGGTAATGCCGCCGAAGCAGCTTACGAGCATGAAGGTCCAGGACTGCGTAGGTTGGCTGAGCTTCAGCATGGACGGCCGATTTGCCTATAGCTCCACGGGAGAAATCATCGATGTGGCGAGAAGAAAGGTCGTCGCTGCTCTGCGGGATGAAGCCGGCCGAGACGTGCAGAGCGAGAAGCTGCTCGACTTAACAATCGCGAACGGCAAGGTGGTTCAAGCGGGAAATCAGTTCGGCATCGGCATGAAGCAGAAGCGAATCAACTCGGCGTTTTGAACTGTTGTAACTCAGAAGTGGTGTCAGCGACACACTTGCTAATGGCGATAAGACGTTTGGTGGACATCTGGAACCGGGTACAGCCGTTTTTACCTTCGCGATCGTTACGCTCGGCGTAGTTGGAGACGAAGACAAGTTCAGTCGCCTCGATAATCAGTATCGGTACTGCTGCTTAGAAGTGCTTGGGAACGGGCGCAGACCCTGCATACGTGAGTCTCAGACCCCAATCCGTATCGGCAGGAAAATTGGGCAACTGAATCTCCCCAATCGGATCGGCCTGTACTTGCCCGCCAGTAACATCCCTCCATGTGCCATTGCGCGGATCGAACCACTGAGCGCGATACAAACTCATGGTGCGAGCTCCGCGCAGCAGACTACGCGGACAACCCTTCTCGAAGTAAGCAAGAAAGATGTCTTTGTCCGGGGTGCGCGCCGCGTATGCCCAGCCATCATAGCTTTTTATGTTGTGCGTTTTATTCGGAACGACAAGATCTTCATCGGGCGCAAGATCCTGGTATCGTTTGCCGATTGAAAAGGCAAACGTCCGTAGATACTGCATCTGCGCTCCTGAGTTCCACCGAAAAGCATCCCACATCTTAATCGGGG
>JBJMGM010000171.1:0-2640 GCA_045807905.1 Bryobacteraceae bacterium | reverse complement strand
TTGCGATGATACTCGGCACAGGGGCGGCAAAAGAAAAACAGAATGGGTTGAGCGTATTTAGCCATAAATCTCATGGCGCGAAAGGACCGTTTCTACACTGCCCTTTGGCGCTGTCTTTCCACTCTTGGCCAATGGTATTGAAGCCGATATCAATCTTGAGCTCGCAGCCGGTACTGCCTAGTGGCGGAGGTGCGCCGGTAACTGCACATGAAGCCGAGGGATACGAAACGATCCGAACGCAGTTAAGTGAATCAGCGAAGCCGTACAATGCGGGATCATTAATCGGGCCACGAACCATAACTCCGAGAACAAATTCACCCATTAGCGGGAACTCCACTTGGTTAACCTTCACGCCCGCTTTATTGAGCACATATACCAATTGGCCAGCAAAGTGTATGGCTTCGGCGTCGTTGAGACGTGCGAGTGTGACGACTCTATGTGCGTACCTGTGCCAATCCGTTATGAGTCGTTGTTCCTGCTTTTCGGTCAATTGGCGAGGACCGTATTCTTTTTTAAATTCTACCAGCGCACCTTGTGCTTGGGCGGTCTCAAATTGTAGCTCGGCGATCTCTCTTCGGTGCTGTATTTCGATTTTGAGAGATTGGACAAATATTCCAATTGTGCCGACTAGCAGGCTGCGGAAAAACTGGGATTCATGCCGATTCGCCGTTGCAAATCTGAGTTTTCAGTTGGCAGTGAAGGTGAGTGTGCCGGTGTAATGCGGTGTATTATTCGTTCTCAGACGACCGTCGAATCGGTTGAGTGGCTTTCCCGGCGGCTTCATGCTGGTGCCGACGCCAGGTTGCGCATTCTGACTAAGTTATAGGCTGCCAGTGCGAGGCTGAACATCCAATCAACTCGCGCGACTCCGCGATAGCGGGTCTTGCGCTGCCCGCCGATGGTCTTGACCCAACCAAAAATCTCTTCTACCCGCTTGCGCTTGCGCTGACTGATCGCGTAGCCGGGATGGCGCGTGGTGCGCTGGTCAATGATACTGGTCGGTTTACAGGCGAAATGCGGGGTGACGCGATGCTCGCGCATTTCCTTAACCAGCTCCTTGCGGTCGTAGCCCTTGTCGGCACCCAAAGTGATGCGATGCCAGCCCGGAATCTCTTCTACCATCGCCAGCGCCGCCTCGGGTTCGGCGCGTCCGCTAGCCTGTGTTACGCAGCTGTTGACCGCCAGCCCATGGCGATTCTCCATCAGCACATGGCCGGCGTAGCTGAGCTTCGACTCCTTGCCCTTCCCCTTGCGCGCCAGCCGCGCTTCCGGATCGCTGGTCGACTGATGGGTATCGTTGCGGCGCTGCTCGCCGTGAAAGTCCACCGTCGGATTGCCAGGATCATCGTCGTCCGGCGGGGTCTTGTCCGCCTGCTCATCTTTGCGCTTGAAACTTTTCTGCCCAGCCCAAGCTTCGATCAGCGTGCCGTCGACCGTGAAGTGTTCGTCCGAGAGCAGGCCCCGCTGGCGCGCTTGCGCCAGTACCGCCGCAAAGAACGCCTCGGCCACCTCAGCCTCGAGCAGCCGATCGCGGTTTTTAGTGAAGACGGTCACGTCCCACACCGGGTTGTCGATACTCAGTCCTACGAACCAGCGAAACAATAAATTGTAGTCAAGTTGCTCCATCAGCAGCCGTTCGCTGCGCACCGTATACAACACCTGCAACAACAGCGCACGCAACAATCGCTCCGGCGGAATCGACGGACGCCCCATTGCCGCATACATGCCCTCGAAGCGCTGGTCCAACTCCTTGAGCGCCGCGTCCGCCATCGTCCGAATGGCGCGCAAGGGATGATCTTTGGGCACTCGCCGCTCAGCCGAAATGTAACTGAACATCGAAGACTGTTCGTACTCCGCTCCGCGCATCCCCGCTCCCTCACAACTACGAATAGCCATTCTATATACACTTCACAGGCGCGAAATGCTACTTTTTCCGCAGCCTGCTAGTGTATCCATCTCAGTTGTTCCAGCGCCAAATCCGATGACCATGCGCTTGACCATGCCTCCGGCACCGCCACCCTCCGTTGAAACGATGTATCCACGGATGACGCCGTCGCCGATCTGCGGCGACGATTCCGGACCGGCCTCAATCGCGGGCATGCCCATATCCTGAATGTCCTTGACCAACTCCTTAGTGATCATAGCGCCGTATTTGCGGCCGGTTTCAATTTCCTCGGGCGTCGGCGGCGTAGTTGGCGCACCGACCTGTCCAGCGAGCGACGAATCGGCCGGCATATCGGATGGCGCGGCTACGAAATCATACACCCAGATCTGATTTGGACGAGCTAGCCCAGGAGCAGTCATCGCTGTTTGCTCGTTGACTTTGGTTGAAGCGCAACCGGTCAGCATCACCGCCCCAAAAAGGAGTACTATCGCGTTAACGTACGATTTCATGGTCGTCATCGTAACCCTCACCTAAATTTAACAGAGCTTGCAATATGGCTTGACGCCGTTGCGAGCGCCATCATCCGCTGCAAGATTAATTGAGTCAGGCTGTCACCGGACGAGAAACTCGGGAGCTGTACGGCAGAGCTCCAAGACGAAGCGCACACAGTGGTCGTGGACTGCTGACGTGGAGATAATCGGCGGGTCTGGATTAGCCGGTCGCAAAGGGGAGAAGCATGCAAACTGATTGGCGCG
>JBJMGM010000170.1:0-28968 GCA_045807905.1 Bryobacteraceae bacterium | reverse complement strand
GCTCGCCGGGGACGACCATTTACTACACCACGAACGGGAGCACGCCAACGACTTCCTCTACCGTGTATACCGGAGCAATCAGGTGAGCAAGACGACAACGATCAACGCGATTGCCGCGGTGGGTGGGTTCTCGGCAAGCACCCCAGCCAGCGCCATCTACACGATCAGGCATGGTAACCACTGAGGCGACCCTCCAGGTGAGCCACCGAGCGTCGCTGTTGTCTTGCCCAATTTGCCTACAACTGATGTGAGATACGTTGTTCCATCGCGTTCAGCAGCATGCGTATCCCGATTTGGCGTGCCGCACGTGTCGACCCGGCTCAGGCGTTAAGAAGCAAATAGGCTTAATCAGACTAGCGGCCCGACGCCCCGGACCTCTTGTTGATCACAACCCTGCCCAGGCGGATACTGGGACATGCTTGCCTCCGCTATAAATGTCACGCCGTACCTGGACGATTCATCGGGGTATCGCGGGGAGGGCGAGCAGGTCTTTCTTCCTTCCAATCTAGATGAGCTAAGTGAAATTGTTCGTGCCTCCGGGGTTCGCAGCATTCCTCTTACTGTTGCCGGTGCAGGCACGGGCCTCACAGGGGCGCGTGTGCCTCATGGCGGCTGGATCATCTCCCTGGAACGGTTTCGAACGCTGGAGATTCTGCAGGGGAAAGCGCGTTGTGGGGCGGGCGCTAGCCTCACCGACCTCCATGAAGCAGCGCTCAGAGCGAAACAGTTCTTTGGCCCGAATCCTACCGAGACTTCGGCGTCAATCGGCGGGGTGATCAGCACCAATGCCGGCGGCGCTCGCAGTTTTCGCTACGGCTCGGTTCGACGGCACGTGCTGGCGCTTGAAGTGATGTTGATGGACGGGCGAATCCTTCACGTAAAACGCGGTGATCGCGTTGACTTTCCGGTGCAGGCGGTTCGGTTGCCTGCGACGACGAAAAATTCGGCCGGGTATTACTTGCAGCCGGATCTCGAATGGGTCGATCTGTTTTCCGGTAGCGAAGGTACGCTCGGTATTGTCACGCAGGCCGAGTTGAAACTGTTCCCGGAGCCCTCCGCAATCCTTAGTGGCGTTGTCTTCTTCCCAACCGCTGATCAAGCCTTGAGTGCGGTGGAAAGTTGGAGCGGCATATCTGAGCTGCGCTTTCTGGAATTTATGGACGGACACTCACTGCGGCTTCTTCGTTCCCGATACCCGCAGATTCCAGCAGGCGCAGAGGCCGCGTTACTCATTGAGCAGAATTTGGCCTCGGAAGACGACGACGAGGTGGATCTGTGGACGAAGCGTCTGGCCGAAGCCGGTGCACTCGAAGAAGAATCCTGGTTTGGCTTCACGCCGGCAGATCGCGAGCGCTTTCGCGAGTTTCGCCATACGCTGCCGACCATTGTGCTCGACCTCGCGCGCCGCAACGGGTTCCCGAAATTTGGCACCGATTTCGCTGTTCCCGTAGATCGAAATCGCGATTTGTACGCCTATTACGTTCAGCGATGCGAGGAAGTGCTGCCGGGCCAATACGCCATCTTTGGCCACGTCGGGGATGCCAACGTGCATGTCAATTTGCTTCCCGCTACTCCCGAGCAAGCAAAGCAAGGCGAAGATCTCATGCTCGATTTCGCTCGGTACGTGGTCGCTCTTGGTGGGACGGTAGCCGCTGAACACGGCATTGGAAAACTGAAGACCGACCTGCTGAAGCTGATGTATGCGCCGCAGGAGATCAATGCGATGCGAGACGTAAAGCGGCGACTCGATCCCGGTTGGCTGCTGGGTTCAGGAAATATCTTCGAACCATGAGGTCGCGACGATATTGCCCACGTCGTCGGCGCGCCGTTCCGGGTCAAGATCCGGGTCAGGTAAGAATACCTACTGTCTCAAATCGCTAGTGCACATCCCGCAAACGGACACGATCTGGCATTGAGACTGCTCATTTGATTGCACTTACCCGCGGACGCCGGTGTGCATGAACCTTCGGGTATGCGCACGATAATCCAAGATGTCCGATATGGGCTACGGTTGCTCGCCAAAAGCCCAGGGTTCACCGTGATCGCGCTGGTGACGTTGACGCTCGGTATCGGCGCGACTGCGGCAATCTTCAGCGTCGTCGATGCGGTACTGCTGCGGTCTCTCCCCTATCGTGAGCCGCAGCGTTTGGTTTCCGTGTTCGAAGATCTTACGGACGCTGGCTTCCCGCGCAACACGCCTGCTGCTGGCAATTACGCGGAATGGAAGAAACAAAAACAAATCTTCGAAGATGTGGCGGCGATGACCGAAGGTGATTACAACCTGACCGGTCGCGAGGGAGAGCCGGAGAAACTGGGCGGTGTAGCCGCTGCGCAAAATCTCTTTCCGTTTTGGGGACCAAACCCGTCATAGGGCGCGTGTTCGCTCCCGAGGAGGACCGTCCGGGGGCGGAGGACGTCGCTCTCATCAGTTATCGGTTATGGAAGCGCAGATTCGGAGGAGACCCGAAACTGGTCGGCCAGACAATCCTGCTCAACAACCAGAAATATTCGGTTTTGGGTGTGATGCCGCCGGGGTTTTCGTTCCCGTTCAGGAATGTCGATATCTGGACGCCCATCGCTTTCACTTCCAAACAATTGGCGAATCTGGGGATGCATTACCTCTGGGTTGTCGGACGGCTGCAGCCTGGCGTGACGGTGGGGAAGGCGAATGCCGCATTGCTTGTGTTGGCTAGGCAAATGGCGCGGCAATATCCGGATACGAATGCCGGAATCCGGCGCTTCTTTGCGGAGCCGCTGCAGGAAAGTTATACCCATGATGTGCGCCGCGGGCTGATTGTGTTGATGGCTGCTGTCGGGTTCATTCTGCTGATCGCTTGTGCCAACATAGCCAATTTATTGCTGTCGCGAGCCACAGGCCGGCAGCGCGAAATCGCAGTTCGGACAGCGCTCGGCGCAGATCGCGGCCGAATCGTCCGGCAGTTGCTCACTGAGAGCGCATTGCTGGCACTCGGAGGCGGCATGCTCGGCGTCATCCTTGCGAACTGGTGTTTCAACTTTCTCAAGAATCTGATCCCCGCGGACCTGGCGGTTACTGTCTCCCTTCAGCTCGATTTTCGCGTGCTCGCGTTTGCCGTGTTGGTCTCGCTTGCAAGTAGCTTTCTATTCGGGCTTGCCCCGGCAATGCAGGTCTCAAAAGTTGATCTAAACGACGTTCTGAAGGAAGGTGGACGGGGCAGTGCCGGTTCGCGCCGGAGGACCTTCCGCAACCTTTTGGTGATTGGAGAAGTGGCGCTTTCGCTGATGCTGCTGGTGGGATCAGGGCTACTGCTCGAAAGTTTTTCAAATCTGCGGGGTCTAGATCCGGGCTTCCGGTCCGACCACGTTCTGACAATGCGCTTGGTTGTCCCGGATACCAAGTACAAGGACTTTGCGAAGCGCACCGAATTTTTCCAGCGCGTATTGGAGCGCGTCAAGGCGCTGCCCGGCGTAAAAGCCGCCGGATTTACGAGTGCGTTACCGTTGACTTGGCCTGGTGGAACGGACGGCTTTACGCCTGAAGGCATGCCGCTGAAGCGCGATGTGACTTACGATGCGAATAACCGGGTTGTGACGCCCGGATACTTCGAAGCCATGCGGATTCCAATGCGCCGCGGCAGGCTGTTCAACGACAGCGACGGAAAAGATGCCCCGCTCGTGGCGGTCATCAATGAAACTATGGCGCGGAAGTTCTGGCCGAACCAGGATCCAATTGGCAAGCGTTTCAAATATGCGCAACCGGACGAAAAAGCACCGTGGGTGCGAATCGTCGGAATCGCCAGCGATGTGCGTCAGATGAGCCTCAGCGAGCCGGCCCGCCAAGAGATGTACTTCCCGTATTGGCAGGCGAAAGACAACTGGATGGTGCCCCGCGATCTGGTAATTCGCACCGCGGGCGATCCTCAGAGTCTGGCTGGCGCCGCCCGTCAAGCGATATGGTCAATCGTCCGGGATCAGCCGGTGTCGAACGTGATGACACTCGATGATCTCTTGGATGAGGAAGTGGCCCAGAGGCGTGTACAAGCGATGTTACTGGGCGCTTTAGCTATCTTGGCATTGATTCTGGCATGCGTCGGCATCTACGGAGTGCTGTCTTATCTGGTCACACAGCGAACCCAGGAGATCGGCGTGCGCGTGGCACTGGGCGCGGATGCAGCGCACGTTTTTCGGACAGTGGCAGGCCAAGGTATGGGATTGGCGGCCATTGGCATCTTTACCGGCCTCATGGCTTCGCTACTGCTATCGCGATTGTTGATGAGCCTGCTCTTCGGCGTAAATCCGACAGATCCGGTTACATATCTCGGGTCGGTGGTAGTGTTTACCACGGTCGCGCTTTTCGCGTGTTACATCCCTGCACGAAGAGCCGCCAAGGTCGATCCAATGGTTGCGTTGAGGTACGAATGACCCCGCTAGGTCTTGCTTAGAGGACCTTTTATAACGTGGGCTGTGAAGCCGCCCACAGATCCCGTAAACTCTCGGTGTAAGGCGCTCGAGCGACACCACACTCCGTGATGATCGCCGAAACATACCGGTTCGGTGTTACATCGAACGCCGGGTTCGCGACTTTGATTCCATCCGGCGCTACGTGCACCCCTTGAAGGTGCGTTACTTCTTTCGCTCCGCGCTCTTCAATCGGGATCTGGTCGCCAGATGCGAGCGTGAGGTCAAGCGTCGACATAGGAGCTGCGACATAAAAGGGCACATTATTCTCTTTTGCTAGAACAGCCAAGGTGTAGGTCCCGATCTTATTTGCGACGTCACCGTTGGCAGCGACCCGATCGGCGCCCACAACGACACAGCCGATCCGGCCGCTCTTCAAGAAATGGCCGGCCATATTGTCAGTGATGAGTGTTGCATCGATGCCGTCGCGGTGAAGCTCCCACGCAGTCAAACGAGCGCCTTGCAGAAACGGGCGTGTTTCGTCGGCAAACACATCGATGTGCTTGCCCATTTGCACTGCGGCACGAACCACGCCGAGTGCCGTGCCGTATCCGGCAGTTGCTAATGCGCCCGCATTACAGTGCGTCAGCACGGTCTTATGATCCGGAACCAGTGGAGCGCCATGCCGGCCGATAGCCTTGTTGATAGCAATGTCTTCTTCACGGATGTTTTGCGCCTCTTCGGTCAATCGAGCCCGAATCTCATCGACACCAAGGTGCCGTACGGAACCGTAGACTCCATTCATTCGATTAATGGCCCAAAATAGGTTGACCGCTGTGGGGCGCGTGCTTCGAAGCGTGTCGCAGATGAGCTGCATGTCTCGATCAAGATTCTCCGAATGCAGAGCTCCGAGTGCAATCCCCATGGCCGCGGCGACGCCAATTGCCGGCGCACCTCGAATAATCATGTTTCGGATCGCATCCGCCACATCCACATACGTGCGGCAGGTGACGTAGGCTGTCTCGTGCGGCAGGCGTGTTTGATCGATCATCACGACGCCGGCCGGAGTCCATTCGATAGTCTCGAACGTGTTTTGGGTAAGCACAGCGGTAGGCGTCGTCATGAGTGTTTCACGTGTTTTGTCACGATAAGAGCGATTACGAAAACCAAGTTATAGCAGGCGTGCATCAGCGTTGAAGGGATGATCGAGTTCGTTCGAGTTCGCACCCATCCGAATACTGCACCGGCGAGCGATACGGCGACAACGTATTGCCAAGCCCATGCATATTCGGGTGCATGCAAAAGGCCGAATACCAGAGCAGTGATCAAGATGCCGGCAATCACTCCAAAAGTGCGCGAGAGAAGCGGCTGAAGGAAGCCGCGGAAGAAGAGCTCTTCGAAAAGCGGCGCCAGGGTCACTGCGAGAGCGCCGAATAGCGCCAGATCGACCGGCGATTTCAAAAATCTATCCAGAGGCGATGGAACCTGCGGAGTGTGCAGTAAGGAAGCCAAGCCAGAGATAGCGAACGCGAGTACTGCTCCGCCAAGCGCCGCGAAGCCGAGGTTGAATCGAGTGCGACGCCATCCAAGCGACGGAAATACGGGCCTGCCATACCGGATTCTCAATGTGAAATGTAAAGCGAGGTAGATGAAGCCGTAGAATGCCACCTGCACGGGTAACAATAAAGGTCCCGGGTCGTCTCGTAGCGCTGGTTTGAAAGCCACCAGAAATCCCGTCACGAGAACAATCAGCATGATTGACGCAACGACGAAGCCCATGACCAGCAACAGATCCGTGTAGCTCCAGAACGGTTCTCGCGGAGGCGGAGGCGGTGGACCGATATCGACGACCGGTTCGAGTGGAGAGATATCCATAAAGTCAGGCGGCATTTCCCGTCTTCAATGTGTTGCGGAGAGCCTGTGCGGTGTGGCTGCGCCGATTAACCATTATCTGTTCCGGCGTTCCTTCGGCAACAACGTAGCCGCCGTGCTCGCCGCCTTCCGGCCCTAAGTCGATCAGATAGTCGGCACTCCGGATCACGTCAAGTTGATGCTCAATCACCAGCACGGTATTTCCAAGATCGACAAGTCGCTGTAGAACTTCAAGCAGATGGCGTATGTCGTCGAAGTGTAAACCTGTGGTCGGCTCGTCCAATAGGTAAAAGGTTCGACCAGTTTGCCTCTTGCTCAGTTCCTTTGCAAGCTTGATGCGTTGCGCCTCGCCTCCCGAGAGCGTTGTTGATGATTGGCCGAGGTGAATGTAGCCAAGGCCCACCTCAGCTAACGTCTTGAGCTTCGCCTGGATCTGCGGAATGTTGGCGAGCAGTGGCACGGCATCATCGACGGTCGATTCCAGGAGGTCGGCGATGCTCTTATCTTTGTACTTGACCTGCAGCGTTTCGAGATTGTAACGCCGGCCGCGGCACACGTCGCAAGTGACGTAAACGTCCGGCAGAAAGTTCATTTCTATACGCTTGAGGCCATCTCCTTGGCAGGCTTCGCAACGTCCGCCTTTCACGTTAAAACTGAACCGCCCCATTTTGTAGCCGCGCTCGCGAGATTCCGGCAGCATCGCATACAGCTCTCGGATCGGCGTAAACAGGCCGGTGTATGTGGCAGGATTTGAGCGCGGAGTCCGCCCGATTGGCGATTGGTCGATCTCCACAACTTTATCGAGATTTTCTAGGCCTAGGATCGTGTCGTGCGCGCCGGGCTGCTGAGTGGATCCGTAGACTTCCTTCGCCAATGCGCGATACAGAATATCGTGAACCAGCGTTGATTTACCGCTCCCGGAAACGCCGGTTACAACGATGAAAGTGCCCAGTGGGAAATCGACATCAATCTTCTTCAGATTATGTTCGCGAGCGCCCCTCACCGTCAGTTTGAGCCCGTTTCCCGCCCGCCGAAAGGGAGGCGGCGTAATAGAAACGCGTCCCGAAAGATACTCACCCGTAAGCGATTGCGGCGCGCTCATAATTTGTGCCGGGGTGCCCTGAGCGATCAGAGCTCCGCCCAGGCGCCCCGCGCGAGGGCCAAGATCGATCACATGGTCAGCACGCTCGATAGTCTCGGCATCATGCTCTACAACCAAAACGGTATTGCCCAGATCACGCAAGTGATGTAGTGTGTCGAGCAGACGTCCGTTGTCGCGCGGGTGCAGACCTATCGAGGGCTCATCCAGAACATAAAGCACGCCGCGCAGCTTTGAGCCGATCTGAGTTGCAAGGCGAATGCGCTGCGCCTCACCACCCGACAACGTCGCCGACGATCGGTCCAGACTCAGATAATCAAGCCCTACCGCGCACAAGAATTGTAGACGGTTTCGGATCTCTTCAACAACACGCCCCGCAACCTTCAATTCCCGTTCGGTGAACTGCCAGCTTTCTATGACCGGCAGCGCCCGCGCGATCGGCATTTCGGTGAAATCAGCGATTGAGATGCCTTTCACCTGTACCGCGAGACTTGTCGCCCTCAGGCGGCGTCCCTTACAGTCCGGGCATGCAGTGGGCGACATATAATCCATCAACCATTCACGGTAGTTTTCGCTCGCTCGCCCGTAGCTTTCTTCGAGGAGTTTCAAGATGCCGGGAAATTGGGCGTTGCCGTCCAAAAGCAAAGTGCGAATCCGCTTCGGTAAGTCCTCAAAGGCCTTGGTGAGATCGATCCTGAAAGTCTCAGCAGCGTCGGTCAGGTTCGAAATCATGTATGAAGAAGTAGAACCGGGCCCGAGTCCTCCATCCAGCAATGGTTTTGAAGGATCACAAATCACCTTCCCCGCATCAAACGCCCACGTGCTGCCGACGCCCTTGCACGTTTCACATGCTCCGTAAGGACTGTTGAACGAGAAAGAGCGTGGCTCAAGCTGCGGAATGCTGGTGCCGTCATTGGGACACGCGAGTTTCTCGGAATAGAGCGTCTCCGGTCCATCGATGACCGCGACGATCACAAGGCCGTCGGACCATTTGAGGGCAGTTTGAATAGAATTTTCCAGCCGTTGGTTGATACCGGGCTTTACGACTAGCCGGTCGATCACCACTTCGATAGTGTGGTTCTTGCGTTTGTCGAGCTTAATCGGCTCATCGACTGAGAGCAACTCGCCATCAACGCGTGCTCGGAATCCGCTTTTCGCCACCGCCGTGAGTTCTTTCTTGTACTCGCCTTTACGTCCGCGGGCGATTGGTGCGAGGATCATGATGCGTTCGTTTTGATAGCTCGCCAGAACTTGTTCGAGAATCTGGGCTGGCGACTGGCGCGCGATCTCAGCCCCGCAGAACGGGCAATGCGGAACGCCTACTGAAGAATAGAGCAGTCGAAGATAGTCATACACTTCCGTTACTGTGCCGACCGTGGATCGCGGGCTGCGGGAAGTCGTCTTCTGCTCGATAGAGATCGCGGGACTCAGGCCATCAATGCAGTCCACTTCCGGACGCTCCATCTGATCGAGAAACTGGCGCGCGTATGGTGACAGAGTTTCGACGTATCGGCGTTGGCCCTCAGCATAAATGGTGTCGAATGCCAGAGAGCTCTTTCCTGAGCCACTCAACCCGGTGATTACCGTGAACGTATTGCGCGGAATCTCGACGTTAATGTTTTTGAGGTTATGCTGGCGCGCGCCATGTACGGAGATACGGTTTAGCATTGTTCGATGCGCACTAGGGCCAACCCGCCTGCGCGCTGCCTTCTTAAGCCGCGCACAAAGGACACCTGTACGCTCGGGTTCGCAACGGCTACTTCTATTGTCTTTCACCCCGTACGCGAGATCCTAAAAATTCCGAGCTAAGTCTTTGGGAGCCGTGGGCCGTGCAATGGCTAAAATGGCTCCACATGGCACTTTACTTCTGGCTGTCTGTGGGGAGTGGCTAAATGGCAAAGAACTTCAAGGACCTGTCTGAGCGAGAGATCTTGGCCGTCGCTATTTCACTCGAGGAGGAAGATGGTCGCATTTATGGAGAGTTCGCGGAGGGTTTACGCGATAGCTACCCGGCCACAGCCAGGATGATGGACGAGATGCAAGCCGAAGAATCAGAGCATCGCGCCCGGCTTATCGATCTGTATCGGTGTCGTTTCGGAGAGCATATTCCGTACATTCGGCGGCAGGACGTCAAAGGCTTCGTTTCGCGAACTCCGGTGTGGCTGGTCGAGCCAGTTGGTCCCAAAGCAGTGCGTAAATCAGTGGAGTCGATGGAAACAGAGACGCGCCGCTTCTACAATTGGGCCCTCCAGAAGGTGACAGATGCCTCTACCCGCAAATTGTTAGGTGATCTCGCCGAGGCAGAGATCCAACATACGGCTACGGCAGAGTTGTTTGAAAAACAGCAGCTGACGCCGGAAGTTCGCAAACAGGAAGACGAGGCATATCGGCGGACTATTGTCCTTCAGTTCGTTCAGCCTGGACTCGCGGGTTTGATGGATGGCTCGGTTTCGACGCTGGCGCCTCTTTTCGCCGCGGCATTCGCTACCCACTCAAGTAGGGACGCATTTCTGGTGGGACTTGCGGCCTCGGTTGGCGCAGGCATTTCTATGGGCTTTGCTGAGGCGCTTTCCGATGACGGTTCGCTGACTGGGCGCGGGCGGCCCGTGGTGCGGGGCGTGATCACAGGCGTGATGACCACAGCGGGTGGAATCGGTCACACCCTGCCGTACCTCATTCCAGATTTTCAAGTAGCGACATCGATCGCCATCGTCGTGGTCGCGATCGAGCTAGGAATCATCAGTTGGATTCGCCAGCATTTTATGGAGACTCCCCTGATACGAGCAGCGCTGCAGGTTGTGCTTGGCGGCGTGCTCGTGTTTGTCGCCGGAATGCTGATTGGCAAATCGTAGCAAGGAGTAAGTATGGCCACGTTGGGTATGGTTGAGTACCAAGACGCAAGTCCCGAGGTTCGCGCCGTCTATGACGATATTATGGCGACGCGTAAAACCGATTCAGTTACGAATTTCTGGAAAGCGATCGCGCGGGATCCAGCTACATTGCGCCGCACTTGGGAAAGCCTCAAGCAGATCATGGCGCCCGGCACTCTGGATGCGCTTACAAAAGAGTTGATTTATCTGGCCGTGAGTACGACCAACCAATGTCACTACTGCATTGCTTCGCATACGGTCTCAGCCCAGAAGAAAGGCATGACGGATGAAATGCTTGCGGAACTGATGGCGGTCATCGGCATGGCGAATGAAACCAATAGCCTCGTGAGCGGCTATCGGGTTGAAATTGACGAGCAGTTTAAATCTCCCACCCGGTAGTGGTCGCGTTAATTACCTCGCCTTCGATTTATCGCCGTCCTCTGGAAAGACAGCATATCCCGCGGGAGCAGGATAGAAAGACTTAAGCAGGTCGAGCCGCTTTCGAAGATGACGGCTGGGCAACTGACGCGGTCCCGTCTCGACGTCGATGTCGCAGCAAATCCCGTGCAAGTAAAGCGTCAACGTGTCTATGAAGGATTGCCGGACATAGTTCGCGAGTAGCGGACTCTCTCGCTTGACGTTCGTCTGTCGTCGCAGTAGTGCCTGTTTTGCTTGCCAGCTCTCATCATCCACCTCACCGTGCACGCCCGCAATGAGCTCTTCGCGAATCCCCGCTTTATAGCTCAGCGCCACTTCCGTGGACCACGTTTCGGAAACCAGGCTGGCCAAGCGCCGATACAGCCGATAATGATATTCCGCAACATCCTGCTCTTTGAGGGCAAAAACCAATACCGTCTCGTTCTCGAAACGCACCTGAGAGGCCCACGACTGCTGCCCATCCGCTGGCCGCTCGGCAACAACGAAATCGGCTACTTTCTCGAGCGCCGTGGGGGGCTTCCTTTTCGCTTTGGGCGAAGCGCGTTCGCCGGAACGCTCCAGATAAGGCACCAGCAGAATAGAAATGCGGGGCAGGGTGGAAGCGAGCGCCGGAGGCAACGCTGCAACCGGTTCTTCCAGGTACTCCTTAACTACTTCCTCGCTCATTGGAACAGAGGCGCAGAAGTATCCAAACGTATTGCTTAGCGGAATGACTTCGCCCCGAAATCGTTCCGCGAATTGACCGACACTGACTCTAGCGAGACCGGTTTGCGCCGCACTGGCCACGGTCAGCTCCCGTTGGCTGGACATCTACCTTTGACCTCGATTCTAGCAAAGGACCCCCCGGGCTCCGTCGCTCGCGCGAGTAAAACGACCGCAGCTGCCCTTCGCATTAGAGTCTGCGATCCGCTGCTACACTTGGAGCAAAACGAAGTGCGTTTCCTGATTTCGGCGGGCGAACAGTCGGGGGATATGTACGCCGCCGGCGCGGTGACGCAATTGTCTCAGCGCTACCCATCTGCCGAATTTTATGGTTCTGCGGGACCGAAGCTGATAGCGGCAGGCGTCACTCCCGTTATCGATTTCGCAAAGTTAGGCGTAGTTGGTCTGGCTGAAGTGGCCGGTCACCTGCCCGCCATCTTCCGGGAATACCGGAAGCTGATTCGCCTAGCGGAGGAGCACCCCCCCGACGCTGCCCTGCTCACGGACAGCCCGGATTTTCATCTCCGTCTCGCGCGGCACCTGAAGCGCCTGAAGGTGCCCGTCTTTTACCTGGTCGCTCCGCAAGTCTGGGCCTGGCGTCAGGGGCGAGTGAAAGCCATCCGGGAACTTGTGGACAGGCTCTTCTGCATCTTTCCGTTCGAAGAAGCCTGGTTTCGGAAGCATGGGGTAAACGCTACATATATAGGTCATCCGCTCGCCGCGATCGTGAGGAGGAAGTTCTCGCGAGAAGAATACTTGGACCGACACCAACTTCCCAGGGACGCTCGCCTCGTGGTGCTGCTCCCCGGTAGCCGTCCCGGTGAGGTCGGCAGGCATTTACCCGTGTTGTTGGAAGCGGTTGCCGAGCTTCGCCAGCGTTTCGCCCTCTCATTTATACTAGCGACGCCCGCCGGTTTTCAAGCGCGCGGAACTTTGGCAATTTTTAAGGAACGCATTCAATCTTTATCCATCCAAATAATTGAAAACGAGACTTGGGACTGCATAGGCCATGCCGAGCTTGCCTTGGCCGCTAGCGGAACCGTAACCGTGGAGGCGGCGGTCTTGGGCACTCCGATGGTCACCTTCTACAAGGTCACCCCTGCAAGCTGGTGGGCAGGGCGTCGACTGGTCAAGGTTCCCTTCCTTTCCATGGTCAATCTGATCGCAGAGCGCAAGATCGTTCCGGAACTGATTCAGAAGGACATGACGCCGGGAAAAATATCCGCCGCTGCCGCGGAACTGCTCGCCAATGCAGAGCGGGCGGACCGTATGCGAGCTGAGTTGGCAGCCGTCCGTCTGGCGCTCACACGCGAGGGCGACCCCTTCGAGCGTGCAGCGGATCTGATCACAGAAGTGTGCGGGAATCGAATTGCGTCCGCCCCGGCAGGACTGATTCCCCCGAGAGATAGGTAAGGGACAATCAAAGTGATGGTACGCGGTTTCAGATGGATAGTGCTTTTTGTTCTCGTTGCGGCTTTCGCTTGGGCACAGGAAAAGCATCCGCGCATTGAAGTTCAGCATTACACCATCGACGCGGACATCAATCCCCGCACTCAGTCGATTGTGGCGACCGCCAAGCTGAGCTTCACACCGCTGGAGGACGCCAACGAAGCTGTCTTTGAGCTGAACGACGCTCTCACCGTGTCGAAGACCGCGGACCGATCGGGCCAGCCGCTGCAAACAGTTCGCAACGCGCAGGATTTTACGGTGAAGGTTTCCTTCCCCACCCTGCTGCACAAGAACCAACCGTCCGAAATCTCGTTCACCTACGACGGCAAGCTGACCGGCAATGAGGACTCGCCGGTATCCGGGATCAAATTCGCAGCCTTGCACCCCGACTTCGGATACCTGCTCTATCCCGCGCGTTGGTTCCCGGTAAATGATTACACCGTGAACCGGTTCACTGCTGATCTCCGGGTCACGACACCTTCTGACTATCGTGTCGTTGCCAGCGGCGATCTAACGACCGACCGCGCCAGCAATGACCGGACTATCTATTCGTTTCACTATGACAAGGCGAGTTTCCCGGCGAGTATCGCAATTGTGAAAGGCGACCCGGTGCGAGTCTCGTCCCAAGGGATTACCTCCCAGATCTTCTTCCGCGATCAGCAGGCCGCTGATGCACACGCCTACGGTGACGAGGCCGGCAAAATAATGACATTCCTTACCTCGGAATATGGCCTTGCGCCGCAAGCAAACCTTACGTTTGTCGAAACCGAGGCGGGCGCTGTAAACGGCTATTCCGCGCCGGGCATTGTTTTCCTTAATCCGAATTCAATCACTCATCAGGTGAACACTCGTGTGCTGACCAATCAGTTGTCGCGCCAATGGTGGGGCGTTTTGGTGTCGCCGACCACGCGCAATCATATCTGGCTGGTCAACGGGCCCGCGCGATATTCGGAGCTTCTCTATCAGGAACAGACGGCCGGTCCTGGCGCGGCGGAAGCCGACCTCAAGGCGACTTACGTCGAGGCGCTTACGGTGAAAGATCCTCCCGTTCTGCAGGCTGCGCGTCTGGAGGATTACTCGCCCGAATATTGGGCGCTTACATCAGCTAAAGGAGCCGCAATTCTGAATATGCTCCGCGGAATTGTAGGTGACGCCGACTTCAAGAAGGGCCTACACGCGTTTATCGACCAGTACAGCTATAAATCGGCCAGCAGTGAGGATTTCCGAAAAGTAATGGAGCAGGCCTCCCATCAGGACCTGCGCTACTTTTTCCTGCAATGGCTCGAATCGAGCGGCTCGCCCCAGTTCAAGCTCGAGTACACGGTGCTGCGAACGAAGCAGGGATTCCGCGTGGTGGGCAAAGTCACGCAAGACCTGGACACGTTCCGCATGCCTGTCGACTTGCGTATCGAAACGGAAGGCAATCCGGAGGACAAAAAGGTCGAAGTGGTCGGCACGTCTTCTGAGTTCAGTGTTGATACTTTCGGGAAACCGCGCAAAGTAACAATCGATCCCCAGAATCGAATACTTCGAGTCGATCAAAGCATGCAAATCGCTGTTGCGATCCGGCGAGGTGAGCAATTCGTCGAAATCAACGACTTCGCAAACGCATTGCGCGAATTCCAGAAGGCGCTGGAGGTGAATCGCAATAGTTCATTGGCCCACTATCGAATTGCCGAGCTGTTCTTCAAACAGAACAATTTCCAATCGGCCGCAAATGAGTTTCGTGCGGCGATCAACGGCGATCTCGAGCCTAGGTGGACCGAAGTATGGTCCCATGTGAATCTCGGAAAAATCTTTGATGTGACTGGCCAGCGCGATCGCGCAGTCAATGAGTACAAACTTGCTATCCGGACCCATGACAACACTGCTGGTGCGCAAGCAGAAGCGGCAAGGTACTCCACTAAGCCCTACGAGCGGCCAGACCTACTAGGTGAACGGTAATTATCAGCACGTTCCCGGGAGCGGGGACGCGTAGTTCCACCAGTTTTGGTTCCTAAATCTGCCCCATACTAGGCTGTTTCCCGGGGCGTTACGAGGCGAAATGGGTGATAACCTGAAGGTGCCCAAGAAAGGAATTGTTTTGGACGAAACACTCAAGGATCTGATGCAGGAGCTGGGCAACGCCATAAACGAATCGCTCTCTGATTCAGACCGCATCGCGGGTGCCATCGGCGAGATCAAGCGCGCTGGCTACGATGTCTTTCTAGTGCTTGAAGCGACGATCGGATTCAATAAGCGGGAAGATGGCGCGGATTCCGAAATCCCTACCGAACACGATTCGGAGCACCCCGTTCACTATGAGTCTACGGGCAAGATCAGGCTGACTACTCAAGACCACAAATTTCTGCGCGCTCTGAAAATCTCGCTTGACGAAGAATCGAAGTAAGATTCTCTTTTACCTGGTGAGTTCCTGATAAATCGAATACGTTGCTTTCACTGTGCGGTCCCAACTGTAGCTTTTCGCGCGAGCGCGGCCAAGATCCGAAAGCTTGGTTCTCAGGCCGGGATCATTCATCAGGCGCTTGAGCGCACATTCTATTTCTTCGATATTGTGAGGATCGACGAGCAGCGCTGCGTTGCCAGCCACTTCGAGCAGCGCCGATCGGTTTGACGTTATCACCGGTACTCCGTTGGCCATTGCTTCGAGGACTGGTATTCCAAAACCCTCATCGAGCGATGGGAACGCGAAGATGGATGCACGTGAGTACAAGCCTTCTAAGTCGGATTGCGAAACATACCCTGCGATTTCAATCCGGTCGCGGCAGCTACTTCTTTTGATCCGATCCAGAATACGATCGGCCTGGTAGCCTGATGGTGCTCCTGCGAGGACGAGCCGCCATAAATCCCCGGTCAGATCTCGATTCCGCCGATCGCCAGTCGCCCGCTCAAAAGCCTCGATCAGCCCGATCACGTTCTTGCGAATCTGCAAGGCACCCACGAACAGGATGATATTTTCCCGCTGCAACGCGCATGTCCCGCCAGGTTGACGCACGCCGTGCGGCACAACACGGATTCGAGAGCTGTCGAAGTGAAGTAAGCTGCTGACCTGGTTTGCCGTAAACTCCGAAACCGCGATGATCAGATCGGAGTTCGCGGCAGCCCGCCTTGCCTGCTCAGTAAAGCGCGCCCTGAATTCGGGCGAAGAGTATTCTCCACTTATGACAAACAAATCGTGAAAGGTGGAAAGAACCTTTCTCGCCGGCCGCCGGTCCACTCTCTGGTTTAGCGCATGGAACACGTCGACCATGAAGGTGGGGAGAGTCGAAACCAACAGCTGTCGCCGAACGTTCGGAAGCTTCGCTCGCGACGCCCGCCTCCACTGCTTCAGGCGATAACAGAACAGAAATTCATCTTGGGGATATGCATGTGCCAGACCAGAGAGCAGCTCGCGCGAGTAAACGGCGATCCCTGAAGGATGTGGATCTATGCTGTACGTGGCATCGAGCGCAATTCGCACGCTCCCAATCTTACAGTCCGTACTCCTTCAGTTTGCGGTAGAGAGTCGTTCTTCCTATGCCGAGCATCGCGGCGGCTACGGTGCGATCGCCTTTGGTGTATTCAATAGCTCGTAAGATCGCCTGCTTTTCCACATCAGCCAGTGGTGCGATGCCCGAGCTTGCCGCATTGAAGCCTTGCGCAAGGGGCTGAACCGAGCCTGATGTTTCCTGATTGCGGCCCTGTAGCTGCCGTTCAAAGGATCTGTTAACGACGGCGGAAGGAAGGTCGGCAACCGTGATCCATGGACCCGAGTTCATGGCTACCATCTGCTGCACCGCGTGCTCGAGTTCGCGAACGTTGCCGGGCCAGTCATACTCAACCAGAGAATCCATAACCTCATCTGCCACCCGATGGTCGTTTCCGTAGCGCTGTAAGAAATGGTAGATAAGAGCGGGTATATCGTCCCGGCGTTCGCGCAAAGGAGCGATCCGCACGCGCATAACGTTCAAACGGTAATAGAGGTCCTGTCGAAACCGTTTTGCTTCGACTTCGGCAAGCAGATCGCGATTGGTTGCCGCCACAACGCGGAAATTGGAGCTTCGGTTGGCCAGCCCGCCTATGGCCCGAAACTGTTTCTCCTGTAGAACCCGGAGCAGTTTCATCTGTAGCTCGAGTGGCAGCTCCCCGATCTCATCAAAGAATGCCGTCCCGCCGTTCGCTGCATCCAAAAGCCCCAGCTTCTGGTTGAACGCCCCGGTGAAAGCACCCTTGGAGTAGCCGAATAGCTCACTTTCCATCAGCGGCCCGACCAAGGAGGAGCAATCGACAACCACAAACGGGCCTTGCCCTTCCATGTTGTGGATTGCGCGCGCAACCACTTCTTTGCCCGTCCCGGTCTCGCCCAGAATCAAAACCGGAAAGCGCGATTTTCCCATCCGCGCGACGAGGCGATGCACCTGCTTCATAGGCGGCGAGTTGCCGACCAGGGTGGAAAGAGGCGAAACGTCCAGGGCAATCTGCGGCGTCACGAGTAGAGCTACGGTCGCTCGTGAACCTAGTGCCAAGCGGCACCAGAAGTTCTCGGAGTTCCGCTCGCGCCCTACCTCATCGTCTCGGGCATCAATCCCGGAACAATGTTGCTGCCCGCTTTTAAGACGCTCTCGTCCAAGCGGACAACAAACACGGCTCGGTTCTCTGCGCTCAACACATTCGCCAATTCCTGCGCAGCCGCTATCGAGGGCTCCTTACCGATCAGCACCCGCCATAACGGAACCGTACCCTGCTTGAGAGCGAGTTGCGCGCTGCCGAAACGCTGTGCATACTGCATGCGCACCCGCTCGGCCTTGGCAGCCACCGTAAAGGCGCCCACCTGAACGGCGTAGAAATCATTCGATGGAATATTAGGCGGTGCCCCTGTCACTTCCAAACGCACTCGCCCTACGCCTGGTCCTAAGAGCCCGATCTGACGGGCCGCCGCTTTTGAGAGATCGATAATGCGCCCTGCCACGAACGGACCGCGATCAATGATGCGCACGTTGACGCTTTTGTTAGTCGCGAGATTCGTTACTTTTAGCCATGTGTTGAAGGGCATCACGCGATGCGCGGCGACCAGCGTTTCCATATCGTAGATTTCTCCATCGGCTGCTCGCCGCCCGTGATAAGGGATGCCGTACCAGCTGGCGATACCCTCTTCTGCATAACCGACCGGCACTGCAGTCGGCCTCCGTACCGGTTCCGACGAGGCTCTCGATCCCTTCGCTGGTAATCCGAGATGCGACCTGTCCGCAGGCACTCCTGCCCGCGACGGCTGCGGAGGTGGGGTGGTTCTTGCGGCGTGATGTTTCCGGCACGCTGGCAAAAATAACACCGAACTCGCAATCGCGAGACACGCAATCAAACGAAGGATGCGCTTCTTCATGGATGCCGATCCCATGATCATAACCGGCTAGGCGAACTGATTGAAAGACGAAAAAAGTCCGCCGATAGGGTAAAACAAATTTCCTAATTACGTTTTTCGCCGTCCCGATGTATGAATTGTTCCTCATCAAAAAACCCAAATGCATTTTTTTTCTTGACTTCTCTTGCGAACAACCTTATATATGAATCACACTGCGATCTGTAATGGATTGCAAATTTACGTTAGGGAGAATCGTTCGATGAAGAACGCAACTAAGAAGTCTGGGGGCTCTAAGAAGTCCGCAAAGAAGTCCTCCAGCAGCAAGAAAAAAGGGAAGTAGCCCACGTACCCCGTAAGAGCGGGGACTTTTCAAAAGATCTAAACCTCTTCGCCCCCGTTTTTCGGGGGCGTTTTTATTTGTACCCGCCCGCTGCATTGTAAAGTTTACCTGCCTTCGCCCCGCTTCTTGTCCTTACCAAAAAAAAGCACCAGCCGAAGCCGGTGCTTGAGGGACCGCGAACCCATTTAGAGTTACGGAAGTGTATAGCGAAGGTTCAGCCAGATCATATTTGTCTTGGCGTACCTGGTCCCGCTGGATGGTATCGACCATGGATTACGCCAGAGATAGGAATACTGCGTGATCAATGAGAGTGCCCCATAATTCGGGCTCTTCCAAAACGTCTGAATTAAATCGAATGTTGCCTCTTGGATAGTGCGATTGTTGCTTGTTGACGATCCCGCAAATCCATACCCGATCAGCGAACCGTCCGTGTCTACAGCTGTGTTGCGACCGAAATAGGCCCCGCCATACACCATAGAGATGAGTGTGTTCTTCGTTATGTTCGCTTCAAACCCGTCCACTGTCGAATATGCGTTCACCGGCGAGATGCTGCCATCGGCGCGGACGACCACATCAGGTCCCAGCCCAAAAATATACCGGCCGCCACCTGATCCGAAAAACGTGTTTGCGATCAGGCGAACATTCTTTACGATCTCCAGATTTGCGTTTACCTCGCCGCTGGCAGCCGTAGCCGTAGAGGATGGAAAAGTAGTAGGGTTCTTTCCAACCGTATTCACGTATTTAAAACTGCGTATTAAGGCGCCTGCTTCCACGTGCAAAATTTTATCCCCGGCATGGCCGTCGTAGGCCGCTTTGAAGATAATGTCGGGATGCAGGTTCGGTGTAGAGTAGGTGGTCATCGTGTTATCGAACTGCCCTGTTGCCGAGCTAGGTAGCGATGCGGGGAACGTCACCAGGCCGTTGCCGACATACTGCTGGGGGTTTTCGAGTGAGACGCCAAACGCCACGTTTTCGTTGGGATGGGCAATTAACCGGAACTGAGATTGCCGCGCCCAGATCAAACCGGCTTGGTAGTTCGTATCCATGTTCTGCGTATAAAAGAGATCGCTAGGAAGAGGCGATAGACCCTTGCGGTTGGGAGTGAACAGCGTCCAGTCCTGCCCGCCAAGCACTTCGAACCCATTCTTCTGAATATCCACAAAGACGTCGCGCATTCGGAAGGTGCCGGAGTTGCTGGTAACAAAAACGTTCTGTGCCGCATTACCCAAAAAGTCGGCTTCGAAGTATCCGAGCACTTTAGCCCCCATGAATTTCGAATCGACTCGGAAGCCAATGCGCGAGTTATGGGTGCTGAAGTTGTTTTCCCAAAGATGAGCGGTTGCGGAGGTGTTGTAAGGAATGCTGCCAAAGCTGGTTGCAATACCACTGCCAACGTTCGTGGAACGTCCATACCAGGTAAAATCGACAAAACCTAGCGGCGTGAAAGTCGTATTTCCGATACTGATCGACAGCGGCGCGGGATTCTCTGCCGTTGTTTGCCCGGTTCTCCCTGATCCCGCAACGTTCGGATGAGCTACGTTGACCACCGGAACCAGCTTGGCGGGTCCATTGCCGGCAGCGACCACCTTTTCAAGAAAGGCGCGCTGTTCTTTAATAGATTGCTGCAGCCGGCTGATTTCCTCCTCCTGTCTAGCGATTCGTTCACGAAGCTGATTCAGATCGTCCGCGCTAGCCGCCTTAGGCGTTGATGGATTGGCATCCGTAGCCCCGGTTCCTAGGGACTCGCCGCCCGCGAGTTGCAGCACTGTCCCGCCTAGGCACACCAAACTCAGAATCAATTTCATATTCGTGAATCTCCTGGCAATGTTTTCTGAAATGCGTGCACAAGCCCCCATGGCGTGCTGATGCTATGCCGCACGCAAGGACCAAAATTATCGAAGTAGTGTTACACAGCGATTAACATTGCGTGACGAGTCCGATACTGCCAGCCGTTCCCGTTCATCGCGGAAGCTGCCGCTAAACTAAGAGGTAATCCGAATGTCCGAACGTCCCTTCGTTCACCTTCACTGCCATACCGATTATTCGCTGCTCGACGGAGCGTGCGACATCAACAAGCTCATGGGCGTCGTCCAACGTCTGGAAATGCCGGCCATCGCGATGACAGATCATGGCAATCTTTTCGGGGCGGTCGAGTTCTACAATGAGGCCGCGAGTCATGGTGTTCATCCGGTCATCGGATGTGAAATGTACGTCTCGCAGCAGGGTCATAAAACACGCTCTGAATCGGACCGCTATAACCACCTGCTCTTGCTATGTGAGACCCAGGAAGGCTATAAAAACCTGATCAAGCTCGTCTCAACGGGCTATTTGGACGGTTTCTATTACAAACCTCGCGTTGATAAAGATCTTCTGGCGCGCCACTCCGGTGGCTTGATTGCGATGTCCGCCTGCCTGCGCGGAGACATCAACGAAACGATTCTGGCCGACCGTTACGAAGATGCCAAGCGGCTAGCGAACGAGTACGCGGACCTGTTCGGCACAGGTAATTTCTTCCTTGAAATGCAGGATCACGGCCTCGATCAGGACAAACTCGTTCTGCCGCAGATCCGACGCATGTCGAGCGAAACCGGCATTCCGCTGGTCGTCACAAACGACGCCCACTACCTCACGCGTGACGACGTTCGAGCTCACGAAATTCTGCTGTGCATCCAAACCGGAAAGACAATGTCCGATGCCAACCGGATGCGCTTCTCCACCCCCGATTTCTACCTGAAGACGCGACCCGAGATGATGGCCCGCTTCGGCGAAATAGAGGACGCTCTGGATCGTACCTGTGATATCGCGCAGCGCTGCCACGTCAAGCTCGAGAAGGTGAAAGATCCGTTCCCGCGCTTCGACGTGCCGCACGGCCATACTTCGGATACCTACTTTGCCTGGGTGGCGCGCGAAGGTTTCGAAAAAAGGCGGCCGCGCCTCGAAGCTTTACGCAAACAGGGCCATCTGAAGCACGACCTGCCCGAATACGTCGCGCGCCTCGAGTCCGAGATCGAGATGATTCAGCAGATGAAGTTCTCCAGCTATTTTCTGATTGTGTGGGACTTCATCCGGTTCGCAAAGCTGAAGGGCATTCCTGTGGGTCCGGGTCGTGGGTCCGCCGCGGGTAGCCTGGTTGCTTACGCAATGGAGATCACGGATATCGATCCATTGCGGTACGGTCTCCTGTTTGAGCGATTCCTGAATCCGGAGCGTATCAGCATGCCCGATATCGATATCGATTTCTGTACCAAAGGTCGCGGCGAGGTGATTCAGTACGTCACCGAGAAATATGGCCGTGAGCAAGTGGCACAAATCATCACGTTCGGCACACTTGCTGCCAAAGCTGCCATTAAAGATGTAGGCCGTGTGCTTGATATGAGTTACGCCGAGGTAGACCGGATCTCGAAGCTGGTTCCAAGGCAATTGAACATCAAACTTGAAAAGGCCATTCAGGACGCGGAGTTGAGAGAAGTCGCCTCGAAAGAGCCGCGCGTCAAGGAAGTGCTGGATGTGAGCCTGAAGCTCGAAGGCGTAGCGCGAAATGCGGGCATGCACGCCGCAGGGGTGGTCATCTCCTCGGTGCCTCTGATGGAGTTGGTGCCGCTGTACGTCACGAACAAGGATGAAATCGTGACGCAATACGACATGGTGGGGCTCGAGAAGCTTGGCCTGCTGAAGATGGACTTCCTCGGCCTGACTACGCTTACGATCATCGAGGAGGCTGTGAACCTGATTGAAAAATATCGGGGCTTGAAGATCGTTCCCGAGGATCTTCCACCCGATGATGCCGAAACGTATGAAAAAATCTTCAGCACCGGACTCACCAGCGGTGTGTTCCAATTCGAGTCCCCAGGCATGCAAGACGTCCTGCGCCGCTACCAGCCCAATCGCATTGAGGATCTGTGCGCACTCAATGCTCTGTATCGTCCTGGGCCCATCCAGGGTGGCATGATACCGGACTTCATCGACCGAAAGCATGGCCGCAAACCGGTTGCCTACGATCTTCCCGAGCTGAAGGAGATTTTGGAAGAAACTTACGGCGTCATCCTTTATCAGGAGCAGGTAATTCAGATCTCAAATCGTCTGGCTGGATACTCGCTGGGTGAAGCTGACGTGCTGCGTCGGGCCATGGGCAAGAAAAACGTCGTCGAAATGGCCATGCAGCGCGAGCATTTCATCAAAGGCGCAACTGAGCGCGGTTACCCGGCCAAGAAGATCGCCAAGATCTTCGATTTGATGCAGCAATTCGCCGGCTATGGCTTCAACAAATCGCACTCCGCCGCTTACGCTTATCTTGCCTATGTCACCGCCTACCTGAAGGCACACTACTCGGTCGAGTTTATGTCCGCCCTGCTTACCTCTGAAGCGGGCAATACAGATAAAATCGTCAAGTACATCAATGAATGCCGCGAAATGGGCATTCCCGTGCTCCCGCCGGACGTCAATCAGAGCGATTGCGACTTTACACCCGCTCGCGACGCCATTCGTTTCGGTCTCGGTGCTGTCAAGAATGTTGGCCAAGGCGCTGTGCAGGCTATCGTCGAAGCCAGGCAAGAAGGTGGTCCATTTTCTTCCATTTACAATTTCTGTGAGCGCGTGAATCTGGGCGGTGTGAACCGGCGCGTGATCGAAAGCTTGATCAAGGCGGGCGCTTTGGATTCGACGGGTGCAAACCGCGCTCAGTTGACGGAAGCTCTAGACAGGGCGCTCGAGTCCGGACTCCGTACATCACGCGATCGCGCGATGGGTCAGCACGGACTATTTGGACTGATCGCCGGCGACCACAAAACGGAACACCCGTTAGCGAAGTTGCAGGACTGGAGTATGGAGCAGAAGCTCGCTGGAGAACGGGAGGTACTCGGCATCTATGTTTCCGGCCATCCGCTTGATCGCTTCAAGGACAACGTTGCGGAGCTGGCGACCCACTTCACAGACAAATTGGAGGATCTCGAGCGAAACACGCCGGTAGCGTTATGCGGTATTCTCACCAATATTGTCCGTAAAACAAATCGTGAAGGGAAATATTGGGCTGCCGTGAAGCTGGATGACGGCCGCGGCGCTGCCGACGGGATGGTATTTGCCAACCGATATGAGGAACTGCTCTCCTCTTTAAGGGAAGATGCAGCGGTTTTCGTCCGCGGTTCCGTGCTGACGGAAGAGGGCGGCCCGCCTAAAGTTTCGATTCAAGAGATGGTAAAGCTGGAAGACGCCAGGATCAACGTTCCATCGCTAATTTCGATCCGGATCTGGCTCAAAGATGAGAGCTCGATGGAAAAGGCGACAGCTCTGAGCGATCTTTTCGTCAGGAAGCGTGGCGACACGGAGGTCCGGCTCCGGCTGGAAAAGGCTCGTGACTTTTCGGTCATCATGGACGTCAGCACCCGAGTCCGGCCCGATCGTGAGTTTCAGGCCGAGATAGAGAAAATTTGCGGTCCGGAATCTATGCAGATTCTGGCGAGCTAGAGTATGGTCGAAGACGAATCGTCCGCCACGGCCCCCGAAAGCATAGAACCCCCCGACCCGTCGCTTGCTAATCCGAGCTGGGAACGCGTCCAGCTCGCGCGTCATCCCAAGCGGCCGCATGCGCGCGACTACATTGAGCGATTATTTACTGGGTTTGAAGAGCTGCATGGCGACCGCTTCTTCGGAGATGACAAGTCAATTCTCGCTGGCATGGGCAGGTTTGAAGGCCAGCCGGTGATGCTCATCGGTCAACAGAAAGGCCGCGACACTAAGGAAAAGCTGCTGCGTAATTTTGGTATGCCAAAACCGGAAGGTTACCGCAAAGCGTTGCGGCTCATGAACCTCGCCGCAAAGTTCCGTCGGCCCATCATCACGCTCATCGATACCCCAGGCGCCTATCCCGGGATTGATGCGGAAGAGCGTGGTCAGGCAGAAGCAATTGCTTATAATTTGCGCGAAATGTCGCGCCTCGTCAGTCCGGTGATTTCTGTCATCATCGGCGAGGGTGGAAGCGGTGGTGCGCTCGCGCTTGGCGTCGGAAACCGCGTGTACATGCTGGAGAACTCGTATTACAGCGTAATTGCCCCTGAAAGCTGTGCCGCCATTATCTGGAGAGATTCAGGAAAGGCGCCCCTCGCGGCCGCAGCTCTTCGCATGACAGCCACCGATCTCCTCGACATGAAATTGATAGACGGCATAGTGCCCGAGCCGCCCGAAGGCGCTCATATGGACGTTGATGCCGCCGCGCAGTTCCTCCGTTCCACGCTGAAGCAGGCGTTAGACGAATTGTCGGGCTTACCCCCCGAGCGCATCATCGAAGAGCGTTACGCTAAGTTCCGTCAGATGGGTGGCTTTTTTAACGAGGCCTCCTCCTGAACAAAGTCGGAATCGTGATAGCGCTGTTCGTGATTGCATTCCTGGCGCTTATCGCGTATTCAACCATCAAGGGCAACAGGTACCGGGTAGAGGTGTGTATGGCGTATCAAGGACGCACCAATTGCCGCACTGTCTCTGCGAAAAGCGAACAGTCTGCGCTGCGCTCGGCGAGTGACAACGCGTGCGCTGACATCGCTTCTGGTGTCACCGACACCATGCGTTGCCAACAATCAGTGCCGCAGAGCGTCAAGTGGTTGCAAAAGCCGACGCATCAATAGCTGGGCAGCAAGCGAGATTCTAGCGTCGAAATAATTTCCTCGGCAGGCGGCCGATAGCTTCCAGAGTTTTCCATATCCGCCCGGTCAAAATGTCGCGGACAGTTTGCTCCACCGTCTCAATTCTCCAGTCCTGATTCGCAAGCCGGGATTGATGTTGCTCCAGAAGTTCGACAACCGCGTGCATTTCCTGACCTAGGCGTGAAATTTGGTTTTTTAGATCGTCTACCTCTCGATCATATCTTCGGAACTGCGCTCTGCTGCCCTTGTCTCGAACTTCCCGTTTCAGGACCGCACCTCACTCGATGCCCAAAAGCTTGACCGTCCTGCTTGGCGGCACGTAATCACGGAAAGAGGTGAAGGATGTGGTCGTACAGTTTGAAATCCCAGCTATTGAATCGTTGGATAAGCTGGGCGTCCGCGTCACTCAGGGGCTCCTCTCGGGAATAAGAGCCGCGGTTCATCATTTCAGGAGGAAGACTCCAGTTCCATCCCAATTTTGTTTGGAGAAACGAATAAGCTTCCCGCAGGCTCTCCTGCTGTCCTATGTACAGGAATTCCTTTTCTGCATGACGCCGCGCGATCTCGTAGATTTCGGCGTTGATCGTTCCCGCAGGAAACTGTGTCTCTGCAATCCCGGCGAAACAACGAACCATCAAGTTATCAAGATCGACCGTCAGTCTCCCTTCAAGCACTTCTTCCAGAGTCTTGACATGCTCGTCGCGCACGACGAGCGGGCTCTTATATTCAACAAGGTAGTTATAATGCGATCGAACTCTATAAAGAGGATTTCGCACGATGCTGAAATAGGCGAAATCATTGGGTATTTCGTTGTGAATGCCGTATTGGAAGTGCCCGACCACAAAACGGAATTGAGCTCGTTGCGCGAGGGGCAGATCGCGTAGATCGCCAATTGGAAATCCTGGCGGTGCTGGATAGATGTAAGCAACCTCGCTCTGCTTGTAGTTGTTGAGTATCGTTTCACGCAGTGCGGTTCCCGCTGTCTTCGCAATATGCATGTACAGAAGCGTCGGCGTTCGCTGGCGGCGACAGCACGGCAAGTGGGCGCGAATCGGCGCATTTTGCAAAGATCTCCCGTTTGAGAGCCGGACGTCGATTATGGCGTCCGTCTCTTTTTCGGAAACTTGAGTCAGATCCAAATAGAACCCATTTTGTCCTGAGCACTTGAATTGCTCCGCAACGTCCGGACGATAATAGACAGCCAGCGCCTCCACAACAGGTTTCCCGTTCACGTGAGCCGTGATCCTTGCTGGCTTGCTGGGCATGTCTGGGTTGATAGCCCAGCCGAAAATCTCGCCCTCCTGTATCCCATCAAGATGGCCTAAAGCGCCGAGCAGAGAAGACGGCAGTTTGTCTAGTGCCACAGGTCGCTGTCGACGCTGCTGGAAAACTGCATAGCTAAGGATGGCCACTGCGCTGTATTTCGCGCCCAGGATCCAGGTCGACTGATCCAAATTCACGGCGAGTACAGGAGGAAGAAAAAAGAAATCGGCAGCAAGCGTTGAAGCGAGAACTGAAAAGATTCCGCCACCTATGCCGACCATCCTCGAGGCTGTCACGATCGCTAGGGCCAGTAGCACAAGCGGCGCCGAGCCGAAAATGATCTTACCCAGCCCTATAAGGGCCAGCGCGGCCACGACAATCGAGATCGCTACCCCAAAGCGGGAGTAAAAATGTTCCGATGCGCCAAACATTTCACCCGGGTTTGTGGCCACCCTACGTAGAGACGGGATGTGAAGGGCCGAGAGTTTACACATCGACTACTTGCACGTATCTAACACTAAATAAAGATTGTACCTCTACCGGAGCACGTACCCGCCGGGCACTCTCTTTCCGGCGCTCTCACATATATGGCCGGCCAGAAGGGGGGATACCGCTCATCGGCTCCATCGCGGCGTCTCTGGAACCGCCTCACCATCCGCACGCGGATCCGAGCCGCCGTAGTTGATGCCGTGGGCATCGCGCATCACCGCATTCCCACGTCCCATCTCCAGTGAGTAGGGGTGCACAACTTGCAATTGATGCCCTTTACTCGAGAGTTGATCGCGGATCGCTTCCGGCACCCGGGATTCGATCAGCAGATCACAGCCCTCAAATGTGGGCTTGGTAAATCGCGCTGCGCTTAGCGCCCCTTGTATGTTCATCCCAAAATCGACAATGTTTGAAACGAACTGAGCGTGGGCTTGCGCCTGATTGAAACCGCCCATGATGCCGAACCCGATCACCTCATCGCCCTTCCGCATGAATCCCGGAATGATCGTGTGCAGCGGGCGTTTGTGAGGCTCAAGTGAATTTGGCTTACCGGCGTCCAATGTGAATAATTCACCGCGATTTTGCAGCGCGAACCCAGTTCCGGGCGCGACAAGACCCGTACCGAATGAGCTGAAATTGCTCTGGATAAGCGACACGATGTTCCCGTCCCGATCGATGACTGTCAAATAGGTCGTGTCGCGACCCGCCGCATTCAATTTTTCACTCACGTCGGAAGGCATTACCGAGCAGTGGGCGTGCGCTGGGTCGATGAAATCAGCCCGCTTCTTCGCGAGCTGTTTCGACAAGAGTTGTTCCACCGGCACATGCGTGAACCTGGGATCCCCGACGTACCGGAGCAGATCAGCATAGGCCAGCTTCTTCGCCTCAATCATGACGTGCAGGGCTCTCGCGCTGTTGTGCCCATAATCACCAAGCGGAAACTGTTCCATGATGTTGAGCATCGACAGTGCCGCGATGCCTTGTCCGTTTGGCGGCAGTTCGGACACTGTCCAGCCTCGATAGCTCGTTGAAATCGGATCGACCCATTCAGGTTGAAACTCCGCCAGATCCTTTTCCTCCATCGTCCCGACTTGCTCTTTTGAGAACTGCACTAATTTCGCAGCCAGAGCGCCAGAATAAAAACCATCTCGTCCATGGGATGCAATCAGCTCGAGTGACTCCGCCAGATCTGGATCCCGGAACACCTCGCCCGTGTTGGGTGCATGTCCTTCGGGCAAAAAAGTCTTTCGAAAATTTGGCTGGTCACGAACTGCCTCCCCGGCTGTAGCCCAGACTCCTGCCACCATCTCGGTGATTGGAACGCCGTTTGCTGCGTAGTAAATCGCCGGCGCGAGTGAGCGTTCAAACGGCAACTTTCCAAACCGCCGATGGAGCGCATCCCAGCCTGCGACCGCCCCGGGTACCGTAACCGAATGAATACTTTTCCTCGGTGTCGATTTCGAAATGCCTTTAGACTTCAAGAAATCGATCGTCAGCTGTTGAGGCGCCCACCCGCTCGAATTCAGGCCGTAAAGCTTGTTCGCTTTCGCATCGTAAACAATTGCAAACAGATCGCCGCCGATCCCGTTCATCATCGGCTCAATGACGCCCAAAGCGGCGTTCGCAGCAATCGCCGCGTCAACGGCGCTACCTCCTTCTCTCAAGATGTCGGCGCCGACCGCCGAGGCAAGTGTCTGGCTTGTGGCCACAATCCCGAACCGGCTGACCACCATCGATCGAGGGTACTCGCGCCCCATGTCTGAAGAAGGCTTCACAAATTCCGGGTGTACTTTTGCAGTTTGCGGGTGCAACGGCACGGCGAGCATCGCCGTAGCAATAACGGAGATGCTGAACCGGACCGCCGTCACATTCACTGCTGGCGTAGCCGCGCTGTCACATTAGGCCCGCGTGCTCGCCGCAGGTATCTTGGTCAACAAGTCTTCCATTTGACCGCGGCTTTCGCTGCCAATCGTAAAGCCGTCGATGTAGTCGGGCTGGTGTGCCAATGCGAATTGAATCGACTCGTCAACTTTGTGCCGCAGTTCGCCCTGTCCGAGAATCTTCATCCCGATAACGCCCTTACCCGCCTGCTTCATCTG
>JBJMGM010000169.1:0-20921 GCA_045807905.1 Bryobacteraceae bacterium | reverse complement strand
GCAAAGTGAATTTTCTGAAGCCTGGAACTATAGTGCGAGGTTCCCCACACCGCGACGACGGATGGACTTTTGTGAGGATCGCGTCCGGTGCAAGCCAGAGCAAGTATTGCTGGATTCCCTCGAATGTGCTGACGATGCCTTAGCGCCGTACCCACCTAAGACCCCACTATTCCTTTTCGCGGCTCCCCATAGGACAGCCCTGGCTGCGATAGCATGCCGTTTCATATGGATCTTCTTGCGGCAGGTGCCCTCATCGCCTTACTGTGGCGGAAATCGCCCGTCACTATCAGGGAAATACCTTTGTTGGGACCCATCATGATCGCAAGCGCTGCGGGTGCACTCTTCAGTCTTTCTCAGCTTCCATCGTTCCGAGCAGGCAGCAACGTTGGTTTTAACCACGTTGTTCTGTACAGCCTTACGCTGTTGGTTGCAGTCGGTCTTCTACTCTGGTCGCTTCAGGAAGTGGGCTGGTTTCCCGCAATGTTGCGCTGGCCCGTGTTGCGGTTCATCGGGCGCATCAGCTACTCGATGTATCTCGTCCACGTCTGTTTTATCATTCTGGCCGCACAACGATTTTCAAATCGTTGGGTCGTATTCACCATAAGCTTCGCTGCAACTTTGGTATACAGCACAATATCGTGGTTTGTTTTGGAGAAACCCCTTCTAAGCCGAACCGCGCCCCAAAGCAGCCCTGGTAAGAAGATGCCGGAGCCCTATGTGCGCGCGGTCGCGTGAATGAATTCCATTCATGTGAGCCTCCGGAACAGGAAGTGTGTAATAAAGTGTGTGTTGGCTAATTAAGCGAAATTTGCTGTTTCACCGAAACTTATAATCAGCAACTTGCACGTTGAAAAACAGTTAAAGCACATGTCCATTGATGTCCCTTTGCGGGGCGGCCATTTCGGCCATACCTCGCGGCGCGACTTCTGGTGGGCGCAGCCACTGCTCACTTTTCTTGGGCTCTCTCTGTTTGTCGTCTACGCTACTTGGGCTGCGTTTCAGGGCAATTATTATCGCTTTGGCCCTTATCTTTCTCCGTTTTATTCTCCCGAAATTCTGGGCGATGCCGCGCATGCTTGGTTTGGCGCATGGCCCCACTGGTGGCCGTCATGGGCGCCCATGTCCGCGGCCTTGCTCATCCTCTGGGCGCCGGGCGGATTCCGTCTCACTTGCTATTACTATCGCGGCGCATATTACCGGGCTTTCTGGGCCGACCCTCCCTCGTGCACTGTCGGCGAGCCAAGGAAGACATATCGTGGCGAGCGCTCGTTCCCGCTCGTGCTGCAGAATATCCACCGTTACTTCCTGTATCTCGCGCTCATCTTTTTAGTGCTGTTGGCTCACGATATTTGGAAAGCGCTCTGGTTTATCAACGCCGCGACAGGCCAGGCGCATTTTGGCATCGGCGTAGGGACACTCGTCCTCACGGTGAACCTGGTGCTCCTCAGCGGTTACACTTTCGGGTGCCATTCTCTCCGCCATCTCATAGGCGGATGCATCGACCAATTATCGAGAAAGCCGCTGCGCCACAAAACTTACAACTGCGTTGGACGTCTGAACCGCCGCCACATGCTATGGGCGTGGATGAGCCTGTTCTCTGTCATGTTCGCGGATCTCTACGTGCGCCTGTGCTCCATGGGAATCTGGTCTGACTGGAGAATCCTCTGATGCCTGAATACCAGACACACGATTACGATGTGCTGGTAATTGGAGCCGGCGGAGCAGGGCTGAGGGCCGCTATCGAGGCCTCAGCAAATCATGTACGCGTCGGCGTCGTCACAAAAAGTCTTCTCGGGAAAGCCCATACCGTGATGGCCGAAGGTGGAGTCGCGGCCGCCTTAGCCAATGTTGACGAGCGCGATAACTGGAAAGTCCATTTCGCCGATACGATGCGCGGCGGGCAATATGTAAACGATTGGCGCATGGCTGAGCTGCATGCAAAAGAAGCGCCCGACCGGGTGCGTGAACTAGAAGCCTGGGGCGCGCTGTTTGATCGCACGAAGGACGGTCGCATCCTGCAGCGCAATTTTGGCGGCCATCGATATCCGCGCCTCGCGCATGTGGGCGACCGCACCGGGCTTGAGATGATCCGGACGCTTCAGGATCACGGCATCCATCTCGGCATGGAAGTTCACATGGAGTGTACGGTCCTGAGATTGTTGAAGGACGATGGACGGATTGCGGGCGCGTTCGGTTATGAGCGCGAGCGCGGGCGTTTCCTGCTCTTTCGCGCCAAGGCCGTTGTGCTTGCGACGGGCGGCATTGGGCGTGCCTACAAAATCACAAGCAACAGCTGGGAATACACGGCAGATGGGCATTCTCTCGCCTATGATGCAGGCGCGTCACTCATGGACATGGAGTTCGTCCAATTTCATCCGACCGGCATGATCTGGCCGCCCAGCGTTCGGGGCATTCTCGTAACCGAAGGAGTGCGCGGCGAAGGCGGGGTTCTGAAAAACAAAGAGGGCCGTCGCTTCATGTTCGACGAAATACCGGAAAACTATCGACCCCAGACCGCTGACAACGAAGAAGAGGGCTGGCGTTACACACAGGGTGATCGCAATGCCCGTCGTCCGCCTGAACTGCTGACACGTGATCACGTGGCGCGATGTATCGTGCGAGAGGTTCGCGAAGGGCGGGGAAGTCCCCATGGCGGCGTTTTCCTCGATATCGCCTGGATCAAGGACCGCGTTCCGAACGGTGCCGAGCTCATCAAGAAAAAATTGCCAAGCATGCACCACCAGTTCAAGCAATTGGCGGACATCGACATCACTCTGGAACCGATGGAAGTGGGACCAACGACTCATTACATGATGGGCGGCGTTCGCGTCGATCCCGATACGCAAATGTCGGATGTTCCCGGCTTGTTTGCGGCCGGTGAATGCGCGGCGGGTCTGCACGGCGCGAATCGCTTAGGAGGAAACTCGCTTTCTGATCTCCTCGTGTTTGGAAAACGTGCTGGTGAATTTGCAGCTAAATTTGCAACTGCCAACGGCACGGCAAACCCGGATCCGGATCAGATCGAATCCATGGCCCGACGAGCTGTTGAGCCTTTCGATCGCAGCGGTGAAAACCCATACCAGGTTCAGTATGATTTACAAGAGCTGATGCAGGATCTGGTCGGCATCGTCCGGCGCGAAGAAGAGATGCAGCGCGCTCTCGTTGAATTGCGCCGGCTCGACGAGAGAGCCAATCGAGTAGCTGTGATAGGCAATCGCGAGTATAACGGCGGCTGGCACACTGCCCTCGACTTGCACCATTTACTTACTGTTTCCGAAATTATCGCCCGTGCTGCGATCGAGCGCAAAGAGAGCCGTGGAGCCCATTTCCGCGAAGATTTCCCTTCGAAAAACGACGCCGTGGGCCGCTGCAACATCATCGTCCGCAGAAACGCGTCCGGGGAGATGCAAGTCGCAAGCGAGCCGCTGAAACAAATGCCGCCGGAGCTTCGCCACATCATCGATGAAATGAAGTGAAGGGAAATGAGCGAGGACAGCTAAGCGATGGCGACGGCAACATTTCGCATCTGGCGCGGCAGTGCCGACGACGGCGATTTTCAGGATTACACTACCGAAATCTCACCCGGCATGGTCGTGCTCGACGCTGTCCATCGCATTCAATCCGACCAGGCCAACGATCTCGCCGTGCGTTGGAACTGTAAAGCCGGTAAATGCGGCTCTTGCTCGGCGGAGATCAATGGCAATCCGCGTTTGATGTGCATGACCCGACTCAACTCTCTGCCGCTCGAGCAGCCCGTGACGATTGAGCCCATGAAAGCCTTTCCGCTAATCAAGGACCTCGTGACAGATGTGTCCTGGAACTACCGGGTCAAGCAAAAAATCAAGCAGTTCAAGCCGCGGCCCCCCGACATGCCCGACGGAAGTTGGCGCATGGACCAGGCCGACGTCGATCGTGTTCAGGAATTCCGGAAATGCATCGAGTGCTATCTGTGCCAAGACGTGTGCCACGTTCTTCGCGAGCACAGCCTCTTTGATCATTTTGCTGGCCCGCGTTTCCTGGTCTATACTGCCGCACTCGAAATGCACCCGCTCGACATCGAAAACCGTACGGCCGAACTGCGCCACGAGCAGGGCATCGGATATTGCAACATTACAAAATGCTGTACTAAGGTGTGTCCCGAAGGAATCACAATCACTGATAACGCCATCATTCCGCTGAAGGAGCGTGTCGTAGATCAGTATTTTGATCCGTTGCGAAAGCTGTTTCGTGTTTTTCAGTCGCATCCCGGAACGAAGTGACGCTTCAAAGGAGGACGCTATGGATTTCGAGTTGAAGTCGCTATCTCAGCCGGCCATACCCGAAGCGCTCGAGAGAGCTGAGCGATACCGCCTTCTGAATGAACCTTCTCAGGCGGAAAGTATCTGTCTTGACGTTCTCAGTATCGATTCTGATAATCAACGTGCCTTAATCATGCTGCTGCTGTCGCTTACCGACCAGTTTGGTGAAGACGTCTCGCCGGGTCGTGCACGCGAAGTATTGCCCGCCTTGAAAGGCCAATATGAGCGGGCCTACTACGCAGGCATAATTTCTGAACGGTCTGCAAGGGCGCGCCTGAAGCAACGCCTTCCGGGAGCGAACTTTATCGCATACCGCGAATTCACGGACGCCATGCGGCGGTATGAAGAAGCCGAAGCTCTGCGGCCGGGCGGCAATGATGACGCCATCTTGCGCTGGAACACGTGCGCACGAACCTTGATGCGTCACCGCGACCTTCGCCCGCAGCCGCAAGAGGCTCCCGAACCTATACTCGACGATTGAGTAAGCTGAACCGGATATCGCGACGCGCGCCAAGATGAAGCGACCACTTGTGTTGGCTCTGCTAGCAACCAGCGTTCTGGGGGCGGAACTTGCTCCTCTTCCTAAATTGTCGACCAGCAAAAGTTCGCTCCAGATCCTTTCGCCCTGCGTTCCCCGAATTCCGTGGACGGTTTCGGGCGAATATGGCGGCCTGTTGGGACGTCAGAACGGCAAATTTGAAGCTTGGCTCTGGCCGGTCAAAATCCTCAGCAATTTTAAAATCTCAGCCGAAGTATCTGATTACCCCGTTCCAATTGATGTAAACGCATTGGCCGCTGAGATCAGGGTCACACCGCCCGAGACGGTCATTACCTACTCGCATGCCGCGTTCACCATCCATCAACATATGTTCGCTTCGAGAGGCGGAGCGAATCCTGGAACTGGAACCGGAGTCTTCTTCGAGATCGAAAGCGTTCGTCCTCTTGAACTGACGTTTGCTTTCACGCCGGAAATGCTTCGCATGTGGCCCGCGCCCAACTTCGGGCGGCCTAACGGCGAATGGGTTCGGGATGGCGATACGGGAGTCTATGTTCTCCACACCGACAACCCGCAATTTTCTGGCATTGTTGCGATGCCACACACGCGCCCCGGCATTCTGGTTCCTTACCAGGAGCATCCTCAGACCTATCAGCTAGAGCTGAAGCTTTCTTACGATCCCAAACGCGATCGCGGCTCAGTCTTCCCTCTCGTCATTGCTCTTGGGGCTGGCACTGCGCCCTACGCTCAAGCCGCCGCCATCAATGCCACACTTCCACAGGTCTACTCTCAGACCCAGGACTACTACGCACATTTTTTCGATCACCGCTTGACCGCCGAGACCCCCGATCGCCGCGTCGATGAAGCCTTGCAATGGGCCGAGGTTTCGATCGATCAAATGCAGGTCAATCACGGCGATGAAACGGGATTGACAGCCGGATATTACGAGTCCGCTGATTCTGCGCGCCCCGGCTTCGGCTGGTTTTTCGGTCGTGACACGCTATTTACTTTGTACGCGGTCAGCAGCTATGGAGATTTTGCGCTCACGCGAAGGGCGCTGGACTTTCTCATACATCGTCAGCGAGCCGACGGCAAAATCATGCACGAGTTCTCGCAAGCTGCTGACGATGTGGACTGGAAATCGACGCCATACTTCTACGCGTCTGCAGACGCCACGCCGCTCCTCATCATGGCGATGTGGGACTATTTCCGAATCAGCGGCGATACGGCTTACATCAAAAGCCATTGGGAGGCCTTGCGCAAAGCGTACGCATTCACGCGGGCGCACGATTCCGATCGCGACGGCATCTATGAGAATACGGAAGGTACAGGGTGGGTTGAATCTTGGCCTCCAGGTATGCCTCACCAGGAGATTTATTTAGCTGCGCTCGACCAGCAATCGGCTCAAGCAATGTCGCGTCTCGCCGCGCACATGAATGACGATCAGCTTTCGAATGACGCTCAGAAAATCGCCGATCGTATTCGCGACAAACTCGAGTCGGAGTATTTCGAGCCCTCGAAAAAGTTTTACGCCTTCAGCCGCAACGCTGATGGATCCGTCGATCACACAGCCAGCATTTATCCCTCGCTTGCGTGGTGGAATGGAACGCTTGCTCTTCAGCATGCCGGGCCTATGCTCACGCGCTGGGCGTCTCACGAGTTCTCAACCGATTGGGGCCTGCGTGATATCAGCGAAGGCGCGCCTTTTTACGACCCCATCAGCTATCACCAGGGCTCTGTTTGGCCGCTTTTTACGGGATGGATGTCGCTCGCCGAGTATCGCGCGGGCCGGCCGCTCTCGGCGTATGCTCACCTAATGCAGAACGCGAACCTGACCTGGGCGCAGGATCTTGGGTCCGTGACAGAGTTGCTTTCGGGCGAGTTTTTTCAGCCGTTGGGCCGAAGCAGTTCGCATCAGATGTGGTCTTCTGCGATGGTCATCACACCGCTGCTCAGAGGTCTGTTTGGCCTGGATTGGCATGCCGCGAATCACAATCTGCGGCTCGCACCTCATTTACCGGCGGGATGGGATCGCGCGACGCTCCATAATGTCCCGCTAGGTTCTTCAACTGTTGATCTGAAATATGAGCGTACCGGCGATCATTTGACAGTGAGCGCAACAACACAGCAGCCGCAAGCATTCTGTCTGGTGGCCGGCACCACAGCGGAACGTCCCTGCGAGCGTTCTGCCCCCCACTCCATTTCAATACCTTTGAACGCCGTTGAAATCTTCATACCAGCGGCGTTACCGATGGAGGGCTCCGTCACCGCTCAAATCAAACCGCTCAACGAGGAGTTTTCCGCCGGGCGCGCGATCTTTACGTTCGAGGCACTTGGCGGATCGAGCTATGAACTGCCAATACGATTGCACCGGGTTGGCATCTCTGTTAATGGCGCTCAAATCACGGGAGACAACCTTCAACTCCGGTTCCCCGAAGGCGCGGGATACCAGGCCAAGACCATCACCTTCACTTGGTAGGCCGACGCCGGATCATGCTGTCTAAACTCAGAGGACCGGGGCCGGCTGCAAACAAGTAAAGGAAAACGAAGCAATACACAACTGCCAGTTCGCCCATGTTAACGATTGGCCAGACTCCCCTCGGAGCATGCACCGTGAAGTATGCGACCGCCATTTCGCCGCAAAGAACGATCGCCACTGGCCGGGTGAATAGGCCGAGGATGATCAGCAGCCCTCCGAAGAGCTCGAGAAACCCGGCCACCCAAAACTGCGACGGGAATGCCGCCTTCGCTCCGTGTCCTCCCATCCCGCCAAACAGCCCTAGCAGCTTCTGTGCTCCGTGACACGAAAAAGTAATTCCTATAATCACGCGCAATAACGACAGCACGTATCCCGACTGCGTGTATTTTGTCTGAATTGCCATGGTCGCCTCTTGAGGAGACTAACACGAGAGAGGACCGCCTCGCGCAGCACAACGCGCCAGCGCCATTGCGATGCAAACTCAGCCGTGTCAAATACTGTTTCCAGCGCTTGATCGCGGGGCGTACCTGAGCATTTGGTTCACCTCTGCATAGGGTATCTGGCCCTCAAGAAACGCGTTGTACGATCCGTGCTCACGAAGCTCGTTGGCGATTTGGCGGATTAAACCGAGCGCCGCCCGCGCGGGCCCAGATCCTACGCTAACCCGTGCCACTCCCAGCTTCTGTAAGTCGCTGGCCGTCGGCGTACCAGTCGTCGCGAGTATATTAAGCGGAGCTCGCACCTCTCGCGCCAGAGCCGCAATTGTCCCCCGGTCGGAGACTCCCGGCGCGAATAGGCAATCCGCACCCGCCTCGCGATAGGCATTCAGTCGCTCCACAGTTCGGGCGAATCGTCTAGAGGGGTCCCCCACGCTCGCCAGATAAATATCGGTTCGCGCGTTAATCACCAGCGGCAGATTCAGAGCGCGAATCTCCCGGATGATGGCGGTCTGTTCCGATAGCCCTACCAGTGTGTCGTCGGCCTCGGCGAGTGTGTCTTCGAGGTTCATTCCAACGGCGCCCGTCGCGGCCACAGCCCTGGCCGTCGCTATTGGATCGCCATATCCGGATTCGACGTCCGCCGTTACTGGAACCGCGACCGCCCGCACGATCCGAATTACGGTCTCCAGCATTTCGTCGCGCGAGATGTTCTCACCATCCGGATATCCGTGCGACGCGGCGATTCCCGCGCTCGTAGTGCCTATCGCCGCGAAACCTGCCATTTCGAAAACCCGCCCCGTTGCCACATCCCAAGCGTTCGGCAGAATCAAAATCTGTGTGCCTCTATGCAGATCTCGCAAGTGGCTCGCTTTTTCTTCTTGCGTCATTAGCTGCATTATCTCCAGGCTCTCTCTTAACCAGCTAAACTCGTCAGTTATGACCAGACGAATGCTACTTGGGTCACTCGGTGCAGCGGCCGCTCTAAACGCTCGCCCCTCTCCGCCCGTCGAATGGAGACCGAAGCTTGGCATCCTCGGTCCGTACACGCCGGCGAATGTCGACTTTGCCAAAGCACAGGGATTCTCGAACATGATCCTGGGTATAGGCTCGACTCTCGATCCCGACTCAATCAGCGACGCCCAAACCGACAATGTGCGAACGACGCTTGACAAGGCGCAGATGCATGTCTCGGCGTTTCAATTCACTGTGAATCACATTGATCCAAACCTGAACAAGCGCGCGGCGACAAACTCATCCTTTGTCAAGGCCATCGAGCTTGCTGGAAAACTGCGTGTTCCGTACATTGGAACGGCATCAGGAAAAAATACTTCAAAGGGTTTCCATGCCCAAATAGACGAAATCGTGCGCGTGTACAACGAGCGATATTTTCCAGTTTGTGAGCGCAACCATGTGCGCATCTTATGGGAGCCGTGGCCGGAAGGACCGAATCTTGCGACCAGCCCGGTGGGTTTTGCAGCGCTATTCAAAGGATTCGGAAATTCGCCCTATGTCGGGCTGCAGTATGATCCATCGCATCTCGTTCGGCAGTTCATGGACCCAATCCAGACTGCGCGAGATTTCGTTGACAAGATTTATGACGTGCACTTGAAGGACACGGAGATCTTATGGCCGGTGCTGCGGGCTGGCGGCATCACTCCGGTGGACGAAGCCTCATGGTGGCGCTATCGAATTCCCGGACTCGGGTCAATCAATTGGGCTCAGTTCTTCAGCGTGCTTCAGGATGTGGGTTACTCGGGAGCCATGAGTGTCGAGCAAGAGGATCCGCTCTACGGAGCCGATAACAATCCCGGCCCCGATTTCAGCGCTGAGTTCAAGGTGGGCTTTATGATGGCGAAACGCTACTTATCGCAATATGTGCCGCAATCTCTCATCCCGGGCGTGTAAAGATACACAACATGGCGCAACAAAACGCTAGCCCAAAAACCTATGACGTCATCATCGTTGGCTCGGGGGCGGGCGGTGGAGTTGCCGCTCACGTGCTGGCGCTGTCGGGCGCGAAGATCTGCATGCTGGAAGCCGGTGATTGGTTTGACTACCGCAAGCAAACCACGATGTTCCAGTGGCCATATAATGCCCCTCACCGTGCTGCCGGTAGCAAGGAAAAGCCGTTCGGATATTTCGATGCCACGCTTGAAGGTGGTTGGCAGGTGGAAGGCGAGCCATACACCAACGCGCCGGGTTCGGATTGGTGGTGGTGGCGCGCGCGTATGCTGGGCGGGCGTACCAATCACTATGGGCGCATCTCCTTGCGGATGGGGCCCTATGATTTCAAACCACGCCAGCGTGATGGGAAAGGTTTCGACTGGCCGATTTCCTACGACGATCTAGCTCCGTATTACGACAAAGCAGAGGAGTTGATTGGCGTATTCGGATCGAAGGAGGGACTCGAGAATACGCCCGACGGAAAATTCCAGCCTGCTCCTGCGCCGCGCGCTTACGAAAGGCTCATCAAACGAGCAAGCGACAAGCTGAATATTCCTTGTATTCCGTCGCGATTGGCCATGCTCACTCGTCCCTTGAACGGGCGTCCGGCGTGCCACTATTGTGCGCAGTGCGGACGCTCCTGCGGAACCAACTCCAACTTCAACTCGCCGGGTGTGCACATATTTCCGGCAATGAAGACCGGCAATCTCGAGATCCGATCGAACGCCATGGCGCGCGAGGTTTTGGTCGGTCAGAACGGCTTGGCAACCGGCGTTTCTTACGTTGATAAAAACACGCGCAAAGAAGCAACAGTTCGCGGCAAAATCGTTGTCCTTGCTGCAAGCTGCTGCGAGACGGCGCGCATCCTGCTGAACTCGAAAAGCAGCCAATTTCCAAATGGAGTTGCGAACTCGTCCGGTCTTGTCGGCCGTTATCTCATGGATACAGTGGGGTCCGATGTGGATGGATTTCTGCCCATTCTGCAGGACTTGCCTCCGTTCAACGAGGATGGGACCGGAGGCATGCACTTGTACATGCCCTGGTGGTTGTATCAAGAGCAGATGGCTGGAAAGTTGCCGTTCGCCCGGGGCTATCACATCGAAATCGGTGGTGGCCGGCGTGAACCACCGGGTGCCGGCATCTTCCACAGCTCAGAACGTTTCCTTGGCGGTGGGTACGGCGTCGAGCTGAAGCGGAATCTGCGGAAGATCTATGGCTGTCACGTCTCCTTTTCCGGTCGCGGCGAAATGATCCCAAACGAGGACAGCTTCTGTGACATCGATCCCGATACGGTGGACCAGTGGGGCATTCCAGTCTTGCGATTCCATTTTAAGTGGAGTCAGGACGAGATCTTGCAAGCCAAGCACATGCAGGAGACCTTTCAGGAGATTATCAAGACCGCTGGAGGTCAGGTCACGTCGAAGTCCGATGCCAGTGAGGACTGGGGCATTGCTCCGGGTGGCAAGATCATTCACGAAGTCGGTGCCGTAAGAATGGGTAATGATCCCAAGACGTCGGCGCTGAACCAGTATTGCCAGGCTTGGGACTGTAAGAATTTGTTTATCACCGATGCCGCGCCTTTTGTTAGCAATGCTGATAAAAATCCGACGCTGAGTATTACTGCGCTGGGGTGGCGAACGTCCGAATACGTAGTCGATCAGGTGAAAAGGTTGAACGTGAAGGTCTGAAACGCAATGGCACCAAAAGAAGAGATTCTGGTAAATCGCCGCGAACTATTCCACGTGATCGGATCGGTGCCCGTTGTTGCCGCCGTTGCCGCGGGTTCCGGTCTCGCGCAGGAGCAGGAGAATCAGCAAGATCACGCGCACATGACGCAGGCGCAGGAACCTGCTCCCAAGAAAGGACCTTATCAGCGCAAAGTGTTCCACGACGACCAGTGGCGTACGGTCGGCGTGCTTTCAAACCTCATTATTCCGGCTGACGAGCGCAGTGGCAGCGCCACGCAGGCGGGTGTACCCGAGTTTATTGACGATTGGATCCATTTCAGGAAGCAGGAAGACGGCAACAACAGATTGGAGGCGCAGATTCTCGGAGGACTGATGTGGCTCGACCGGGAGTCAAACCGTCAGTTTGAGAAAGCCTTCGCCGAAGCATCACCCGATGAGCAAAAAAAGATCATAGATCGGATTGCTTGGCCTGCGCGCGCCTCTCAGGACGATCATGTTTGGGTGCTCTTCTTCAATGTCTTCCGCGATCTGACTATCAGCGGATTCTTTTCGAGCAAAATGGGTGTTGCGGATCTGCCCTATGTGGGCAATACGGTCGTCACTGACTGGCAAGGCTGCCCTCCTAAAGTGTGGGCGATCATCGAAGATCGCCTGAGAAACGGTTTTAACGACATCACAAAAGAGGCCCGGACCTTAAATTCCTAAACTATGGCGCAAACCAGCAATGATCTCATCCGCCGCTATCTAGAAGATGCAATCGCGGCTGAAAAAAGTTTTGAAACACAGCTCCAGGGCTTCGCGCGAGAAGGTGATGACGAAGAAGTAGAAGCCGTGTTTGCGATTCACGCAGCTGAAACGCGCCGTCAGTACGAGCGCCTAACCACTCGTCTCGAAGCGCTAGGCGGCAGTCCTTCAACCGCGAAGAGTTTTTTGGCTCACGTCTTTGGCCTGACTCCCAAGTCAGCGCAAGTGGGTCACGCGCCGGAGGAGCGAACCACGCAGAACTTGATGATGGCGTTCACTGTGGAAAACAGCGAGTTTGCAATGTACGAAGCCCTGGCAGCAGCGGCGGAAGCGGCCGGTGACACAGCCACTGAGACGCTCGCCCGCGAGATTCAGGAAGAAGAAAAGCAGACCGCACACAAGATTTGGCACTTTATCCCGTCTCGCGCCAAAATCGCCTTCAATCTGCTTACCGCTACTGAGACAGATCCGTCTGTGAATACCAGAACGGCGGACAACCGGCTCATTTAACGCGGCCTAGATGGCGAGGAAAAGGCCTCATTTCAAAAAGACCAGGGCAGTGAAGGCGATTGCGAGAAAACGGGTCGGGCGACCACCGGCTGCACGTGTGCTAGACGAAAGAGCAAGCCGCTCAAAACCCAAGCACAAAAAGCACTTGCTTGAAGATCAGTAGTAGTTTCTCCCCACTGGAACTAACTTGGTACGAGACACTGGAAATAAGGCGCGGGAATGGTGTCACAAATCGTAAAAGACCAGCTGGCGCGAAGCGCTTCGTGGTTGAACCGACTGCCGCCCGAGCAATGGTTGCTTTATAAAGACGTGATGACCCGGGCTCGGAGCCGAGGTTTGCAGTTCGCAATTGGCGGCGGCTTTGCCACTATGACGTACACCGGTCAGTGGCGAGACACCAAAGACATCGATTTATTCATACTGGAGCGGGATAAGGAGGAGATGATTCGCATTCTTGGCGAATGCGGGCTTGAAGACTATTACGACCAGCAAGCATACGAGCGGCACTGGATTTACCGCAGCTACAAGGATGAAACCATCGTCGACGTAATTTGGGCCATGGCCAACCGGCGCGCCCTGGTCGACGAGGATTGGCTGAACGGGCCTACGGTGGACTGCGGCGGCGAGCGCTTTCAGCTCGTACCCGCCGAAGAAACGCTTTGGAGCAAACTGTACGTAATGCAGCGGGAACGGTGTGATTGGCCGGATGGTTGGAGCTTGATTTACACGATGGGAACGGACCTGAATTGGCGCCGTGTGCTCGACCGGGTAGAGGACGACGCTCCTTTGTTGGGTGCGCTTTTGTCGGTGTTCGGCTGGCTGTGCCCGGATCGAGCGCGAGAACTGCCGCCATGGTTATGGAGCGAACTCCGCGCCAGAGATCCCGAAACAGACAGGCATCTGGACCATCATGCCAACCGCGCTTCGCTGCTTGATTCGCGGCCTTGGCTGACTCCCACGCAGGACCGGGGAGAATCACAATAACTATTTGGAACTATATAGGAGCTGTACGATGCTGATTGGAACGATGAACCATCCAGAGCACGATGTAATAGAAGACATTGCGCGGATGGCGGATATCGGAATGGAGTTCGTGGACCTCACGCTGGAGCCTCCGGGAGCCGCGTCATGGAACATCGACGTGAAAGCAGTCCGTGCGGCTCTTCAGCGACATCGAATGGAGGTGGTCGGCCACACCGCCTGGTACCTGCCCATGGCGAGTGCAATTCCAGAACTTCGAAAGGCCGCGGTCGTCGAGCTCCGCCGCTGTCTTGCGAAATTCGGCGACATCGGCGCGAAGTGGATGAACATTCATCCAGACCGGCATACACCGTGGCACAGCCGCCGCTTCTACATAGAAGGAAATCTAGAGTCACTACGAGAGTTGCTGCCGGATTCCCGGGAATCCGGGGTGGGGCTCATGATTGAGAACTTGCCTGGGGATTATAATTCTGCCCCCCAGCTAGGAGAGTTATTGGACGCTATGCCAGAGTTAGGACTTCACCTGGACATCGGCCACGCAAATTTGCAGGTTCCCCGTAACACCACCGACGAGATTCTGGCCGCCTATGGCAACCGGCTTCGGCACGTGCATCTTCACGACAATAAAGGCGGACACGCAGATTTGCACCTTCCGCTCGGGACAGGAACGGTAGATTTGCGCCGCAGCGTCGAAGCGCTTCAAGCCCGTGGATATGACGGGACGATTACGCTCGAGGTCTTTACGCCCGATCTGCGGCACGTCATCTACAGCCGCGACTTGCTTCGAACCACTTGGGATCAATGCAGGAACGCGATTGTGGACACCCGGCAGGCGCTTCAGGTCTAATCAGATTCCATCTTTGACGCGCGCCGTATCCGCAGCTATGTCCTGCCGGAACACGAAGTAGCAATCGTCTTTGCTTCGAACCTTTACAGTCCGTTCATTAAAGCCGTCCCCGCAAACATAAAAGCAAGTTCCCGGCTCGAGCTGTGACATAGGCCCCAATCGCGCGCCGCCACCGCCCGTAGGCACCAGCTGGAGAGCTGCGATTTTCTTCGACAAAGTACAGGTTTGCTGCGGATAAGTGCGGGGCTCTGGTATAAACAGCGCTTCACTATTCACGTAGGCCAAGACTCCAAGTGAAGAGATTGTAGCCCGAATCACGGTTGCTAAGTAACTCGATGAAACCCCAGTACTACCCACACTAGAAAGTTGTTCTCTCAAAGCTGTATCAATTCGGGCTGTTTCCGCGCCTTATTAGCGAGTGGTCATCGTAGTTCTTCTGAAAGCCGGCGAACTGGAAGCTGTTGCATCGGAAAGCCGGGACGTATTTTCGTTAGCCCGGGCTAGGGATGCGGGAATTTGCGGTATTTTCGAAGGTCGGGCGGATGCCGAGGCCTACATTCAGGCGCTCCGGGAAGAGCAGAAGCGTAACAGTTCGGACGCGTACAACAATGTAAATCCGCCAAGGCTCGGCGTGGGCAAAGCGGCCACGTAACCGGCTACACACGGGTTGGGGTGATCCGCAGCGCCTGTCCGATTGAAACCCGCTGTCCGCGGCTCTAGCGGGACGCCTAAGTGGTCGCGTCCTCCAAAACGAAGGTGATCTTCATTGTGACCCTGTACTCCGTAACGCGATTGTTGTCTACTTTCACCTCCTGCTCTTTGATCCAGGCGCTCCGAACATTCCTCAACGTAGCGGTGGCACGCTGGATCCCTTGTTGTATGGCATCCTCAAAGCTCTTTGTGGAAGTGGCGCTAATTTCTGTGATACGGGCGACAGACATACGGAACTCCTGAATGTAAGCTCCCCGCTGCTGACTTTCTTAGCGGAGCGGTGTTGACGTATAGAGGATTGGGGCTAGGAGGGAAAGGTTTCGCTCGGATCTGCGCACGTGTGCGCATCGAAAGGGGCGACTAGTGCATCCAAACGTGTGTTGGGTGTTGTGCCCGAATGCGGGAGAAATCCTTTATGTCACGCCGCAAATCTCTGATTGACTCTCAATACGAAGCGTTGCTGTTTGCAAAATCTGCCGAGGCGGCCCGTGAAGCTGCCATTGAACTTGTTCGGATTGTTCTCGGAGAGGAAGCTCCTTCCCGTCGCCTCGAACAAGCGCTACGGAAATGTTGCCGCATGCTAAGACCTGCCAAGGATCCCGCCGAGCAATTGCGATTCGAGGAAGAGTTCCTCGAGCTTGCACTCTGGCCCGGTACATCCCGCAAGGCAGCTGCATAGCCAGCCGGCCCCTTCGTCCCGGCCGAACCAAAACGCGCCCCCGCGAAGGCTTTGACGCGCAGAGGCATTACCGTAACTTTCGGTCTGTGAATATGGAAGGGCATGCCGAAGCTGCCTTGGCCCGCCAAGCCACGGAGTTGGACAGGGTTCCAACGCTGGGAAGATCGACTTGCAATTATCCTGAGCTTGCTGATCGGCGTCATCGTCGGCCTCACTGTAGTCGCGTTCATACTCCTGACGGGCCGCCTGGCAGCGCGAATGTATCCGCCCGGGAGCGCTCCATGGCGAAGGGTGCTGATTCCAACGGCAGGCTCGCTCATTAGCGGGTTGTTGCTATTCCGGTATTTCCCCAATGCACGCGGTAGTGGAATTCCGCAAGCGAAGTTCGCGCTATTTATTCAGGACGGATATATTTCATTCCGGACCGTCGTCGGCAAGTTTCTATGCTGCTCGATTTCACTTGCAAGCGGAATCGCGCTGGGCCGCGAAGGGCCCTCCGTGCAAATTGGGGCGGGGATCGCTTCCGTCCTAGCGCGCCGCTTCGGTCTTAGCATTCCGAAAGTGAAAGCGCTCGTGCCGGTCGGCTGTTCGGCTGCACTCGCTGCGGCCTTCAATACGCCGATTGCGGCAGTGCTTTTTTCGCTCGAAGAAATTCTGGGCGATCTTCAGACGCCGGTGCTCGGGGCGGTGGTGCTCAGTTCCGCGACGGCCTGGATCGTGCTCCATCTCATCCTCGGCGATCAGCCGCTCTTCCATGTTCCGGCCTACAAGCTGGTGAATCCGGTCGAGTTCGGCATCTACGGGATTCTGGGCGTAGTCGGCGGCCTGGGCTCGGTCTGTTTTGTGAAACTGCTGCTCAAGGTACGAATTTGGTTCAGGCGTTTTCCGAAGTCGACGCTCTGGCTACAACCTACGGCTGGAGGTCTTCTAGTCGGGCTATTCGGATGGTTTATGCCCGAAGTGGTGGGGGTAGGATACGACTATATCGACACTGTCCTTGGCCGCGATTTTCCAATTACGGGTGTTGCGTTGCTCGCGGTGATGAAGTTGATCGCAACTCCCGTGTGCTACGGGTCCGGTAACGCCGGCGGCATCTTCGGACCGAGCTTGTTTATTGGCGCCATGATTGGGGGATCGGTCGGCAGCATCGCCCACACTTGGTTTCCTAGCGTGACCGCAAGCCCGGGAGCGTACGCGCTGGTGGGCATGGGAACGGCATTTGCGGGTATAGTGCGGACGCCGCTTACGTCAGTGATCATGATCTTTGAGATGACGCGCGATTATTCAATCGTCGTGCCGCTGATGATTTCCAATTTGATCAGCTTCTTCATTTCCCAGCAACTTCAGCGCGAGCCGATCTACGAAGCGCTCGCGGTTCAAGAGGGCGTCTATTTACCGACTGGGGAATCGCGCGAGAAGCTTGCAGGTATCCGAGTGAGCGAGGTGATGCATAGGGACGTAGATCTGCTGTCCGGAGATGCAGATATCGAGAGCGCAAAGCGGCGATTGAAGCAGGAGCACTGTAACTCCTGGCCTGTGGGCGATCACAAGCACGTTCGGGGAGTGATCAGTCGCCAGCAGATCGAGACGGCAACATCGTCGCCCCGAACGGTGCTCGAACTCGTTAGTTCGGCGGGAAAGTACCCTTACGTACATTTGGATCATCCATTGAGCTACGCGTTGGACCGCATGGGAGCGAAGGGCGTTGACGTCGTACCTGTAGTGAGCCGGGCCAATATTTACGAGATATATGGCGTCGTCACTCTCAAAGATGTCCTCGCGGCATACGGTGTCAGCGGTAATGAGACGCGCGATACCTGAGAACTTTTATGGAGAAATACTGCCACTATTCGTACAGCAGCGCCATCATGGGGTCTACGGTCATCGCCCTCTTTGCCGCGACGTTACAGGCGAGCAACGCGGCGACGCAGAGCGCCCAGGCCGTGCAGAAGCGCCATCCATTGGGGCCGACCCACTTACAGGGAATGGTGAGTGGGGCAAAGTTCCAGAGTTGCGCGGGGCAGCCGGCGGTCCGGAGAGGTGGGTCAGCGTCGTACACACTTGTCGAAATCGCGGCAAATTTCTCGTGAGGCTTTAAAAGGCGTGGCGTTTAGGGCGTCTGGCACACTCATAGTCTAGGGAATGCAGAAGCGATATCAATGGAAGCTGAAGCAGCGCGAAATCGTGCTGGGTGATCGCACGCTGCTGATGGGTGTCTTGAACGTTACGCCTGATTCTTTTTCAGACGGCGCCAAGTATTCCGATCCTGACCGTGCCTTTGCACGGGCAGTGGAGCTAGAGGAGCAAGGCGCCGATATACTGGACATCGGCGCTGAATCGACCCGACCGGGCTCGCAACGCGTGCCTGAAGCTGAAGAGTTGCGCCGGCTGATTCCGTTGCTGAAGCGGTTGCGCGGGCGGCTCGCAATACCGATTTCGGTCGATACCTATAAGTCCGGCGTTGCGGAGAAAGCAATCGAATATGGCGCAGAGATCATCAATGATCCAAGCGGAGTTCTTCTTGACCTACAGTTGCCGCGAGTGGTGACGAAATACGACGCCGGCCTAATTATCAATCATATGAGAGGTACGCCGGAGACATGGGCCAAGCTGCCCCCCCTTAAGGATCTGATGCGGTCCATCACGATCGACCTTGACGCGGCATTGCATCGGGCCCGGCAGGTTGGTGTGCAGAAGCATCAAATCGTTATCGACCCGGGACTCGGATTTGGTAAACGGCGTGAGCAAAACTCGGAGATTCTCGCCAAACTCGGAGAGTTGCGGGTATTCGATTTGCCTATTTTGGTGGGGCCGTCGCGAAAGTCGTTTCTGAAGAAGGAACAGGAAGTGCTGACCGAGTTTGCGACTGCAGCAGCAGTGGCGGCCAGCATTCTCAATGGGGCCAGCATAGTACGCGTACACGATGTGAGAGCGATGAAAGGCGTGGTCGAAGTTGTGGACGCAATTCGGGACGCCGCGGCCAGCGAAACGGAAATGGCAACGCCTCAAGTGCGTTGGCAACGAGGACAGTAGTGTGTGCCGCGCTGGGCAACGACGACGCGCCGAATCGGCGTGCCGCAACTAAGACAAGGCTCGCCTGCTCTGCCGTACGCGCGATGCAGCTGTTGAAAAACGCCACGCTGTCCAGCGCCATCGACATAGTCAGAAATGGAGGAGCCACGGTGTTCAATCGCGAGGTGGAGCACCTCGGCCATTTTTTCATGGAGCGTTTCCGCGCGTTTTCTCGAAATTCGAGCCACTGACGCGCGTGGGTGAATGCGGGCTGCGAAAAGTATTTCGTCTATATAGATGTTCCCGAGCCCGCCCAAAAAGGATTGATTCAACAGCAACGGTTTGATATGTCCACGATGCTGTTTCAGTCGCGCATAGAATTTTTCAAACGGAATATTCAGCGCATCGGGCCCCAGGCGATCTAAAACCGCGGGTAATTTTTTGAAGAACTCGACTCGGCCAAACTGGCGCACATCATCGTAAATGACCGTCCCGGTATCCACTTGCAACAACGCGCGAGCGTACTTGCCCGGCGATTGATTCCAGAGCAACTTGCCTGTCATACCTAGGTGCACATAAAGCAGCCCGCGATTGAGATCGAAAAAGATCTGTTTGCCTCGGCGGCGGATTCCGACGATCACTGAGCCGCTCAGTGCTTCCGCGGCTTCGGACGGATCACCACGAGTGACAAGACGTGAAAAGAACTCGGCGCGCTGGATCGTTCGGCCGATGAGATGAGGAGTGAGTGACCGAACAACGGTTTCGACCTCTGGCAGCTCGGGCAAGGTGGTTACGGTACCTCGATGAAGATGTTGTCGTTCTCAACGATGACCGGATAGGTCTTGACTTCCAGGTCGTCGGAAATGGAGAGGCCGCTACGGCAATCGAATTCCCAACCGTGCCAGGGACACATGAGTGTGTTGCCTTCGAGTATCCCTTGGCCGAGTGGACCGCCGGCATGAGGACAGATGCCGTTAATGCAATGCAGTGTCCCTTCTGCATTGCACAGGGCATAGGTTGCGTCACCGGCCTCAACTTCCTTGACTGCTCCGGGAGGAATTTCGCTGAGAACTCCTGCGTTCACTCGAGGCATATTTAATAAGATAGCGAGGCTACGTACAAGAACTTGCGGCGGCGAATGGTGAGTTAGACTAGAGAAGTTCAAGCCACCCTAGCTCAGTTGGTAGAGCGGCTGATTCGTAATTTCCACCTCTAACTGTATGTAACTCAATCTAAGTTCGGCCACACACCTTTACTTTGGTGGACTCGGCGAATTGGGCGCTAATTGAACCCGCTTCTGAACCCAACTTTCGGGGATGGGCAGGGATGGGACCGACGCTTCGCCTTGCAGCGACAGTCTTCCACACGCCAGAGCTGAGCTTAACTGAATAAGCGCGGTAGCTCAGCAGGAAGTCCAGCTAGCCTTAAGGCGAACCTAAGGCGAAATGATACACTCGCCACGTGGCATTCTGCCGGGTGATCTACCGCGACATCGAAGGAATCGAGCACTCTGTGGAGGTGGATGCGGTAGCCTTTCCGAAGCCGTGGCTTCGGCAGTGAAGCGATTTCGCAACGATGAATGCTGGGCCATGTCCCCGCCCGGCTCAGCTTGCACGTTCGAGGTGCGCGTGCTGCCTCACTCGCCAATCACCTACAGCATCGCTCTCAACAAGGTTCAGGACTTCGCCTTGCACGGTACGGCGAAAGGTCCTCAGGACATCTTGCGCAAGAAGCGAGTGAAGGAGTTGCTGGGGCTCGGCTAGCCCGGTTCGCTGTTTCGCCGTCTCGATTGACCAATGCATTTTCAAAGAAGATCGAGAACCACGCCGCAGCCGTGGCGCTTGGGAACTTCGCGGAAAACTTCAGCATGATCTATCGCACACTGCGAACGACTCCGGCTATAACCGCTGGTGTAACAGATCGACTGTGGGAAGTTTCTGACTTCGTTGCCCTGATCGAAGCCGAAGAGCGGAGATTAGAGAGCGGCGTCACAGGTCTCCGAAGAGGAGTTAAAGGTTTTCTTGGTTTCTGCCGATAGGACCACAGGTAAACCCCTTGACAGAATTTGCTCTCGTAACCGCCTGGGTGGTAT
>JBJMGM010000168.1:0-6694 GCA_045807905.1 Bryobacteraceae bacterium | reverse complement strand
GCATGGGCAAGGAGGGTGAGCAGCTCAACAGCGACGAGCATCACTTGCGCATTTTCTGGCGGCGCTGGAATGAGCTGATGACGGGAGCGCAGGCATGACCGCGCCGGCGCGTACCGTGGTTACCCGGGCCGAGGTCGAGGACTTTCTATACCTGGAGGCCGGTCTGCTCGATGACTGGAAGCTCAAGGAATGGGAAGCGCTGCTCACCGAGGATGCTGCCTATTACGTGCCGCCCAACGACCAGCCGGAAAGCGACCATCGCAGCACGCTTTTTTTGGTGGCCGACGACCGCGAGCGCATTCGCCAGCGCATCATCCGCATCAATGACCCGAATTGTCATGCCGAGTACCCGCGCTCGCGCACGCGACGCATGATCTCGAACGTCCGCATTGTCGGCGTGGAGGGGGATCTCGTGAGCGTCGTTGCCAATTTTGTCTGCTACCGCTACCGCCGCTATGAGCGCATCCGCGAATATGTCGGCGCTTATCGCTATGTGCTCCGTCGCACAGGCGAATCGTTTCGCATCAAAGAGCGACGCGTGCTGATCGATGCGCACGAGCTGGGCAGTCTTGGCTCCGTCAGTTTCATTCTATAGGAGCCTGAGCGTGCAGCCCGGGAGCACACCCGTCCCGTTGCCACAGAGGCTCTCGTGCGCGACGCGCGTCGTGTCCAAATCTCGAGTCGGAGCAACGTAAGAGCGCCATGGGCAAACTGGACCACCTGATCGCGGAGCTCGTCACGGGCAATCGCATTCTGGCCCGCGAGGGGGTCGTGGACTCGTTTGGCCATATCAGTGCGCGGCATCCCGACAATCCGCGGCATTATCTCCTGTCAAGGTCGCGCGCCCCCGACTGCATCGAGAACGACGACATCATGGAGTTCACGCTCGATGGGACGCCGGTCGATGCCCGTGGTCGGGCTCCCTACCTCGAGCGCTTCATTCATGGTGCCCTCTACGAGGCACGTTCAGACATCATGGCGGTCATTCACAATCACAGCGAAAGCGTCATTCCGTTCGGTGTCACGAGCGGGAAGATCAGGCCCATCTTTCACATGGGTGCCTCGATCGGGCACGAGGTTCCGATCTGGGATTCACACGACCAGTTCGGCGACACCGCCCTGCTGGTCGAAAACATGGCCATGGGCCGCGATCTGGCCAAAGTGGTTGCCCCGAGCGGCACCGCGCTGATGCGCGGCCATGGTGCGACAGTCGCCGGCAAGAATATCCGCCATGCCGTCTACATCGCCATCTACTTGGAGCTGAATGCGCGCCTGCAGAAACAGGCCATGGACATGGGAGAGGTCAAGTTCCTGACGCCTGGTGAGGTGGACAAGGTGGCCTCGCGCACGGGCTCCTATGGCATCAATCGTGCGTGGGAGAACTGGTGCCGCCGTGCGGGCCGGCCTTTCCTGGACGAGCAGCCGTAATGGCGTGAGCTCACACGGATTGACTCCGTGTGGCGGTTCAGAAGTCCGCATGTAGCAACTGTATAGACCAAATAGACCAACCTTCGAGGGTTCGGGTCATGGAAGATCCATCCAAGTTGCTTTGGCAAGACCGCCTTCGTCGGATTGGCCATACCGGTTGGGCTGACCATCTGGTATATGGCTACGATCAGCTAAGTAGAATAAAGACAATCCGAAAATCTCTTGCCGACTTCAACCGTAGTTCGGCTCTCGCTCTTGATTTTGGTTGTGGAACAGGTGATTTTTCCAAATTGTTGTTGAGCCATGGGTTTTTTGTATGTGGCTATGATCCGTATGTTAAGCCGGAGATTCATGATCAAAAGTTTTTTTACTGCCAGAATACAGCTGAGATTCCATATGCAGAACGCACAGTCGATCTGATAATCACGATAACGGTTTTGGACCATATTCTAAGTGATATTAGTTTTGTCGAGACAATTAGATTGTTTGGGAGACTGCTGAATAACACAGGCCGGCTGATTATGCTCGAATATGCGCTCGACAGTGAAGAAGACAGAAAGCGGTACGGTCTTGCCAATAATTACCAGGCTTTTCGAAGTTTCGCGGTATGGCGCAGAGTATTGGAGGAAAGTGGATTTAAGATAAATCGCGCTATTCCGATCTATTTGCCGTTTATTTCACCGTCTCCCGGATTTGTCAGATACTCACGTGACTGGCGGGTAAGGGTGGTTGTGAAGCTAGCCAAGCTATTCGGGTTGCGCGCACCGTTTCTTTTGAAAAAGATAGCAGAAACGTATTTAAAAGGAGAAAGTACCGAAAATTACCCGGCTTCGTCACCTCTAAAATTGATGGTGTGCGAATGCGTAGCTCCCATTTAGTGCGCATGATTCAGCTTCCGCCATTTGCAGGCTTGAATCACTGTTGGCTCCGATCCGCGACTGAAATTGAGTACACGCCCGCCCTAGTGTCCTTCGATTCCGAAGTTCGGAGCCCACGGTGCGCACGATAATGCAAACTTTGCAATCGGGACACTAGCTGATGCACTTCAACGTGGTCAGTGCGATCGAGGTCCGGCTCGAGGACGCCGACAACTTCCGCGCTTTCAAGGTCGTCGTCACCTGGCCTGAAGCTGACATTGATACGGTCAGAGCCGCCCTGGCCAAAATAGCAAGGGTCCCGGACCAGGACACGGCCTGGGTTTCCGAGCAGGCGCTGCGTCACTGGCCCGGTCGTGCCGACAACTCCGACTGGCAAGCCGGCATCACCGCGATGATCGCAAAAGCCAAGCCGCACGGCTGGATTGACGAGAGCAACAACATACGAGCGCATATTGAGTGGGCGAGCTCGCTGCGCCGTGCCCCCGGTTAGCCGATATGCTATAGCGGCGATGAGCCATAAGCGGTCAACCGTGTCGCGCAGACGACTGGCTCCGGAGAGGACGAATGACCCCGGCTGGCGTTACAGCTCCACTCGAACGCGTTGAGGCAGGTACGGCGGGCCCGTCCTCCCGTGACGCTATTCTGCTCGTTGACAACCTGGTGAAGCGTTTTGCCACGCCGGACGGCGTGCTGACGGCCGTGGAGCATGTGTCGCTCAGCGTGGCTCCGGGCGAGTTCCTTGCAGTGATCGGCCCGTCCGGCTGCGGCAAGTCCACCTTGTTCAACGTGATCGGTGGGTTGCTCGATGCTGACGAAGGCTCCGTCATGGTGGGCGGCGAGCGGGTGCGCGGCCCGCATTCGGCAATAGGAATGATCTTCCAGGAGGAATCCACCTTTCCCTGGCGCAATGTCATCGACAATGTTGCATTCCCCCTGGAGATTGCCCGGGTTCCCAAAGCCGAGCGCCACGAGCGCGCACGGCAGCTGGTGCGGCTTGTTGGACTGGATGGCTTCGAGCGCCGCTATCCGGCGGAGCTGTCGGGCGGCATGCGGCAGCGAGTCTCCATGGCGCGCACACTCGCCGCGCACCCCAAGATCCTTTTGATGGACGAGCCTTTCGCGGCCCTGGACGAGCAGACCCGATTGTTGCTCGGCGACAAAGTCTTGCAAATCCAGCAGCAGCTCAAGCAAACCACGCTGCTCATCACCCATAACATCACCGAGGCTGTGCAGCTCTCCGACCGCGTCCTGGTGATGACCTATCGGCCGGGCCAGGTGAAGCGGATCGTTGATATCGATCTGCCGCGGCCACGCACTTCGGAGATCGTCTCCAGCGAGGCGTTTGGCCGCTATGTGGCGCAGATTTGGAGCGACTTGCGCGAGGAGGCGACCAAAGGCCTGCATGACGAGGAGAGCCAGAAGTTGCGTGAAGGCGACAAACGGTGAGGGCGCTGGTGGCACGCGATCGAGAGCGGCCATCGGCGCAGGCTTTGGGTGTCGCGGCGTTTATCTGTTTCGCAATCCTGCTCGGCCTTTGGCTGCGTCCAGATGGCGTCGATCAGGTGGTCGGGCTCACGCCGCTCGTCTGCAAGTTCGACAACAGCAATTATCTAACGCTTGCCAGCGCGCTCAGTGCTTCCGGCGCATCCCTGGGCTTGATTGTCTGCCTCTCGATGCTGTTCTCGTCGATCAATCCTCCGCGCTGGAGCGCCTATGCAGTTGGCGTGGGAACGATGGTCGCGTTTCTCCTGGCGGTTCAGGCCCTGATCGAGCGCGGATGCGTCAATCGCTTCATCGTGCCGTTTCCGTCCGATATCATTGCCGCGTTTCCTCGCATCGTCGTGGAGGAGGGCGTCATGGAGCGCTTTCTGCTCACTGCGGCTGAAGCATTCTCCGCCAGCATCATGGTCACCGTCGTTGGCGTCGCAGTCGCCGTTCTGCTCCACCGCTATCGCCTGCTTCGGCTCGCCACCGAGACCTGGGTCGCCGCCGTGGCGGCGGCGCCCCTCGTCTTGATGTATCCGCTTTACCTCGTGATCTTTGGGCGCAGCGCACTGACCATCGTCATGATGGGGTTCACCGCCGGGCTTGCCCCCATCATCCTCAAGACCCTGGAGGGCCTCTCCGCCACCAAGCGCGTGCTGATCAATGTCGGACGCAGCTTGAACCTCACGCCCGCACAACAGTTCTGGAAGATCCTCTTCCCGTCGGCGATGCCGACCATCTTCGTCGGGCTACGCCTCGGCCTGATCTTCTCGCTTATCAATATTGTGGGCGTCGAGTTCCTGATCAACTTCGGCGGTCTTGGCCAGCTCATCAACGAGCTCGCCGAGCGTTATGATCTTCCCGGCACCTATGCGGCGATCTGCTTTGTGATCCTGGTCAGTATCTGCGTTTTCGTTTTGATGGAGAGGCTGGAGCGATGGCTCAGACCGGCCACTTGACGTTAGCTACCACGCGCATGCCCTGGCTGCCGGTGAGCCCGGTGGCGGCAGTGCGCATCGCGATTGTCGTGACCATGCTCCTCGCGTGGGAGGCGCTCGCCGCATCCGGCCTCCTTTATCGGGACGTGGTGCCCTCGCTCGTGTCCATTGGCAAACAGCTTTATCTCACGCTCGCTGATCCCACATTCTATTTCCACCTCTATACGACCTTCTATGAGATCGGCGTAGCCATGCTGTTCGGCTGCGTCAGTGGCTTGCTGGTGGGCATTGCGCTTGGCGGCAGCAAGTTTCTTTCGCGCGCCTATGAGGCTTACCTGTACTACCTCGGCCCCTGTCCAAAGATCATCTTCTTTCCCATCATGATCATGTGGTTCGGTGTCGGCCCTGGATCGAAGATTGCAATGGGTGCCATCTCCTGCTTCTTCCCGGTTGCGCTGAATGTGGCGGGAGGGATGCGCGAGATCGATCAGGTGCTGATCCGGGTGGGGCGAAGCTTCCGCGCCAACACATGGCAGATGATCACCAAGATCTATCTGCCGGCGATGCGACACCCCGTGATCAACGGTGTCCGGCTGGGACTAGGTGTCGCGCTGATCGGTACCTTGTTGGCGGAAACGAAGCTGTCGAACCGGGGTATCGGTTACCTCATCATACAGGCCTACAGCATCTTCAATATGCCGCTGATGTACTCGTTGCTCATCATCCTGTTTGTCATCTCGATTGGCGCAAACGCGCTCATCAGCAGGCTCGGCGGCCTGCATAAGATCCGTTAGCGGAAATGAGCTTGGATCGACTCGGCGCTTCGACGGTCCGGGCTAGGTTGAAGCTGCCCGCAAGTTGACGTGGTTACGATCGATGCTCCTTTTGTCTAACTTACATATTCGAGCGGGTACGATGCCGTTTACTTCAGGCTAAGCAGGCATATGAGACGACGCCAATTTGTGGGGGGATTTGCTGCGACCGCGATTGGCTCGGGCGCAGCAATATCGCAGCAGGCGACGGGACGAGCGATCGGATTTCTCCACGTCGGGACGGCGGCTTCCTATGTGCAACATATAGCTGCATTTCAGAAGGGTTTGGACGAAGGCGGGTATGCGGTCGGGAAGAATTTGGAAATTGAGTACCGCTGGGCCGAAGGGGAACGCGAGCGACTGCCGGCGCTCGCCCGCGATTTGGTGCAGCGTGGCGTGAGTGTCATCGCGGCCAATCCTTCGTCTGCCGCAAGCGCCGCGAAGGCTGTAACGACGAGCGTTCCAATCGTCTTTACCAGCGCCTTTGACCCTGTGAAGTTGGGCTTGGTGGCCAGTCTCAATCATCCGGGCGGGAATATAACGGGGATAAGTCAGCTCAGCGGCGAGTTAGGTTCGAAGCGCTTCGAACTGCTACGGGAGCTCGTGCCGAAGGCTAGGGTGATTGCGCTCCTCACTAATCCGGGGAATCTAAATGCCGAGCCCGATACTCGCGAGCTGCAGGCGATTTCGCTCGCAATGGGGCAGCAGCTCATCATCGTGAATGCAAGGAATACAGGAGAGCTTGACACGGCTTTCACGACTCTCGTTCAACAAGGGGCTGGAGCGCTGATCGTATCGCCCGACGTGGTCTTCCTTGCAGGACGCGAGCAAATCGTAGCTCTCGCGAAGCGTCATGCAGTTCCAACTATTTACAATCAACGCGCCTATGTCGTGTCAGGCGGACTTATCTCTTATGGCGCCAGCGATGTGGATGGCTATCGGCAATCCGGCATTTACGTTGCGCGGATTCTTAGAGGCGCAAGTCCGGCGGACTTGCCAGTTTTGCAGCCCACCAAGTTCGAGCTCATCCTCAACGTAAAAACCGCCAGGGCACTTGGCCTGACGGTGCCGCTGACATTGCAAGCCGCTGCGGACGAGGTGTTTGATTAGAAAATGAGCTTCGATCGACTCGGCCGTTCGACCCTCGCGGCCG